>JAKIUK010000022.1 GCA_021647585.1 Methylococcaceae bacterium
CAATAGAAAATTCTTTACTCGCTTCGATAAATTCAGCACCTGCCAGTAAAACAGCGATAGATTCCTTTACAAAGGAAAATCCATTCTCCGCAGGTGCCAGTTTATAGCCCTTATGTTTTTCTTTATTGAGTGGTTCAATATTCTTATAAAAGAATAATCCAGACATTTAATTCTCCGTTATGTTAAAAATCAATAATTTCTTTGTTAATTCATGCTATCTGTGATGCGATGTTTAGTTTTTATGCCTGCTAACTTTAACTCACAGAAAAAAAAATAGACTTGCGAGGACTGTTCAGAAAAGAACACTCTTTGACTCTCCTGTCATTTCGACCAACGGGAGAAATCTTAAAACTCAATCAACACACAATATTTTCATGATCCCTCGTTTCACGAGAAATGACACATGTCCCTGGAAAGTAACATTTATATTCTAACCACCAATCATCACAGTTGGATAACCGACTACAATTTTCCCGCCATGGGCAGTGCTATCACCCAACCTGGCAGCAGGCATATTCCCAATCATAACGCTGGAAGAACCCATAGCAATGGTATCGGGCGGACCAACACAAACACACATATCACCCACTCTGGCAGCAGGCATCATCCCTATTAAAACTGTAGGTTCACCTTTTGAAATAGGCCCACCTACATGAGGTTTCGGTCCATCAAACATCGGACAAACATGCATATCAGTTATTCTTGCTGCTGGGGGCATAATAGTTTTTCCTCATCATATATACAGCATACTTTTCAATACGTTTGTGAAAAGTATTAAAGAGAGTTTTTTCATCGCTCCATACGTTACTTTTCAGTTCAAACTCAAATAGTAAATTCTATTCATTTGTTATTGATTAGAACTTACAGTTAATTCATCGTCCATCTTATCAGAAAAATCAAACATTTCTGACGAGCCTTGAAGCTCCCATTGCCCTGCTTCATTTTGTTGTAACTTATCTTCTATATTCCAACTCTGAGCAACATCCTCGTCATCCTCATCGTCTTCTAACTGATCAGAAGGAAGTAACAAACCTGGATCCAGTATTGAGAACATGGTTACACTTTCATCAAATAAAGCAGCATCAACAACAGCACTTTCTGTATCAATCAAACGCCCTCTTTCAGCGCCATTTAAACGATCAAGAGTAACGTTTCGAATACCAGCATTCAAACCATTTTGTCCCACAAACTGTGTAAAGATTTTATTCGTTACACTATCTAAGTCAAAGAAGAAGGTACCAGAGCGTGAAAAATTGAACTCACCATCAAAAAAAGCATCATTTGGTGAGTCAACAAAAACGGGTCCATTTCCACCAGCTAATTTTAATTCTAATGGATTAGTCTGTGTTCCAATTCTGTCTGATTTTAAAAACAACTCATTCGCCTTAATAAAGCTTGTTGAATTACCTTCTGGACCAGCTCTATTAATTTCAGCACCAGAAACAAACACCCCAATACCAGTCAAATCAATTATTTCCAAATTTAATACGGAAGAAGGACCTGTATCATTTCGTATAACTTGAGCATTATGAGCCGTAATTGAAACAGCACCCTTTAATTTTGCCGAATGATCTTTACCACCCAGAATAACATCAGAATTTGATGATATGATTTTTGTATCTCCACCAACAGTTAAATCAGCAGTGGTTGTCACATCTCCCCCGGCATTTAGAGTGAAATCATTTTGAACAGTCACTCCACTTAAATTAATTGCATTTTTATCCGTGATAGTGGCATTATTTGCAGCCAGAATAGAAAGAGAATTAGTACTAAAATCATTTGCTGGGTTGTCTAAAATAATATCATTCGTAATACCAACATCAAAGAATGCGGTACCGTCCACAACTATCGGACCACTATCAGTTAAATTTCCATTACCCGTCAAAGTAACCATTAAATCACCGTGCACTATACTGGCTGCCAGGTCCAGTGCGGTGTTATTTACCAGTGTCACATTCCCTGTTGTGCCAGTGGTATTGACTGCGGTTGAACTGGTGACTGCCAAGCTTCCCAGATCAATATCTGCATTCGCGGCTGCGGTAGTAAATGAGGCATTGCCGCTTACTGTCACTGTACCACTATCTATTATATTTCCTGTTGTGGCGGTGGCATTTAGATTTCCGCCCACTGAAGAGGTTTGAAAATTCAGTCCATTGGCATTAGTCAAATTCAGTACATCACCTCCCGTTCCTGTCGTATGCACTGCAACGGTTCCGAAAACATTTAGTGTCCCTAAATCTATATCTGCATCAGCAGTAGAGGTGGTAAAGTCGGCATTACCACCTACTATCACTGTACCACTATCTATTATATTTCCTGTTGTGGCGGTGGCATTTAGATTCCCGCCCACTGATGAGGTTTGAAAATTCAGTCCATTGGCATTAGTCAAATTTAATACGCTCCCTCCAACAGCTGTGTTTACGGCTATGGTTCCGGCAACATCTAACGTTCCTAAATCTATATTTGCGCCAGTCGCTATGGTAGTAAAGTCGGCATTACCGCCTACTGTCACAGTACCACTATCTGTTATATTTCCTGTTGTGGCGGTGGCAGTTAGATTCCCGCCCACTGATGAGGTTTGAAAATTTATTCCATTGGCATTAGTCAAATTCAGTACATCACCTCCCGTTCCTGTCGTATGCACTGCAACGGTTCCGACAACATTTAGTGTTCCTAAATCTATATCTGCATCAGCAGTAGAAGTGGTAAAGTCTGCATTACCGCCTACTGTCACTGTCCCACTATCTGTTATATTTCCTGTTGTGGCCGTGGCATTTAGATTCCCGCCCACTGAAGAGGTTTGAAAATTCAGCCCATTAGCATTAGTCAAATTTAATACGCTCCCTCCAACAGCTGTGTTTACGGCTATGGTTCCGGCAACATCTAGCGTTCCTAAATCTATATTTGCGCCAGTCGCTATGGTCGTAAAGTCGGCATTACCGCCTACTGTCACAGTACCACTATCTATTATATTTCCTGTTGTGGCTGTAACTGCTAAATTTCCAGTCACTGTTGATGCTCCTAACACTAAGCCATTCAGATCAACTAAAGAGACGTCATTAGCACTGTTAATTGAAACACTACTGAAGTCATTTCCAGCGTTATTGAGTGTGATGTTATTAGCACTACCCGCTGTCAGTGAAGTTTCCGAACCAATAACTAATGCTCCACTACCGGTAATAGCACCTGAAGATGACATAGTAAGAGAACCCGTAGTAGAAACACCTCCAATAGAAATCCCCCCCCCCACTGCAATATTTAGATTTGCTCCACCTGTCAAATCAATTAAGTCACCTGCATTCATACTGAAATCACCCGTTCCAGTTTGGAACGTCACACTGCCTGTCTGGTCTAATGTTAAAGCATTATCCGTTAAGTCATTAATTGTAATTGTATTATTTGCCTGCAGTAAAATATCAAGTAAAGACGAGAGTCCCTCTAAAACTTGTTCTGAAATGGTAAAGGTAACATTACCTCCATCTGCAAACGCAACGGTACCATCAAGTGCGCCTAATTCTCCATCATTTGCACCACCTGCCCCATCTGCTATGACTATATCATCAGGATCTATAAGTAAAGATCCCACGTTTCCATTAGCAGAAGATAAATCGACACCGCCTCTGACAGCCAAGTTTTTCTTACCCGATATTTCTACGAATCCTCCATTTCCAAAGCGATAGCCTCCTTTTGCTGTAATATTTCCATAAAATCGTGTCGTATCATCCGCCCAAACAATAACCTTTCCACCATCACCCATTTCTATAGCATCAGCATTTATAGTAGTATTCTTATCGATATATGTATAAGTCGCATTGCGCTCCTCACCTTTACCTTGCTCGTTACCCCCTACAAGGACTTCACCACCACCCGCATTACCTGAAACATTTAATTCTGCATTAAATAGTCCAACTTTTTCACCTAACAGCTTAATAGTTCCGCCTGTTTCACCGGCATCCTTTCCACTCGCATCTAATAGACCGCTATCTCTTACAATACCGGCATCTATACCAACCAGAAAGATTTCTCCATTACGGTTTTCTATACTGTTAGCTCTGATAATCCCTTCGTTATTCACCACATTGGTAAATACGTCTTTGGCTGCGGCAGCGGTTAATAATACTTGCCCACCATTTGCAATGATTTCCCCACTATTGAGCACTGCATTTTCAGCCTGGCTTGTGTTTTGTTCAATATTTCCTTGAATCTCAAACTGAATAAGGCCGTCACCATCAAAGTCTAGTGTTGCTTTTCTACCTGAAGCCAGATTTACATGCCCCAAGTTTGCTACGATAACTCCTTCGTTTCGCACTTCCCCTGCGATTAATGAAATGCTGCCTCCAGTGGCTGCTTGCAACAGACCCTGGTTAACAATCACACCGTCTCCTGCCGGGATATTAAGATCGCCAAAAACATTCATGCCGTTCATGAATTTTTTGCTGTCAATTTTTAATGTTGTAGCAACCAGGCTACCCACATTAACACGGGCTGACTTGCCAAAATACATGCCATTTGGATTCACCAAAAAAACACGGCCATTGGCATTTAATGAGCCGAAAATCTGACTGGGGTTTTGATCTAAAATATGATTGAGTGCTATTGCCGATGAATTGGGCTGTTTATATGTGACAGTTTCTCCAGGTCTAATATTATAAGTTTGCCAATTAGCAACCAGTCTTTGACTATTTTGATTGATAATTGTTGACTGTGCATTAGGATTACTTATTTGACCCGAACCATGAGTAATGACTCCTCCAGTGGGTCCAGCAATAACCACACCTGAAGTAGCTGCCGCCATTCCGGCAGTAAAGATAGCTGTTCGAATGCCATAGACTAATGGTTTAATTGTATGGTTTTTTTTTATATGCTTATTTTTCATCTCTAAACCCTTAATCAATTAGTACTGAACACTGACACTAAAGAATGTCTGTGGTTTATGGCTGTTGCTGGCATCTTGACTGGTAATAGGAAAAGCCGTGGTCAAATTCATTTGTAAAATGCCCGGCAAGGTAAACTTGGCACCAAAACCATAGCCAGCAAGGTTTTTTTGCACCTTTACACCTGAGCGGGGATCGTTGGTAAAACCCGCCACATAATCAACAAAGGTTGAGAATTGTATTATGTCTCCCCAAGTGTACCCCCAAAAAGCGGGTACATCAGTAAAACCTGGTGCATTCACTGCAAATTCTGCTGAGCCAAAATAAGCAGAGTCTACTAAAAATTCTGACTGTGGATATGCTCTCACATTAAAAGGTCCACCCAAAGAATATTGCTCTAACGATACTAATAGATCATCTGACCATTGTCCATCCACTCTTAATAACAAAGAAGTTCCCCATCCTAAAGTTTGAAGTCGTGTCAAATTACCAACAAGTTTTGTAAATTCCCCACCTGCAAATTCACCCGAACCACCTTGTCGACTCGATTTGTTAGGTCCATCCGCTAGAGTAACGATCCTATTCATCGAACCCAAAACGTCACTAAAGCCCTGCACCACAAAAATACCACCTTGATTTCCAGCACCACGTGCATTACCCAACGCCAAATCAACATATTCAAAATTAACTCCGGCAGTTAACACGGATAAATCGTCCGAACTTTCCCTTATACCTGTAGCGAGCGTTCTCGCTCGTTTACGTGTTAAATCGAGTTGAATATCTACTGTTCCCAAACGACTTTTTAACAAAGGGTATTTGAAAAATACACCGGCTGTGGAAGTCTCCCCTTTTAAATCTAAATCTTTTAATTCGCCACCCACTTTAAACTTTTCATGACTTATGGATATTCCCACGGTTAGTGGATGTGATGAATAAGGTGTAAACACGGGCACCTGATAATTAACCGCTCCAAACTGTGTTAATCCCGGATCTAAAGCATGCATAAATGAGGCAGAAAACACATCGCCATTACCTGTTGGATTATTTAGAATGGCATCCAATCTAGGCCTGTATTCACCACTAAACTGTGAGCCATAGTTATCGACATTAGCTACTAGATTAAATATAGTTTCTTCCTGTACTTTTAGAACAATATCTGTTGTTCCTATTTCTTTTTCACCCGGTCTAAAAACGGCTGACACCTCTAACCCTGGTAAATCAAATAGCTCTAAAACGGCACTTTCAATCTCATCTTTAACTACGGGCTCACCTATTAATGGAGCTAATGCACGCCTTAACATACCCAATGAATAATGCTCATTATTTTCTGCAAATACTTTCCCCAGCCGCCCTTCCAGGACTTTAATTTCTATACTATCAGATGTTACTTTCTGAGAAGGAACAAAAGCTTGCGCCAAAATAAATCCGCGTTCTCTATAATAACTGGTCAACTTATCGGCAATTTCCTGCATTTGCCCCATGGTTATGCCTTCAGGATAAGCATTTAACTCGCTTTGCAAAAGTTTTTGCATTGCTTTGACACTGATACCGTACTTTGGTCTATCAGTCGCTTGCCCAGTAAGATGTATGGTAGAAACCAAAATTTTTGGTCCATCGTCAATACCAAAGGGGCGGTCTACTACAGCGGGAATATCAACAGAATGTTTAATATCAAGTTTAGGTGGTCTTTGAATCTTTAACTGCGGCCTTACCGCTCCCGGTTTTACAGTATCTGGTACACCAATACCCGCTGCAGGTGCCGATTGACTATTTAACAGAAAAGCACTTGCTAACAAATAAACGACCGTATTTTTCATCAGCCCCACTTTCCCTTGCTTATATTTATTATTCACCACGCCAACCACCCCAAATAAATCAAATAGTTACAATAAAACCATATGAAACTATCGTTATTTATAGAAAATTCCCTTCTATTATAAATACAAATCCGACACATGCCTAACATAATTAATATGTGTCCACAAAAAACAACCGCCTTTAATGCAGATTTTTTTTGCTATATAGCGAAAGAATTACAGGAGCCACTACCGAAGAATAGCAATCGACGAAATACAAAAATGAGAAATACAAAAGCCGTTTTTTCTTATAAAACCTGACTTATTTAGTAACCCTACGAGGCTGTCCGAGAATAGAAAAACCTACTGCGGAAAAGCTATTTTGAGTGAGATATTACGGATGTAGCCCCAACCTGCTTACAACAAAAAAGGCCGTGTCTTTCGACGACGGCCTTTTTTAACAGAATTGTTTTAAAAAAACTTTCTGATAAATTATTAACGTTTCGAGTATTGAGGACGTTTTCTCGCTTTGTGCAATCCAACCTTTTTGCGCTCTACAACACGTGCGTCACGCGTCACATAACCTGCCGCTCTTAATTGAGGACGTAATTCTTCATCAAAATCCATCAATGCTCTCGCCAAACCATGACGAATTGCACCGGCCTGGCCAGAAGGACCACCGCCTTTAACCATTACATTAAGATCGAAGTCTGCAGTTTTTTCTAGAAGTTCTAGCGGTTGTTTAGCAACCATCTGGTCAGTTTTACGACCAAAATATTCTTCTATAGACTGGCTGTTAATAGTAAATTTTCCTGTACCAGTTACTGCGTAAACTCGTGCCACAGCACTTTTACGACGACCTGTTCCATAATATTGAGCTGCCATAGTCTATCCTATAATTCCAAAACTTTAGGTTGTTGCGCCTGATGATCGTGCGAAGGACCTGAATATACTTTCAGTTTTTTAAACATTGCACGCCCCAATGGGTTTTTAGGTAACATTCCTTCAACCGCCTTATTAATGATGCGATCAGGGAAGGTTTTTCTTAATTTACCTAAACTTACTGACTTTAAATTACCTACATAACCTGTATGATGGTGGTACATCTTATCGTTTTCTTTGTTTCCGGTAACACCAATCTTTTCCGCATTAACTACAATAATGTAATCACCGGTATCTACATGTGGTGTGTATTCTGGTTTATGTTTACCGCGAAGACGTCGTGCAATTTCAGTAGCAAGGCGACCCAGAGTCTTTCCTTCTGCATCAATTACGTACCAATCGCGCTTAACTTCTGCTGGCTTTGCACTAAATGTTCTCATCGTTACTTAGTAATTTGTTAAGGCTATAATAAAGAGCGAGAATTCTACTAAATTTAACAAGAAACTTCAAGCCAATTTATAGTTTTATCTTTAAGGCATGTAATTTACGATACAAATGCGTCCTTTCCATCCCTATCGAAGCAGCCAACTTAGCGACACTTCCTGCATTTTTTTCAAAATGGTACTCAAGGTAGGATTTTTCAAAATGCTCTCTTGCTTCTTTCAACGGTAGATTAAAAAATTCAGGTACGGATGAATTTAATACAGGCTCGTCAGCAATAGAACCCAACGCTGCTTTTACCTCATCTAACTCAATATCATCCCCTGCACCTAATATCATTAAACGCTGAACCAGATTCCGTAATTCCCTTACATTTCCCGGCCAGCTATAATTTCGTAAATAATTTTGTGCCGCCATAGAAAACTTTCTAAAAGGCAGTTTTTCCACATTAATAAAATAATCCACATAATAACTTAGCAGACCCGGCACATCTTCCCCATGATCTCTTAATGGACTGATATCGAGAGCAACTTCATTCAATAAGTAATATAAATCTTGCCGAAACCTGCCTGCATTTACTTCTTCGTCTAGTGCTACACGTGTTGATGCTACAACCCTCACATCTACCCGAACTGATTCACTCCCTCCCACGCGAAGAAATGAACTGGATTCCAGCGCACTCAGTAACCGGGCCTGAGTTTCCGAATCCATTCCTGCAATTTCCCCTAAAAACAGAGTTCCTCCATGCGCCTGCTCAAGAAGTCCTTGGTATATTTTGCCTGCTTCTTCTTTTCCAAAAAATTCTACCGCTGAATTTTCCGGCGAAATGCTGCCCACAGCCACATCAACAAAAGGGCCATCACGACGCGCTGTATTATTATGTAGGTATCGGGCAAACAATTCTTTTCCTACACCCGCCTCACCGACAAGTAGTAATTTAGCATGATGCTGAGCTAACCGTTTCAACTGCTCTTTAGTACGTTCTACTATAACGCTTTTTCCTACGGGCTCTATATCCAACATTAACTGTTGTTTAAGCCCCGCATTTTCTAATTGCAAATAACTCGCTTGAAGCGCTCTCTCAACGGTTAAAAGTAGTTTTGCTAAAGATAAAGGTTTTTCTAAAAAGTCATAGGCACCTAATCTTGTTGCTTCCACAGCTGATTCAACAGAACCGTGTCCAGACATCATAATAACAGGACAAAGTGATTCGTCTTCTGCCACCCATTCTTTTAACAGGGTAATGCCATCAGTATCAGGCATCCAGATATCCAGTAAAATCAATTGTGGTTGATGCTGCTCTTTTTTATCCCTTGCCGATGCGGCATTTTCTGCCATTTCAACTTGATAACCTTCATCTTCAAGAATCTCTGTAACCAGCTGTCTGATGTCAGGCTCATCATCAACAACGAGTATATAAGGCTGCTCTGTATTCAATGTTTTTTCCTAAATAGTGGGTAACTGGATAATAAACCCAGCTCCGGTATTATATGTCGTATCTACCCAGATTACACCACCATGTTCTTCAATAATTTTCTTTACGATAGCCAGACCTAATCCAGTACCCTTGCCTTTTGTTGTCACATAAGGCTCAAACACTGTTTCTATCTGCTCTTCATCTAGACCACAACCCGTATCATAAACGGCTAATTCAACATACTCCGCATCATTTCGTAACACTTTGTCGATTTTTATTTCAATTTGTCCTTTACCCTCTATCGCTTCCTGCGCATTTTTAACCAAATTATGCAAAACCTGTCTGATACTAACGGGATCAGCTTCAATAACAACATTTTCAGAATTAAATGTGCTCACAATCGTTATCTCAGATCCTAACATATACAGAGCTAGCACCTCATTCACCAGCTTGTTCAGATTAATAGACTCCACCTGTTTTTTGCTCGGTCGGGCATATTCGGCAAAATCATCAACCATGGATTTCATTGCTTCTACTTGCTGAACAATAGTTTGTGTTGATCGTTGCAAAATTTTCGCTGATTTTTCTGATAACTCTGAGGCTAACTTGTGCTGTAATCGTTCCGCTGATAATTGTATGGGAGTTAAAGGATTTTTAATTTCATGCGCTAATCGCTTAGCAACTTCACCCCATGCTGCATTTTTTTGCGCCTGAATCAAATCAGTCACATCGTCAAAAACAACAATAGCCCCAACACGCTCACCAGAGGAAGAAAATAGAGGTGTGCCTCGACAAAGTAACTCCTGCCGTCCATTGGGCCCTAAAAAAGCAAATCGCCGTTGCCAGATGTCTTCAGCACGCTCCATTAGATTTTGTATCGCCTCTAGTAATTGAGTTAATTCTGCATGTCCTTTGATAATATCAGATAACGTCTGTCCAACAAAATGACTTACCTGTACATGTAATATCCTATACGCCGCCTGGTTAGCCGTCCTTATGTTATAAGTAGCACTAAAACTAATAACGCCTGCTGTCAAATTGGATAAAACCGTTTCCAGGTAAGCCCGCTGATGCTCAACTTCAATACCTGCAGTTCTTGTTTCATCACGCGACTTTGCAATTCGTTGAGTCATATCATTAAATGATTCAACCAGAAAACCCAAATCATCCTGACTCATAACAGGTAATTGCTGTTTATAATTTCCATTGGCAACGGCTTGCGTTCCTTTCACCAATTCTTTAACAGGAGCAACTATTTGCCGAATACTGATAAATGCCACCCAAATAGCAGCTAATAAACTTAACAATAAAACCAGCGACAAAACCAATATAAAACTGGTCTTTAAGGAATCGCGTAAAAAAGCCATTTCCTGATAACGTAGAAAGGCAAAGTCGATAGAATCCGTTAGATCGGCTATCCGCACTGGAACCGGAAATATAACCTGTAAATAACGCGGATCCGCATCATAAACAGGCACAATAACCTGAACAATTAACTCATCATTTTCATTTGAACTAAAAGCAATATATTCCTTATTTTGCTTTACTTGCAACCAAATTTGTTCATCAGGCAACTTAGGCAAAATATCTGTAGGATCAACACTGTTTGAAGCAATTACTCGTCCATGCCGGGAAAAAAGCGCCATTTCAACCGCCCCCACATCTTCTCTTAACACGCCCATTTCAAGTGTTATCAAGGTTAGAGACTTTCCTTTCACTTCTTTGGCCAGGTATCGCGCCTGCTTCACATGCCAACGCATTCTTTGATCTAAAGATGCCTCACTCAATTCCAGAGCATCTTCCATTGCCTTGTCTATTTCGATATTAAACCAGCTATCTATACCCTGATTTAAAAATTGCACTGAAAAATAAAAAACAATTGCTGCTGGCGCGATAGACAGCAACACGAACAAGGAAATCATTCGTGTAGTCAACCTGGAGCCAGCTTCTCTCTTTTGTAATTCGCGTGCAAGAGAATAAACATTTATGCCTATCAGAACAAATAACACGATTGACCCCAGACTATTACCCAATAATAGCCAGGAATACATATCACTTAATTCAGAAGACTCCAGTGTAGCAGTGCTCATCAACTGCAACGACAGTATAATCAAACCAAATAAAGTGACAATAAAAACACTAACGCGAAATCTTAATTTTGTAATTGCCATAATACCCAGTGACTGGAAAGTGCCCATTGCGGATCAAAATATGATGCGGGACGTAATGGTATAGGCAAAGCTTCACGGTCAAACTTTACTTTGATTGCTATATGATAACGCTCACTCGGTTGTATCCGTTGCTTATCAATAACGGGCAAATTGCGTATTTTCGACATGTAATTCAACGCGCCTGTCAAGCTTGAAAACATCTCGGTCACACCACTGCTGCTTTTTTTTACACTATATAAATTCAGCAATGCATGGTTTTTAATTTGATAGCTTAGTTCCTGCTCTTGTATCGTGGAATTCCAAACATTCCCTACTCTCTCGATCCTGACCAATACCTTCCAGGTCAATGGAATTCCTTTTTGTAAAGCCTCAGTAGCCTTAGAACTAAGTCTGTAATCAATATCCGCATCAAGCTCAACCCAGGTATTTTCAAATTTAGCGGTTACATTACGGACTACAGCTGAAAATTCTTCCGAGCAAACACATGCTGTAGCCAGACTGATTAAGACAACCAGAACAGAGGTTTTATGCACCTTTTTTAACCAACCTGGCATAATAAAACCCATCCATCCCTGAATCACCCGTTAATACCTGTCGTCCACGCTTAGTTTTTATCCCCCAATCAGCTATAATCGGCAGCTCTACAGCATCGGTATGGTTATTTAAAAACGCTGCAATTTGTTCCTCGTTTTCCTGTTTTAAAATAGAACAAGTCGCATATAACAATATACCCCCTGGAACCAGCAATTCCCAAGCCTGTTTTAAAATTTGTTTTTGCGTCACTTGTAATGTAGAAATATCAGATTCTCTCCGTAATACTTTGATGTCTGGGTGACGTCGGATTACTCCAAGTGCAGAGCAAGGTGCATCTACAAGAATCCGATCAAACAGCTGTCCCTGCACCCATGCCTCTGGTTTAGCAGCATCCCCCACAAGCACTTTTGCCTTGAGATTTAAACGCCGCAAATTTTCTTCTACTCGCTTCAATCTGCTTTCATCAATATCAACAGCCCACATAGAAACTGACGCATTCTGCAGCTCAAGAATTGCCGCTGTTTTCCCCCCAGGCGCAGCACAAAGATCCAGTACTGTCTGCCCAGCATGTACATCTAACAACTCTGCTGCTAATTGTGCCGCGGTGTCTTGCACCGATACTAGTCCTGCACTAAATCCAGGCAACTTTTCAACCGCAACGGGCTGCTCTAGTAAAATGGCTGATGGACAAAAAGAAACCGGGCGGGCATGAAGTGACTGCTCGGCTAATAACTTAAGATAAGCCTGCTGACTATTCTGAGTTAAATTAACCCGCAAAACCATCGGTGGCTGTTGATTATTTTCTAGTAATATATCTTTCGCCTGTTCTGGCCAATCTGTGTTAATTCTGTCAATTAACCACTGTGGGTGAGAATTGAATGCAGTACTCTGTTGATCTGCCTGTTTCTCAAGACCTTCCTGTTCTCGAATATACTGTCGAAGCACACCATTAATCAATGATTTTGCCCAGCTTTTTTTCTTAGCAGCAGTCACTGTTTCGGAAACAGCAGCATGAGACTTAACACGCATATATCGTAATTGATACAATCCCATCAAAATTAGCATTTTGATATCCGACTCTTTATTCCTGAGCGGTTTACTTAATAACAATTGTAAAATGAAATCAAGCCGATGATATTGACGTACCACTCCATAACACAGGGCTTGAACAAAAGCTCTGTCTTTACTGTCATCAACTGCCTCTAGAGTTCTCTCCAAAGCAATAGTCAAAGACTGCCCGTCTTTGATAACTTTTGATAATACACCTGCAGTGATTAACCTTAAATTCATTCGCCTAACTTAACCCCATTCACTTCATGTGCATTTAAAAAAGCCTGAACATCCATTCTTTTCCCTCCAGGTAACTGAACCTCAAGCAAATCGATAACACCTTGACCTGTTGTGACACTCATTCGTTTACCTTGTTGACATACCATACCAGGTGCTAAGTTACTTTCCTCAGTGGATAACATAGCATTCCAGACACGCAATACTTTCCCCTGAAATAGAGTCTGCGCCACAGGCCAACTATTTAATCCTCTGATTTTTCTATCCAGTTCAACAGCAGATAAATTCCAGTCCAACTGTGATTCACTTTTTTCCAGTTTAGCCGCATAAGTCACCAGAGACTCATCCTGCTTTTCAGCAACTAAAGTACCCGCTTCAATTTGCGCTAATACTTTCTGCAAACCTATAGCACCTAACTCTGCCAATTTATCATGTAAATCACTGCTAGTACTGGTTGCCTCAATCGTACAAACTTCTTTATGCAACATATCTCCTGCATCCAGCTTCTTTACCAACTGCATAATAGTAATACCTGTTTCATCATCCCCAGCCATGAGTGCACGATGAATAGGAGCTGCACCACGCCAACGGGGTAACAAGGAACCGTGAATATTAATGCAACCCTGTTTTGGCGTTTCTATCACTTTTTGTGGCAAAATAATACCGTAGGCAACAACAATTATCAGGTCGGCATTAAAGCTGGCAAGCTGCTTTAGATCTTCCTCTGATTTCAATGTTTCCGGTTGAAATACTGGAATACCCACATTTAAAGCTAGTTTTTTAACAGGACTCGGCGTTAATTTTCGGCCTCTACCTGCCGGTCTGTCTGGCTGTGTATAAACAGCACATACGTCATGCTCTGAATCAATCAACATTTGTAAAGCAGGCACTGCAAAGTCAGGTGTTCCAGCAAAAATAATTTTCATATTATTTTTTACCTTGCTGCTTATGAATTTTTTCCAGTTTGACTTTGATTCGCTGCCTTTTCAGTGGTGATAAATAATCTACAAACAACTTCCCATCCAGATGATCCATTTCATGCTGAATACAAACCGATAGAAGTTCATTGGCCTCCATCTCAAATGATTTGCCTTTCTTATCCAGCGCTTTTATTTTTATATGCTCGGCACGCGTTATATTTTCAAAAAAACCAGGGACAGATAAACATCCTTCCTCAGATTCCTCAACGCCATCTTTTTCAATAATTTCAGGGTTGATCAAACATAAGGGCGCATCCTTCTCTTCACTCACGTCAATGACAATGACACGTTGATGTACATTAATCTGTGTTGCAGCAAGACCCACACCTTTAAATTCATACATTGTTTCCAACATATCATCGACTAATGTTGTAGTAACACCATCAAAAACAGTCACTTCTTTTGCTTTAGTTCTTAATCTCTTATCGGGAAACTCAAGAACGGTTAGAATACTCAACTAACTCTCCACTTTTTCAAAATACTTAAATACTAGAATTTTATCTGAATTCATCTAAACTTTAAAATCAGATAGAATTAAATTCATAAGGACAGTATAAATTATGGCTTTTCTAAAAACCTTAGGGTTAATAGTATCACTATTATTTAGTATAAATGTATGGGCTGATATTATTAACATCAACCCCGACCACCCAGATCAATACACTGTAGTCAAAGGTGATACCTTATGGGATATTTCTGGAAAATTTTTGCAGAACCCTTGGCAATGGCCTCAACTATGGAGTAATAACCCTCAAATTAAGGATCCTCACTGGATATATCCCGGCGATACCCTGTATTTTTCTGTTGTCGACGGCAAACCTCAACTCAGTTTATCTAACACCACTATTCTTAAACCCCACATTAGAGAATCTTCTCTTGATCAGGCTATTAATCTAATTCCTACGGATGCTATCGCACAATTTTTAACATCACCTAAAGTCGTTGATAAAAAAGAAATGGCAGATTCTCCCTATGTCATTGACTTTGCTGGCGAACATTTAATTGCCGGCGCAGGTGATAGAATTTATGTCCGATCGATTCCTAACCCTAAAAGCCTCAGCTACACCATTTATCGAGAAGGTGAACCTTATATTAGTCCTGAAACAAATGAAATTTTAGGTTATGAAGCTACATATATTGCTGACACCACCATAGAAAGAGCTGGAGACCCGGCAACACTGGTTATCACAAAGTCAGACAGTGAAATTCGTAGAGGGGATAAGTTAATGGCCAGCGCTGAAAGTCAATTAGCTTTAAACTATTTCCCACGTCCACCCAAGAATTTTATCTCAGGGAGCATTATCAGTGTACTTAATGGCGTCTCTCAAATTGGTCAGCATAATATTGTCGTCATTGATAAAGGCACTGCTGATGGTTTAACAACGGGGCATACATTAGATATTTATCATCGCGGAAAAATTGTTAAAGACCCTTACAGCAATAAAAAAGATGAGGCTGTAAAATTGCCTGATGAAATCGCAGGAATATTAATGATCTTTCGTCCATTTAAACGTGTCAGCTATGCTTTAGTCATTGAAGCCACACAATCCATACATATTCTTGATAAAGTTCAAACGCCATAATTCCTCTATAATAAATCATTCACATGGATGTGAATAAATACTCTCCCCTCACGCCTTTCTATATTTAAAAGTGACTCCCCCCATTACCCCGGAACAAATAAAATACTGGCTTGCTCTTTTAAGGACACCTGGCATAGGCAATAAAACATTTGTAAAACTTCTAGAATGTTATCAGCCGGAACAATTATTTTCCCAATCTCATGCCACTCTCTCAGCTTTAGGGTTAAAACAGAAAAGTATAGATTATATTCAAACTCCAAATTGGGACTCTATTGAAAAAGACTTGATTTGGTTAAATGAACCTGAAAATATTGCCATTACCCTTAACGACCCACTTTATCCATTACAATTAAAAGAAATTGACAATCCACCACCCATCCTTTTTGTTCGAGGCAACGCACAGCTTTTAACACAACCTCAAATATCTATTGTAGGTAGTAGAAACCCATCAGCTATTGGTAAACAAACAGCTATAGATTTTGCTTATACTCTCGCTCAATACGGTTTTGTCATTACCAGCGGTTTGGCCTTAGGTATTGATGCAGCAAGTCACCAAGGTGCTTTAAATGCTGCAGGTTACACCATAGCAGTGGCAGGTACGGGTCTAGACAGAGTTTACCCTGCCCGCAATAAAGAACTGGCTACAAACATTGCCAATACGGGTGCGCTGATCTCCGAGTTTCCTCCAGGCACTGCTGCAAAAGCCAACCACTTTCCTAGAAGAAACCGGATAATCAGTGGACTATGTATCGGTTTATTAGTCGTTGAAGCCGCTAAACAAAGCGGCTCTTTGATTACGGCTCGAATGGCTTTAGAGGCCAACCGTGAAGTATTTGCTATACCAGGTTCTATACACAACCCATTAGCACGTGGCTGCAATGCCTTAATTAAGGAAGGGGCAAAACTGGTCGAAAACACACAAGATATTTTTGATGAATTAGGCCATTATAATCAACAACATGAAACAATTACTCAAGAAACTTTGCAATCAACACTTGACCTGGATCAGCAAAATCTATTGAATCTTATTATGTTTAGCCCCACATCGGTAGATTGGCTGGTGCAAGAATCCGGTTTTTCTGTTGAAATCATTTCGTCAATGTTATTGATGCTAGAATTACAAGGTTATATTGCAACTGTGCCGGGCGGCTACATTCGAATTAAATAATCAGGTGCTATGAAAGAAAATATTTTTGATGTCTTAATTTATCTATTTGAAAACTACTTAGATGATGACATAGATCTACTCCCGGATAGCGAAGGAATTAAAACTGAGCTACTGCAAGCAGGCTTTGAAGCGGCAGAAGTAAATAGCGCATTTGATTGGCTTGAAACATTAACTGAACAGAGCAATATTAAACCCAATATTACCTCTGCATTTCGTATTTTCTGTCAGCAAGAAGAAGTTAAACTGGATATAGAGTGCCGTAATTTTTTACTGTTTCTGGAACATACAGGTATATTGACTGCAACGACCAGAGAAATTGTCATTGATAGAGCCATGGCCATAGAAAATGAAAAACTAACATTAGACGAATTAAAATGGACTGTACTTATGGTTTTATTAAGTCAGTCCGATGATGATGTCGCTTTTTCCAGAATGGAAGACATCGTTTACGACTTAACACCTGCCTTATTACATTAAACCAATTCATTTTTAAGCATGAGTAAAAATCTTGTCATTGTAGAGTCACCTGCAAAATGTAAAACCATAGAAAAATACTTGGGTAAAGACTTTCAAGTATTGGCCTCATACGGTCATGTCAGAGATCTGGTCCCCAAAGAAGGCGCTGTTGATACTGAACATGATTTTGCAATGAAGTATCAGATTATTGACCGCAATCAACGTCATCTTCAGGAAATAACTAAATCTGTAAAAAAAGCAGATACCCTTTATCTCGCAACTGATCCTGATAGAGAGGGCGAGGCAATTTCATGGCATGTATTTGAACATTTAAAAGCTAAAAAAGCATTAAAAGACAAAGAAGTTAAACGCGTCGTTTTCCACGAAATCACCAAAAAAGCAGTTACCGAAGCAATAGCCCATCCGACTGAATTATCCATTACCATGGTAAATGCTCAGCAGGCAAGACGTGCTTTAGACTATCTGGTCGGGTTTAATTTATCCCCTCTGCTATGGAAAAAAATCCGTAGAGGTCTCTCGGCAGGACGAGTACAAAGCCCGGCCTTAAGAATGATCGTTGAACGTGAACTGGAAATTGAAGCCTTTGAAAAAAGGGAATACTGGACTCATACCGCTGAATTAAAAGTAGAAAAACAGGCCTTTAAAGCTAAATTAACTCACTTTGAAGGCAAAAAACTCACTCAATTCAGTATTATCGATAAAGAACATGCTGAAAATGTTAAACAGACCTTAGTCGATGCTGCTGATGGCCAGTTAGTTGTAGAAAAACTGGAGAAAAAGCAACGCAAACGCAATCCTGCCGCGCCTTTCATCACCTCAACCTTACAACAAGAAGCATCCAGAAAACTGGGCTTTACTACCAAAAAAACCATGATGGTAGCCCAGCAACTTTATGAAGGAATTGAAGTTGGGGGAGAAACTGCGGGGTTAATCACTTATATGCGTACCGATTCAGTCAACTTATCTGAAGAAGCGCTGGAACAAATCCGTGATTTGATTGCAGAAAAATATGGCAAAGAGAACGTGCCAAAAGAACCCCGTTCATTTAAAACAAAATCAAAAAATGCACAAGAAGCACACGAAGCCATACGCCCAACGTTGGCTCATAATTTACCGGAAAAAATTAAAAACAATCTGTCTCACGATCAATTCAGACTGTATGAATTAATCTGGAAGCGAACCATTGCATGTCAAATGATTCACGCCACGCTTAATCAAGTCTCGGTTGATTTAAGCTGTGGTAGTAAAGAAAACATCTTCAGGGCAACCGGGTCGACTATCGCCAAACCTGGGTTTATGGCTGTGTATCTTGAAGGCAAAGATGATAATAAGGAAAATGATGATAAAGAAAGCTTCTTACCGCCTATGGAAGAAGGTCGTCCCGTCCCTCTTAATGAGGTCATTGCCGCCCAGCATTTTACCGAGCCACCACCTCGATATGGTGAAGCCAGCCTGGTAAAAGCACTGGAAGAACATGGCATAGGCAGACCGTCAACCTACGCGACCATTATCTCCACTCTACAGAATAGAGAATATGTCACACTGGAAACTAAACGCTTTTACCCAACGGATGTCGGCAGAATCGTTACCAAATTTCTAACAGAGCATTTTACTAAATATGTTGATTATGATTTTACCGCTAATTTAGAGGATGATCTTGATGCCGTTGCTCGTGGAGAGAAAGACTGGGTTCCACTGATGCATGATTTCTGGAAACCTTTTACCAAACTAATACACGAAAAAGAAGAAAGTGTACAACGCAAGGATGTTACTCAAGAAGCCATCGATGAAAAATGTCCTGACTGTGGTAAACAACTTTCCATCAGATTAGGACGAAATGGTCGTTTTATTGGTTGTACAGATTACCCAACCTGTTCATATACACGTAATCTAAATGACGACGGTACAGAAACTTCAGAACCCGAAGTCGTTGAAGGTCGAGTTTGCCCCAAATGCGAATCGCCTTTGGTGATAAAAACGGGACGCTATGGTAAATTTATAGGCTGTAGTAACTATCCAAAATGCAAGCATATTGAACCTATGGAAAAACCTTTGGATACAGGTGTTGAATGCCCTCAATGTAATAAAGGCTCTATTCTTAAACGTAAGTCTCGCTATGGAAAAATATTTTATTCCTGTTCTGAATATCCAAAATGTGATTATGCTTTGTGGAATGCCCCTGTAAAAGAAAATTGCCCTGATTGTAACTGGCCTGTTTTGACCTTAAAATCCACCAAAAGACGAGGCCCCGAAAAAGTCTGCCCGCAAAAAGAATGCAAGTATGCTACGCCTTATGAGGGAGATCCAGAAGATATTAAAGGGCCTAAAGAACCGGTTAAAGCTTAAATCTAGAAAAATTGGCTGGATCACAGTTTCTAGCACAGGTAAAACTTTAAAATGAGTCATTTCTGGCTGCTTTTAAAGTTTTTAATGAACTGTCATTTCGATCAACGGGAGAAATCTTGTTGCTCAGGTATGAACTTTGAACTCAAGATTCTTCCCTCTAGTCGAAATGACACGATATGTTGCAGGTGATTTTAAATAGCGGAAGCTCATTGGTAATCAGGAATCAACATGACATCAAACACTTCATTTAAAGTTCGACTCGCAGTACAAAAAATCAATCGGGGAGAAGTGATAGCCTATCCAACAGAGGCGGTATATGGCTTGGGGTGTGACCCACTTAATCAACAAGCAGTACATAAGCTGTTAACAATAAAAAAACGAACCCTTGATAAGGGGCTGATACTGATTGCCTCCTCACTCTCCCAGCTTGAACCTTATTTACAACTAAACGACGATATTATCTCTCGCATTCAACCCACCTGGCCAGGCCCCGTCACCTGGATAATACCTGCTCAGGCTTGGGTTCCAGATTGGCTAACAGGCAAACATTCATCATTAGCTGTCAGAGTAACTTCCCACCCAATAGCCCGATTATTATGTGAGAAAAATGCAGGTCCTCTGGTTTCAACAAGCGCTAACACCAACTCAAGGCCACCCGCCACTCAATCATGGATGGTATCGAAAAATTTAGCTGATAATGATATTTTTATACTTCCTGGGCAGGTAGGTCATTTAAAACAGGCTACCCCCATTTATGACGTAATGAATCAACAGCAATTAAGGTAACACAGCAATTACCAAGAAATCTATATAAATGATACTCATAGTCTAAGCTTACCCCATATACGCAACTTTATTATAGCTAAATCACTGGTTTGTTGTGAATCAGTGATTTTTTGTCCAAAAAAGTCTTTTAAAATCAATGGTGTCTTTTTGAATGTTTTTATAGTGCCATTTTTGTAATTTTTGGTATAAAATCATTGCTTTTTGGAAATGTTTCATTATCCTAGAAAAATCAGTTGGACATGGAATTTGTGGGAAATCTGGGCGGAAAAGACAAATAATCACTCGCAGATAATGGCCATAGTCCTTATCAAGAGTGATTCTGAAGAATTTTTCGTCCAAATTTTTCACAAAACCATGGAGCGATTTTCCTCCCCCACCAAATGGATGAGTGTGAATAAACCTGATTAGACATGATACTCAAGGACTTGCATGGAATTTAGCGCCCAACTGATTTTTCTAGGATTATTGTATAGGAATTAAAAACCTCCACAAACCTATGAAAA
The DNA here is from genome assembly GCA_021647585.1 of Methylococcaceae bacterium. Lineage (GTDB taxonomy): Bacteria > Pseudomonadota > Gammaproteobacteria > Methylococcales > Methylomonadaceae > QPIN01. The sequence goes on from JAKIUK010000022.1 coordinate 21,246, forward strand.
TATGAAAGACCGTCTCGCTTATTGCGGTCAAGTGCATTGGCCTTGTTAGACGATTACTTATTAAATGGATCAAATTTATCTATTGTCCGCATTGAACGACCATCTTCAAGTAACAAACAATTAAGTGACCACCAGCTGAGCTGGTTGTTTATTAAGTTACGCCCTCAAAGGGCTCTTATTACGGCCAAGCCGGTCGCTGTCAAAATAAATTTTTCTGCTCATATTGTGCATCATTTTTTTCTTGATGCTTAATGTATTCTCTAACCACATGTTCATCTAGCCCAACAGTAGACACAAAATACCCTCGTGTCCAAAAATGCTCTCCCGTAAAGTTTCTCTGCTTACCTCTAAATCTTCGAGCAATCGCTATTGCACTTTTACCTTTCAAATAACCTACAACACTTGATACAGCGAATTTTGGTGGAACGCTCAAGCACATATGGACGTGATCTTTCATCAAATGACCTTCCAATATCTCAATCCCCTTCTGCTTCGCTAACTCATGAAGTATTTCACCCAGGTATTTACGTAAACTACCATAGATTACTTTCTTTCTCTTTTTCGGGATAAATACAACATGATATTTACAATCCCACCGCGTATGCGACATACTCTTAAAGTCTTTCATTTTCTTACCTTTTAATTTCTTGGTCGAAATACAAAGGTAAGGCATACTGCCGTATCGGTAAAACCTATGAGAGTCTCCCCGGCATAGCCGGGGGTTTACCTAATGATTAATTATCTCCATCCCAGACTCCATAAGCTTCTGAGATCTATCTCTATTCTGTTTTTCGCTGTTAAATCGTGAGGAAGTCATCCGCGCTTACTTTCTCCGCGCTCAACCTTGCAAGCATCAGTAACTAGCTTTTGTTCTTTCGCACTAAAGAAATACAATGTTATATTTTCTATGAAAAACGAGACGATAACCATGAATTAACCAGCCTGTTTTACATCCGAAACTTGGCAAACCACTGGCTTTTTTCTCCGCAATAAACTACGCCCAAAAAGAACTAGGCTGGTTGAATGCCAAGTTATAAAGTTCAGCAGTCATCACCATTTATTTTCTACGCATAAAAGCTTGTTTTGTTCTTTCGTTTTTTAATGTGTTCCTATCAGTAATCCGGCAACACTTAGATCTTCATCTACATCAGGCCAATGAATTCCTTCTTCATCTCCTAACAACTCCCAATTTTCCAGTTGTTCTTTACTTGCTTGAGATAGCCTAGGAAACCAAACTAAAGGAGCTGAAATAGTTCGGCCATCAATTAGCTCAACTATAATAGTTGTATCTGTACATTTAATCCTGTGAGCCTGTGGGTGTAGTTCAACTGCTAAAGTACTCATTCCATGCCTCCAAAAAAGTTTCTCTATTTTCAATAACCAAAGTTTCAAGTTTTCCCAATTCTTTTGGAGAAAATCTTGTTGAGCTAGCCAAAGCAACTGGTTTTAACAAAATTTAGCCAACATTCTTTCCCTCTGTATGTGGATGTGTGCTGGCTCACCATTTTCATTACTATAAAAGAAAAAACGATAAGGGCCTATTCTTAATATTGATGGCATATTTATAATTTATCTAATCTATCAATTTGCACCTGAACATCAGCAAAAGATGCATAACCTCTATCTACAAGTGAAGCCATGGTTATAATAACCCAAGCAACCATGAAAGATAGTTCCTCAAGCAATTCTTCATTTATATGAGAGTATTCAGCATGATGAACAATTTTTGATCTGAGTCCATAATATTTTTTTATCTTGGTTTTTAATGTGTTGTAATCATTATATAGTTTGTGTGAATACCCACCATAAACTAGTATAGAAGCAACGCCTTGGGCATTTCGTTCAGTTATTTTGCACTCTCCGAAAACAAAAAAAATATTTAATACAAGACCATAAATTTACCCATGCAGAGGCATAAGATTGATTTTTTTGTGCCTCACCGATCCAAAAAAGAGATTTTACTACTGCATTTTCCAGTTCATTCTTGTCTTTCTTTTCTATTATGCTAGATACTTCATTAAAAAAATAGTTCGAATTAAGCTCTCCAATTAACTTTGGATTAATTTTAAAATCTTGTTTTGAACCTAGATAACCAGTAAGAGTAGTAAGGCTATCTTCAGTGTTAGACCAGAAAAAGAAACCAGGGCGATTATGTGAACGATCACAATCAGGAATAAGTTGTATCTTAATATCATGGATAGCTGAACTATAAAGGGCACAAGAATAGAGCCTCAATATTGATAATGCCAATTCAGAATTGTGATAAAACTTTTCTTGCGCAATGGCTTGGCTACCTTGTTCAGTTCCAATAATAACTAACTTATTAGCAAATTCTTTGGTTATTGTTTTATGAAAAGCATCATTAGTACCAGATAGATTGGAAATCTGTTTTGGGTCATATATCTTGACTTCTTTATTTCCAATCACAATATTATCTATTCCATCTAATAAAAAACCATTCACTCTACAGACAAAAGAATAATCAGCTATTCCTTTATAAAGAACAGCCTCTAAGGATTCTACAAATTCAAAATCATCAGGAATATTACCATCATTAATCCAGCGTTCCACCTCAATTACCACTGCTCGAAATATATCGTTAATATTTAATAGATCTTCATATTTTTTTGATTGATAACTCAACCACTATGCAACGCCATTTTAATTCGGGGTATTCCATCTGTAACATTCTAGATGCTCTCCCTTTCATGCGTTTTACCAAATCACTGATAGACAACTTCGGAGAGTATTCAATATGCATGTGAACATGATCTTTACTGACCACTCCTTTTAATATTTGAACATCTTCAGTATCACATATTTGAATGAGTAACTCTCGACACCTTTGCTTAATATCACCTTTTAATACAGGATAACGATACTTAGTTACCCTTACCAAATGGGCTGTAAATCGTGTAACAGTGTGGCCACTTCGCCTTTGTTCATTCATAGAACAAAGTTTATCATTAAGTGTGTAGCAGCTAAAGCCTTGCACTAAAGTGCATAGTTTTAACTAGCGATCTGTGACCAATAAATACTATGAAAACCGGTAACACTAAACGAGCTAACATATACTAATACAAGATAAGTAGATCTGAATAAGATTCAGTATATCCATGTGTAGACCAAAATCTAACTTTTCCTAATTCATTGAATGCCCGCTCATGGCTGTTTTTAGCCATTCAATACTCTATAATTCATGGCATATTGTCAGCATGAATCAAAACTACACTTGAAAATGTCCGCTCAAGTTTGAGCTATTACATTTTGCAACATTCTTAAAAACAATCATCTCTGTGTAACACTTTTTATCAAAAAATATTTAAGCCGTTAAACTAAGATACTGAAAACACATGGTTTTGAGATAGCATTCGGAAACAAAAAACATGCTCAAATATCTACTTCGTACGAAGTAGATATTTGCCTTGATTTGAACTGCTACTGAGTCAATCAGCAGTGGCTAAATTCTATTCGATAAAACTAATCATATTTAATATATTTAAAACGCGGATCATCCGGCGTCCCTACCAAAGCACCCGCCTCTTTGCCTGGTTGCCACATCACCACTTCTTCTATTTTATGTGCCAATTCAAAATCCTTGTTGGTGATACCTTTCGCAGCATGATTCATTAATTTAACAATCACAAATGCATAAGATACCGTTAAATCCGGATGATGAAATGCTGCTTCTGCTAAATGTCCCACTGTATTGACAACCATTAAAGTCCCTTTCCAGCTGTTAGTTTTATATTTACGACGAATCCAGCCTTTTTCCAGATACCAATGGGGCAATTCATCATTTAATCGTTGCACTACTTCTTCATCGCTATAGGTATCTTCATGTTTACGGTCTCTCCAACTCATCACATTCTCCTTTCATTTAATTTGTTTAAATGCGACTAAAAACAAAACTAATAATTCAATTTCGCCCTTCACTAAAAAATTTCTCAGCAAAATATTATTTAATTCAATTGTAGGAAAATAAAGCCTAAACACAAGATAAACCCAATCATAGGAACGATGATAGGTACATTAAGGTAGCCTTCCGCACCGGCTTCATAATATTTGAGTTTAATCACACATAAACTTAAATTGACCAGAGTAAAAATAGTCAAAATTACAAAACTGGTAATTTTGGCCAGCATAACAATTGGCAGCCAAAGTGCGATAATTACCAACAATAATGAAAAAAACAGCGTAGCCGATATCGGCGTCCTGGTTTTAGGGTGAATTGTTTTAAAACAGGCTGGCGCTACACCTTGTTCTGCCATCCCATATAACACTCTAGATCCCATCACTATCTGTACTAGAGCACCATTCAAAATAGCAATCAAGCTGATCAGACTGATCACCAAAACGGGAATCTGGCTATGTTCTTTTATAATCAATGCAAAGGGTGCGGCATGATTTGCCAGTTTTTCTATTGGCAAGGTCAACACTGAAGCAAATGAAACTAAAATATATATCAATGTTGTCACCACCAAAGCAATCACAATTCCAGCAGGCAAGGTCTTTTCCGGCTCAATCACCTCTTCAGCAACATTAACCATATCCTCAAAGCCTATAAATGCATAAAAGGCGATGAATGCTCCAAAAACAATACCTTGCCAAATATCCCAGGAAAATGGTGGTATAAATTCGCGCCACCTTACAGTCAATGTCAGCAAACTCTCATAGCTAACATATAAAATCATCGCAATACCACTAAACTCAATCAGGGTAACCAAAACTACAACTCTCACCGACAGTGAAATTCCTAATATAGCAACAACTGTTATCAGCACCACATAACCAATAATACTGACTGACAGTGGAATTTGCACAAACTCATTCAAATAACCATAAAAACCATGGGCCATAACACCGGCCGAAACCACACCTGTAAAGACAATCCCCCATCCTACCAGAGCTGTTAACCAGGACTTGGCAAAAGCCCGGTCAACATAAACGGCTTCACCCCCACTTTTAGGGTAACGACTGGATAATTCTGCATAAGTAAATGCTACAAAAGCCGCAATCAATGCTGACATCAGGAATGATACGGGTGCATATATTCCACTCAACCCGGCTATTTTCCCTGTCAACGAATAAATACCTGCCCCCAAGATAGTACCTACACCATAGAATACCAATAACGGTAAGGTAATCACCCTGTTTAAGCTAACCTTATTCTGCATAGTAAATACCTTTTCACTATTACTATTATACTTCGCGCGAAGAATTACAGTTGACCTTCAAACAAAGACAATAATTCAAATATCCCCTATTGGCCCGTCATTCCGACAAAATATATAAACTTATGCCTTTACTTTTTGAACGAGAATCATTATCATTAGCAAAGGCGAATTCAAGAGGTTCTTATGTACGTTTGTATCTGCAAAGCTGTAACCGACACACAAATTAAAAATGCAATCAGCAATGGTGCCTGTACACTTAAACAGTTACATCAAAGCTGTTCAGGTGCCGGTAGTGTCTGTGGAAAATGCCGAAATCATATGCAACAATTACTTGACCAAAACCTGGACCATCAGCCTATAATAAAGGCAGCCTAGGAGCGAGGATATTCTTATGAAAGGTGACAGCAGAGTCATTGAGTTTCTTAATAAAGCACTAGCCAATGAGCTAACTGCAATAAATCAATACTTCTTACATGCCCGTATGTATAAAAACTGGGGCTTTGAAAAACTTAACGAAAAAGAGTATCACGAATCCATTGATGAAATGAAACATGCGGATCAATTAATTGAACGTATTCTGTTTCTTGAAGGACTTCCTAATCTGCAACAACTAGAGAAGTTAATGATTGGTGAAAACCCTCAGGAAATGTTGGGTTGTGACTTAAAACTTGAGCAATTAGCTGTCCCCCCACTCAGAGAAGCCATTGAATACTGTGAAAGCATTAAAGATTATGTGTCCAGAGAAGTTTTCAGCAACATACTGGAAAGTGAAGAAGAACATATAGACTGGCTGGAAACCCAGCTGGAATTGATTGAAAAAGTAGGTCTACAAAATTATTTACAATCACAAATGTAACTAAAAAGCTTTTAAAACAGCTAATAAATAATCAATATCTTTTTCCGTATGACAGGCAGAAACCTGCAATCGAATTTCTTCCTCACCTTTAGGCACAACAGGATAGTTCAGTCCGGTTGCTAAAATAGTATTTTCAAACAAGTGCTTTACCAAAGCTGATGTTGCAGCTGTATCTCTAATTAAAACCGGCACTATTGGGTGTTCACTATCCAGTGTTTCAAATCCTGCTTGTATTAAACCACTTCTCAATTGCTTATTTAATTCTCGCAACCTTTTCAGTTTATTGACCCCTTCTATACTATCAACAATCTCCACTGTTATTAAAGCCGCTGCTGCTTCTGCCGGTGTAATAGGATTCGAATAAATGTAAAGAGGTGCAGTTTCTTTTAAATACTCTATAACTTTTGTACTGGAAACTACATAACCTCCATTAACGCCAAAAGCTTTGCCTAAAGTAGCAATTAACACATCCGCTTTAGTTTTGGTAACCTCTTCCGTACCCCGCCCTGTTTGGCCAAATGCACCAACGCCATGAGAATCGTCAACCAGAGTAATAATACCCTGTTCATAGCCCTGCTCATATTGCTTGCATATTTCTACTATCTTATCTAACGCTGCAAAATCACCACGCATGCTAAAAACACCATCCGTCACCACACAGACACGTTTAAACCTTCCGCTATTCGTTTGCAAAATTTGGTTTAATTCAGTCATATCAAGATGCGCATAAACCATTTTTTTAGCCGGTTTTGCTAAGCGAATCGCATTGATAATGCAATTATGATTCAATGCGTCACTCACAACCAAAGTATCACGCGTAATAAACTGAGGTAGCACACCCATCATGGAGGCATAAGCCGCACTGAATAACAAAGCTGATTCACGGCCATGAAACTCAGCCAGTTTGCATTCTAAGTCCTTATGAGGTTGATATGTACCACTGATAAAGCGAACTGCACCTGGCCCCGTACCAAAAATTTCAGCAGCTTTAGCTTCTGCATTAATGACAGATTTATCAGTCGACAATCCCAAATACGAATTGGAGTTCATACGTAAAAAACCTTTACTTCCCTGTTTAGCAAGTAAATAACGTGGGCCATACCCATCAGCTGCAAGCTTTATACCAGTAATAACCAATTCATGTCTTTTTGCTGTGCCTAGCTTATCCTTTTCTGATAATTGTTCGGAGAATATGGTTTCAACTCTATCCAATGACATCACATCCTCCCGTTAATTTAACAGCCAGCTTTTCCAGCATGTCCTTCACCATCTCAGATAAGGTAAATTCAGCTTGCCAGCCCCACTCCAAAAAAGCACATTGATCATCCATATGTCTGGGCCAGGAATCCGCAATTGCCTGTCGCACAGGATCAACTTTGTAAGTAATAGTAAATTCGGGTATATGCCGCTTAATCTCCGCTGCCAACTGCCCTGGTGTAATACTGATTGAAGTTATATTAAAAGCATTATGATGTATTAATTGTTGAGAATCTGCTTGCATTAAGCTAATAGCTGCTTTCACTGCATCCGGCATATACATCATATCCAATTGTGTACTCTCTGCAAGAAAGCATTGATAAGTTTTTTTTTGCAATGCCGCATAAAATATTTCAACTGCATAATCGGTAGTACCACCACCTGCTTGTGTTTTATATGAAATCAATCCTGGATATCTTAAGCCCCGGACATCCACAGCAAATCGTTGTTGATAATAATCACAAATTAATTCACCTGAAACCTTGGTCACACCATACATGGTATTGGGTCGCTGAATAGTATCTTGAGGCGTATTGATTGCTGGGGTCAGGGGACCAAACGCGCCTATAGAACTCGGGAAAAACACAGCACACCGCATCATTCGAGCAGTCTCCAATACGTTCATCAGTCCGTTCATATTGATATCCCAGGCTTTTTGCGGCATTTTTTCTGCAACAGCTGATAATAATGAGGCCAGATGATAAATTGTATCAATTTGCTGATCCTTAACCACTTTAATTAATGCAGATTGATCCCTGACATCAAAGCTTACAATAGGACCCGTTGCCGCAATATCAGGACTCGGTTGCCGGCTATGCCGAGCCGCAATAACATTTTCATTGCCATAGATATAACGTAGAGCCATGGTCAGCTCAGAACCTATCTGCCCGGTTGCACCTGTAACTAATATTCTTTTCATATTTACAATGCCGAATACTTTTTATTGCCTAACAGCATTTCAAATTCAGTGACAGGATCGGATTTTAAAGCAAGTACCCCTGACCATAATTACAACCTACTATAGCTAATAACTTTCTTTGATATTCAGTTTCTATGCTTACAGCGTTTACCTTCAGACCCAGTTTATGAGACATCAGAGTTATTGTCTCAGACAATACCATATCATTTATCCCTGGCGCTAAATTACTTGTGAAAGAAAGAACGATCAATTTTCAAAACCTCTATATGAATTGGTATGAATGATGATTATATCTCGGTTTTTTTATTTTTAAGAAGCCGAACTAAAATGCGACTAGGAATTCGGTGTATCGCACAATAATTTCAATCAAAATTGAGCATATTAAACGAACAACATCAAAGAAACCTTGCAAACAAGGAGTTTTGGTCCATAATTACAAGGATGATATCTCGCCATTTACAATCAAAGCTTAACTACTTTATTGATAATTACCCTGCTGTTGCCTTATTAGGGCCACGACAAGCTGGTTATTCTTGATGAAGTACAACGTGCACCTGAGCTATTTCAAAACTTACGAGGTTTAATTGACCAAGAAAGAGGGAAAGGTCTTCGTAGCGCACGGTTTTTATTACTGGCTCTACTTCAATCGAACTACTTAAACAATCTAGTGAAACGTTAGCTAGTCGTATTGCCTATATAGAACTACCACCATTACATACCTTAAAAGTCACATGCGATCAACATGAACAACTGTGGAGCCGTGGTGGTTTTCCAGACAGTTTTTTAGCAAATAATGATCAAATTAGCTTTCAATCGCGTTTAGATTTTATTCGTACTTATCTTGAACGAGATATACCGCAATTAGGCCTCCGTATACTTGCTGAAACTTTACGCCGATTCTGGGTAATGTTGGCACATAACCAAAGTGAATTTCTTAATCCCGCCAAGCTCGCTAGTGCATTAGGCGTTGATGGTAAAACGATTGCCAAATATCTAGACCTTCTGGTCAATTTTCTATTAGTACGTCGATTAAAACCTTGGCATGAAAACACCGCAAAGCGCATGGTTAAATCACCCAAGGTTTATATAAGGGATAGCGGTATAACACACGCTCTTTTAGGCATTCAGACTCAAGAGAGTTTGCTAGGTCACCCCATCTGTGGCAGTAGCTGGGAAGGTTATATTATTGAGAACATTGTTAATCTAGCTCCTCATAATAGTGAAGCCTATTTTTATCGCAGTAGTGGTGGTGCAGAATGTGATTTAATCTTAAAATTTCCAGACCAAAAAACATGGGCGATTGAAATTAAGCGTAGCTTAAACCCTAAAGTGGAAAAAGGTTTTTATTATGCCAGTGATGATATACAGGCAAATAAGCGTTATATTATTTACCCTGGCGAGGAAACTTATCCACTCGCATATGATACTGAAACGATTAATTTGAATAGCTTATTAAAAAAATTAAATGCTCTTACTCCAAGCTTTTGAAACAAATATCCTGAATTCAGGCACTTCTATTATTCTAGGAAGAGCAGAAATATAATCCCCCCAACAACTCTAGACAAAAAATCAAAGCAGCCTCATTACAACTTAGTTACTATTTTTAAAAACTAGAATATTAAAATGAGTAGAAAAAATAGTCTACAGTGCTGAGTTTAAAAGTAAGTTTGTGCTAGAAGTTTTAGAAAATGCAGGAATAACGATAGAGCCCTCGCTGAAAACTAGGGAAGGCATCAAAACTAAACTGAGGAGTTACAGGTCGATTTACTAAAAATTTCAGCATAAAAATATTAAACTGAGTAGAAATTGCATTTAAAATATTTAAGAGCACAGTATGAACACAGCGAGCAACAGACATAAAAAAACCCATCTACTCATTGAGTAGATGGGTTTCTAATATGGCGTCCCCAGGGGGGTTCGAACCCCCGTTACCGCCGTGAAAGTTCGGTGTATATAACCTCTAACAACTGCATACTACTTCAAAGTCCCTTTAATATCGATGATACATCGCATTTGAAGATGTGTAAAGATGCTAGAAGTAGTAAGAAGGAGTATAAACCACTGTAGTTTTTACTGTAGTTTTGGTTTTGCAAAACTAATCAGTACAGTTAACAGTTACAAAAAGTTTCACGGCTTTTGCTACGCCTTTTTTTAGGGCGTGCCTTTTCACTAATCTCCTCTGCAACTAATCTTAACTCATAATACATATTCTAGCTCTTACGCATATTCCCTTCCGGCTGAAAGAAATCTCATCAAATCTTATATAGACTTGACTCAAATGAATATCTTGCAGCTTAACTGTAAAACTAATGCTGTCATTAATTCCAAGAATAAAAAAATTTATTGCAGAATTTTTTTTTCAGGTTTTTCAAACAGGTTGTCCATGTTGTACGTTGTCAAGATACAACCTACTACCAATGTAACCTTGTCAGGGAACTATTTTTCTGATTAAATTTTTGTATTTGTACAAAATGAAAAAGCGATTCATTTGATCGATAAGTGATTGATTCTACCTAATATGATCGGTGAAAAAACCGACTACAGTAACCGTACGTTGACGCAGAATTATTTCTTTACATAGGGCGTGGTAAATGTTTGTTTTGCTGTTGACGGTGGTGTATCGCGATATTTTCAAAAATAAAAATTATTATTTTAAATCCTGAATCGTAGTGTTGGTATGCTCAATTGACTGACTGGATTCGAACCTAAGCGGGCATAGGAAAAATCACTTTTATATGGAATAACGTTTTGCTAAGTTGCGGAGTTAATCTTGAGATTCTTGTTAGATTGTTTTTTAAGTTGATTCATTAGGAAGCTTAGGTAGAGCTTTTAAGTTTTTTATATAACGTTCATTGTTATATGACTTTTGGTGTTTAAGTACACCGAATATTTCAATAGATAATACTGATGCAATATATCGAATTGCATTTTCTCTTGACTCTCCAGATTTCATGAGCCGCTCTAATGTCTGTTTAGTTTCAGGTGGATTATTATCAGTAAGCTGATTCTCTACTACTTCAACAATTGCTTCCCCAGCTTTTTGTCCATCTTCACTACCTGCCTGCACAATTTTCTCTTTTTTTTTCATGTTTATTCAACTCATATTTTAATTACTCAAAACTTAATTAACGCCGAGTTCAGTTGACGCTGGCACATGTTCGATAAAATCTGACAAAGTAGTGAATTTTGATATAAAACAGGACCTTTTGGTGTAGGCTTTTTAATATTCTGCTTAACCGAGTAATTTAGGCTTGGCTTATGTCCCTCTAATTGTATTATTTGAGTTTAAAATTCAGCTCTTCGTTATATTGTTCATTATCGAAAAAATCAAGGCACTCTTTACATTCTTGCCATATTCCTTGGTGATTTTCATTATAATGAAAATAGCATGCACTATAATTTTCATGTTCAAACTGGCAATATCCACCACCACGTATAGAAAGAAAAGCAGTATCACAGCAAATCCATTGATTACAACACTGCGTTTTTACTAAAGGCAATGACTTTCCCCCACAAAAACGACAATGCTCTCCAGGGATTGGCTTTGCTTCCATTCTATTAAATGTCATACGGCTCTTCCAATATTAGATATTAAATTAATTATAAAAGTAAAAGATAAAAAATGCTTGATTAATAAATATACCCTATGAATCATACTGAAGCTCAGAAGCCAGGAAATTATGATTGTATGCCCGCTTATGGCTGCAAGCGACCATCCAATCTAACAATATAGGGATAAGATTGAAGTGAGTTTTCAATGGGCAGTAGCCGATCCATTTCAGACATTGATCTTATTCAAATAAGATAAATTCTTTTAATTTAACATGGCTATTAACAAACCACAGGTTGATTACTAACAGGCTTTCAATTGAAACTTTGAATTTAAATCATGCCGCTTGTTTGCTGGTTTTCTAATGTTTAAAACTTAGGAAACCAGATATGAAATAATTAAAATTCAAGGTAACCTGTGGTTTGTTAATAGCCATGTAATTTAATTACTTTCAAAGATAACTTTTGAAAAATAAGTTGTTGTTCTATTTTTAAAAATTTTTTCTTATATTGAATTTTTTGTGATTTTGGTAATCAATTCACTGTGGAGTGTTAGCCCTTAACAAACGAAGGTTATTAATTCAAAGAATTTATCTTATCTGTCCATATTTAGCTTTTTTATGAATTGTTAGGAGATTCAATGGGGAATCATTAATTTGTGTTTCTGATCGTTACAGGAGTTCATTTTCTGTTGAAAATTCATCAAAAAATGATGCCATGAATTAGTTACTTTTATCACAATTTGGAGAAAAGAAATGAATTCAAAAATAACAAAATCAATAGTTGCAATTGCTGTTCTTTTTGCAGTTGGCGTAGTAGGTGCAGCAGAACACCATGCCGCTCAGGCACTTGAGCATGCTGCTGTAAGTGGCGTTCATGGAGAGATGGGACATGCAAAAGTTTTGACACAACATGCGAAGGAAGCATTGAAACATGCAAAAGCTTCAGAAAAAGAACATGCTGAAGCTCATGTGCATATGACCAAGGGTGTTAAGCATCTTAATGACGCAATCAAGCATGGAAAAATGGGGCATGCTGATGTTGCAACCAAACATATTAATGAAGCTATGACACATATTAAAGCTTCAATAGGAAAATAAAGTTACTTTAATTAAGCTGACCAAACTGATTAATCATTTTTGATAACCTGGTCAGCTTATTTATTAACAACTTGACCGTAAGTAATAGATAGCATCTCCCTGTAAAAATATCCAGAATGTCCACTTTTGGCTGACAATAGACGTAGTACAGGTATTAAGCAATCCTGTTAAATCATCTTTAAGTAAATCATGTTAAATCCAAAAAATTCATCCTGATTCAAAAATAAAATGTTTTCAAATCAGGTTGTCCACGTTGCACAACCAAAAATTGACAACCTCGCAACGTCCACAATCATTTTCACAAACTATTTTTCTGCAAAAAATGAACACCTGGTATTACTCCATTAAATATCATCCAGTGCTATTTAATACCAGAAACTGCCGTTAAACCATTTTCATCAATACAACTACCGACAACACAGTCCATAAAGTTAGGTCACTGTCATATACGCAAAAACAATTTTGCTTATTAAACAAACTGAACAGCTTTCATTCAAATGTAGACTATCCATATTTCAGGTAATTCCCAGACCTTTATTTCATCAACATTATTTTAATAAACAAGATTCATTATTTTTATTAAAAAAATCAGCTTATCAACAATTTCATATAGATATTAATTGTTGTGTGTAACAGCACACTCCCTTAACTTCCTATGGAGAACTTATGAACTCATTCGTTCCCCAGTCATTAACCAGCACTAACGAATTTCACCATTCAACAGTAGCCGTTAATAACACCACTCCAGATCAATTAATTTCCAGTGCTTTACCGCATGACGAAGGCGATTTATCTGGACTTTTTACGACTCAAAATAGATTAAATATGCCTATTCCATTAGGTGCGTCTAGTTTGTTTTGGTTGATATAAAAAGAACAATACTTGGACAGATTTAATTGTCTTGTCCTTTATTGTTGCTAACAAAAGGAGAATTCTATGAATACAGTATCAGCAATCCCAATAAGCAAAAATAACACTGCGCCAAGTCTGACAGGGTTATCAAACAATCCTCTCGATTGTCCTGTCAATGATTTTGAATCAGCATTGGACAAACGGCAGACTAACCGAATGGCATTGATCCATTGGCTTAAAAACCATCTTGTCGAAGGTACTGATTTTGGTTCTATAAAAACTAAACGCGGTTTATCAAAACCTTCGTTATGGAAAGCGGGTGCTGAAAAAATTAATACTATTTTATCGGTATCAGCATTATTTCCGTCTTATGCGGACTATGAACAGGCAGCACTAACTAAAACAACATTAGAACAAATCATAATCCGATGCGAGTTAATCAATTCTCAGCAGATTGTAGTTGCTTCTGGTATTGGTGCACGTTCATTAAAGCAAGATTATAACGACTTGAACAAGTCACTAAAAATGGCTTCAAAGTCTGCATATATTGATGCGACATTAAAACTAGCTGGTCTCAGTGATATATTTACTTTAGACCTTGAAGACATGATGCCTGAACAGATTTCACCAGCAACAACAGGGCAGCCTAATCAGAGTCAGTCACCAGTCAATAAACCACCAGCAAAAGCACCATCAGTACAAACGATTTCCCCTAAGCAGTTAACCGCTTTAGAGCAAATCATCAAAACTGATCATATTCACTCTGACAAACTACTTGCGTGGCTATCTAAGGTGAGTGTTTCACAAGGCTATCAACCATTGCAGCAGTTTTCTGAATTACCCGTAATTTTAGTCGATCAGGTGATGAAGAAATTGCCAGAATTCGCTAATACCGCAAAAAATTAGCTGCTGTGTATTTAACACGTATAGCAATTAACACTTTTATTAACGCTTCAATTTTTAACAACAACACAGGAGATTAACCATGTCTGAAAATAACCGTAAATTTTATAACATTGCCTATGGTAAACCAGATCCCTCTTCCGAAGAAGGTAAAAAGTTCTGGACTACCGTCGGCATATTAATCATTGGTCAAAACGATGAAGGTGAGGAACGAATTAGCATGAAGCTAAATTCAATTCCTTTAGATGCTGAATTTGACGGTTGGTTTTCAGTCTTTCCAAAAGACGACAATCGCGATTCAAATTCTCATCAAAATAGCAATCAATCCATTAACGAAATTGCATTTCATTAACAGGAGGTCTTATGACTTTAGCACTATATGCAATAGCCGATGAATACAGAGCATCACTTTACGACATTCAAAATACTTTAGAGGATATTGAAATAGAGGATGAAGAAAAACAATCTATGATTGTTGATTCATTATCCAGTATCAAAGATGGTTTTGAAGTTAAAGCACTGAATGTTGCTGGTTTTATCGCTAATTTAAAGCTTGAATCTATTGCAGTAAAAACTGCAGAACAGCGCATGACACAGCGACGACGTTCTCTTGAACGCCAAACAGAATGGTTAACTGATTATCTGTTTTGCCAATTGCAGAAAATGGACTTGAAGAAGCTAAGCAATGAACAGCTTCAGTTAACCATTAAAAATAATCCTGCAAAAGTCATCGTCAGCAATGAAGATGAAATCCCCAAGCAATTCAAAGAAACAGTGACCACCACCAAGGTACTAAAAGCCAACATTGCCAGTGCCATTAAAAGTGGCGAAAGCATTAAGGGCGTCTATCTTGAAGGCAGTCAACGTCTTGATATTCGCTAGGGGAGTATTATGTTTAGCAGCATCAATCTCTTTATACGCGGCGCAGTTGAGTTAATCAACAACACGGCAACGCTTATCCTTAAATTAGCGGTTATCGGCTTGTTCTACATCATTGCAAGCTGGGCAAATAACTACCAGTAACCATCAACATTCTTTAACTTTAATCACGGTGCTTGTCGTGGTTGCGGTTAATACTGTCCCCACGATCAGCACCTAAATCAAGGTGTATCTATGTCAAAGATCATGAATGAAATTATCCGTTGCATTGAGCAAGACGATAAATTTCGTGAAAAATATTATGACAATATTAACCGATTAGATGAACAGGAAAATACCTTAGCAAAACCTAGGCGAATTCCCAGTATCTATCTAGTACCAGTTAACGGTGTCCGACATTTTATTACAGATATGCCATCAAAACAGGTCGGAGCTTGCGCTCAAAGAGCCATGTGGCGCTTTTCTTTAGGAAATTGTTTTTTAAGAACCGCCAAGCTTGTTTGGTAATCTTAGATAGTTTTCTAAAAAAAGCACGATTATAATTGCCTTCCCAGTCAATACAGTAAGCGGTTTCTTTTGCTTCATGGCGTTTTTGTTGTGTTTGATGGTCTTCTTCCAAGCCCATCTCCTGTCCCTTTTTATTTAGAAATAAGCGCATGAGTATATGTGTAACCAATGCCAATAAAGCTTGTTGCTCAATAGCAATAGGTGATTTCCCCCATACTTTGGCATTAGCCATATCTGTTTTGTAATTATCAAAATATTTTTCTTCATCCCAGCGTCGGTGATAAAGAAAAGCAATCATACCAGGTGACAATGTAAAATCATTACTGAGATATTCATAAACTTTGCCGTCAGGCGATACGAATTGTATTAATCGCCAAACTTGTTTTGAGCTATTAAGTTGAATTTTCTTATCAAACACAATATTCTCATTAACTGCCGAGTGTTCAACATGACTTTCCTCAAGAATTTGATATTTGAAAGTCGATTTCATTCGTGTAATCACTGTCACATCGTATTTTGTTTTACGTAAATCCCAATAACGCGCTTCAATAAAGGCGCGGTCAACCACAAAAAGTGCATTTTTTTTGCAAGTCCAGTGAGAACCTTCCCAGCTTTCTTTGATAAAGCGCATTTCATCAATAGAGCGAGTTTCTGTCTGACTATCAATTGCAATCCCTGCTCGCATATCATAGGTCGTCATATTCATGTGCCCTTTCTTATTATCAGTCCCACCCTGGCCTGGATAAATCGGTTGATAATGACTTGATTCATTTTGATAACTCGCATCTATGGCAAAAATAGAGCGCATCCCTAACTCTTCTTTTCCCGAAAACCTGTCGGGCAGTTCATTTCTTGCAGAAGTCACCAAGACTTGGACAGCCTGTTTCAATATTTTGCTGCGTGATGAATTGGCTAATGCATCTGACCATGTTGAGCGGGCTAAGGGGGCTTTTTCAGCTGTGTCATCAATGTCGAATAAAGATTGAATTTGTTCTCGTAGTATCTTTGTTCCCTGAAATTGACGTAAGCAGCCTAATAAAATAAAAAACTCAGCAGAGAGTACAGAATATTTTTGGCGTGAAAAGCGAACTTTATCTAGGGCTTTTTGCATGGGCAAGAACCATTCTCCCAAAACGGTATTATCCATCAGTGTGGATTGCAAACTATCTAATCTTTTTGACATTATTTAAGCGTAAGTGACTGATTATAAATGGTATTACGCAAACAAATCCTATTCGACCTGTCAAGCCTTTTTTGCATTATTTTCAATCAATTAGAACGCCTGTCCTTCCCTCTGAGCGCCACTTTTTCGTGCAATTGAATCCCGTAAAAGTTGGTTTTTACACCTTAGGAAACTTATTATCACCCATAGATTTGATGTATGTCTGCCATCTTATGTATTGTTGCGGACACCGTTTAGTACCAGTAGTTCCATCACAACCATTAACCGCAACAAAAATACAGGAGAAACCCCATGCTTAGAACGTATCACATTAGCAGTTCAAATAACCAGACCAACACATTGAATATTGCCGAGCGCCACGATAACACACAGGTTACATTATCCATTAATGAAGGTGAACAAACGGCAAAAATAGTCTTAGACTATGAAGCCTTTGAAAACTTATGTGGATTAAAATATTCACTGGATTTAGTGGAAGCGGAACAAAACACCGTTGAACCTGAATCAACTGAAAATCCTTTACGCAAAGTCGCATGATGAATATGCCAGGATTATTCCCACTCGGGCACATCGTGATGACTCAAGATATCAAAGCATTAATTGATGACTCACAATCACCACTAAGTAATGCTGCCTTATTAGACTTAATTAACCGGCACAAAACTGGCGACGATGGCGATGTGTGCGAAGAAGATGAAAAATCCAACCAGTATGCATTGAAGCATAATTTGAGGATATTCTCGGTTTATAAGCATGAAGCATCAACTGTCTGGATCATTACTGAAGCAGACCGTTCATCAACAACCATATTACTCCCTGAGGAGTACTGAATAAAGGAGGTGACAAAAGGGAGAAGGTGCTGTTATCACACCTTTTCTTGCTACTAAAACATACAGATATAAATAGTATACATAAGCAGAACTGTTAAGTTTTCCGCCGTTCAAAAATCATCATTAAAAAAATAGTTTTCAGATATGGTTGCGTAGGTTGCAAGGTTGTCATTTTCTATGGTGCAACCTCACAACGTCAACCACCTGTTTCACAAACTAAAATCAATCAACGTTAATCTGCATCTGCCTCATTTATATAATAAACAAGATATTTTAAATCATATTTATAATTCAACTAATGCTTTATGCTAGTGTTATATGTAAGCATTTATTTGTGTTAATCACCTGTATAGATAGACCTATTATTTATCGTCAATTTCAATTGATATGTTGATTCAACGGCAGATTTTTATAGCTTAAACAGATAATCCATTTCAAAGAAAATTTCTTATTGGTTAATCTTTAAATAATGGGACAATAGTACACTTTAAATTAATACTAAAGCACAACGCTACTTCAAAGGACGACATGATAACAGGTGAACTGAAAAGCCAAGTTGATAAGATATGGGAAGCATTCTGGACAGGAGGTATTAGTAATCCTCTAACGGTTATTGAACAATTTACCTTCCTATTATTTCTACGTCGATTGGATGAACGGCAACTGCTGGAAGAAAAGAAAGCGAATATGATGGGTGGTAGCGTTGATAATCCTATTTACGCTGATGCACATAAGCAATTTCGCTGGCATACCTTTAAAAATTTAGATCCAGAATCTTTATTTGCTTTGTTTACGCAACCACAAGCTGATAGCGGTAATCTCACTACCTTTGAGCATATGAAACAGCTTGGTAGTAGTGCCGGTGTATTTGCTACGTTCATGAAAGGTGCTACCTTTATGATCCCGACACCTAAATTGTTAGATCAAGTGGTGCAGATGATCGACAAGATTCAAATGGATGATCGGGATACTAAAGGTGATCTGTATGAATATCTGCTGTCTAAAATTGCTACTGCGGGGACTAACGGACAATTTAGAACACCACGCCACATTATTAAAATGATGGTGGAAATCATGCAACCGAATAAGGAAGATACGCTATGTGATCCTGCTTGCGGTAGTGCTGGTTTTCTCGTTGCTACCGGTGAATATATACACGAGAATCATCCAGACTGGTTTCATGAACAAGACTTTAGAACGCATTACAATAATGCCATGTTTACCGGCATAGAGTTCGACAGCACCATGTTGCGTATTGGAGCAATGAACTTGCAATTGCATGGTATTGATAGCCCGCAACTGATTGGACGAGATGCTTTAAGTGAAGCTAATGCAGAGATACGTGATCAATATAGTCTGATCCTTGCCAATCCACCGTTTAAAGGTTCTTTGGATTATGACAGTGTAGAAAGTTCCTTACTGAAAACCGTTAAAACCAAGAAGACTGAATTGCTGTTTCTGGGCTTAATGTTGCGTATGCTAAAGATTGGTGGACGTTGTGCGGTGATTATTCCTGATGGCGTGTTGTTTGGTTCATCTAAAGCACATAAACAACTCAGAGAAACATTGCTCAGTAAACATAAACTGGATGCGGTTATCTCTATGCCCAGTGGTGTGTTTAAACCGTATGCTGGAGTCAGTACGGCTATTCTGGTTTTCACCAAAACTAATAGCGGTGGAACAGATAATGTCTGGTTTTATGATATGCAGGCAGATGGTTATAGTCTCGACGATAAGCGTCAGCTGCTTGTTGGCGAATTTGATGACGATGTGCATGGAGGCACAAGTGCCGCAGGCGCAGGAAGCGCAGGAGCGGCTAAACGCACGATAGCCCCAGATTATCACGAAAAAAACAATATACCTGATATTGTTATCCGTTTTAACCAACGTGACCAAGAACAAGACAGACAACGCACTGAACAAAGCTTTCTAGTACCACTGGATGAAATTGAAAGTAACGACTGGGATTTGAGTATTAATCGTTATAAAGAAATTATTTATGAAGAAGTGGAATATTCTGCACCTGCTGAGATTATTGCGGATATTGAGCGGTTGGATGTTGAACGGACTCAAGCGTTGCAGTTATTGAAGGAGTTACTAGTTTAATGCAAGCATCATCACTTAAAGAAATCTCTGAGTTTATAAAGACAGGTAAAACACCTCCTACGAAAGAGACTAAATATTTTAATGGAGATGTTCAGTGGTATACACCTGGCGATCTAGACAAAGATAAGTGTTTAAGCCAGTCTAATAGGAGCTTAACCCAACACTCATTTATAGATAAAAAAGCAGTGCAATTTCCAGCAGGAACTCTTTTGATTGCTTGTATAGGTGACATCGGGAAGCTGGGCATCACAACTCAAGAATGTTCTTCAAATCAACAGATAACAGGAATCAAGCCTAACAAAAATACAGATGTTAATTATTTATATTATTGGTTTAGATACAATAAAAATCTTATTCAACATTTCTCAAATAATGCTGTTGTTCCTATTATCAACAATGGAACACTTGAGAAAATAAAAATCCCACTCCCACCTCTACCAGAACAACAAAAAATAGCAGCAATTCTAGATGCAGCAGACAAGCTAAGACAAAAAGACCAACAACTGATTGAAAAATACACTGCGCTGAGTCAGTCTTTGTTTTTGGATATGTTTGGTGATATAAAACACAACCATAATAGTTTTAAGGTTACTACGATAGGTAAAGTTATATCAGAAATAAAGGATGGACCTCATGTTTCTCCAAAATATTCAGACGAAGGGATTCCTATATTATCAACTCGAAATATAAGACCTTTTATTCTAATTCTGAATGAACTAAAGTTTGTTTCTACTGAAATGTATGAAACATTAACCAAAAGATTCTCACCTCGTAAAGGTGATGTATTACTTACAAAAGGTGGAACTACTGGTTATGCTAAAGTTGTTGATTTTGACTGGAAGTTTTGTATATGGGTACACATCGCAGCACTACGACCTAAAGCTGATTTAATTAGTGCTAAATATCTGGAAGCAGCTTTAAATTCACATTATTGCTATCATCAGTCTCAGTTGCTGACTAAAGGCATAGCGAATAAAGATTTAGGATTAAAGAGGATAGTAAACATAGTATTACTTCTTCCACCTATCGCTCTACAAAACCAATTCGCAGAACGCATACAAGCAATAGAAACACAAAAACAACAAGCACAGGCAAGTCTACAAAAATCTGAAGATTTATTTAATAGTCTGCTACAACGTGCTTTTAAAGGTGAATTAACCGCTTAATCATCAATCAGACTATGCCTAAACTTTATACTTATCTCGGAATCATCATTATGTTTTACAGCAATGAGCATGAACCTATTCATGTGCATGGTAAACATCAAGGTGCTGAGTCTAAAGCTGAGATTATTATTGAGGATGGTAAAGTGATTGGTATACAGATTAAATCAGTTAAAGGTAAAAAACCATTAACAGCAAACAGCTTAAAGGATTTTAAGTATTTTATCGAAACTCATGCGGATGATATAGTGCAAAAGTGGATTGATTATTTTGTGTTACATAAACAAATCGCTTGTGAAAATGTGGAGAGGTGAATCAAATGATTGCCGACAACCAAGTCATTAGTATTGAACAAGCAAAGCAATTGGATGACTATAAACTACAATTGGTTTTTAATGACCAATCCAGTCAGGTTGTGGATTTTCAACCTTTTTTATCACAATCACTCAATCCATTGATTAGAAAATATTTAGTACCAGAAGAATTTGCTAAATTTGAGATTGATGAAGGTGATCTCCAATGGAATGATTATGACCTGTGCTTTCCCATTGCTGATTTGTATGAAAACAGGATATAGCTTCATCTTGTTTTGTCAGTTTCCATCTATAGTTCACGCAGAGATAGATGAAAAGCTGACCATAACAATTAACGGTAACAATGTTTGACATTATATATTTTCGCGCTTAGTATTTGTATACCGATCTAAAAAACAAGTAAATAGGTGAGGTAATTGCTATGAACCTTAGCTTAACACCCCAATTAGAAATCTTTATCCGAGAATGTGCTGAATCGGGTGACTATAACAATGCCAGTGAAGTCGTACGTGAAGCGGTCAGATTACTCAAGCGCACCACTGAAGAACGAGCTATCAAATTGAAGTATTTACGTGAAGCCATTGCCGAAGGTGATACTGCAATCAATCGTGGTGACTCCCACGTATTTAATTCAGAAGAAGAACTGGATCACTTCTTTGACCAACTATAAACCGTTACGTTTATCAAGCTCGGCAAAAACTGACTTAAAGCGTATTGCAGCATATACACTCCAAGAATGGGGTGTAGTACAGAAAAAAGTGTATCTTGATTTGATTAAGAAATCATTCAACACTTTAAGCACTGTAGGCAATATTGGCAAAAAGCGTGATGATATAGAACATAATCTGTACGCTTATTGTATAAAAAAGCATACTGTTTATTTCCGAGAAACTGATCATGAATTTGTTGTAATCCGCATTCTACATTCACGTATGGATCCTCAAAGACACTTAACATGAGTAATTTTAACTTTATTAAAACGGATTTTCCCAATCTATATGCCGATGCAGTAGAAGCGGAGAAGTTAACCTTTATTTCCCCTACATCAACCGCTGTATTTTGTCGTAGCACCTTTGAGAATGCAGTGAACTGGTTGTATGATCATGATGCTAAATTAACCAGGCCTTGGCGAGCTGATCTAAGCACTTTAATGCATGAGCATGAATTTCGCTCTTTGTTTAACAGCACCTTGTTTGCTGAACTGAATCTAATCCGTAAAACAGGCAATGCTGCTGCACACGGTAACAAGATCAATGAACAAGATGCCTTAGCCTCATTAAAATATCTGTTTCGGTTCCTTCGCTTTCTTGCTATCTATTACGGAAAGAAGACACCAGAGACACAAGTATTTGATGAAGCATTAATCCCTACCTCCATTTCATCCACAGGCGACACGCAACAAAAACAAGACAAGCTGCAGTTACAGGATTTAATTGCTGAACTCGAGCAAAAGAATCAGACATTCCGTGACACCGAACAAGCACTAAAACAACAGGCACAAGCAAACAGTGAGTTAAAGGCACAGCTTGAACAACAGCAAGTTGAAATAGCAGCACGTAAAGCAGAACGCGAAAAGACGGTTGATGAAACCACAGCAATACCGCTATTAGTCTCAGAAGCAGAAACTCGACGACGTTATATAGATTTATCGCTAAAGGAATGCGGTTGGGATAATTTACGTGAAGGTCGCGAGCTTGAATATGAAGTGACCGGTATGCCACACAGTACGAATCCTAGTGGTATTGGCTATGTTGATTATGTTTTATGGGGAGATAACAATTTACCTTTAGCTGTGGTTGAAGCAAAGAAAACCATGACTAATCCCAAAAAAGGTAAGCATCAAGCAGAACTCTATGCAGATTGTCTTCAGGCTATGCATGGTCAACGTCCTATTATCTTCTACAGCAATGGATTTGAAACCTATCTATGGGATGATTTATTCTCACCTGAGCGCGATGTACAGGGTTTTTACACCAAAGATGAGTTACAGTTGTTGATTGACAGAAGAACCAGCAGAACTGATTTACGTGAGTTTAAGGTTAATAAAGATATCGCTGGACGTGCTTATCAATTAGAAGCGATTGCGCGTGTGGCTGAAAACAGTGTTAGTTTAAACCAGCAAGGTGAATTACGCGGTAGAGCACGACAAAGTTTATTAGTCATGGCAACCGGAAGTGGTAAAACACGGACTGCTTCAGCGATTGTCGATATGTTGACCAAGTGTAACTGGGCTAAACGGGTATTATTTTTAGCTGATCGTAATGCTTTAGTTACTCAGGCAAAAAATGCCTTTAACGAGCATCTACCTAATTTATCAGCTATTGACCTAACCAAAGAACGTGAAGATAGCGGTTCACGATTAGTATTTTCAACCTATCCCACCATTATGAATCGAATTGATGGGATGCTGGCAGATGAGCAACGGTTTTACGGAATCGGTCATTTTGACCTGATTATCATTGATGAAGCACACCGTTCGGTTTATCAAAAGTATAAAGCAATATTTGATTACTTTGATTCTATGCTAGTTGGTCTAACTGCAACACCTAAAACAGAAGTGGATCATAATACCTATGGTTTATTTGGTATAGAAGATGATAATCCCACCTTTGCTTATGAATTAGATAAAGCAGTAGCAGAAGGTTATCTAGTGCCGCCTAAAGCCATGTCTATACCGCTGAAGTTTGTTCGTGAAGGAATTAAGTACAATGAATTATCGGATGCTGAGAAAGAAGAATACGAAAAGAAATTTGGTGATCCCACTCAAGATGAAGCACCCGATGAAATCTCCAGCTCTGCATTAAATAAATGGTTGTTTAATACTGATACCGTTGACAAAGTGCTGGATCATTTAATGACTAATGGTATTAAAGTCCAGGGGGGAGATAAGTTAGGAAAAACTATTATTTTTGCCAAGAACCATGATCATGCAATTTTTATAGAACAGCGGTTTAATAAGAATTATCCAGAATATGCCGGTAAGTTTCTACGAGTCATTGATAATTACGAGAGTAAAGCACAAGATTTACTTAATATTTTTACCGACAAACATGAAGAACATGATCCACAAATAGCGGTATCAGTCGATATGATGGATACAGGTGTAGATGCACCGAGAGTGGTTAATCTGGTTTTCTTTAAACAGGTTAAATCAGCGACTAAGTTCTGGCAGATGATTGGCAGAGGGACACGCTTATGTCCTGATTTGTTTGGTGTGGGTGAAAATAAAAAAGACTTCGCTATTTTTGATTACTGTCAAAACTTTGAGTTCTTTGATGTCAATCCTGATGGGATTGAAGGTAATGCCATTAAAAGCTTAACGCAACAGGTGTTTGAAGCAAAATTAGAAGTGGCATTGTTAATACGTGAGAAAGCAGACAGCACTGATGATCAGCGTACACTTGCTGAATCCTATGTTGATGAGCTTCATCAGTTAATTGTTGGACTGGATACAGACCGTTTTGTGGTGAAAGCAGAAATGCGGGCAGTGGTTGAGTATAGCGATAAAGCACGATGGATCAATGTATCTAAAAGCGATATGCTGGAAATCAATACCCAGTTATCAAAGTTGGTGTTGCCGAGCAAAGAAGATGATGAACTGGCTAGACGCTTTGACATATTAATCTTAAATTATCAGCTTGCTTTATTAACTGCTGCATATAGTACCGACCGCTATATTAATAAGATCAGCGGCACAGCTAAAGAGTTACTGAAGAAGCAGAATATTCCTGCTGTCGCACACCAAGTCCCTTTGTTGAATGAACTCCAAACAGAACCGTTCTGGCAGTCTATCAATATTAACCGGCTGGATAATGTACGCTTATCATTGCGGGATTTGATTAAGTATCTGGATAAAGATAAGCAAGAAAATGTCATCACTACCTTTGAAGATGATTTAGATCATGGAGGTATTGCTGAACATGATTTAATTCCTTCCTACAGCAACCTGCAAAGCTACAAGGATAGAGTTGAATCCTATATTCGCACTCATAATGACCATCTGGTGATACAGAAACTCAAGACCAATAAACCGATCACAGAGGCTGAGATTAATGCCTTAGAGGTGATACTGTTCGATGGTAAGACAATAGGTACTAAACAAGACTATGTTGAAAATTACGGGGATAAACCGTTAGGTGAGTTTATTCGCAGTATTGTTGGATTAGAGATACAAGCTGCCCAAGCTGCGTTTGCTGACTTTATTCAGGCAGGAAATTTACGTGCAGACCAGATGACGTTCATCAATAATATCATTAGCTATTTGACCACCAACGGTACTATAGATAAGAAAATGCTGTTTGAAGCACCTTTCACCAATGTTCATGATCAAGGTTTGCTGGGGGTATTTGATGATGCAGCAGCAATGAAGGTAATTAAGTTGATTGACCAGGTAAACCAGAACTGCATTGCAGCTTAGACAGCGGTGTAATAAGCGAGTCATAGTAAGTCGATTACGACCATACAGTTATCAAAAATTATTATTAAAATAATATTTATTTTTTATAATAA
This sequence comes from Methylococcaceae bacterium, assembly GCA_021647585.1. GTDB lineage: Bacteria > Pseudomonadota > Gammaproteobacteria > Methylococcales > Methylomonadaceae > QPIN01. The sequence goes on from JAKIUK010000022.1 coordinate 47,350, forward strand.
CATTGCTATTGTCATGAGTATTCTGTGGTGGATGATGATTTTTTAGCAGAACTTAGGGTAAAAAAATCGAAGGAATCGACAGGATTTTTGATTTCTGTCGATGATGTACACACCTGATAATAACGATACGAAAGATAAGTTTACTGCGATTATTATCATTCTTATCATTATTATCGGGATGTATACGTTTGATCACATTTGCAGAAAAAGCACCAAGCAGTACGAAAATACTGGCAAATGAATACCATTAAGCAGACTAAAATCGCACTAATGGTCAGTCACTGATACGAAAGATAAGGACTGTGATAAGAATTACAATCATCAGTGCTGATAAGGATTGCGATAAGGACCGCTATATGAATTACATTTATACGCCCCTTATCTGTTAATCAGTAGAACTTGTTTTTTACCAACCTAAGTTCTGCTAATAAATATCACAACCTACACCTTATATTGTCCCCGTTGTGGTTTTGTAATAAGCCCCGTATTAAGCATTTTCCTAAGCTGCTGATTGACGTCATCGCTAGATAATCCAGTACCATTTATAATTTGTTTAGGTGAGACTAATGTATTATTACTAGAATTATTTTCAATAAAATCATAAACAGTCTTACGTGTACCACTCATCCCATCAGTAATATCAGGTGCTGCCATGGTGTATTGACCGTCGGTATTTTTAACCAGTTCTATTTCATCCTGGGACTCGAGATCCCGACCATTTACGAGCAAATTATCACCAATTATACCAAAGATATTATCGAAACCACCTGCTAAGCCATGAGAGCCGGATACTATACCAACGACATCAACTTTATCACCTTTGTTGGAGTGGTGAACCACTAAAATGGCAAGTTTTGGATATGCATCCGTAATCGTTTTAAGCACATCACCGATGGCATAGTCAGCTTTATAAATGCCCTGAGATTCCTTTACTGGACGTATTTTTCCAAGCACATCTATAACCATAAATTCAGTGTCTGGTTTTCTTGACATGTAATCTAATATAGCTTCTTCCAGGCCATCTCCAATCCGATCTAAGGTTAGATTATATACCCAGTTATTTTTAGCTTCTTGAGGGATATTAAATTGCCTGTAGATATCACCAGCACGAGAATTGATACGACCATTATTATCTTCCAATGGAAAATATATCGTTTTCTTTGGTGTTACTTTTCTTCCTAATATAGGGAACCCAGTTGCAATTAATATGATTAAATATAAGACAAACCAAGACTTGCCTTTTTTAGGATCAGCTACTAATAAAGTACGCCCTGCTGGAATAAGTCCAGGAACAATGAAATGGATGGGGGGTAATTCCATTTGCTCTAGTTCAGCACCCGATATTGGCATTATTGGAGTAAACTTTTTGGCCGCAGGTTTAGATGAATTTTGTTTTTTACTCAATACCTGCTTGTTGAATTCATCAACGGTGATATTTAAAGCGTTACCAGTAGCAGTATCAATTGCCTTCAACAGCTTACTTTGCTGCTTAGCAAATTCCTTTTTTGCTTCATCCAAACTAAGGTCAGGATAAGTATATGTAGCGGCGATATCATACGCGTCATGTTGTTCTAAGTATAACTGACCATCATGCGCATGGTTGCTAAAACCGACATCCCAAGGATTCTTAGTACTTTGGTTTAAAATAACACCTGCAACTCCAGAGATAGAGTTCGGACTTAGCCATTTTTTATCACTCTGCAGAGTGTATCTACACAGACCTAATGTTTTATCCATAGGGTACGTCAAGTTAAACACATAAACAATTGACTGTGTGCCATCATTACGTATTAGATGAACAGCTTCCTGTTCCTTAATAACGGCTGGAAAAGAATTAGCGGTAGTAGCAGATAAAGATTGCTTCTTAACCTGTTCAGTCGCTTTGTTTTGTTGTCCTTTACTCAACAGCTCTACTTTCAAATCAGCTAATATCTCAGGCAACATAGGGACAACACTGTCACCTTCAAAGTAGTAATCACCAGTTTTTTTGTAAAAAATATCCGTCTCTGTTTCATAGTCTATTTTAAGGTACTGAGCAGGTGGAAACACGTCCATTCCACCTGCCCCACGTAACTCAAAAATCACACTACCATTCTCGGAGTGCTTCACCACATGATTCTTTTTAATAGCATTAAATCTTTGCAGTTGTTCGTCAGACACCATGAACAATACTTTGTCTCGATTACTGCTTGGCGATTTAATATGAAACCCGGTGTTAAGGATATTTTCAAGAGTTTCACCATTATCGCCAAATCGATTTTTGAAATACTCAATAGTTTTTTCCAGATCATCAATATCGAATGCCATTGTTCCTGATAACCCATGTACTAAACCAGGACCAGTGTATGTATTAGTATCTTTACAGACTTCCCATAAAACACGAGAGTAATCAAGTCCATTCTCTTTCTTTTGCCATCCTGTTTGCAATGGTTCCTTACCAAAACTTACACGTGTAAAAATCAACTCTCTACCATTGACGGTAGTAAGGTTGATTTTATCCATTAGTGATACACTGCCTATATTCTGCGGCAAGTGCTTCGTTTTTTTCGCCATATATTTTGGTTCCTATAAAAAAAATAAAAAGGCTGCTAGCAAAAACTAACAGCCTTAAATTGCACACTTTATGTTGTACTATTAGTTAACAACCATACGAAAACAAGCCATCGCACGTACCCTGTGCCATAAATTTTTCTTGGGCTTTAAGCTCTATATATGAAAATTTTTGTTTTGCTCTAAATGCTTTTATATAAAAAGTTTCTTTTTTGTATTCAATGACAAACCGACCGGAATCATTAAAATAAACAAAAGATGACATATCAGGGTGTTTTGCAAACAAAAGGGAGTGAACTAAATTCGTAATCGCGAACTTTAATAAAATAGGTCTTAAAAAGTCCAAAACATCAATAAAATCAGAAGTTTGTAGATTATCATGCATTTCAATTAATGCATTTTTTGCAATTTTAAGAATAGTATAATACCCACGTTCGCCTACGGTGGATAAAAACAATTTTCCTTTGTAAGCAATAACTTGTATAGTCATTCTATGGATATCTAAGTCTCTGCCTTTAAGACCACAATGTTTGTCTAAAACAAAGAAATCCTCATTTTGATTTAAGAAGTTATCCTTAGACTTTTCAGCTTCTTCAACCGCCTTTTCATAAGATGGATAAAAGAATGGTTTTTCTTTTCTGTTCATATAACCACCTCTGGTTTTCTAGATTTAACATCAATCATTGCCATACATTCTTCAAGAGCAACCCCTGTAGACATACAGGTATTGCAGATGAAAAAAACTGAAGATTTTACGGTAACTATTTCGTTATATAGCTCTCTATCAGCCTCTAGAGCAAATACTGATTCAGATGCATCAATTTCACAATGGCAGTACCCACAATTCTTAAAAGGGTAGCTCCTTGAATAAGCTGGTGCATTGAACAGGGTATAAACATATTCGCCATCATTTAAAGAATCTAGGTATTCAAAATCGTTATTCATAGTTTTGTTCTCTCGTAAAAAAGAGCAGCATGCAGATATTGACAAACTTATCAAAAACCCTGAATATAGGGTTGCATTAAAGTATGTTTGTGCTAATTCATGCCGCTCATGCTTGTAAAAGAAGGTCTGGTGCTCAAACACCAGGCCTTCACCTTTTCATACTGGCTGCCCGTTCAATTAAAAACATCAACCCTTGCTCACTTTTTTCTACATTTTCACTTCCTTTATTTTAATTCTCTGTAGTTTCTGCACTTAAGCCTTTTGAAACCTGCTTATCATCGGCATTAATAATGCGATCTCGCCAACTGTGCCCAACCTCCAAGTTGGTGGCAATTCGATATCATTTGGATGAAACTCAATATTACTTACCTAATCTTTCTGACAAACATTTGATAAAGGTCGGGACATGTATGCAAAATTTACGTTTATTCAGTTTTAAAAACGCTTCAGAAAACCCATTTCTTTCTCGGTTTTTAAAAAGGTAGTTGAACTCAGCTTCCGTGAGAGGGTTACTCTCAGATTTTGCAAATTCAGCTTTAGACATAAATTCCTTTAGTTCTTTTAGCATTTCCCACCTGTGCTGTAGTCAGAGGTACTATTATAGAAACTTAAATTTTTTACTAAACGAAGCAAAAATGACAAAAACAGTTCCTTGATAAATTAGACTAAAAATGTTAGTAACTTAAGCACCTTAGATAAAAGGCAAAAAAAAACCTGAGCCCTCTTTCGAGAACTCAGGTTTTAAATGATTGGTTTATATCTCTGCATGCATTCCAACTTACCTTAGTAGTCAGATTACAAGTTTAGATAGATAAATCACTCCGCCTGATGCAATTGATTGCGAATAGCATTCAACCCAGTCATACTCATTAAAAATTTTGCATTCTTATTGATCGTTTTGTAATCCTCAATATCCAACATTTCTGCGCATTGCATTAATGTTAAGCTCTGACCTTCAACCTCACTGATTAACTTAAGATCAAGAAATGGCAAAATTGTTTTATCACACCAATCTCTTAAGATGCTCTCACCGAAGTTTTTCAGCTTCAGCTTATTAGATTCAACTCTTCTATGATTTTTTAGCCATAACTTAAATTTTTCACGAAGAATTTTATCCGGGGTGTTCAGGTCAATACTAAGATATGCATGCTCCTGGGCGTCATTAAAATATACCTGCTGCTCTTGATCCTGCTTTTCCTGCTCTTGTTCTTGCTCTGTGTATTCCTTACCTTTAAAAATATCTTTTAAATGTTCGTTTACTGGCTTAACTAGAAAATCAAATTCCTCATCACTTTCTGTATCTTCAATTTTATTATCTAGACACCTACAAGCGTCTTCAAACCAACCGTCATTTATCCAATACTCCATATCTAATATAGAAAAATATCTTACCGGCTCGCTTTTAAATACATGAGAATAATTATTTGAAGCAATCTTAATAATAGGAGATTTTTTTATCAATTCAGCATATCCAAGAAACTTCTTTTGTTGATTTAATATTAAATCATCGCATTCGTTATAATTCTGGATTTTTTTAATATCAAAATCAGTGTGTTTTAATATTTTCAGCATCCAATAACGACGTGATAAATGCATATACCAATCATTTAAATCAAAATTGTTTATTTCTTTGTAATGTTCTATGTCAAACCATTCCTTAGCCTTATTTAGATTTTCTACCGCCCTAGATCTATCCATTACCCACTCCGGAAATACTTTTGTTCATTGTTTCATTCAAAATACGACTTTTATGCTCTGTACATAAATGGGTATATCTGTCAGTACTGGCAAGACTTTTATGCCCAAGTATTTCAGCAATCTCTTTCAATGTTTTACCATCCCTCGCTAATGTACTTGCAGTGTCGTGGCGCATATCATGCCAACGAAAGTCAGTGATATTTGCATTTTTTAAAACTGCTTTCCATTGCCTTGTATAACTAACTGGAATATCTCCATTGTGCGGTGCTGGAAAAACCAATCCATTCCCAACCTCACGCACTTCTATTAATTTTTCCATGACAATATCAGGTATTGGAGTATGTCGTCTTGAACCATTTTTTGTTTTTTCAAGCATTGCTAACCCTCGATCAAAATCAATATCTGACCACCGAAGATTCATTAACTCACTTTTCCGCATACCAGTTGTAAGCGCCATAATCATTGCCAGAAATAATTTACCACCAATAATTTTAACTTCCTTCAATAATCGTGTCTTTTCATCATCCGACAAATAGCGCACACGCTTATTATTCACTACAAGCCGACGAACTCGTTTACAAGGGTTTTCATCAATATAATGTTCAGTTATGTCTTCATCCTCTTGCTGAAGTGTAGCAAAATTTAAGATTGAAGAAATAACAACTAAGTGTTTATTATAGGTTGCAGGTGCTAGGGATTTTTTAGGTTTAAGTTTTTCTCGAATGAGTTCTAATGTGATGTCAGTCAACAAAATATTACCCAGTTGATTTGTCCACCAATTTACTAGTCTTGATCTATCGTGGTCTTTTCCAGTCCACCAATGCATATATTCATCAGCTAGACGGTAAAATCCAACAGTACAAGGTGTAACACCTTTTGCTTCATGCTCTTGAAACTCGATAACTAATCGATTGCCGTATATACGAGCATCAGATTTTCTTCTAAATGTTTTGGTTTTTATTGCTTTGCCCGAACGGGTAATGACTGTGCGATAGCGAATATCGCCACTTTTGAGTGTAACTTTACGGATGTGAAAATTTAGCATTTGTGCTTCCTCATAAATTGAGAAAAAAACAAGACTACTGTAGTTATTACAGTAGTCACCTTGTTTAGCACACAGTTGCTTAGTTTAAAATCCTTTCTAAACCATTGTTACTTATAATAAAATAAGTGGCGTCCCCAGGGCGACCCGCCAGTTGGGCTGTTCTTAAAACCATCACCAGTACATCTGTCCAAAAAACCATACATTAGAGCGCATCCCAACCACTTAACACCCACTAGCTAAAAGCTGGTGGGTTGAAACAACCCATTGGAAAATCAATCAAAGCCTGCTTAGAAATATTATTCACTAAGTTTTTTTATTAAGCTTTAAACTCTCTATGTACAAAAGAGAATACAGAAAAGCATTTCCCTTCTTCATAAAAACTAATTTCCCATCATTTCTCAAGTGGGAAAGTTCACAATCTGAAACCTTTAAAATTTTTTTAACCTCCTTGCTACTCAACCATTTTTCTTCTTTTACCACTTAGTATTCCTAATATCTTTAAGTTATGATCAGAAGATCACCTTGCAAGATGATGGGCGTGTTCTTCTTGAAGCAACCACTAATGAAACATTAGATATAAAATGGTGGTTGCAAGGATTTAGCGATAATGTTGAAGTACTTCAGCCAGTTGAAATGCGCGAAAAATTTAAGAAGTAGCAACTAAATTATCTGAACTGTTCTCCAGTTAATTTTAAAATGCAGTATCCACATCTTTTATCACTTCAACTAATAATGAAGCACGGATATGTAATGTTGTTTCTACAGGAATAGCTCGAAGTAATGCCAACACTTCTGCTTTTGATCGAGACTTACGACGAATAGCCCTAACTAAAACGCCTAATGTACCGTGTGCTGTTATACCAATATTTTTTGAGGCAAGTCTTGCAGCTGTATCATCAGTTAACAACATACTGTCACTATATTCCATACATAAATGTAACGCTTCTTGCTCTCCCAAATGCAAAGTATATAGCGGCATTAGGGCATTAACTTGGGTAGAGATGTTTATAACATTTTTACGAATTAGATTAACCCCTTGATGTTTCAAGGCTTGAGGTCGATGATGCTCTACTTCACACCAAACAGCATTAGGTACAATAATATTTCCAAAATCTGCCAATATATTAAGGCTGCCTAATTCATCTAAATGAATAAGTGGGCCCGCATCGGCAATGACTACAACGTTAGTCGTCACCATGTAGTCCCCAGTTAACATCTTCACGAATAAATGTTTCGCTTGTTGTTTGCTGATGAGATTCTATATAACGGCGCATAGATTCAGTAATTAATGAATCCATATTGTTAACCCAATCTTGCTCGACCATATTTTGTGCTTGCTTCCAAAGCTGGTCGGGTATATTAGTTTCTATATGCGTTGACATGTAGCAGACCTCTCTATGAAATATGGGGCAATAAAATGAATAGGTATTGAGTGATTATAACTAGATTTTTTGCTTTTAATAAGTCAAACTCAAATGGTAGCCTTCTCCAATATGAAATGAGTCTGAAAACCGTCTCGTATTCCAATATGGAATGAGTCTAAACTGACAAAACCATCGAATCTGTTCATGATGTAGGAATGAAAGCCATCATGAATCTTAAAGATT
>JAKIUK010000023.1 GCA_021647585.1 Methylococcaceae bacterium
TTAAGCGGGTATTTTTTTGAAGTACAAGGATGTACTGAATGCAGATCATGCAGGAGCAATTATCTGTGAAGTGCTGAGGAATCAAGAGCTTGTGCTAGAATCCGTGATCCAACTGATTTTTCTAGGTTCATCCTGTCATAACCTTGTAAAATCAGTTGGACATGAATTTTGTGGGAAATCTGGACAGAAAAGACAAATAATCACTCGCAGATAATGGCCATAGTCCTTATCAAGCGCTATTCTGCAGAATTTTTCGTTCAGATTTCTTCACAAAATCGTGAAGCGGTTTCATCTCACTAAACGGGGACAGGTAAAATCTTTGGATACAATTAATATACAACAAGTTACGTACAAACCTAACGGTCAACTGACTTTTCTAGGTTCATCAAACCAAAGTTGTTGGAGCGCTAGGAGTTGAAACATCATAAAAAATAAGATAATAAACCTAGTTAAAACAATAGGTTATTATTTGTTTGATGAAAGGCTGATGGAATGAAATTTATTCGTTACGCAGTTTTGTGGAAAACACACTACATTCATTATCCTACTCACTTACTTGCAAATATTTAGTTATGATATATATTGAATATTAGACACTTACTCAACATTAAAACAAAATCATATGGAAATTGAATCTAAAGCTTTTGATAAACAGCAACCCACCCCAAACACAATTATTAACTTTCCTAATGGCATCCCCGGGTTTGAAAACCAGACCCAATTTCAATTATTGAATCAGGAAGGCAGTGAAATTGTATTTTTACTACAATCTGTGGTTAATGACGATATTGCATTCTCTGTTGCCCACCCGTCTCACTTTAATATTAATTATCATTTTGTTTTATCCGATGAGGAAAAAAACACGCTGAAAATTCAATCCGAAGATGATTTATTAATACTGTTGATACTACATAGAGAAGATAGTTCTGATCCATCAAGCCAGCCAACTATCAAAGGCTCCATCAAATCTCCCCTATTAATCAATACTAAGAAAAAAATAGGTATTCAAAAGCCATTATCTGCCATTGAGCAAACCATCACCTTGACTGAAAAAAACAACAAAATAGATGTTTCGGAAGTTTGAGACAACCCCCTGCCCGTTCTCAAGCCATACGGCTAAATAACGGATTGAATGCTTTATACAACTGAAGATTTGGTTGAGAACCTTTTTAAAACGCTTATCTTGTTGCTTGCAAAAATATTAAGCTGAGAACTATGCCGCTTGAACAGGAATAGAATGACTGGAATGGGTTATTTCATTTTTATCATTAAAATAAACCAATGTTGGCTTGTAGTTTTTTAACTCCTTTTCATCATACGTTGCAAAGGCACAAACGATAATCAAATCACCCTGACAGGCTAGTCTTGCTGCAGCACCATTGACAGAGAATACACCTGAACCTTCCTCTGCGCGAATTGCATAAGTTGTAAAACGTCCGCCCGTATTAATATTATATATTTGAATTTGCTCATATTCCCTGATACCGGAAAGATCAAGAAACTTGCCATCGATAGCACATGACCCTTCATAACCCAATTCAGAATGGGTTACAGTGGCTCTGTGTAACTTTGCTTTAAGCATCGTTGTTTGCATATTAACTATTTTTAAAACTTTATGAGCAGGGTATTATACCGAAAATCAGCTTCCTTTCAAAATCATGAAATCTTATAATTGCTCCATTGGAAGCTCTGCAATCATTTTACTATTACTTTCCGGCCTATATATCCTCACTTGAGTCGGGTAAGCAAACTCAAGATTATTAGTCTTTAAAATCTCTGCTATCTTAAACAAAACGTCTTCTTTTACAGCCAGCCATTCGGCCCAATCTACGGTTCTCGCAAAACAATAAATAAGGATATCAATGGAAAAATCATTATACCGATCCATAAAAACCAGCTGAGTTGATTTAATTCCGTGAGTATCAGCTTGTGAAGCAAACTTAAAACTCCGTTTTTTACTACTGTGTTTTTGCTCTGGATTGGCTATATTCGGGTGTGTTTTAAGCATTTCTCTAATATCGACTATCGCCTGCCGTATATCATCCATATCACTTTCATAGGTTACACCAACATACATTTTTATACGTCGACCTACCGCGCGACGATTCCAGTTTCTGACGCTAGACACTGAAACCAATGAGTTAGGTATGGTAATCAAGGCATTATCAAAAGTACGTATGGTTGTACTACGCAAACCAATCTCTGCTACTGTGCCTTCGACATCCCCCACCTTCACCCAATCGCCCATCCTGAAAACATTGTCAAACAGTATGGTAATACCACCAAATAAGTTAGATAGGGTATCTTTTGCTGCCAATGCGAAAGCCAAACCACCCACACCAAGTGTTGACATTATTGCAGTAAGGCTAATACCAAAATGACTTAATCCAAAAGTTAATACGATAACCACAATAAGTGCTTTTAATGATTGCACCCCAAGGTTAAACAACTCCTTTCTAAGTTCTTTATTAGAACTGGACAACTTTTGAACCTGAATTAAAATTAAACTATCAACAATTCTAAAAAACAGCCAGGTAAAAATAAAACTATAAATAACAAAAGAAAAACTTTCTATCGATGTTCGAAAATCAGTTTTGTAAAAGAAAGCATAAGTACCTAAATTAATTCCAAAAACAATCAGTAATGCACGTAAAGGCTTTCTAATTTCAAGATAAATCAACTCATGATATTCAACCTCCTTATCAATAATATATTTTTCCGCACACCATTTGGTAAATTTAAAAACAAATGGATAACTGAAATAAACTGAAAAAATTATTGCCAATGAAAGGACCACTCCCCCGACATCAATTTTAAACGGGGCTATTTTATAATTGATAGATTGTACAAAATCAAAATGATTCACATATGAAATAGCTGATAATAAAGAAAACTCTTGAAACCAATGTACCGAAGCAATTTTTCTTGGATTACTGATTACAAAGTTCAAAATATCCTGATAGCTATTGTTGGTTACCGTAAACTGTTGATGATTCTTTTTCAATTCAAGAAATACGTCGCCTTCCAGAGCATCCTCCGGTAACACCAGTTTTTTTTCTACCGCCAGACTCTTATCCAATAATTTTTGGGATTTATCGACGATGGACTCAATACTTTGATAATTATTTGATGATTCTATTAAATAGACAAGATAAACTCGAATAGCCCGATTAGCTTTATACCCTTCCAGCTTTACTAAATCACGTTGAGCTGCCAGCTGGTTTCCTCTTTCAGTATTCACTTTAATCCGTGATTCCAAAAAAGCCATATTCTTACTGATGGCAGTACCCGGCAATTGGGTAGCAGTTGTCGATTTTAGTTGTTGTAACAACTTAACTAAAACATCACTCCGTTTTTCCAATAAAGGGTTAATATCAGCCTCATCATCCATGCCTAACAACTTTCCATTTATGGCCTTTAATTCAGCTACAGATTGAATAATTTCTTTTGGACTATTGGAAGGCGATGACAGTGAAGAAAAACTCACTATCAACATTAAGAAAAACAGGGAAATTTTCATAATATTTAATATATAGCTTGATTTAATAGAAGCGACCTTATCTGCAAAAACGAACATTATCAATTAAACGAGGTTTACCCAGTTTTGCTGCAACCAATATAACTAATGCATTATCATTGCCTGTAGCCGGTTGAAGACTATCACTACTACAAATTGAAAAGTAATCAACTTTAAAACCTAATGCTTCCAAATAATTTAGTTGTTGAAGTTCAACAACTCGCAAATCTTGGTTTTCATGTAAAACAGTTTCACGTGCTTTGCACAAAGCCTGATAAAGTTTAGGTGCGATTAAACGTTCACTCGCTGATAAATAACCATTTCGTGAACTCATTGCCAAACCATCAGGCTCTCTTTCTGTTGCAACCGCAAAAATTTCTACTGGAATATTCAGGTCTTGAACCAGAGTTCGTATTAAAACCAGCTGCTGAAAATCCTTCTCTCCAAAAGCTGCTATATCAGGCTGCACCATATTAAACAACTTGGTAACGATGGTGGCCACGCCATCAAAATGTCCTACTCGAGTTGCTCCACAATGCAGTGTAGACAACTCACCTACTGAGACAACAGTTTTAGAATTTTCGGGATACATTTCATCAACTGTCGGTGAAAATAACAAATCGACGGCAACAGCCATTAATTTTTCTTCATCTTCTGCCTCAGTTCTTGGGTAACTTTCAAAATCCTCTCCTACTCCAAACTGGGTAGGATTTACAAATATACTGACTATCAGTCTATCCGCTTTTTTCCTTACCTCAGAAACCAGCTTAATATGCCCTGCATGCAAATTCCCCATGGTGGGTACAAACGCAATACGCAAACCTTCTGCCCGCCATTGATGAACTGTTTCCCTTAAAGTTATGGCTGTTGTTACTTTTTTCATTTCAATCAAAAACTATGTTCTGATGCAGGAAATTTCAGCTGTTTAACCGCTAAATGAAACCCCTCAATAGCACTGTAAATATCTGTCGCTGTTTGCATAAAGTTTTTACAGAATCTAGGTCGCTTCCCTACACTGATACCTAACATGTCATACAGTACCAATACTTGGCCATCACAATCCACACCCGCGCCGATACCAATAACGGGGATCTTCAAACTGTTGGTGATATCAGTAGCCAGATTAGCAGGGACACACTCCAACACTAATAAACTAGCACCCGCTTTCTCTATACTTTTTGCATCTTCAGCTATTTTTTCAGCATCATGCAGACTTTTCCCCTGAACTTTATATGCGCCTAGTTGATTTATGGATTGCGGCAACAAACCTAAATGTGCACATACCGGCACTCCAAAATCGACTAAAGATTTAATGATTTCAGTATGCACCCCTTCCATTTTCACCATTTGGGCACCTGCCAGCTGCATTAGCCTGGCAGCGTTGCTCAATGCTATGTCAGCAGATGTATAACTTAAGAAAGGCATATCGGCAATGACAAATGCACGTCGCCTGGCACTTACCACACACTGAGTATGGTAAACCATTTCATCAATAGACACTGGTACAGTGGTTTTTTTACCTTGTATGACCATGCCTAATGAATCTCCAACTAACATAACATCAATACCTACCTGGTCTATCAACTGGCTAAAGCTGGCATCATATGCCGTTAAACAAGATATTTTTTCACCTGCCTGCTTCATTGCAAACAAGTCAAGTATTGAAAGCGTTTTATCTGGCTGCGTATTAAAGTAGGATGACATCAGTCTAACTTCTCCAAGCCATTCAAAGGGCACAAGGAAACCAATTGTTTGATAGCCCCTTTGCCCTGAACAACTAACTCTTCAGGTGCTATTTCTTGTAATGGATACAACACAAATGCTCTTTCCGACAACCCTATATGCGGAACGGTCAGATCTGGCAACTCAATTTGTTGATCAGCATATAGCAACAGATCAAGATCCAAAGTCCTGGCTCCCCAGCGTTCACTTTTTCTAACACGACCAAAATCAATTTCAATTTTCTGCAACACCTTCAACAACTCAATAGCAGATAAATCAGTATTAATACGCATCACAGCATTAATATAATCTGGTTGGTCCTGAGGTCCCATCGGAGGACTGGCATATAAACTGGAAAAACTGACTTCAGAAATATGCGCCTGATTGGCTATAGACAATCGGGCATGCTTAATTTGTTCCGCAGGGTTTTCAAGATTACTACCTAGCCCTATATATACTTCAACCATTTGCACTGTTGTTTGTTGAATCTACTTTTCTAGCCATTACCTTCTTTTTTTTCTTTCTAGGGGGACGCGTCATTTTCTTTTGCTCGGCTTCACTTGCGTCTTGAAATTTTGTCCACCATGCTGCCAATTCCTCTTCCGCCCCACCTGTTTCAGAACGCAACAATAAGAAATCATAAGCGGCTCGAAATCTTGGGTGAGATAATAATCGGTATGGCTTTACACCTACACGCCGGTTAAAACGCAATTGCAACATCCACACTTCACGCATCGACTGAGTGATCCGCTTAGGTAAAGATATACTTTTAACCTGAATGGATAAAACCTCACTGGCTGCATATTGGTATGCAACACCCTCTTCTTCTCCCTGTCGTTCTTTATCTTTAGCCAGGCTTTGTACTGACTCCCATAAAAAAGCAGATAATAAAAAATAAGGCGTGACACTTTTACCTTCAGAAATACGCTGGTCAGAATTTTCCAGCGCCCTTGCAATAAAAATCCGTGGAAAATCATGGTCTTCAATTTCAAGACATTGATCAGATTGAGGGAACAAGATAGAAAATAATCCATAATGCCTTAGCATTTCAAAGGTTTGCAACCCTTTACCGGATAAAAATAGTTTTAAAGCTTCATCATATAAACGAGCCGCTGGAATAGCAGCCAATAATGGTGCCAGTTCAAACAAAGGTTTTTCACAAGAAGGATCCAAAGAAAACCCTAATTTTACAGAAAACCGCACAGCTCGCAACATTCTTACAGGGTCTTCCTTATACCGGGTCACTGGGTCACCAATTAACTTCAACACACCAGCAGAATGATCTTCCATGCCTCCAATAAAGTCTACTACTGAAAAATCACGAATATTGTAATATAAAGCATTTACGGTAAAATCACGGCGTATAACATCCTCTTCTATATTACCAAATACATTATCTCGCAATAAACGTCCATCTTTGTGCACTCTCTGATCATCATCATTTCCACTTTCTGAACTGCGAAAAGTCGCAACTTCAATAATTTCTCGACCAAAATGTACATGGGCCAAACGAAAACGCCTGCCAATTAAACGGCAATTACGAAAAACATTCCGGACTTCTTCAGGACTCGCATCCGTGGCCACATCAAAGTCTTTAGGTTCAAATCCTAATAACAGATCACGAACACACCCACCCACTAAATAAGCTTCATATCCCGATTTTTTCAGCCTATATAAAACCTTCAAAGCATTTTCACTAATTTGTGAGCGTGAAATATTATGCTCAGAACGAGAGTAAACTCTAACCGAATTACCCTTATTATTTTCTGTAACCACTGGTTTTACATCAGCATTATCAGAAGAACTGAATATTTTTTTGAAAATTTTTAAAATGATCTTTATTCCCTTTATCTTTATTTTTTTTATATCATATCATTTAGCCTGATTCCATCCCAGCCAACAGCTTTTTTTTACATAAACCTTTCTAATATAGTAGAATCTCTGTTCAGAATTTATTAGACAATTGCTTTTTCTAAATAGCTTATAACCAGCACTTGTAATCAAGTATCACTGCCTCGGGGGATTTATGTTCAAAAAAATCATTAACGTTTTGATTGACCAACCTTTTTTAACCAGTCTTTATGTTGCCGATCTGGCCATTTTATTATTACATAAACCACCGTTCATATTCTCTTTGGTGATGATGAGTGCTTTGATCGGAATGAGTATGTACTACGGACAAAAGCTAGCTTTATTTAAAAGCAACTAACTCTTTTCAAAAGACAGGTAAAGGCCGGTGAAATCGCCTGGTTTCTTCCGCCATATGGCAATAGTAATCTATGACTCACTGCTTTTACTGGCAATACTGATCCTGGCAACAGCGATTATTTTGCCATTTAATAAAGGTGAGGCTTTTACTTCTGCCCAGTTTTTTTTCCCATTATATCTAATTTCCATCAGTTTCTTTTTTTATGGCTGGTTTTGGACTCATGGAGGACAAACCCTAGGTATGAAAACTTGGAAAATCAGAGTTCAGACTTTCAATAGACAACCGATCACCTGGATACAAGCATTTAAACGTTTCATACTAGCCATTTTCTCCTGGGGGTTCATAGGCTTAGGATTCTTCTGGATGTTAATCGATAAAAAAAATCACACATGGCATGACCGCTTTTCAAAAACAGCATTATTTTTTGAAAAAAAATCCTAGTAGAAAAATCTACTAATTACAGCAGACAATGCAATAACAGCGAGCTGAAATCCGTAAAACTTCTTTGCAGAGGCGCTGAAACAAGTGCATAGTTAGCTATACATCTGTTTCAGCAAAGCGTCTATTCACCCTCAGGTCCTTTTATCTGCAAATTACATATGGAATCGTAGCTATCTACGTTATCCAAAATCCGTTTCGAAAACATGGTTAGTGAAAATAACCAAAGGAAAGAAAACCGCTGAGAGTTTGCTCGAAATATATTCAGAAGTTTTAAAATCCTTTAACTACTGTTTTACATTTAACAACCACATCTTTCATATAACAACGATATTTTTCAGTGCCTTCAAAGTCCCCTTCACATGCGTCACATACCAATACGCCTTTATCTTCAACTTCTTCTAAACTCCAGCCATAGGCCATTTGAGTACAAAGAAGTTTAGTATATTTTTCAAAACGGTGACCCGATGATGCCTTTTTTGCTGCTTTCTCTTTATCTTTACAACCCGGTGTCGGTTTTAGATTACCCGTAATTGTTTTATATTCCCAATCATCTATAGCAAGTGCAAAACACTGATTAGAAAAAACAAATAACAAAGCTATTAAAAATATATTTTTGAATTTCATATTTAAACCTTCCTTTCTTATCATTAGTTATTATGAGGTTAATACTATATCACCATCATCTTAAATAGAAAACTTCTCTACGTAGAGAGCAATTAATCCAACGCATCAATAGCATTTTTTTCTAACTCTGTTCACCTTCTGTTCATCCAGCTTACTCAATAATATAAACTCAAACAACGATATAACTCAGTTATCGTTATGCTATAATCAAAAATCCATATATAGCACTAATAACTTTTAGAACTGGAGCTCGAAAAAATGAAAAAAACAATAAATATTTTACTTCTGGCTGCTGTTTTTACTGCATTTGCAGCAAATGCAAAAGAAAAAGAAAAAATAATCGAATTGGAAGATGCGTCGGCAATCCTTGGAAAATGGGATCTTTATGCCGAAACAGCCGCCTTACATAAAGAAAAAAAAGCTGTCAAGATTCAATGGGATTTTAAAAAAAATGGTGTTTTAGAAACTTCTGCTGAAGATACTCGCGGAAGGACAAGAAGAATGTCAATTAATGTCTCATATTCTATTGAAAACGGTGTGATAAAAAAACAGATGACCCCTGGAAGACAAAAATACGAATATTGTAAAGTCATTAAACTGGAAGGAAAAGACATGACATTACATTGTAAATATCTTTATTTCCTTTTGAGAAAAAAATAAAACATCCGTAGCTACGATGCTATCATTAGACAAAACCTAGCGATAGCAGGTAGCTGCATTATAATGCTGTACGATTCCTCCTCTTGCACAAATAATCCTTTAACCTGTTTTCAGCAGATCTAGCCCTACAAATCCAATACCTGCAGATCAAATCTGGCAACTCTCGCATTTCTTATGCTTACCGCACTCTACTGACTGCATAAACAGCCCCGAAAAAAACTAATGTACTAGGAAAAATAGCCATTAACACTGGACTAAAATCATATACCAGCCCCACGTGCCCAGCTATTTTATCAAAAATATTAAATGTCATCCCCAAAACAATTCCAATCATCATTCGCGCTCCTGTTCCTACACCACGCTTAATACTCACCACAAAGGGAATAGAGACCATGAGCATTACAAATATGACTAACGGATTAATCAACCGACTCCAAAAAGCCAATTCAAAAGATTGCGATTTCTGATTATTTTCTTGAAGAAAATTGATATACATATATAAATCATATAAAGACATATTTTCCGACTTAACAACTACAACCTTAAGCAAGTCTGGGTCAATCGACGTTTTCCATTCCATTTCCGCTTTATAATTAGCATACATTTGTTTTTCCGAAATTTCTGTTTCCATGATTCCAGTCAAATGCCATACTTTATTGTTCAAAAAAGTTGCATGATCAACCTTGGTCACTAAAACCAACCGATTTTTTTCATCCATTTCATAAATAAAAATATCGGATAATATTCCGTTTTCCTCAATCCTACGCACATTAATAAACTTATTTTTTTCTCTTAGCCACAAACCATATTTAGAGTGCATAACAATTTTATTATTTAGCGCGGTTGTTTTAATCAACCGTGCAGTACGTTCCGCTTCGGGAGCAATAAACTCACCTACTAATACAGAAATAAAAGCCAACACAACACCTGCCAGCATCACTGATTTAATCACCCAAAATATCGACAAACCTGCCGCTCGCATAGCAATAATCTCCTGATTATTAGCCATAGCGCCGACCACAAAAAGGCTTCCCAATAAAGCAGATGATGGGATCAGTTCATAAAATACTCTGGGTGAAATTAAAGCCAGATATAACAGAATTTCTTTTAAGCCGTACTTCCCTGTGCCAAGATCTTTTAATTCATCACTAAAGGTAAATAAGTTAAAAAGTGTTAATAACAGTATCACTGCAACTGCCGAGCCTTTTAAAACCTCCCTAACTATATAGCCCGTTAAAACGTTCACTTTTCACCTCGCTGTCTACTCTTCACGAATATCCCTTTTATGCCGTATAAACGAATCAATAAAATTATTCCTATTAGTAGTAATACCAGATACACCCAATAATAACCGACTGACGAGGGTATATTTTGATTCACAACCCAACTATAGTTAACCCGCTTTAAATTCCCGTAAACAAAATAAATAGCAAAAGCCACCATTAAACTGCCATAAACACCGCCTCGAGGTGAAAGCTTAGCTAGAGGAACGGCCAAAAAACTCAAAAATACAACAGCCAATGGAATAGACAATCTATTCTGTATTTCGGCAATATCTAATAACTTATCAGAAGCCCATAATTTATCACTGGGCATGGCATAACGGTTTAACTGAAGTGCTGTGGATTTTTTTTCTATAAGTACTGCATACTCTTCATATTTTTCGATAACAAAATCCAATTGTCCCGGCACCCCCTGAATTCTCTCGCCTTGCTCTAACACTAAATACATACCACCAGGCAAATTCTTCATCCGACCATATTTCGCATTAACTATCCCCAGCTTGCCATTGTTTCTGGTGTGTACAAAAACGTTATACATTCTTTTATCAGCATCAATATTTTCCGTATAAAAAACTAATTCCCCACGACTATATTCACTAAATCGACCCGCTGCGATACCTCTGATATCAGCCGCTTTTTGATCTTCATGTATTAAAGTCTCTATCTTCGATTCAGCCCAGGGTGTAGCCGTCATAGACAACACCGCAGCCACAACAACAAGAGGAATAATCAGCAAAAATACTGCCCGATAAATAACAGCAACCCCACCACCGGCAGATGCAACTGCAGCCATTTCCTGATCTCTATACATTCGACCTAACACCATTAAAACAGCCATAAAAACTGCAGCAGGTAAAAAAGCACTTATCGCTATAATTGTATTTAAACCCAAAATATTTAACACGGTTTCGTTAGATATATTGCCTTCGATCGCCTTTGCCAATACCCTAATGAACTTACGACTGACGATAATAACCACAATCACAGACAATGCTGCCACTATGGTTTTCAACAAATCTTTCATAATCATCTTATCTAAAACCGAAACCAAGCGATAAGATTTAATGTTATCTTTTTTTTGCGACTCAATGCCCAAACGACTCACCTTAAAAACTCATGTATAATCAACTTAATTCAATCCTTTAAATCATTCTCTCACAAATACCTATATGGACTATTCTATAGAAACCTCACCATTAGACAAACAACAAACTGATTGTATTATTGTTGGTATTTATGAAAACCAGCAACTTTCACCATCTGCCACATCAATTGATGAGCAAATCCAGCAGATTATCACTCAACTAATTGAACGAGGTGATATTAAAGGTAAAAATTCAGAAACGCTACTTATTAACTATATTCCTGATAGCACAATAGATCGCATTTTACTGGTTGGGCTGGGCGAAAAAGATAAAATCACACCCAAGTTATACCGTAAAGCACTGGCATCAGTCATATCAACAATTAAAGCAACAAAAATAAAATCAGCCTGTTGTACCTTAATTGACATTGATGTACTCAATAGTGATACGCAATGGAAAACCCGGCAAATTGTTGAAGTATTTAATGATGTCCTATATCAATATCAGGAAACAAAAAGTTCCGAAGATTCAAAAACAGAGCTGAATAATATACAAATTCATGTTGTAGCTGAAACTAACACGCAAGCGAAACAAGGGCTACAGCAAGGTTTGGCTATAGCCAATGGTATTGAATTAACAAAATTACTCTCAGACCTACCAGGCAATATTTGTACACCTAGCTATCTTGCTAAACGCGCAAGTACTTTGGCAGACAATGCTGATAAAATAAGTGTTGAAATTCTGGAAGAATCTGATATGGAAGCATTGGGCATGGGCTCTTTTCTTTCAGTCTCTAGAGGTAGTCGCCAACCGGCAAAACTGATTGTGTTAAATTATCAGGGCGGGACAAAAGACAGCAAACCCATTGTTATTGTCGGCAAAGGATTAACCTTTGATGCCGGAGGCATTTCCCTAAAACCCGGTGCGGGTATGGATGAAATGAAATACGACATGTGTGGAGGAGCTAGTGTATTAGGTACACTGCAAGCGGCTGCAGAAATGGATTTAAAGATAAACATAGTTGGTATTGTTCCCTCTTCTGAAAACATGCCAGATGGAGATGCAAACAAACCCGGTGATGTATTGACCAGTATGTCAGGACTCACCATAGAAGTTTTAAATACGGATGCCGAAGGAAGATTGATTCTTTGTGATGCCTTAACTTACGCGAAAAAATTTAACCCGGATGTTGTTATTGATTTAGCGACTTTAACAGGTGCCTGTTTAGTTGCACTAGGAAGAGTACCAAGTGGACTGCTGGGTAATGACGACGACCTTTGTAATGATCTAATCAAAGCAGGTGAAACTGCCTGTGACAGCATATGGCGCTTACCTTTATGGGAAGAATATCATGAGCAGTTAAAATCCAACTTCGCTGATTTGGCTAATATTGGAGGCCGTGATGCAGGTACTATTACTGCGGCATGCTTCCTCTCCCGCTTTACTGAAGACTACCGCTGGGCCCATTTGGATATTGCCGGTACTGCCTGGCGTACGGGTGCTAATAAAGGAGCAACCGGCCGCCCAGTCCCTTTATTGAGTCAGTATCTGATTGACAGAGCAAATGCCGGAAGTTAGTTTTTATCTATTATCGACACAATCCATACAAGAACGATTTTTATATAGCTGTAGACTCATTGAAAAAGCCTATCGCTGTGAACAGTTTTGTTATGTTTACACTGATACGCAGCAACAAAGTCAACAGCTGGATAATCAATTATGGAGCTTCCGTCCACTTAGTTTTATACCACATCAGATTTATGATGGAACGCCCCCTGATTACCAAAAAACTGTTTTAATTGGCACACAATCGGCTCCAGAAAATTGGGATAAAATTATTATCAACCTGTCATCAAAATACCTCGATGATTTAAGGCATACTGATCGCATTCTGGAAATTATTGATTCCAATGAAGACATCAAGCAAGCAGGTAGACAACGTTATCGTCAATACCAACAAGCGGGTTTAAAAATTACAACTCACAACGTATAACAGCTATGGTTATACTTCAAAAAATTTAAATATATTTTAAGCACATTTACATCCATGGAAAAAACATACACCCCACATTCTATCGAGCAACGCTGGTATCAAACCTGGGAAGAAAAAGGCTATTTTGAAGCTAAGCCTGAAGGCGAATCATACTGCATCATGATCCCCCCACCCAATGTCACAGGTAGTTTGCATATGGGGCATGCGTTTCAGGATACCATTATGGATGCCTTAACACGATACCACCGAATGAAAGGGTTTAGCACTTTATGGCAACCTGGAACGGATCATGCCGGTATTGCGACACAAATGGTAGTTGAACGCATAATTAATACTGAAAACAAAACCCGCCACGATTATGGTAGAGAAAAATTTACTGAAAAAATCTGGCAATGGAAGGAACAATCGGGAGGAACAATCACTCGTCAATTACGTCGTATGGGCTCTTCTTTAGACTGGGAAAAAGAACGTTTCACCATGGATGAAGGCATGTCTAGTGCTGTACAGGAAGTTTTCATTAAGCTTTATGAAGAAGGTCTTATTTATCGGGGCAAACGCCTGGTTAACTGGGACCCAGTGTTACATACAGCAGTGTCTGACCTAGAAGTATTATCCGAAGAAGAAAAGGGCTATATGTGGTATATGCGTTATCCACTTTCCAATGGAACTGGCCATCTGGTAGTCGCTACTACGCGTCCTGAAACACTAATAGGTGATGCCGCCGTTGCCATTCATCCCGATGATGAACGCTACAAACATCTGCTAGGCGAATTTTTAGAGCTTCCTTTAACAGGGCGACGTATCCCTATTATTGCAGATGAACATGTAGACCCCGAATTTGGTACTGGTTGTGTAAAGGTAACACCTGCACATGACTTTAATGATTACGAGGTCTGGACACGTCATAGAGAACTTTCATCAATTCAGGATATGCCTCACGGAGGACTGATTAACATATTTACTGCCGATGCAACCATCCGCAACAATGAAGACGAAGAAAACCAGCTAATACCGGAGAAATATATCGGTATGGATCGTTTTATCGCACGTAAACAAATGGTTGCTGACCTTGAAGCGCTAGGTTTATTAGAAAAAATTGTTGATCATAAACTCATGGTTCCTCGAGGCGATCGTTCAAATAGTGTAATAGAACCCTTTTTAACCGATCAATGGTATGTAAAAGTTGAGCCTCTGGCTAAACCAGCGATAGCAGCAGTGGAAAATGGCGACATTAAATTTGTCCCAGATAACTGGAAAAATACCTATTTTGAATGGATGCGTAATATTCAGGACTGGTGCATTTCAAGACAAATTTGGTGGGGTCACCGCATACCGGCCTGGTACGATGAAGAAGGAAACATTTATGTTGGTAATTCTGAACAACAGATTCGTCAAAAACATAAGCTTGCTGCCGATTACCCATTAAAACAGGATGAAGACGTACTCGACACTTGGTTCTCATCCGCACTCTGGCCTTTTTCAACCTTAGGCTGGCCAGAAAAAACACCTGAACTGGCACAACATTACCCTACCAGTGTTTTAGTTACGGGGTTTGATATCATATTCTTCTGGGTCGCCAGAATGATTATGATGGGATTAAAATTTCAAGGAGAAGTACCGTTTAAAGAAGTTTATATTCACGGCCTGGTACGTGATGCTGAAGGACAAAAAATGTCCAAATCAAAAGGTAACGTATTGGACCCAATTGATTTAATAGACGGTATTGACCTGGAATCATTGGTAGAAAAACGCCTGTCCGGCATGATGCAACCACATTTACAAAAGAAAATTGAAAAAGCCACTCGCAAACATTTTCCTGATGGAATACCTTCTTTTGGTACGGATGCATTACGCTTTACATTTGCATCTTTAGCATCTACAGGCCGTGATATCCGTTTTGATTTACCTCGCACTGAAGGCTATCGTAATTTCTGTAATAAATTATGGAATGCCGCACGCTATGTATTAATGAACACAGAAAATCAGGACTGTGGATTATCTGACTCTGCCTGTGAATATTCACAGGCTGATTTATGGATTACTTCACGTTTGAACCAGGTTATATCTATTACTAGCGAGGCAATCGAAAATTATCGTTTTGATTTAGCTGCTCAGGCTATCTATGAATTTACCTGGAATGAATATTGTGACTGGTATTTAGAACTGGCGAAAATTTCTTTGCAATCAGATAACCTTGAATTACAACGAGGCACACGTAAAACTTTAGTAAATGTTTTAGAAACCATTTTACGTTTAAGTCACCCTATAATCCCATTTATTACCGAAGAAATATGGCAGCGTGTTGCTCCTCTAGCCGGAATTAATGCCGATACCATAATGCTGCAACCCTATCCAGAATCTAACAAAAAACAGATTAATCAGGAAGCTATAAATGCAACAAACTGGATTATGCAGTTTATTCTCGGTATACGGAGGATTCGTGGTGAAATGAATATTGCACCGGGCAAGCCGTTACCCGTTCTACTGGAAAATATTTCTGCAAATGACAAAAAGTTTTTAAATTCCAGTCAGGATTATTTATTAAAACTGGGCCGTATTGAATCTATTTCTCTGCTTGATATCAACGACACTGCCCCTGAATCGGCTATCTCCATATTAGGAGAAATGAAAATACTAATTCCTATAGCGGGTTTAATCGACAAAGATGCGGAAATAGCGCGTTTGGAAAAAGAAATTCAAAAAATAGAAAAAGATTTACCCAGAATCGAAGGAAAACTGAACAACCCCAAATTTATCGAGAAAGCACCTGAAGAAGTCATCGCCAAAGAAAAAGAAAAGCTGACCGCTATGCATTCTTTAAAAAACAACCTTGAACAACAACTGGTCAAAATAAAAGCCTTGTAAAGAAGGTCCGATATTGCAACAAAGCTCCATTCCCTCGAAAACTGATCAGTAAACGAGGGAACTAGTTCTCGATTGATGCCTAATTTTTTGAATTCTTTATAATAGTATTACAATTTAAGAATGAGGAAAGTAAAAATAGGTAACATTAAGTGTTTACAAGGTTATGACAGGTTAATTAACGATAGAAACCTCAATACTTCTGGAAATATAGTTTGCACTGCTATATAAGCCAAACTCGCTCAAAGCTGAAATTTTATACACAACAAGCGTCATTGCGCCTTCAGAAAATACCTGACTATTACACGTCATTTTTACTGTAAAGCCATCGATATCGGTAAAACTCAAAGATGAGGGCGTAGTAACTCCTGCGCAACCACCACCCGCAGAAATTATGGCACTTGCCCTTTCCACCCCAGCTCTTGCGGCCTGATAGGCTCTTGCACCCTGTAGCACATAAACAGAAGTCGCATGTTGTACAGCACTCAACTTCACCATATAACCTCCTAACAAGCTAAGGACTACCAGGATAAAAATAGCCATGACTAAAGAAAAGCCCTGTTGCTTATTCATGGCTGATTATCCACATGTACCTGATGAATCAAATTGGCAGACTCATTGGCCTCATCGGTTAGCGTAATCTCTATTGTCACCAGCCCTGATCGTGTAGAAGAACCTGGGTCATAATTAAATATACACGTCAGAGTACTGGCTCTTGCCTGCAATTTATAGCTTAAACTTGCCAGATTGGGTGTAGTACTACTAATACTATAATTATCGTAACGCCTTAATTCACCATTCACACAGTGATAAGAAATGGGCGTATCAACAATAAAAAAGCGTTGTTGCGGGGATTGAAAAGGAAACAGTTTTGCTGACGTTAAAACAATGCTATTAGTCGTCGAAGTAGTTTTTATCGTAGCTCGATTATTATTTGGGCTAGCAGCATAAGCATTGGCTGTTGTTGAACCCAGGTTATAAATAACCAGTTCACCAGCGGGTATCGCATTTAACGGACCCAACACATCAAACTGACTGTCTGCGCCGGTAAAATCAAGTACTTCTCCAGAACCATCACTGGCGAGTTTTGCACGATAACGTCCACCATCTATAGTGTGTAGCAATTCAATCGCTGATCCGGAATTAGAAATACGGATACTATTAGGCAAAGCACGCCGAATATCTCTCTGCATCCGCCTTATTGCCATCTCTGCGCTATCAACCAGAGTTGTACGTCTTTCCAGGTCTATATAGCCTTTTACCGGCAAAGTAATAATATCCGTTGTCATGGTCGATAATATACCGACTATAACAATGACCATAATCAACTCAATAAGAGTAAAGCCTTTAGACTGTCGCTGCCTAGCCATTCAATAATTTGCTCTGTAGCCTACAAGATTTAAACTAGTACCCGTAGCTGAAACACTGACAGTCACTTTTTTTGCTATAACACTCCCAGGTAAGGTAACCGGAGCAGAAACTGATACTGCCACATCATAATTAGCAAGTGTAGCCACTGCATTGCCCTGATGATCATAGACACCAATATCATTCAGACCATCATAATCATCAACATCATCAAATAAGCTGCGACTGGCTTCACCATCAGCAGCATCGGGATCAGCATAAGACTGTAATAATATTTCTTCCAGATATGATTCGGCAATAGCCACCGCCTGATGCTGAATCACCGGATCAGCACTGTGACTGACAGTCAAATTCATCACAGTTAATATACCGGTTAAAGCAATACTGATAATCACCATAGAAATGATTAGCTCAATTAGGGTAACACCCGCTTCTTTGTTATGGTGTACTGTCATAAACAAACCCGGTTTTAGCGATTACGCTAATGGTTTTGGCACCATTAACTGTCAAAGTGACATCTGCTGATGAAGAACCTACAGGATCAAAAACAAAGGATGAGGCCGAACTGGTTAAGGTAATACCAGACTCACTACCCGTATAACTACTTGCTCCCGAGCTGGGGCGTGGCACAGCCAAAGTATAAGTAGAACCGCCTGGACATGAAAGACTGCTGGAATCACCTTGTCTGTTTAATGAATAACTATTTGAAGCAATGGAAACCTGAACATTACAGCCCGTGGCTACTGCTAATTTTTGTGCAAAACGTATGGCGCTTAAGGTATCGGCAAAAAAAGCACGTTCGGCAAACGTGTTCGTTTCAAAAAATTTTGGTAACGCAGTCGCCGATAGTATCCCTAGCATAATTATTACCATCACTAGTTCAACTAAAGTAACCCCAGTTTCTTTACTATTTAGCATGAAATACAGATAATTGTTTTTACCAAGCAAGTGATTTTAGTCTTTTAGAACAGTATATTCTCAATGTTAAAAGAACCTCTCACTTCATTTCATTTCATCAATATCACTTATTGTTCATTCCATTAAAACTTGAAAGATCTAGCAACTTTAGGGTTTGTATATAATGCTGACCATCTCATGCTTTACTAGAACTTCAGTTTATGATATCCCAATGTTGTATGATGCTAAAGTATCAAGGCCGAATTCCAACAGTAATCATGAAATTAAAATGACTTGAAGTTAGGGGGATAAGAGAAATGATCAGATTTAACAACCGGTCTCTGTATAAGCAACAGCCCCTGAAGCTTCAGTATAGGTAACAAAGCAATTAGTCTGCAAAGTAAATGTCGCTACTCCAGAAGCATAAGTTGGTGTAAAGTCAGCGCTAATTTCAACTGCATTCCCTATTCCTGCAGCAACTGCAGTTGGTAAGCCTTTCGGAGCAGTAGTCCTTACTGCAACAGTTGTAGTTCCATCATCTAATGTTACTGTTGCTGCTGGGGCAATAAGATATCCAGCCTTAATTATAGATTTTGCTCCTTGAATAGCACCTCCCATTCCTTTCAAACTAGACTTTCTAGCATCAGAGCTCAAGTCCACAAACTTTGGCAAAGCAGTTGCTGCCAGAATCCCCAAAATTACAATTACCATAATCAATTCGATTAATGTAAAGCCCTGTTGTTTATTTTTCACCATTTTCATACCCTACTTCCTTAAAAAAAATAATATAGCCTATAATTAATAAGTAATTGTAGTAAGAATTTAATTTTTTGCTCAATTTTTAACTATGTGACCTAATTCATACAATAGTCAACACTCATTATATTAATGTAACATCATGAGCATAAGAACCTTTATTTTTTGTGATATTTGTAATCCACAAGCCCTCAGGTCTGTAGAATTTCGTCGCAGCCCCAGAGAAAACGAACGCAATGGGCGCAGATTAAGTGATGGTCGCGCCTGGTTTGATGGTGAACTATCCCAAGCTGTTTATAACGGCTGGAGTATTGATAATGAGGGTCAACACATCTGCCCTACTTGTCAGAAGATAAATCATGAATAAATACATACTAAACAATCAATTCATTCTCTCCTCACATGGCTATTGGGGGATGATTCTAATACTCCTATTAACCAGCTCTGTATTACATGCCACTACAATTAATATTTCAGTTAATGGAAGTAATCAGCCTGTAACCACATCCATAGGACAAACTGTTCAATTTGATGTTAGTGTCATTTGTAGTGGTTTGCTGGAGTATGTTCCCGGGACTGCACAAAGTAAAGATAATGATACCGATGCTGGGGTAGCCTGGTCTATGCAAAATAACTCGCCTGATACTATCCGCTTAACAGGCTTTGGAGTTAGCTGGAACTGCATAACAGATACGGCTAACCTCTGTGCAACATGGAACTTTGATTATCTGAAATTTGATAATCCTGTGACTAATCCTATAAAAATTTATGAAGGCCTAGCAGCAAGCTCTCCAACATTTCCTGTCACTGATTTTGATACTAATGTGGGTGGAGCCCCCTTTGGACAACCCTATTTAGATGTTACTTCAGGCTCAACTGTGTTGATTAACGAAATAGAGTTCGTAGATTCTTCAGGCAATAAAGTAAAAAACGTCCCCAGTGGTACACAAGTTGAATTTACCGTGACATGGCGAGACATTAATGGCAATACTTACCCTCAAATTTTTACCGTTACCTGGCCCTAATTGTAAATGCGCTTAATAATTTTTTGTAGTTTGATATTTTTCACTTCTCTTAACTATGCTGATTATAGCGTAGATTATGGCGACGGAAATAATACGACTATTGTCGCCCAGCCCTGGACATCAGGAAGCCATCCGCAAATTGCCAGCCATCAATATACTAGTGATGGAATTTATACCGTAACAATTACAGCAGATGTTGACTGCGACAATGATGGAATCGCTGACATTGGCAAATTAACTGATACCTTACAAGTTATTGTCGGCAATGTGAAACAACAATGGGACTATGGCGATGGTCAACGAACCACCTCGTCTACAGACCCATGTAGCCAAGCACTTACCGCCCAACCCCATCAATATTCAACAGCAGGTACATACACTGTAACCTATACTGCAATAGATACAAGTGGACAAATAACGACTGATACTATTGAAGTAACTGTCACAGGAGGAGCTGGTGGTAGTAGCGATACCCCCGCAACAAACTTTAACTGTGTTGAAAATGGAATAGATGGCATTTCCGGTAATTTATATACTAAAACTACTGCACAATCATTCAGTTTTGATATTGTAGCCTTAAAAGATGCCAGCACCATAGAAACCAATTTTGCTAGCGGAACCGATCATACAGTCACTGTTGAACTGGTCGATGCCAGCAGTGGTATATGTAGTACTTATCCTTCTTTCAGCAGCCAAAACTTATTATTCACTTCTGCAGATTCTGGAACTAAAGCCAGTACCGCTATAAGTTCAAGCACAGCATACAACAAGGTCAAATGCCGCATCACCGATACCACTGACAGCCCCTCAGTTATAGGCTGTTCTACCGACAGCTTTGCCATTAGACCGACTAACCTGACCCTATCTTCAACCGATTTAATCAACACAATCTCACCCACCGAATCGCTTACTCCAACAACAAAAGCAGGGACAACCTTTAACTTAACGGCAACGGCAAGCATTGGATATGCCGGCACACCAAGCATTGATAACACTATTATTCAAACCCATTCTGGAGCTGTTGCAACAGGGAGCATAGCTGAATCTTTCGATCCCGCTATATCTGCTACCGGATCTGCATCAGGGAGTTTCAGCTACCCCGAAGTCGGCTGGTTTCGATTTCCTGTACAGGGTGTTTTTGACGATAGTTATACTGAACTTGCCCAAGATGAGCAAAATGGGGACTGTATTATCAATTCTGCTAATCAAAATGATAATTTTTCTGATACGCCGAATGCCGATGGAAAAATAGGCTGTAAATTTGGAAACAAAGTAATCAGTAATTATTTTGGCCGTTTCACACCGGATCATTTTGAAATAACAGCTACTCAAGATGGAAGTTTCTCTGATGCCTGCTCAGGATTCAGCTATAGCGGACAATTCGTCAGCTATGCAACCAATCCAAACTTAACTATTACGGCTTATAATGCCATTGGCGGCATTACTCAGAACTACAGACAAAGTTATGCCAAACTTGATCCCTTGACTGACTTCAATGTTTCTGCGCCCACAACTGATAGCTCTCAGCTTGGAGTAGATACTACTAACAAGGTTAATTTAGTCTGGACCTCGGGTACTTCCTCACTAATTGATAATTTAGACGGTAGCCTAACGTTTTCTTTTGGAAATGACAGCTTTAAGTATCTGCATGAAGCTAATAGCCTGATTGCACCTTTTCCAGCTGCTGTAGATCTCATATTTACTGCAATTACCGACAGCGATGGCATAACCTCACAAGGGTTGCCTCAAACTCTGCAACCGTCTGGCACCTCCATACGCTTTGGACGCCTGAATATCGATAATGCACATGGCTCAGAATTGTTACCATTAGCCGTGCCGATATATACAGAGTATTATAATGGAACTTTTTTTATCGCTGCAACAGATGATAGCTGCACCATTATTAATCTTGCGCAATTACGTTTCAATGGCGCGGTTACTCCCAGCCTGGGTGCAACAACTGTCAGCGCAGGTTTAAACTTTACTGCTCCCGGCACTGGAAATACCGGCTATATTGATATTACCACGGATCTTTTCATTTCATCATTTCCATGGCTGGCTTTTGACTGGGATGGTGATGGCAATCATGATAACTCGCCTTCGGCACGTGCCAGCTTTGGTCTTTATAAAGGTAATACTAAACAAATTTACTTTAGAGAAATTTATTGATAAACCTGCATAGTGGCTCTTGTCATTCCGACCAACGGGAGGAATCTTGAGTCACAATACAACTTGAGTAACATGATTTTTCGTTGCTCTCGATATAACATTAATCCAAATTTCCTTACTTAATCATTTCCTGCTCTTTTGCCATACGCTGCAGAAACTCTGCCCTTACCCTTGATCCTAGAAAAAACGTAGTAAAAAACATCATTTTCTTAAAGGCTGCGCCTGCCAAAGTCCTGGCCATACCAATGAATTCACTATCATCCATGAGAATCACAGAGAGAGAAAACTGAAGTTAGTACTTAGACAAAATGCAAAAACCAAATCAATTTCTATGTCACCTTAGTAGACAAATAGCTTATTTCATCTATATTTGCATTACTACAGAAAAAAAATTAACAATCCTCCATGGCAACAGCTACATCCGATATACAATTTGGCGGCCTAACAAAATGCCTAATCCAGAATGGCGTATTGAGTGAGGGCGATGCACAAAAACATGCTGATGATGCAAAGAAAAAGAAAATATCTTTAGTTAGCTATTTAGTTTCTAATAACATTGTAGAAAGTAAAACAATTGCATCCCTTGCTTCTGTTGAATTCGGCGTTCCTTTTTTTGACCTGAACGCAATTGATGGGCATTCTTTGCCTATAAAGATGGTCAGTGAGAAACTCATACGCCAGCATCATGCTTTACCTTTATTTAAGCGAGGAAACAGATTATATATTGCAGTTTCTGATCCTACTAATTTTCAGGCACTGGATGAAATAAAATTTCATACTCGACACAATACTGAAACTATACTGGTTGAAGAAAATAAATTAGTCACTCTAATTGAAACATCGTTAGAAGCTGCTGATACCTCCATGACCGACTTACTGGATGAAGATCTGGATAATCTGGAAATATCAAGTGGAGACGAACCTCCGGCTCAAGATGAAACCGATTCAGATGTTGACGATGCCCCCATCGTGCGTTTTGTTAACAAAATCTTGCTGGACTCTATTAAAAAAGGCGTTTCTGATATTCACCTTGAACCTTACGAAAAAACATTTCGCATTCGTTTCAGGGGCGATGGCATATTATACGAAGCTGCCAGTCCACCCTCCAATATATCTCACAGAATCATTTCCAGAATAAAGGTTATGTCAAAAATGGACATTGCCGAACGCCGGGTCCCTCAGGATGGCCGGATAAAGATGCAATTATCCAAAAACAGGGCTATTGATTTTCGAGTGAGTACCTGTCCGACCTTATTTGGTGAAAAAGTCGTTTTACGGATTTTAGACCCTTCCAGTGCCCAAATCGGTATTGAAAAACTTGGTT
This sequence comes from Methylococcaceae bacterium, assembly GCA_021647585.1. Lineage (GTDB taxonomy): Bacteria > Pseudomonadota > Gammaproteobacteria > Methylococcales > Methylomonadaceae > QPIN01. The sequence continues at coordinate 23,936 of JAKIUK010000023.1, forward strand.
TTGAACCCGATCAACAAGAACTTTTCCTACATGCTATTCATCGTCCCTACGGCATGGTCCTGGTAACTGGTCCGACTGGTAGTGGCAAAACTGTTTCGCTTTATACCGGTCTCAATATTTTAAACAAGGTTGAACGTAACATTTCAACAGCAGAAGACCCTGTTGAAATAACCGTAGAAGGTATTAACCAGGTCAACATGAATGTTAAAGCGGGGTTAACATTTGCAGCAGCCTTAAAAGCTTTTCTAAGACAAGATCCCGACATTATTATGGTCGGAGAAATTCGTGACCTGGAAACAGCCAGTATCGCGGTGAAAGCAGCACAAACAGGCCACCTGGTACTATCTACGCTACATACCAACGATGCACCACAAACTATCAACCGTCTGATGCAGATGGGCATAGAGCCCTTTAATATTGTTTCCGCTGTAAATTTAATTATGGCCCAACGCCTGGGTCGAAGACTTTGCGAGCATTGCAAAAAAGAAGCTGATTTTCCCGATAAAACATATATTGACGCCGGCTTTAAAGAAGAAGAACTGGCTACATTAAAAGTTTATGGCCCTGTTGGCTGTGATCATTGTAATGAAGGTTATAAAGGTCGGGTAGGTATTTATCAGGTGATGCCAATTAGCGAAAAAATGAGAGCACTTATTCTTAATGGTGGAAACGCAATGCAGATGGCGGAGTTATCTAAGAGTGAAGGCATTAATGACTTGAGGGCTTCCGGTCTTGAAAAAATACGACAGGGTATCACCAGTCTTGAAGAAATAGACAGGATAACCGAGGAATAATTATGGCCAAAGAGAAAGAACAAATTACATTCGTCTGGGAAGGAAAGAATAAGTCTGGTAATAAAACAGGAGGTGAGATCAGTGCAATGAGTGAAACCATAGCTCGTACTGAAATTCGAAAAATGGGACTTCGTATTATAAAGATAAAGAAGAAACCCAAACCTTTATTTGCCAAAAAAACCCAACCCATTACGCCCGGAGATATAGCTGTTTTCGCTCGTCAATTATCAACCATGCTTGAGTCCGGTGTCCCCCTAGTACAAGCATTTGATATTATTGGAAAAGGCCATAAAAACCCCAGCATGGCCGAAATGTTATTATCCATCAAAGCGGATATTGAAGGTGGAGATACCTTGGCTGAAGCGTTAAGACGCAAATACCTCTACTTTGATGATTTATTCTGTAGCCTGGTTGAAGCAGGTGAACAGGCAGGTGTACTCGAAACATTACTGGAAAAAGTTGCCACCTACAAAGAAAAATCAGAATCCATGAAAAAGAAAGTGAAAAAAGCACTTACTTATCCTGTTTCTGTGCTGGTCGTTGCATTTATTGTCACGGCTATTTTACTGATTTTTGTAGTTCCTGTTTTTGAAGATTTATTCAAAAGTTTTGGCGCGGATCTCCCTGCATTTACAAAAATGGTTATAGCCATGTCTGAGTGGGCACAAGCATGGTGGTGGGCGGTTATTGGTGCTATATATGCCGTCATTCAAACTTTTTTATTCTTTAAAAAACGATCCGAAAAATTCAGACATTTTATAGACAAAACATTACTCAAACTGCCAATTATAGGTATGATAATTGAGCTTTCAGCTATTGCACGTTTTTCCCGTACTCTGGCGACCATGTCTGCAGCAGGTGTGCCTTTGGTGGAAGCTCTTGAGTCAGTTGCTGGAGCATGTGGCAACATTATTTTTTATAATGCAGTGTTAAAAATACGTGACGACATAGCAACGGGACAGCGTTTACAATTTGCTATGCAACAAGTCGGAATATTCCCACACATGGTTGTACAAATGGTTGCAATAGGCGAAGAATCAGGAAAAATAGACACCATGCTTGACAAAACCGCCGATTTTTACGAAGAAGAAGTTGACAATCTGGTTGATAATTTAAGCAGCTTAATGGAACCTTTCATTATGGTTATATTAGGTGTCCTGGTGGGTGGACTAATCATAGCCATGTATCTTCCTATCTTTAAACTAGGTGCGGCCGTAGGTTAAAACTATTCTCCCCTTATAAAACACAAAACGTTATAGCAATATATAACATTTTATAAAAGTGTGTTGTAGTAAAGTAATACATCGGCAATACTCTGCTACACACCTTTTTTCCCTAAAAACATCGACTTTTCATGCAAGAACTTCTAATTATTCTTCAATCCTCCCCTACATCTTTAACCTTTCTGGTTTTAATTATTGGCCTGCTTATTGGAAGCTTTCTGAATGTAGTCATTTTTCGACTCCCTGTCATGATGGAACGAAGCTGGAAAAAAGAATGCATTGAATATCTTGAACAAGATGCTAAAGGCAATAACCCCCTTCAACAATCAACTAATTCATCATCCTTGGAGGCTGAACCTTTCAACCTGATGCTTCCTCTCTCCCGCTGCCCAAGCTGTAACGCTGCTATTAAGTCTTATCAAAATATTCCTGTTATTAGCTATTTATTTTTAAACGGGAAATGTGCTGAATGTAAAACACATATTTCTCTGCGTTATCCACTCATTGAAAGTTGTACAGGAATAACATCTGCTATCGTTGCCTGGCATTTTGGCTTTAGCACTGAAATGTTATTTGCTTTATTTTTGACCTGGTCGCTGATAGCGCTGAGTTTTATAGATATTGACAAGCAACTGCTACCCGACTCCATAACTCTACCTATGTTATGGCTAGGACTATTCCTAAGTTTATTTTCTATATATACTGACACCTACTCCAGCATTATCGGTGCAATTGCGGGGTATCTAACCTTGTGGACTGTTTATCAGATATTTAAGTTAGTTACCGGTAAAGAAGGCATGGGCTATGGCGATTTTAAACTACTCTCTTTATTTGGCGCATGGCTGGGCTGGCAATACTTGCCCCTTATCATTCTGCTGTCTTCTTTAGTAGGGGCGGTGATTGGTGTTTCAATGATTATATTAGTTAAAAAAGACCACAACACCCCTATTCCATTTGGCCCATATTTGGCTGCTGCCGGATGGTTAGCATTATTGTGGGGAGATCAAATCAATGCACTTTACTTAAGCACTGTTGGAATGTAAGTCTAATGTTAAAAATTGGCTTAACTGGAGGTATAGGCTGTGGAAAATCAACAATAGCTGAAATATTTCATCAGAAATATCAAATTCCTGTCATTGATGCAGATATCATTTCTCGCCAATTGGTAGAACCGGGGCAACCTGCCCTTTCGGTTTTAGAACAAACATTTGGCAAATGCATTATCAATCCCGATAATTCTTTGAACAGGGATACACTAAGGTCGATCGTGTTTTCAGATGTCCAGAAAAAAAAACAGCTGGAAGATATCCTTCACCCTTTGGTTTATCGTGAAATGCAATCTGAATTTGAGAAACAGACATCACCCTACAGCATTCTTTGTATTCCTCTTTTACTGGAAACCAGAATGAAAATTTTTGTTGACCGTACTCTAGTTATAGACTGCTCTGTTGAGACCCAGATTGAAAGAGTAAGCCAACGAGATCAACTTTCCAGAGAAAATATTTTATCTATAATTTCCAGCCAGGTTTCCCGGGAATATCGCCTATCACATGCAAATGATATTATTGATAACTCAAATTCAACTTCCGAACTTGCACAACAAGTCAAAAAGTTGCACAATCAATATTTATTATTAAGTAAGGGTAACACTAATAATTCTGTCTGAGCAGTTATACTGTTAAAATTGTTGAGAATGACGTTATCAAATTTTTAAATATATAAAGACCAGCTAAAAATTTATTGATGGACCCATACTTTGTAATTTAGAATAACCCCGTAGCTGTCCAGTTTTCGATAGTTTTATTGAATATCAAAAAAAGGCATGCAGTTTATAATATTTAGCCATGTTTTTTAGCACCATAATCATGGCCTGGACCAATAAACCAGTTACTTAACTCTCAGGCAATCCTATTTGTGAATAAACATACTTTCTACGAATTCCCACTTAATGAACGAATTCGAGTCTTTATGCGACTAGAACAACTTTTCCAACAATTGAGTCACTTTATGGATGGTTCAACCCTTTTTGATAATCGGGCTGCCATTTCTGTGTTACTGGATATACTGATGATTTTTGGACGGAGTGATATAAAATCCGAATTGCTTAAAGAGCTGGACAGGCATTCAAAAATACTAAATAAAATTGCAAATAATCAAGGTGTTGATACTCAAAAACTGGATCAAATTCTTGATGAATTAAACAGTATTAGCAAAAAACTCTATGCAGCCAATGGAAAAATTGGTGTCAACGTCATGGAAAGCGATTTATTTCAAAATATTTCACAACGCAGCTCAATACCAGGAGGATCGTGTTCCTTTGATTTACCGGCATTTCATTATTGGTTAGAACAAGATAAAAATGCTCAGCAGCATGATCTGGTAAGCTGGACTAAACCCTTCATTGATATTCGTAGAGCGATTGATTTAACGCTTAACTTTATACGCCAGAGTAGCATGCCCACCGAAGAGTTAGCCGAAGCTGGTTTTTTTCAGTTGTCGCTGGATAAGTCTCAACCCTTTCAGCTTCTTAGAATAGCTATTGATCCTTCCTATTCATGCTTTGCGGCAATCAGTGGAGGAAAACACAGATTTACTATTCGTTTCATGAATCCATCATCAGATAACAGTCGCCCCAGCCAGACGCCGGATAATGTTCCATTCTCACTAACCCGTTGTATTTTCTGATGTCTACTACCGTTCATATTATTGTTTCATGTCCTAATTGCCAAAAAGAAATTACCTGGGATGTACAACACAAATTCAGGCCTTTTTGCTGTGAGCGCTGTAAATTGATTGACCTCGGAGAATGGGCTGCAGAAAAACACAAGATACCAGGTGACTCTATTAACTCAGAACCTGACTTCGAATTCAATTTGCTCGATAACGACTCTTATTTACAATAATCTTCATATTTTTAATATTCTTATAAGAGAGAATTTAATAAGGGAGGTGGTAATAAATAATAACCCCTTATTACAACTGTAGTTTTGGATGTTTTTTGGACGGCATTCTGCATCAATCCAAAAAAACTGTTATCCCTGCTATTCCTTGCGCACCAGCCGACTGAGCAGTATGAACATGTTCTTTCATCATTCCTCCTAAGGCATAAACGGGTAATTTAATCATAGAGACTAACTCTTTGAAGGCCTCCCACCCTAACGGATTTTCACCTGGGTGTGTATTAGTTGCTAACACGGGAGCAAGTACAACAAAATCCACTCCTATGCGTTCTGCATGCTGTAATTCATCCAGGTTGTGACAAGATGCAGCGACCCATTTAAAAGCAGCAGGTCTATTATTTAAAGCCAATAAATCTCGTGCAGTCAAATGAATTCCATCCGCATTTAATTGACCCGCAATTGTTACCGCTGAATTAACCAATAAGTTAGCCCCTGTTTTTTTACACAACGGGATTGCCAATTCAAAAAAATGTATAACCTGTTGAGCAGACAAAGATTTTATTCTGGCCTGAATTAATTTGACCCCTTGGGCTAATATCTTTTTCAAATCCTTTAGTAAAACCTGCACTTCCCCGGCATTTAAAATGGCATACTCTGCCGGTAAACGTGCTGCAGTTATAATTGGGATGTTAGCTGCTGGAAAACAATAACGGCTTAATTTATCAGGGCCAACCCACTGAATTTCTTGCCCTTCACAACCACTTTCTTTACCAGAAAACAGTGTAATCAACCAAACATCAAGCAACACATTCAAATCTGTATATTGATGTTTTATTTTAATGAGTGGCGTTAATTCTATGACAAAAATACCAAGTTCTTCTTTTAATTCCCTTTTTAAAGCCTGCTTTACAGACTCCCCATTTTCGACCTTTCCACCCGGAAATTCCCATAAACCACCCTGATGCACGGAATTATCTCTAAGTGAAATTAAAATATTTCCGTCATCATTCTTAATAACACCCACTGCAACATGTAACCATTTAGAACTTTTCAATCAACCACCTTTCTTGCGTATTCTGTACAGCCTTATGTTCTATATTCAGCATTGATACGCACATAATCATAAGATAGATCACAAGTTAAAACTTCCTGAGTTGCCTGCCCACGTCCCAAAACGACTCGAACAAGAATCTCTTTTTGATTCATTACATGCTGACCTTTTGCTTCAGTGTAACTGTCTGCACGTTCCCCATGTTTTACAATACAAACATCATCCAGGTAGGTTTCAACTTTGTCTAACGCCATTTGCTCAATTCCAGAACGTCCTATTGCTGCCAAAATACGCCCCCAATTCGGGTCACTGGCAAAAAAAGCCGTTTTTACTAACGGTGAATGGGCAATTGTTTTTCCTACCATAACAGCTTCTGCATCATTAGCTGCCTGTTCTACACGTATGCGCATAAGTTTGGTAGCACCTTCACCATCTCTAACAATCAACTCAGCCAGTCGTTTACAAACATCCATTACCGCTTTTGCAAAGGAAAGGTAATTACCACTATTTTCAGTGATTTCAGCTGCTGACGAACAACCACTTGCCATTAATATACAGGCATCGTTAGTAGAAGTATCACCATCAACTGTTATACGGTTAAATGACTGATCAACAGCCTCAGCGAGGCATTTTTGCAAAAGTGTTTGATTAATTTTTGCATCCGTTGCCACAAAACCTAACATAGTTGCCATATTTGGCTGTATCATCCCTGCACCCTTTGATATTCCAGTAACCGTAACAGGGTGTCCATCGATATTTATTATTAAAGAAGCGCCTTTAGCAAAGGTGTCTGTTGTCATGATGGCATGAGCCGCTTTGCTCCAACCATGCTCTTGCAAAAAATTAACGGCTTTCGGTAATGCTGCTGCTATTTTTTCTATTGGTAAATTTTCACCGATGACCCCTGTTGAAAATGGCAGGACTTGAGACTCTGTTCCACCTACAATTGATGCTAGCGATGCACAACTTGTTGTAGCATCAGACATCCCTTGTTTTCCTGTTCCTGCATTGGCATTTCCCGAATTGACCAATAACCAGCGAGGATTTTGTTGCAAATGATCTTTAGCAATATGTACAGGCGCTGCACAAAAAGCATTTTGAGTAAAAACTCCCGCACATGTTGTTCCTTCAGTCATCTCTACGACAAGAATATCATCCCGCTCTGTCTGTTTAATTCCAGCATTACTGGTTCCTAACCTAATTCCCGAAACCTTATTCATGCCAGGAAAATCAACATTTCCTACTGCCATATCTGTTACCCTTCCAACTTAAACTTTTACAACAATTTCTTAGTTCTACTTTGTCGGATAATAAATGTAGGGTGCGTTGCACGCACCAAAATTATTATTAATCCTTCCATTGCCAAAATGGTGCGTACAACGCACCCTACGAAAATACATTTGTATAGTATCCATTCAAATGTGACAAAGTAGAATTAGACTTTAAAAAAAATATAAACCTTTGCAATCATTTCTACATCCTTTTCAATCATTGCACACTGCTTTTTGATCCCTTCCACTTGCTCTGGCTGCTGGAACATAGCCTGAGGTAAAACAACCTCAACTTCAACCAATCCATCCAGATAATGAATCCTGAAATCATCGACTGTATGAATAAATTTAGCCAAATATTGATCCAAATAGACCTGAACCTGTTGTCGGGATAATGGTTTTTTGTTGTAATCCCTAAATTCATCATCTTCAGGATCTATATGTACCAGTACATCAACGACATCATCAAATTTTGCCTTTAAATTGTCTCGGACCACATCACCAATCATATGCCCTTCTGATACACTGATACGTGAATCAACTACAATATGGGTATCAATATAAGCATCTTCTCCCATACGTCGGGTTCGTAACAAATGAATACTTTGAACTCCAAGAGTCTGTTTAATTTCTCGTCTGATTTCTCTGACAAAATCTTCCGGCAAAGAAGAGTCTACCAATTCATTTATACTCTCCAGTACTAATGTCACACCCATTTTTGCAATCATTAATGCCACTATCACTGCTGCAACAGCATCAGCAAAGGGGAAGCCCATTAACACAGCGCCAATCCCTACCAACACAACCACTGAAGAAAAAGCATCACTGCGATGATGCCAGGCATTGGCCAAAAGCAATTTAGAACGCGTTTCTTCTCCCACTCTCTTGGTGAAATGGAACAACCATTCGTTAGCTAAAATAGAAACCAGTGCAATCCCTAGAGTATCTTTATTTGGAATCAACAGTTTTTCAGGATCAAGCAGACGTTCAACTGCGTCCCAGGCAATGCCACCTGCTACAACAACCAGGCCCATACCTAACAACACGGTAGCCATGGTTTCAAAACGCCGATGACCATAGGGATGCTCATGATCTGCTTCCCGGCTTCCCAATTTAATTGCAATAATCACAAAAAGATCACTGATTAAATCAGATAATGAATGAATACCATCTGCAATCAGTGATGCTGAGTGCCCCATGATACCAACACCCACTTTAATAACCGTTAAAAAGATGTTAATCAGAGCCCCAATATATGTAACTCGAGTCTTTCGTTTTAAAATCTCATCGACATCAAATACTTCAGCCACTCTAACCTACCTCTAAAATAATAATATATTCCATATCATCTGAGCTTGTTTCCAGTACTTTATGTCCATTTATTCTGCACCAAGCAGGAATATCCTGCATTACACCAGGGTCTGTACACACGACTTCCAGTACATCACCCGAAGTCATGGTTTTGACTTTATCCTGTGTGCGTATCACGGGTAAAGGGCATAACAAGCGCTTGGCATTCAAACTTTCTTTAGTCATTATATGAACCATTCTTGAGGAATTTCATCAGCATTCATTGGTTTGACCTGAACTACCCGTTCTGTCCCGTCTTTTTCCCTAATGCTCACATCCACAAGTTCAGCATCACGTCCCTGCCCATAACGTGCAGTTAGTTGAGCTGCTATCAATAAATCATCTTCAGTCGGTACCCCATCAATCAATGCTAATGGCCCCCGGTGACTGGCACAGTTCATATTGATAAAATCTTTTTTATAGCCTTGCATAAATCGGGCCTCACCATCTTCTCTGGCAACAATCACCTTAAAATTGTTTTTAGGTCGAATATGGCGCCCTACTTTTAATAGCATCACATCATCCAGATCATACTCTTTACGTCCTCTAGCTGACCATAAGTCAACTAACTTGTCGGAATAACTTTTGTCAGTCAGGAAACAGCAACCTCCAGCTGGTTGAGCAAAGTCTTCAAAGCCAAATTTATCCGCTAAAGCCATCTGTGGTTTTCGAGTACGCCCACTAAAATCATGTAATTTCTCCCTATCAACCCAGCCTTCACGCTCAGGTAAGGTCATTGGTAAATTTTTTGCACATAAAGGCCGCAACAACAAATCATCTGCTCCTGATTCATTGGCTATTACTGGCATAGTGTCCTTTCTTTGTGACATGGGTCTTTGACCTATGACTTCACCCGTAATAATAAAATCAAAATCGTTTTCTTTAATCCATTCTTTTGCTTTATGCACCATAAATATTTTGCAATCTAGACATGGGTTCATATTAGCCCCATATCCATGCTTAGGATTGATTAATACATCTTTATATTCATCAATAACATCAATAATATGTAATTTTATTCCTAACTGCTCGGCCGACCATAAAGCATTATTTCGTTTAGGCTTATCCTTATCCTTTTTTCTAATCGCATGGGTATGTCCTTCCACACAAAAACCAGTAAAAAAGTTTATACCTTCAACATGTACACCTTGCTCAATAATTGTTTTAGCAGCCAACAATGAGTCCAAACCACCGGAAATCAACGCAACTGCTTTTCTTTGCTTACTCATAACGCCTAAATTACTTTTGAAAAATTGTGTAATTATACCTTGCATAACCCGCTTTTAGGATATTCATATATTCTATATGTAAACTAGGAGGCTGTCCGAGAAGAGAAAACCTACTACGGAAAAAGCCCTTTTGGCCATTTTTCCCGTTCATTTTCGTTAAATAGCGCAACTATTCGCCTCAAATGAACAAAAAAACTGACTCAAAAGGGCTTTCCCTCGTGACGGTTTCTATTCTCGAACAGCCTCCTAGCCCTTCAAGCTGTTACTAAAAGTTGTGTGTAAATCATTTTGAGCTAGACTTAAAAGTAAGAATTTATTGCACACAATTATCTTTCAATACAGTTGCAATAAATCCAAAAAACTCAGGAGAACCTAATGGAAAGAGAAGAGGCAATGGCCTTCATTATTAAATTACTGAAAATTCTATTACATAAGGACGGCTCCGATCTATTCATAACTGCCGGCTTTCCGCCAGCCATGAAAATTAAAGGTGTCATGACTCCCATGTCACAGCAACCTTTATCCGCTAATGATTCAAAAGCACTTACACAGTGCATCATGAACGACAAGCAATTAAAAGAATTTGAAGAAACTCAGGAATGTAACTTTGCCATTGCTCCTGCAAACCTGTGCCGTTTTCGAGTTAATGCATATATCCAGCAAGGTTGCCAAGGGCTGGTTATACGGGTAATTGCTGCAGAAATACCCACTTTTGACAAACTGGGACTTCCTACCGTTCTTAAAGATATTATTTCTCACAAAAATGGCTTGATTATCATGGTAGGGGCAACCGGATCAGGAAAATCCACTTCGATGGCAGCAATGATTGATCACCGGAATGAAACCAGTTACGGTCATATTATTACCATTGAAGACCCCATAGAATACGTACATGAACATAAAAATTGTGTAATGATGCAACGAGAAGTGGGGGTAGACACCCAAGACTGGGAAACTGCTCTGCATAATACCTTGCGTCAGGCACCTGATGTTATAGTACTGGGCGAAATTCGTAATGCTGAAATTATGGAATTCGGCCTGGAATTTGCCCAAACAGGTCATTTAGCGCTGGCCACATTACATGCCAACAATGCCAACCAGGCTGTAGACCGGATTCTGGGTTTTTTTCCCATTGAAAGCCAAACCAAGCTAATGCAAGATATCTCACTTAACTTACGCGCAATTATCTCTCAACGTCTGGTTAAAACCGTAGATGGGGGACGCTGTGCTGCCATTGAGATCATGATAAACACTCCGTTAATTTCAGATTTAATTGCCAAAGGTGATATCAGTGGTATGAAACCTATCATGGCTAAATCACGAGAGCTTGGTATGCAAACCTTTGACCAGGCCTTATTAGACCTGTATCAATCCGGCAGAATAGGTTATGAAGAAGCATTACTGAATGCAGATTCCAGAAATGAATTACGCTTACAAATTAAATTGGCTGGGGGAGAAGATGCAACGGCAGGCGGTTTATCATTACAAGAAACAGAAGACTAGTAGCCCTTCAATGTTGTATTGATGGGGAAAAAACATAAGCCCTCTCCAAAGGGAGAGGGTTGGGTGAGGGGAAAATAAAAGCATGTAATTCAATAGAGCTTTTATCTCTTGCTTTTGAAAAAGAGAATGAATTGATTTCTCCCCTCCCAACCCTCCCCAGCAAGGGAGGGCTTTTAACAAGAAACAACCCGTCAATACAACAATGACAGAGCACAAGTTTAATCCTCACTCCTTAGTCTACATATAACCACACTGGGTCAAAATACCATGGATTTATCACCCTATTTAAAATTATTGTTAGAAAAAAACGCTGACTGCCTGATATTGAAAGCAGACTCGATACCCTGTCTGCGCCTATTAAATCAGGAAAAAGCCGTTGGCAATACTGCGACAAGCGCTCAATTTCTCAATCAACTTATCGACAAACTACTTGATGAAACTCAAAAACAAGATTTAGCTAATTACAAAACAGTCCGCCTAAGCTACTCTCCTGTTAGTACCGTTTACATTCTACAAATTGATAAAAGCATTGATGGCCTGACAATACTGATTTTCCCGGACAAGAGATCAGCAACAAAAAAAACCAATCATCAGAATATTGAAGTTTTAGGCGTAACACCTGAATCATCTCTCGATATCATGCCTTATTTAGCCGAAATAGTTAAACTTGAAGCTTCGGATTTGTTTTTAACAGTGGGTTCTCCTATCAAGGCCAAGGTTTCCGGTGTTGCTATTGAAATGGACAAATACCTGCTTACTCCTGATCTAACACAGTCAGCAGCTTTTAACATAATGAATGAAGCCCAACAAACCGAATTTCAACAAACTAAAGATTTGGATTTCGCTATCAGCTTGCCGGATGACAGCGCACGTTTTCGCGTCAATGCTTTTTATCAACGCCAATCAATAGGTCTGGTATTACGTTTAATTCCATCAGCGATTCCAAAACCAAAAGATTTAGGCCTACCTGATATATTACTTGAATTAATTATGGCAAAACGTGGCTTGTTGCTAATGGTAGGTGGTACTGGCTCAGGAAAGTCAACATCACTTGCGGCAATGATAAATCATCGTAATGAAAACGCTGCAGGGCATATATTAACTATTGAAGACCCGGTAGAATTCTCTCATCCCAATTTAAAATCCATTGTTAATCAACGTGAAGTCGGTATTGACACAGTTTCATATGCTCGTGCACTAAAAGCCAGTTTACGTGAAGCACCTGATGTTATTTTAATTGGAGAAATCCGTGATAGAGAAACCATGGAAGCAGCTTTAGAATTAGCCAATACCGGCCATTTATGCATATCTACCCTGCATGCAAATAATGCCAATCAGGCGATGGAAAGAGTCATTAATATGTTCCCTCAGGTACAGCACAAACAGTTATTCATGGATCTTGCCATCAACTTGAATGCAGTAATATCTCAACGCTTAATCCCTACACCTGAAGGTAAACGTTGTGCTGCCATCGAAGTATTGATTAACACACCGCATATATCAAGTTTAATATTAAAAGGTGCCTTAAATGAAATAAAAGACTCGATGAAAACCAGTGGCAGTAAAGGCATGAAAATATTTGACGATGCTCTGCTGGAACTCTATAAAAATCAAAAAATCAGCATGGATGAGGCTCTAAGAAATGCAGATTCACGAAATGATCTGGAAGCTAAAATCAATTTTGGCTAAAACTTAAAGTTCTAATAAAAACCGTACAGCATCAAGTTTTGTTGTGACTCAAAACAGTCCGTAAATTGAGAATAAATAATTTATTTAATAGCTATTTTGTCAGATCAAATTAATACATAGTGCAATTTTAATTCAGGCTTAATTAAAAAATTAAAATAGATGTAGTCAATACGAACCTATTGATGCATAGTCCATTAGCAACAGATTAACATATAATAACATTCAGTCATCTCCATAATTTATTGACTGACAATTAAGTGTCTACTCTATGATGACGAAATAATAGAGCATGTTTAATAATTGGATAATTTAAATGAAAGTATTTTTTTTGGCATTTCTTCTGTTATCAGTCATACCCGCAACCGCTTATGCTGGCACACCCGGTGAGGTTATGATCGGCAGTTATTTGCGCGAGGCAACACTGAAAGGACTTAATAGAAAAACAAGACAGTTTTCTGATTTCAAGGGCAAACCACTGATCATTAACGTCTGGGCCAGCTGGTGTGGTCCCTGTCGATCAGAGATGGCTTCACTGGAACGACTTGCACAGCGCTATAACGGCAAACAATTCAATGTAATTGGGATTTCTACAGATGACTATCAACATGCGGCTGAACGACTCATCAAACAGTCTGGAATTAGCTTTGAAAATTTTCTTGATAGCAAACTGCTGCTAGAAAATATGCTGGGTGCCAATACCATTCCGTTAACGATTCTGGTTGATGCTGATGGCCGTGTTTTGGATAAAATCCGCGGTGCATATGAGTGGGATACTCCGAAAACCATTGAAGCAATAGAACAAACCTTTCACATTAAGTTGACTCAGCAGAAAAAATAGAGAGTTGGTATTATCATTTCTGGAAACAAGTATGCACGTTTAATTTCAATTTAACTTGGCCACTACCTAGAAGGCTGTCCGAGAATAGAAAAACCTACTACGGTTTCTATTCTCGAACAACCTTCTAGTTCTACTTTGTCACATTTGAATGGATACTATACAAAGTATCTTCATAAGGTGCTTTGTACGCACCATATAGGCAATGGAAGGATACAAAATAATTTTGCTGCGTGTAACGCACCCTACATTTATAATCTGACAAAGTAAAACTAGCCATATTAGTATAAAAAACAAACCTCCACTCATTACTATTCTTTCATCAGCTCTTATCCTTTCCCTCCTTTTTAGGCTATAATTGTCGGTTTTTTATTGTCTGAACAATAATGCCTGTGCCAAGCTCATACAACGATTTATTGACATTTCAAGGACTTATTTTAGCCCTGCAACAATACTGGTCTGAACAAGGCTGTATTTTATTACAACCTTTAGATCAGGAAGTTGGCGCTGGAACATTCCACCCGGCTACTTTTTTACGTGCGATAGGCCCAGAACCTTGGAATGCTGCCTATGTACAACCTTCCAGAAGACCCACTGATGGACGCTATGGAGAAAACCCTATGCGTCTGCAACATTATTATCAGTTTCAGGTAATTTTAAAACCTTCTCCGGATAATATTCAGCAACTGTATTTAGATTCACTCAAATATTTAGGTCTGGATTTACTTGAACATGATGTCCGCTTTGTTGAAGATAACTGGGAATCTCCTACTCTAGGGGCCTGGGGGCTGGGTTGGGAAGTTTGGTTAAATGGCATGGAAGTCTCACAATTTACTTATTTTCAACAAGTCGGTGGATTAGAGTGCAAGCCTGTTAGTGGTGAACTGACTTATGGCCTTGAACGTATAGCCATGTACATACAAGGGGTTGAGAGTGTTTATGACCTGGTCTGGACTAATGGCCCACAAGGAGTAGTGACTTATGGTGATGTTTTTCACCAAAACGAAGTGGAAATGTCTGAATATAATTTTGACCATGCCAATGTGGATTTTTTATTCACTTGCTTTGATACCTATGAGCAAGAATGCCAAAAACTGATTAAAAAAGATCTACCCTTACCTGCTTATGAAATGGTGTTAAAAGCCTCGCATACTTTTAATTTACTGGATGCTCGTCATGCTATTTCCGTCACAGAAAGACAACGTTATATTTTACGGGTTCGTAACTTATCCAAGTCGGTTGCTGAAGCTTATTATAATCGCAGGGAATCGCTAGGTTTTCCTATGCTATCCACTGAGCAGGGAGAATAATTATGTCACTCACTAAAGACTTACTCTTTGAATTAGGTTGCGAGGAGCTACCTCCTAAATCGCTATTAAAATTAAGTAATGCCTTGCTTAGCGGTATAGAAACGGGCTTAAAAGATGCGTCGTTAAGTTACACATCTGCACATGCCTATGCTACCCCTCGACGTTTAGCGGTCATCATTAAAAGTTTAAATACCTCTCAACCTAACAAGTCTATTGAAAAAAGAGGCCCAGCCGTACAAGCGGCCTTTGCAGAAGACGGCACTCCCAGTAAGGCTGCACAAGGTTTTGCCAGAGGCTGTGGTACCACTGTAGACAAACTGGACAGATTAAAAACAGATAAAGGTGAATGGCTAGCTTTTAATCAGCAAGTTAAAGGCTTGGCAACAGAACAGCTTATTCCTGAAATCATACTAAAAAGCATTCATTTACTTCCTATCGCTAAAAGAATGCGTTGGGGCAGTTATAGTACCGAGTTTGTCCGCCCTGTACATTGGTGTGTGTTACTTTTTGCGGAAACTGTTATAGAGACTGAAATTTTAGGTTTAACAACTGGCAACCAATCACAAGGTCATCGTTTTCATGCGCCTCACGCTCTTACCATTAAAAATGCTGCAGAATATCTAACAACATTAGAACAAAAAGGTAAGGTCATTGCTGATTTTGCTCAACGTCAAACGCTTATTGAAAACAAAGCCAATGCAGCTGCTAATAAGGTGGATGGTGTTGCCCATATTGAAGCCGAACTACTTGAAGAAATTACAGCGTTAAATGAATGGCCAGTCCCTGTGATGGGTAATTTTGATTCCCGCTTTCTTGATTTGCCAAACGAAGTATTGATTACTACCATGCAAATCAATCAAAAATACTTTCCCATCAAGAATAAAGACGGTGAACTACTGCCTCACTTTATTACCTTTAGTAATATTGAAAGCAGCCGCCCTCAATCTATTCAAGAAGGTAATGAACGCGTTATTATGCCTCGTCTGGCAGATGCTGAATTCTTCTGGAAGCAAGATAGAAAACAAAAACTGGAAAATCGTGTCGCTAGTTTAGAAACCATTGTATTCCAGAAAACACTGGGTACACTTGCGGATAAAACTCAGCGCGTTGAAAAACTGGCTGAATATATTGCTCAACAATTAAATGCGGATGTTTCTCTAGCCAAACGTGCGGCACACCTAGCTAAAACAGATTTAATGACCAATATGGTGGGTGAGTTTGCCAGTTTACAAGGCATCGTAGGTCGTTACTATGCGCTTGCTGACAACGAACCTGAAGAGGTCGCAATTGCAATAGAAGAACAGTACTTCCCTAAACAATCGGGTAGCCCAACACCTGCGAGTATCACAGGACAAATACTTTCTGTTGCTGAAAAAATGGATACTCTAAGTGGTATCTTTAGTGCAAACCTTATCCCAACCGGTGATAAAGATCCGTATGCTCTAAGACGAGCAAGCCTAGGCTCACTTAGAATCATTATTGAAAACAAGTTAGATTTAGACATAGTTGATCTAATCAAATTTTCTTTAGCGCAATTCAGCCATGATTTTGATAATGCAAAAACTCAACAGCTCATAGTTGATTTTGTTTTTGATCGCCTAAAAGGTTATTGTCTGGATCATGACCATACTGCAGATGAATTTGAAGCCGTCATTTCAGTCAATCCAACTAAACCTTTAGATTTTATACAGCGCCTGCAAGCGGTTAAAGCCTTCAGGCAATTACCAGAAGCTGAAAGCTTAGCCGCTGCAAATAAACGTATTATTAATATTCTGAAAAAATCTGAAACACCAGCCGCTGATTCAATTAACAATCTGATAGAACCACAAGAAAAAAACTTATATGCAGCTGCCAATGTATCGGCTGAAGACATTCAACCCTTATTAGAACAAAAAGATTACCAGGCAACATTAACACGTCTTGCCCTATTAAAAGAGGATGTGGATGCCTTTTTTGATAATGTTATGGTTAATACTGATGATTTGGAACTGCGTGCTAACCGCTTGGCCTTACTATCTATGCTGTCTAATCAGTTCCTTAAAATTGCCGATATTTCTAAATTACAGTAATGTCACAAAGCTATGTATTACTGGATCGTGACGGAGTTATTAACTATGATTCAGATGATTATATCAAGACTCCAGATGAATGGATCCCCATTCCAGGTAGTCTTGAAGCCATTGCTTTATTGAACAACCATGGCTATAAAGTTGTCGTCATCACTAACCAGTCAGGTTTAAGCAGAGGGTTTTACAACGAAATCACTCTTGCTGAAATACACAAAAAAATGTTTGACCTAAGCAAAGCCAAAGGTGGAAATATTGAGAAAATATATATTTGCCCCCATGGCCCTGATGACAACTGCCAATGCCGCAAACCTAATCCTGGTATGCTAACTGACTTTGCTAAAGAAAATAATAAATCTTTAACAGATATTTATTTTATCGGTGACAAATTAGCTGATATTCAAGCAGCAATTGCAGCAGGCGCTAATCCAATACTGGTAAAAACAGGCAAAGGCCAGAGAACTATTAAAAATAATCCCGATATCAACTATCCCATTTTTGAGAACCTTTATGACGCAGCAAAATTCATCGTCTCAGAAAAATAATTTCAGAGTCTACCTTGGTTCCAGCATTTTTATTATTTATATATTTATATCCGTATTAGTTTTCGGACCACTTATTATCCTCTGCTTGATCTTTCCATTTCCAGTTCGATATAAATTATCAACCTTATGGGCAGCCTCTGTCCTCTGGGTCATCAAGGTGTGCTGTGGGCTGACATACAAAATAGAAGGTTTAGAAAACTTACCTAAAGACCAGGCTTATATTGTCCTAAGTAAACATCAGTCCGCCTGGGAAACCCTTGCTTTACGCCTATTTTTACCAAAGCAAGTCTGCGTGTTAAAACAGTCTTTAACCTGGATTCCAATTGGTGGTTGGGCCTTATCTACATTAAAACCCATAGCTATCAATAGAGATAATCAAAGAGCCGCATTAAATACCTTAATTAAACAAGGTACTGAACGTCTAAATGAAGGGTTTGTTGTCGTTATTTTCCCCGAAGGCACTCGGGCGGCTCCTGGGGAAAACAAAAAATTTAATGCGGGAGGAGCCATGTTAGCTCATAGATCCGGTTATCCCGTCATTCCACTGGCTCATAACGCAGGTGAATTCTGGCCTCGTTACAGCTTTTTAAAATACCCCGGAACCATAACCGTTAAGATAGGTCCTGCTATAGAATCGACAGAAAAAAAAGCAAAAGAAATTAATTCAGCCGCTACCGAATGGATTGCTCTAGCGATGAATGAAATATCATCACCCCATACATTATAAGTTTTAACTGATATAAAACCATGAATAAAATATTACTGATTTGCACGTCTATCCTTTTTTTAACTGCTTGTGCGGATAAACAAAACTATGAACAAGCCGTATTGGCAGAAATGCAAACTGAACAAGATCTTAAAGATTATAAAATAGACCCTGAACACATGATGAAATGTGTCGTTGATTTATCATCAAAGAAAATGCCTGGATTGTTCCCTGTCGACCCTCACAGACTGACAGCATATCAAAACTATACAAAAATGCTATCAATGAGTAGTGCTGAAGATAAACAGAAAAAGCTTGAAGAGCTACGCTCTCTTTTTGGCTCTCCAAAAGAATTAGCAAAAGCGCACAGTAATTATACGGAAAGTGTGATGAACTGTTTAGCAGCCATTATCATGGAATCAGAATCAGAGGCAAAAGAAGAAAACACTGAAGGGGCAGAAAGCTAACTTTTTAACGTTTTTTAAAAAAGTGGTGTAAATCCATTTTGGTGGTGAAAAATACCAACACCACCAAAATCACAGCGCCTCTCAAAAAAAAACCATTTACTTTTTACAGCATCAAAGTAGTGTCAAAAAATATTCAACAAAGTTTTTTTCATTAACAAATGTTATTTCATACATACTTGTTAAACCCTTTGTTTGTTCATCACTTAAGCCTAATACTAACATGGTAAAATTTTGTTTATCAATTCCCATTCGCGTTCTTAACTTATGATATTTTTCTATGGTAGACCTAAATTCCCCTGATTTACATTCTATAAATAAGGGGATCTTATTATTTATTAGAAAAAAAACATCCACTTCATGCTTGTCTTCGTTAGGAAAATGTACTTTGAAACTTCTTAATGCTGAAAACGGCACCTTTTTTTCATAAAATAGCATCAGTAGTTTCATAAACACAAACCATTCCAGCCATTCCCCATTAAAAAAATTAACAACAGAAGATGTCTGTTGCAATGTCAAATGGATACGTTTTTCTGATTTATTATAAAAATATTTGGCAACGAAGGAAAAATCGTAAAGCGCTTTACAATACCTTGTTAAAGACTGAACTTCTTTTTGAGAGTAATTTGCAATCGCTAGTGTTACAGAGTTATACCCTTTTCTTTGGGTCTTTTTTATACGATCATTAACATCTTTTAATAACTCGTAATTATCTCCCAAAGCCACTGCAATTTCATCAAAAAAGCCTTGAGTATCAATTTTTGAAGTATCAACATCCAATAAAATTCCCTTTTGATCAAACCAATCTATTATGGGTTTAAACTGCGTTTGATTTGTCATTGCGGAGGTATTGTGAAGATCAATATCTACATCATCAAAATTAAGGTCTTCAGTTTCAACTAGCTCAAGTTCAACTTCTTCCTTTAATTTGGAATATTTTTTCTGCAAACCTTGGAATTTTTCTATTACATTTTTAACAAATGTAATCGTATTATGGATAGCAACAGGCTCTTTACATACGGGACATTTGACAGTTTTACCGATATATTCATCTGGAGCTTCACGTAAATAACTACATTTATTGCATAACAAAATGGCCATTAACTAAACCCGTTGAAAATTAATAGAGTATTCAGATACTGATACTATATTGTCACGCGCTTAATGTATAGTCGTTTTTAACTCACATACCGCTATTACAGGCTCCTAGCCACTAATCCCACCTTTTGTGAGATGACCAGGCTCTAACAATCGTTCTAATTCCTCACGGCTTAAATCAGTCATTTCCTGTGCAACATCAATAATTGGTTTTCCATGCTTATAAGCTGCTTTTGCAATTTCCGCCGCTTTTGCATAACCGATAATTGGGTTTAAAGCAGTGACTAAAATCGGGTTTTTTGATAATGCTTCCTGTAATTTATCCTCTCTTACATTGAATGTAGCAATTGCTTTGTCAGCTAGCACCTTAGTGACATTACCGAGTATTTCGATACTTTGTAAAACATTATAAGCAATAACCGGAAGCATCACATTCAACTGAAATGTCCCGGCCTGACCTGCAATTGTAATAGTAGCATCATTACCAATCACTTGCGCAGCAACCATCGCTGTTGCTTCAGGAATCACCGGATTAACCTTACCTGGCATAATACTACTTCCTGGCTGCAAAGCTGTTAATTCTATCTCACCCAATCCAGCCAGAGGCCCACTATTCATCCAGCGTAAATCATTGGCGATTTTCATTAAACTGACTGCAATGACTTTCATTTGCCCTGATAATTCAACAATAGCATCCTGCGCACTTAAACTTTCAAAAAAAGAATCATTAGGCCTAAATGGAAAGCCGGTTTCTTCAGATAAAGCCAGTGAAAACTTTTCTGCAAACTGTGGGTCTGCATTAATTCCTGTCCCTACCGCTGTCCCCCCTAATGCCAGTTTATAAACTCTAGGTAAGGTTGCATTTATTCGGTCTATGCCATTACGAATTTGCAAGGCCCATGCCCCTAACTCTTGACTCATTCTTACTGGCATTGCATCCATTAAATGGGTACGTCCTGTTTTGGTAATGCCCTCTAATGATACGGCTTTTTCTTCGATCACTTCCGCCAGATGAATCAATCCTGGCAATAATATTTTCTGGCATTCTACCGCTGAACTGACATGAATCGCTGTAGGTATCACATCATTACTGCTTTGCCCCATATTGACATGGTCATTTGCACCTACTGCAACACCAGCAATTTCACTGGCTAAATGGGCCAGCACTTCATTGACATTCATATTGGTACTGGTACCAGATCCCGTTTGAAACACATCAATCGGAAATTGATGTTGATGCTGACCATCTATAATTTGCTGAGCAGCAATTACAATTGCATTGCCTTTCTGCTCATCTAGCACATCTAAGTCCATATTAACCTTGGCTGCATTTTTTTTTATTAAGGCAATTGTCTTTATAAAAGCAGGAGGCATAATCATTTCACTAATGGGAAAATTATCAATCGCCCTTTGCGTCTGGGCCGCATATAAGGCACTAGCAGGAACTTGTAACGCCCCCATACTGTCCTTTTCTATTCTGTAATCTTCTGTCATTTCAGTCATGACTTAACTCCTTAAAAAAAGTTTGTACATCAATCAAAGTAAAAGGCCAGCCCAATTCTTTTTTTGTTTCAGGGTGATATAAAACAGGGATTCTAATAGCATACTTTTCTTGCCATTGCGTTTGTTCAGCTATATCAATATTCTGAATATTAATATGCTCACATGCCGCCAGGATTAACTCAGCCTCCTCACATAAATGACAACCCAAGGTACCTAATAAAATAAGTTTCATCATTATTAATACCTGGAAAATTTATCCAAATACCCCATAAACAAAGCTGATAGTACTAAAGTTAAATGAATTAACACATACCACATCAACTTGTCATTATCGGTTTGCTCTATATTCATAAAAATCTTCAACAAATGAATGGAAGAAATAGCCACAATGGAAGCCGCTACTTTCATTTTAAGTGAGCCGTAATCATGGCTGCCTAACCAATCCAGTTTTTCAGTATTCTCTGCTATATCCATCTGAGAGACAAAGTTTTCATAGCCACTGAACATAACAATTACCAACAAGCTTCCGACTAAAGTGAGATCAATCAAAGTGAGAATCGTTAAAATTAACTGTGACTCATCAATTTCCAGTATTTGTGGTATGAAATGATAAAGTTCCTGATAAAATTTAATAAACAATGCAATCAACGCCAGACTCAAACCTAAATAAACAGGTGCTAAAATCCAGCGACTGGCATACATAATCCTTTCCATGCTCTTTTCAGCTTTATTGGCAGACATCAGCTAGCAACCTTAATGATGTAAATGTGCTGATAACCAACGTTCTGCCACCTCTTTCGCCATGCCTTTTCGTTTTGCATAACTTTCTAACTGCTCCTGATCTATTTTACCCACATTAAAATATTGCGATTCAGGATGGGACAGATACCAACCACTGACAGCCGCTGTCGGAAACATCGCAAAACTTTCTGTCAATTCAATACTGGTTGATGCCGTGACATTTAACAATTCAAACAACTTGGCTTTTTCTGTATGATCCGGACAAGCAGGATATCCTGGTGCTGGTCTGATCCCTTTGTATGCTTCAGAAATAAGCTGTGCATTTTCATGTGTTTCATCTGCCGCATAGCCCCAGTAATCTTTCCTTACTTGTTCATGTAAATATTCAGCAAAGGCTTCGGCCAGACGATCAGCCAACGCTTTAAGCATGATTGAATTATAATCATCATGGTCTTTCTCAAATTGCGCTATCTTTTCTTCAATTCCAATCCCGGCTGTCACCGCAAAACCGCCAATATAATCGGCTTTTCCGCTGTCCTTGCTGGCAATAAAATCTGACAAACAAAAGTTTGCTCTGCCTGGTGCTTTAACATTTTGCTGGCGCAAATGATGCAATATTTCCAACACCTTTGTCCGTGACTCATCTGTATACAGCTCAATATCATCATCCACGCTATTAGCAGGGAAAAAACCAATGACCGCTTTAGCAGTTAACCATTTTTCACTGACTATTTGATCCAGCATTGCCCGCGCATCATCAAATAACTTAACGGCTGTGTCTCCTACCACCTCATCTTTTAAAATTGCGGGATATTTACCTGATAACTCCCAGGTTTGAAAAAAAGGAGTCCAGTCTATATACGGAACCAGAACATCCAGAGACAAGGAATCAATAACCTTTGTGCCTAAAAATGTGGGCTTAACAGGTTTATGAGACTCACCTTTAAACTTATTGAGTCTGGCATTTTCTAAGCTATGTTGCTTAACCTTTGCTTTACGTCCTTTATGGCGTTCACGCACCTGCTCGTATTCTTTTCGCATTTTGGTAACATACTCTTCCTTTAATTCGTCGCTTAAAAGAGAGCTAACGACCCCCACACTCCGTGATGCATCAGTGACATAGATGGTCGGCGCATGATAATTCTGTTCAATTTTTACTGCAGTATGTGCACGAGAGGTTGTCGCACCTCCAATCATTAATGGAATTTCAAAGCCTTGACGCTGCATTTCTTTGGCAACGTGTACCATTTCATCTAAAGAAGGTGTAATTAAGCCACTTAAGCCGATAATATCAACATTTTCGTCTTTGGCTTTTCTAAGAATTTGCTCAGCAGGTACCATCACACCAATATCAATCACTTCATAGTTATTACACTGTAATACTACTCCGACAATATTTTTTCCAATATCATGCACATCACCTTTAACTGTTGCCATCAAAATCTTTCCGTTTGTTTGTAAGCCCCCCTCTTTTTCTGCATCCATAAAAGGCATTAAATGCGCTACAGCTTTTTTCATCACTCGTGCTGATTTAACTACCTGAGGTAAAAACATTTTGCCTTCGCCAAACAAGTCACCAACTACATTCATACCGTCCATTAATGGCCCTTCAATCACATGTAAAGGCCGTTCTGCTTCTATTCGTGCTTGCTCTGCATCCTCAACAATATAATCTGCATTACCTTTAACTAAAGCATGCTCTATGCGTTTGCTGACAGACCAGTTTCTCCATTCCAGATCTTCTTTCTTGGCTACCCCTCCTTCCCCTTGATACTTTTGCGCCATTTCTAACATAGCCTCGGTTGCATCAGGATTACGGTTAAGCACGACATCTTCTACCGCTTTACGTAGTTCATCAGGGATGTCTTCATAGATAGCCAACTGGCCTGCATTAACAATCCCCATTCCCATGCCTGCTTTAATCGCATGGTAAAGAAAAACGGCATGAATGGCCTCACGGACTAAATTATTTCCACGAAAAGAAAAAGAAACATTAGATACGCCGCCAGAAATTAAAGCATACGGACAGGTTTTTTTAATTTCGCGGGTTGCCTCAATAAAGTCTACGCCATAATTATTATGCTCATCAATACCCGTTGCAATGGCAAATATATTGGGATCAAAAATAATATCTTCGGGCGGGAAACTAACCACTTCTGTCAGTATTTTATAGGCACGCTGACAAATTTCTATTTTTCGTGCCATGGTGTCAGCCTGGCCCTCTTCATCAAAAGCCATGACTATCATTGCCGCACCATAACGACGAATCAATCTGGCGTGTTTTATAAAGTTATCTTCACCCTCTTTAATAGAGATAGAGTTAACAATGCCTTTACCTTGAATACACTTTAATCCCGCTTCTAAAATATCCCATTTCGAGGAATCCAGCATTATAGGCACTTTCGCAATATCGGGTTCAGAGGCAATTAAATGCAGAAAACGCACCATCGCTTCTTTTGATTCCAACATGCCTTCATCCATGTTGATATCAATAATTTGTGCACCATTTTCAACCTGATCTTTGGCAACTTCCAATGCCGTCTCAAAATCACCTTCAACAATTAAGCGTTTAAATCTCGCAGATCCAGTAATATTTGTTCTTTCTCCAACATTGACAAATAGCGAATTAGCAGTAATATTTTGTGCTTCCAATCCTGATAATCGGCATTGTTTTTCAATGATAGGGATTTTTCTTGGCGGATACTTTTGAACTTCATCAATTATCGCTTTAATATATTCAGGCGATGTTCCACAACAGCCACCAATAATATTTAAATACCCTTGTTTTGCCCAGTCAGCAATTTCTTTTGCCATTTCTTCAGGCGTTTCATCATATTCACCAAATTCATTGGGTAATCCAGCATTGGGATGGGCGGATATATGAGTATCTGCAATATTTGAAACTTCTTCTATATATTGACGTAATTCAGTTGCACCCAAAGCACAGTTAAAACCAATGGAAACAGGATCTACATGGCTTAATGAATTCCAGAAAGCTGCAGCTGTCTGCCCTGACAAAGTGCGACCAGATGCATCAGTAATCGTGCCTGAAATCATCACAGGTAACTTATATCCCAATACATCAAAATACTGTTCTACCGCAAAAATAGCGGCTTTAGCATTTAAGGTATCAAAAATAGTTTCGATTAAAATGATATCTACGCCAGCATCGCACATGCCACGTACTGCCTCAGTGTATGCCTCAACTAATTCATCAAAAGATATATTTCGAAAACCAGGATCATTAACCTCTGGGGACATAGATGCGGTACGATTTGTTGGGCCTAAAGTTCCCGCAACAAAACGTGGTTTTTCTGGATTTAATGCAGTAACTTCTGTGGCAACCTCTTTAGCTATACGAACAGACTCTAAGTTAATTTCATAAGCCAATGACTCCATTTTGTAATCAGCCATGGCAATACTGGTTGCATTAAAGGTATTGGTCTCAACTATATCTACACCGACATCAAAATATGCCTTATGAATGGCTTTTATAATCTCCGGTTGAGTCAGTGATAACAGATCATTATTGCCTTTTAAATCACATTCCCACTCAGCAAACCTCTCACCTCGATAATCTTTTTCTTCCAGATTATAACTTTGAATCATCGTCCCCATTGCTCCATCAAGAAACAAAATACGTTGCGACAATTGTTGTTTTAATAATTTTATGTTATTCATTGAAGATAAAGTTGGATAATGTCTGTTCAATCAGTGACATGCATCATTGTAGCTTTAACTATTGCCTGATATGATACTAATAAAACCAGGAGAGAACTCATGTCAAAACTAGGCTTAATAGATGTCATCAAAAGCGTTATTGCAGCGGGTATTGGAATACAAAGTAAAAAAAATAGGGAACTGGATTTTGAACATGGCTCACTATCTCAATACCTGATTGTAGGCTTAATCGCGACCCTGTTATTTATTATTACTATTGTATTCATTGTTTCAACAGTAACAAATTGATCAATTATAGCTATCACTTTAAGCAAAAAGCCCGGTTTAACCCAGGCTTTTAATATTCACAGTTCAACTTAGTGTTTATTCTGAAGTTTTGAAACTGTTCTTGATACCTATAAACATTTCTTTAATGCCTCCGAACAATGCCATAAATACAAATGGCTGCTTTAACATCAACAACAGTCTTATAACAGCTATTACAAAGAAAGGAACCACGAAAGGAATGATTTCAAAAAGAATACCTATAAAAGTACCACCTGTTCCTGTTTGTAATCCTGCTGTATCACTATTATCGCGCGCATTAAGGCCGCCTGCACTGTCATATTTGCTGCTAACATCACCGTCAAATATCTCAATAATCATTGCATTAAAATATATCATTATCATCTGTAAGGCCAGATACACAACAACACTCCCTGCTACCCAATACAATTTATTGCCAGTATTAGCTTCAGTTGCCGTTCTATATATCCATACCGCTATCAAAATTGTAATCAGTCCACCAAAAACCATTTCATTTACCTCTTGTTATTTTATTATTATCAAAAATATATCCAAAATACCTTACACAGGTTACCTTATTTACCTAGTACTCAGCTATCCTAAAACTCTCATTATCCTAATATAGCTTCCCCGGCACAATTAATACACCCAGGCAACTGCTCCCTGGTTGACATTCATCCTCGCAGTCATTGAAGATAAACTAAATTCTGCTTCAACTACCCACACTGTCGATATGTGTTGCTAACTTTCTGTTACAAACAAATAATAAAGTAACTAGCTGAAATTCTGTCTATCGTATTTAAAAATACTGTAGCATCCATACTCTAACTATTATACCAACATAGTAATTTACAAGTTATCTCTATTTAAAGAAATAAAAACGATCAACTACAATCTTATCAAAAATATAATTCTTCATAAAATGCAGAAGACCATTAATATCTTTTTTCCTCACTCTTGAAATCAGTAATATTCTGAATACCATACAAGCACATACATTTGCTGATCGAGCATTTTACAGCTTTATTGTAACAGTCTAAATCACTGCTGTAGACACATGTCATTATGTTTCTTCTTGAGTTGCATAGTAATACCTGATTACCCATGCGCTTACACTATTTTAATAATAGCTAATTTTGAGTACTGTCATTTGTGAAGTGAAGTGAAGTTAACTCAAACTTAACTACAAAATAGAGAACAAACTGTGATAGATTAATAGTTATTTAATAAAATATGGGCCGAAGCTCATGGGTAATCAGGTAGTAATATATTCACCCTACTCTATAAATATATTTAACAGAATTACGCCCACTATTATCCTTTCAGTTTGTATTGTTACTATGGAATAAATGCACATTTATCTTGACTTTATCTTTGTCTAAAGTAACATAACAAGTTCGAAAGCCAGATACATGGCACTTTTATTTATTCACAACAAAAAAGGTAGGACACTCATGGGAGCGATCTTAGACGTAACAGAAATGCTTAAAGAGCCTGCAGGTATGGTTGGCGCAGTAGTTGTAATCGCTGCTGGTTATTTTTTCGTAAAATGGGTCTTTAAAGAGCCTTCTGACGAAGAATAAGCTACAGCAATTCTTGCTACTTAAAGCCGTTTCAGTTTAACTGATTCGGCTTTTTTTCATTTAAGCCCTTTCAAAATGAATGCCGAGGTACTTTTTACCTTATAATCTATACGTTTTTTAATACTACTTTTTTAAAAGAATGTATAAGATACTTTATTCAAAAATATCACACCTATATTACAGTAAAGCTCCAGCCACGGGTGTCGGCCTATTTCGTTTATTATTTGGCCTGATCACTCTCCAGGAAATCTTTTTTCTTCTATATTTTAATCATTTGATTTTCGACCCCATCCCATATCTGGATGTCGAATTCCCTATGATTCCTTTTTTTCTTTGTCTCTGGGCTGTTGTGGCTACTTTTTTGACTATAGGCTACCGTAGCCAACAGTCTATCATTGCTAACTATATCTTCTGGATCGTATTTGTCAACTTCACCCCTATGCAACGTGATTTTGATGGCGGCTTTGACCTTTTCATGATAGGCGCCAATTTTTTTATGATTTTTATGCCTATCGATAAAGCATTTTCTATCGATAACCTAAAAAACAAACTTCAAACACCCTTCAAACACTATTCCTTATACCCTAAACAAGAAATTTCAATCCTTGCCTATTATCTCCCTGTCTTTATCTGCCTTGGTTTTCTTTATTTTGACTCTGCCATTCATAAAATGTTTGCAGAACACTGGAGAAATGGTCTTGGCGCTTGGCTACCAGCATCCATGCCTTATTATATATCGCCAATCAAAATGACATGGCTACTCAATAACGAAATTTTACAAAAAACTGTTGGCTATATCATCATATTCTTTCAATTTACATTTATATTTTTTTTTCATATACGTCAACTCAGACCTTTATTTTTTTTAATTGGCGCAGGACTACATCTAGGAATCACAATTACTTTAAACATTTACCCCTTTGGTATGGGTATGCTTATTTTCTATACCTTAATAATGCCTTTTTCCTGGTATCGCAAAATAGGATTGTTTCTTTGTGCAAAAGAACCGTCCCTTATCGTCTTCTATGACGATAAATGCCCTCTTTGTTGCCGAACCATATTAACCATTAATCATTTTGATATTTTTAACTGTATAGATTTCAAAAGCGTCCAATCACAAGCATTAGAATATCCTGCCCTCAACAACATTAATCAATCAACATTATTAACTGATTTGTATGCTTTGGATCGTAGAAACACACTTTACTCTGGAGTTGACACCTACGCCCATATACTTATAAAAATGCGATATCTTGCTTTAGCCGGGTATATCCTTAAATTTCCTGGCATATATCAACTTTCTAGCAAAATCTATAGAAATATCGCTGACACACGTAACCGCATAACATGCGATGTAAGCTGTGTACCCGAATCAAATGCAACAAAACAACTTTCATTTTACGATCAGTTTTTTAATTCCGAAGTTACCGTCAACCCAAAACGCTATATTCACAGGACCAGCCGAATTCTTTTAGTTTTATTTTTATTTCAAATAAATAGCAGTATTCATTATGGAATTTTTTATCGACTTGGGCTAAATACCAACGATTCGGTGCTTGGCTCTCTCATATCTGATCTTAGCAATACATTTATTCTTTTTTCCAATACATTTATTGGAATAACACCTCACGCACTATATCTACACGATCATTTTAAAGGCTACAATCACCTTATTGCTATCACTTATATTGACACACAAGGCAACGAAAAATGGCTACCCTTCGTATCCCCTGAAGGCAGACTATTATCCCCTAACTGGGGTCGCGTACATTCAATGTGGGCTAATATTGCCGTCACTCCCAATATTGATAACCAGCGTCTAAAAAAATTCATCATGAAAACAACCGCTTTTTGGGGAATTAAATCAGATCTTAACTTAAACAACACCCTATTTATGATTAAATTAAAAAAAATATCTGCACCTTCTTACTGGGTCTACGACCTTCTTAATTCAAATTTATCTGGTAACTGGATATCTATAGGTAATGCTTCATGGCACGATAAATCGATAAAAATACAGCTGCCGGATAACATTAATTTACTATAGCTGATTTTACTATTGCATCCATTGACCAGCCATGATATAAAATGGCTGTGCTTTAAAAGTACACGTATAACTATAAAAAAACAATTTGGAGGAAATAATGAAAAAACTTTTATCGGTAATCGCTATTACTTTAATGCTTTTCGGTGTAACTGGCTGTATGGATGACCCTGATGGTGCACAACAGCATATAACCAAAAACAATTAAAGTTTTTGTTTTTACGGGATAGTCCGTTAGTACCTCTTACAACATATATTGTATTTAGAGGAGCTAAAGGGCTATCCCGTATTGCTTATATCTTCTGTACTTGTTACTTATCAATAAGAAGATATTATCAAACACCCATATACTTTACTAAAAAAAATATAATATCCTTTGGAGGAAACAATGAAAAAAGTATTATCTTTAATTGCTATAACAATAATGGTTGTCGGCTTGTCTGGTTGTATGGATGATCCAGACGGTTCAAGACAAAAAGTTTCAAGCCCTACTTCATCTATTCAGTTGTAAGCTAATTTGGGCATTAGAGACCCATAATCGGGTCTCTTCCTTTTATCACGATTCATAAATTTCATTCACACTCATTGAACCAGACTTTTCCACCAATAGGCATACTCATATCACCCAATTAGATTATATATTCCTAATATACTTCCATAACCTTATTTGTCGTTTACATTAAAAATTTCTTGAGCAACAAAACTTCTCAGAAAATTTCACCTCGGTAAAAGCCCCCTCGGCAACTGCTCCTGCGTTGTTCTATTACACACCATCCCGGGTGTTATTATGTGTTACCTTCTACATTTCCATGGCATTAGGCACTGCCCTATCTCCTGTGTAAACCACTGGGAGGTGGTTAATGCAGATATTGCAAGGAGCAATATATCCATACATACATGTCCGTCCCGCTGGTCGAAATTACAACCTATTTAAAGTTTGAACTATGCCTTATCCTAGAAAAATCAGTTGACCGCTGAAAATTTACCAAATCGATTGAATGATACGGGTAGTCAAGATTACTGCGACCCACCCGTTTGCTGAGAGTATGCTGCTCCATGATTTTAAGAAGAAACCTGGACGAAAAATCCTGCAGAATAACTCATGATAAGGACTATGACCATTGTCTACATGGATAATGGTATGGACCCACGCCACTTTCAATCTGGCCTGAATAAGGTCAGAATGGAATTTCTACAAACCATAAAAAAGTGGAGTGAATCAGATGAAGATTACTACAATTGGCGTTGATATAGCAAAATCAGTTTTTCACCTTTTCGCGGTTAACCAAGCGGGGCGATTAGTAAAAAAGAAGCAACTAAAAAGAAAACAAGTATTAAATTATCTG
>JAKIUK010000024.1 GCA_021647585.1 Methylococcaceae bacterium
CTAGCCATTTGCAAACAACTGGTTGAGTTGATGGGCGGCGAGATCGGTGTGGACAGTATCTTAGGCAAAGGCTCTACTTTTTGGTTCACACTAAAACTGACTAATTCCAAGAAGCAACCACTTCGACCGTCCATGAGCTATATACACCAGCAAAACATCTTGGTGGTGGATGATAATGAGACCAATCGCCAGTTGCTCGGCCAATTGTTAACACAATGGCAGATAAAACACCAGTTAACTGATAGTGGTGAAACTGCTTTAAAAGCCATGAAAGTGGCCGTCGAAACAGGGCGACCCTACAACATTGCCATTGTTGATATACAAATGCATGGTATGGATGGCATTGAACTGGGAAGCAGGATTAAAAAAGACCATCGACTGACTGACACTCATCTGATCATGCTCATATCACAAGGTCAACTTGGTGATGTAAAAAAACTAGAGTCATCTGAATTCCCCTATCACCTTGAAAAACCTATCGAACAATCCAGACTTTACAATCTGCTTTTGCAGATTGCAAGTACTAGACCACAAGATAGTAACATTGTAACCCATTATACATCGAGTGAATCCCCCCAATTCAATGCCCGAATCCTGGTAGTCGATGACAACGACACCAACCAGCTTGTAGCCGAAAGCATGCTGAACAAATTTGGTCTTTACATCGACCTTGTCTACAACGGCGAAGAAGCACTACATACCATGAAAAAAAATTTTTATGATTTGGTTTTTATGGACTGCAATATGCCAGTAATGGATGGTTACGAGGCTAGCCGACGAATTCGTGATTCGCAAATCACAGTTAATAATCCACAGATACCTATTGTAGCGATGACCGCTAACATCATGAAGGGCGATCGCGAAAAATGTCTAGACGCAGGTATGAATGACCATATCGAAAAACCGTTGGATTTTCTCAAATTGCAGCAGATTCTGGAACTTTGGTTGCCAATATCGTGTAAAGTAAGCAAAAGCTAGAACAACAGAAGACCTAAATTAAAGAGGTAGGAGTTCCATCGCACTAAGATTGTCACATTGCCTTTCGCCTACCGCGGACTATCCCCCTGTGTCAGAATAGTTGTCGCCTCTAATTTAAACTTTTAGAGAACAAAAAATGAGTCAAAAATGTACCCAAAGTTTTAAAATACAGGCAGTAGAACAAGTCCTTAATTGATCAGCTGAAATACCGTTGACTGAAAAAGCAGACTAACTGGGTGTCAATCGATCAGACCTTCTGAGACGGATGTATCAGTATTCGTCAGTAGGGCATATTGCTTGGTTTTTAAACATCAAGACCAAACAATGTAACTGCTTCCACTTTACTGAATCCCTAGATAGCAGTTAAAATAGAGTCTTTTTCAGCGCTCGGGAACAGGGGTTAACCCCTGTTCTTTCGTTCGTATTATTCAAATAAATCAATGAGCTCATCAGAAAACCAACCTTCATCCAATTTTATTCGACATATTATTGCTCAAGACTTAAGTAATAATAAAAATGATGGCAAAGTTATTACACGTTTCCCCCCAGAGCCTAACGGTTATTTGCACATAGGACATGCTAAATCTATTTGTCTTAACTTTGGCATGGCAGCTGAATACCAGGGTGATTGCAATCTACGTTTTGATGACACAAACCCGGAAAAAGAAAGTGTTGAATTTATGCAAGCCATTGAACGTGATGTGCAATGGCTAGGGTTTAAATGGGCTGGAAAATACCACGCCTCAGACTACTTTGAACAGCTCTATGACTATGCGGTTCAACTCATTACAGAAGGATATGCCTATGTCGACAGCTTAACTCCCGAACAGATACGTGAATACCGAGGTACTTTGACAGAACCCGGTAAAGAAAGTCCTGACAGGAGCCTTTCAGTTGAACAGAATTTAGCATTATTTACTGGCATGCGTAATGGAGATTATGCCGATGGCCAATATGTTTTACGTGCAAAAATTGATATGGCATCACCTAATATCAACATGCGCGACCCTGCTTTATACCGTATCAGAAGTACACATCACCAACGTACTGGTGATGATTGGTGTTTATATCCTATGTACGATTTTACTCACTGTATTTCAGATGCCATAGAAGGCATTACCCATTCACTTTGCACATTAGAATTTGAAGCACACCGACCTCTATACGACTGGATTTTGCAAAAGTTACAAACGCCGAGTCACCCACAACAAATAGAATTTGCCAGACTACAACTTGAATACACCATAGTCAGCAAACGCAAATTGGCGCAATTAGTCAACGAGAAACATGTGAATGGTTGGGATGACCCACGCATGCCCACTATTGCAGGAATGCGACGTGCTGGATATACCCCGACAGCAATTCGTGATTTTTGTGAACGCATTGGTATTACCAAAAAAGACTCCTGGATAGAAATGGCGGTACTGGAAAACTGTATCCGTGAAGATTTGAATGAAAATGCACCGCGTGCAATGGCAGTATTAAATCCATTACGTCTGGTGATTGAAAATTACCCTGATGATCAGGTAGAAATGCTAAATGTTAGCAATCACCCCCAAAAACCTGAATTAGGTATTCGAAACATCCCTTTTTCTAAAGTGATCTTGATTGAGCAAGATGACTTTGCAGAAACCCCACCACCTAAATACAAACGTCTTATTGATGGAGGAGAGGTTCGTCTTCGTAGCTCCTACGTTATTAAATGTAATGAAATTATTAAAGATAATAAGGGAAATATTATTGAATTACGTTGTAGCTATGACCCGCATACCTTAGGTAAAAAACCCGAGGGCAGAAAAGTTAAGGGAGTGATTCACTGGGTCTCTGAGCAACACTCATTGGCCGCAGAAATACGTTTGTATGATCGCTTGTTTCGTATTGCAAACCCAGAATCAGAACAAAATTATCTTGATGCTTTAAACCCTGATTCGCTGGAAACCCTAAGCAATAGCAGAATAGAAGCAAGCCTGGCTAATGCTGATGCGGGAGATCGTTTTCAATTTGAACGCACGGGATACTTTTGTGTTGATTCTGTGGACAGTACTAAAGATAAGTTAGTATTCAATAGAACCGTTACTTTGCGCGATACCTGGGCTAAATAACAGCCCTTGTTTTGCTCTGCATTTGTCCATCCAAAATTGATGTAATACTCGTAATAAGGCAATTTTGGTTTGATGAATAAACTTTTATAGCCATGAACTAACCACAGCTTATCTTTTGGAAGTGAAGCTTTAGCCTCGCATGATTCAGGCGAGGCTAAAGCCTCACTTCCATAGTTGTACAATATTTAGGTCATTTATGAACCTAAATTCACCCCAACCTGTGGTTTATTAATAACCATTTGAACTTTTTGTAGAGCGAACTTCAGTCGGCTACATAATTCATCAAACCAAAGTTGATGGAGTAGTAGAAAAACCAGGAGCGATGCTCTTAAATAGCGTTTCGCACCTGAACTTTATTCTATAGTAAATAATTTATCAAAATTTGCTATTTTAAAGATTTTGCAAACATCTGGTTTAGTGTTTTTTATTCGTACAGCATCTTTACTTTCTCCGACTTTGTCACGCAAAACCAACAACATACCTAACGCCGAGCTATCGACATAATCAACACCCCCCATATCAACAACAATCGTTTTTATGCCATTACTTGCCTGCTCAGATGCTTTACGAAAGTCCTGGTGAACGCCGAAATCAAAACGCCCAGAAATCTTAATCGTCAATGTTTTTGTTGCCGAATCCAAGTTTGTATCTACTGCCATTATTGCCCACCTTTTTTAAAATAATTCAATTTCACCTTCATCCATAGAATTTTGAGAAACTACCTTTTTCTCTTTTATATTCCATTGTTGTTTCATATCTTTTAAACGAGTGGTACCTTCCTCCAACTCGTTAACCCATACAGAACCATCACCTGTTTTAAACACACCCAGACCAATCCGCACCTCATCACTCATGGCCTGAAAATTCTGAGTTTTTAATGCCAAATATTCAACCAGTTGCCTGCTCAAATCCTCAAATTGTAAACCCCTGACAGCATCCCCAACATTCGATTCAATCTGATCTGTCATGCCTGAAACTTCAGATATTTTCGTTGCTATTGCATTATTCATAATTGCTATATCAGCCATCATACTATCAATATTGGATTTAGAGGTAATAGCGACATTCATATCTTTTGATGCCATACTTTCAATCATTGATTGTGCCTGCGAGATATTTGCCTTGGAAGCATTGACCACCTTTCGGATTTCCTCACTAAATTTATCTGAGTTTTTAGATAAATTACGCACTTCATCTGCAACTACAGCAAAGCCTCGACCTGCTTCTCCTGCTCTGGCTGCTTCAATTGCTGCATTCAGGGCCAATAAGTTGGTTTGATCCGCAATTCCCTGTACATCAGTCAACAGTTTTTCTACCTGAGACATATGGACTTCTACATCATTGATTACCCCAACCATTTCCATGCTTTGTTTACTAATTTGCAAGATATGGTCGATAAAAAATGTGAGCACATTATCTGTTTCTTCAGCAAATTTAACAAAATTCAGACCTTCTGAATTATCCGATGACTCCGCCAAATTACTCATTAGTGAATGTACTACATTGGATTGTCCTGAAGTTAAATCATGCAAACCATTAAAACTCCCCGTCATAGTTAACACAGCATCCGCAACTACAGTTTTTATTTGCCCCAACTCTTCCTGGAATGAATTTATTTCCTGCTCCATACAGGATTCCAGCGCTGAAACATATCGATCAATAGATCGTTTTAAATTATCTTCATTTACCACGCTATGTTGCTGTTCAACACCTTTTTTCTGAGTTTTTAACAGGTAACTATAATACAGCAAAAGAGCTGAAGTTAAAGGCAAAAAAATCCAGTAAAGTATCTCAGTTGAAACCCAAAGTGGTAATAGCATCGCTAGCAATAAAAATAGCAAAAGTAACCACATTTTTTTCAGCAACTCTATCATAGTTTACCCATATTATTAGTTGACTAAAGTCATAATTCGTGCTGCAACTTTATCAAGTGGAACCACATGATCCGCAGCGCCCAGCTTAAATGCTTCGCCTGGCATACCCCAAACCACGCTACTGGCTTCATCCTGAACTATATTGACAGCGCCGGCATCCTTCATTTCTTTCATGGCCTTCGCCCCATCTGCTCCCATGCCAGTTAGCATGACTCCAATTGCATTACTCCCTACATTTTGAGCAACCGAGCGGAACATGACCTCAACTGAAGGTTTATGCCGATTAACTGCCGGGCCATCGTGTAATTGACAGACATATCGGGCTCCATCTCGTATCACTAATAAATGCTTATCTCCGGGGGCAATATAAATATTTCCTGGCAATATTTGCTGGCCGTGCTGAGCAATACAAACTGACATTTCAGTCGCCTCATTGACATGTTTGGCGAACGATGCACTAAATGCAACAGGTAAATGTTGAGAGATTACGATGCCAGGCGTATCCTTGGATAAGCCCCTGGCAACCTCTTTAAATGCCTCAGTACCCCCTGTTGATGATCCTAAAGCAATAATTTTATCCGTTGTTTTAAAATGTTTTTTTGCAGAACTCGCTGGTAAAATAACATCTGCAGATCTTTTTTCAGTCGCTGCCGGAATAGTTTTTGTTACTTTTGGCTTTTCCTCAAAAGCACGAACATGTGCCTTTGCTGCCATTTTCACTTTTGCAATAATATCTTCGGCATATGCGTTAAGCGAATTCGATACATCAACTTTTGGTTTTGCTACAAAATCAACCGCACCTAATTCCAACGCTTCTAGAGTAACAGCCGCACCTTTCTCTGTTAACGTTGAGATCATCACAACCGGCATAGGTCTTAAACGCATTAAATTTCGTAAAAAAGTTAATCCATCCATACGCGGCATTTCAATATCCAGAGTCAACACATCTGGATTCAATCTTTTTATTTTTTCTCTGGCAGCAATGGGGTCTACTGCTGTTCCCACCACTTCAATATCCTCTGACGAACTAAAAATCTGAGTCAGCATCTGTCGAATCAAAGCAGAATCATCAATAATTAATAAACGTATTTTTGCCATCCGTTGTATCCCTAAAATAACTCAATTTCACTTTCTACAGGTGCATTTTTAATTGAAGTACGGTATTGTCTTTCACGCGATGCAATCGTTTCGTTATGTAAATCTTTAATTTTTTTCATCCTGACTTTTCCCGTTTTTGGAAAAAAAATCACCTTTCTAGGGTAGATATCTCCTAAATCTTGAGAAATCAGTTGTAATGCTTCTGTATCTATATATTCAAGCACAAAATCTATATTCCTCATGCCAATATCGCCTAACGTTGGAATAATTTTCCCTCCACCAAATACTTTTACTTCAAGATTTTTTCGTTTTCCACCATTAGCTAGAATCATATTAATCAGATGCTCCATGGCATAATTTCCGTAGCGTGTTGCATTTCCAACAACGGACTCTACGCCTGCATTTAATTTATGCTGGGTAGTTTCCGGCAGCATGAAATGATTCATCCCGCCCACACCCGTTATTTTATCTCTGATGCAGGCAGATATACATGATCCTAGTACCGTAGTAACCAATTCATCTTCATTTGTTACATAGTATTCACCAGGTAGAATTTTTGCTGCTATTACATGATGTTGTTTATCCCAATAGCGGTTAACACTTTCAAATTCTGCAATTGAAGGCGCGGGAATATTTTTTTTAGTTCTCATTTAACTTTTCTGTATATCGTATTTCCTATCAAATCAAAATCAGTATCCAGCTGGTGCAAAGATTCTGAATGACCAAT
This sequence comes from Methylococcaceae bacterium, assembly GCA_021647585.1. Lineage (GTDB taxonomy): Bacteria > Pseudomonadota > Gammaproteobacteria > Methylococcales > Methylomonadaceae > QPIN01. The sequence goes on from JAKIUK010000024.1 coordinate 6,780, forward strand.
AAACAAATAAGACCCAGTTGCTAATAAATCTCCGTATCTCTTCGCTAATTGCTCTTTGGTATCCCTATCAAAATAAATCAGTACATTTCTACAAAAAATAAAATCAAAATGTTGTTTTATCGGCCATGCTTTCATTAAATTTAATTGTTTAAAATGAATTATAGACTGTAATTCTTTACTCAATTTAACCTTATTAGCATTTTTCCCATTGCCTCTCTTAAACCACCGCTTTAAGGTATGGTCAGATAAGCCATCCACTCTGTCACTGTTATAAACACCGGTAGTTGCTGTTTGTAAAACATTAGTATCCAAGTCTGTTGCCAGTATTTTAATTTCCCAGCCACTAGGTACATTTTCTAACAAAGTCATAGCTAAAGAATAGGGCTCTTCTCCTGTAGAGCAACCTGCCGACCATACTTTTATCTTTTTGCTCGTACTATTTTTTTTTAATACTTCGGGAATAACTGTATTTTTAACATATTCAAAGTGATGTTTTTCCCTGAAAAAAGAGGTCAGGTTGGTAGTCACAGCATTTATAAATTCGGTAAATTCTTGTTCAGGGTTATTTTGTAAATATTGACAATATTGTTTAAAGTTTGCCAAACCATACAGTCTTACTCTTTTTGATAGCCTGGAATAAAACATGTCAAACTTATCATCGGGCACCAAAATACCCGAGTGGTCGTTTGATATTTTTCTCAAAAAATCAAAATCATCCCTGGTATATTCAAATTCACGTTGTCTTTCTGACACAGTCATCCTCTTAGACAGAATTGGGAATAAAAATTAAAATGGTTATTAACCTATTACAGGTTACTCTCGGTTAGAACGTTATCAGGGACAGGTTTCAAGTGACCATGTCATTCCGAGCAGCGAGAGAACTCTTGGACCTTGGTTACTACTAAGCAAAAAGATTTCTCCCGCCGGTCGAAATGACAGTTCATTAAAAAACTTTAAAGCAGCTAGGGTTAACTTATTCTAAAGTTTAACCTGTGCTTTAGTTATAGCTATTAAAATTTGATATGGATCCAGCTAAAAAGCCACATATAATTCTTCTACTGGGCAAGCTTGAGTAATAAACTCAAACTATACAAGTACATGTTGGTATTATTAATGCGATCTTTAATCTATTCATAGATATCAAAAAAATCCAGCAGCCGCCTGATCCACTTCGAGCATTTCAGACAAGCCTAATAATTCAGCCGCTTCTATAAACCTATCTGATGGAAAATCAATAATGACTTCTTTGTGTAATTTAATAGCCGTCTGTTTTAATACAATTAATAACTGCAAGGTAGCCGTATCAATTGAAACCACAGCAGATGCATCAATTTCTATTTGATTTTGGTTTTCTAGCTGATTAACTAAACGTTCATACAAAGCAGCCACATTTTGAATATTTAGCGTGGCGTCTAATGTTATTTTAGAGTCATCAATAATATCTTCATTTTGCTGATTGTTGGGATCGGCTACCGTTTCAGAGTCTATATTCACATCCAATACCTCTTCAGTAATATTATCCTCAAATGTATTGGACTCAACCTTAAGCCCTTGTTTATTATCAACATCATTTTTCGAATCAGTTTCGGTATTTTTTGTTGACCCACCTGTTGCTAAGGACTCGTCATTCATCCAAGCCAATGGATCAAAACCAATTAAGTTATTTTCATCTTCTTTCTCTGCCATCACATGACCTTGTGTTCCAAAAAGTCTGTTGCCAGACTTCTAAAATCTCTTGCCGAGCGACTTCCCGGGCGATACTCCAAAATTGTTTTACCAAAACTTGGACACTCGGCCAATAAAGCCGTTTCTCTAATTACTGTTGTTAAAACCTGTTCAGGAAAGTGTTGTAATATTGTATTTAATACGTCTTTCGATATTCTTCGTGTAGAAGCATATCTAGACATCACTAAAGAAAGTTTATAATTTTTCTTTAGCACTGTTTCAAAACGTTTAATCGTTCCCATCATATGAGACAAACCCTGTAATGCTAAAAAATCACTGGCCATAGGTATTAAAATCTCATCTGCAGCAAACAAAGCATTAGCGACTAATACACCGGAAGAAGGTGGACAATCAATAAATACAAAATCCTGATCATCTAAATTTTCATGCAACGCTTTACGCAACAGATCGCCCCGTTTAGCGCCTCCTTCTGTCAATTGCTCAATTTCCTGTAATCTTGGCCCGGCAATAATTAATTGCAGATTATCCCTGACTGGAATCAAGTTCTGAACAATTTCTGTATTGCCCAGCATCACTTCGTCTATCCCAGACATATTTGGATTAATAACACCAAAGGAAACGGCTAAATGTCCTTGTGGATCCAGGTCGATAACAGTGACTTTTTTACCTGATTTAGCCAATGCATGAGTCAGGTTTGTCGATGTTGTGGTTTTTCCTACCCCCCCTTTTTGATTAATTATTGCAACAACGCGTTCAGCCATTACAAATCATCAATAGCAACAAATTCTTCTGCATCTAATAATTTGTCAACATCCAGTAACATCACCATCTGTTTTTTTCCAACATACATACCACGCATATAACGGGTATCAATTTTTGATCCTAACTTTGGGCTATCTTTAATATCAATAACATTAATATCCAGTACGTCTGAAACAGCATCCGCAACTATACCCATCACATGTGATCCTTGTGTGTTTTCAACACAAAGGACAATAACAACAGTGACCGGTGAATATTCAGTTTTTTCCATGGCAAAGCGTTCACGCAGGTCAACAATAGGTACTATTGAACCGCGTAAATTTAATGCCCCTTTAATAAAGTCGGGGGTATTTGGAATTTCTCTAACAGGCTCCCAACCTCTAATTTCCTGAACCTTAAGAATCTCTACACCATAAGACTCACCGGCAAGTTCAAACGTCAGAAATTGCTCTACCTGTATATCATTCGTCATATTTAATGTTCCAGGTCATAATGTTTCTACTATTCACTCTGATTAAAACTCTTCCCATTCATCGTCATCTGCAGAACTATAACTTGGGATAGATGCTTGCTGTGCAACAGGAGGTGCCGAGATAACAGCTTTTGATACAGCAGGACTTCCCCCACCAGAAACATGCTGTTCTATTTTGCCTAGCAATCCCACGATCTTATCTGACAAGGAGGATACAGAATTGTAATCTTGTGAGGCTCCTTGCTCATTTCCATTATTTTTACTATTGATACAAGATTGCACTTTTCCGTGCATTTCAGTATGTAATTTTTCCAGATCAATCATTGCGGGTAAGTGCCCATAAGTAGCTAGACCAGTAGAATACAACCATTTACCTAGATCACAGTCCCTATGTGATACCGCCTGGTCTAAAGTTAAGGATTCGGAACCGTCAAGAAAGTTTCTCAACCTGGCTTTCCAGGCTAAATGCTTACTTTTCGCTAAAGCAAAATCTAGTGAACTTGATGAATGCGAAGAGGCAGGAGTCGATTGATATCCGCCTGCTGAACTTCCTCTTACTTTAAAGAATGCAAGTAGCTGGCTCATGTTGCTGGACTGATCACTCATAGAAACACTGGCAGCAGAGGCTTGTTCTGCAAGAGCAGCATTTTGCTGGGTGATCTCATCCATTTGTGAAACAGCCTGGTTAACTTGTTCAATACCTTGGGATTGTTCAACACTGGCTGCTGCAATTTCTGCAACTATATCGCCCACTTTCTTAATACCAGTAACGATTTCATTCAAAGACTTACCTGTTTCATTAACGAATTCGGTTCCCGACCTGACTTTTTGCACACTGGTTTGAATTAACTCTTTACTCTCTTTAGCCGCTGTTGCACTTCGTTGTGCTAGGTTTCTTACTTCTGTTGCTACTACAGAAAAGCCTCTGCCCTGTTCGCCCGCTCTGGCCGCCTCAACTGAAGCATTCAATGCCAGCAAATTAGTCTGAAACGCAATTTCATCAATCACCCCAATGATTTCTGCTATTTGATTACTACTGTCATTAATTTCCTGCATTGCGGCTACCGCTGAATTTACAACTTCTCCTCCTTTTTCTGCCAGTTGTCTTGCAATTGTTGCAACCTGATTCGCTTGTTGTGCATTATCCGCATTATTTTTTACAGTACTGGTCAGTTCTTCCATACTGGAAGCTGTTTGCTCCAGATTTGCCGCCTGTTGCTCTGCCCGTTGTGAAAGATTATTATTGCCACTGGCAATCTCTTGCGAAGAATTATTAATAAAATCTGCAGACTCATTAATCTGCCCAACGATTTCAGCTATTTTATCTATTGAAGTATTGATATTGTTTTTACATTCCAGATAGGTCCCTTGATACTCGCTGTCAATCCGATTAGATAAGTCACCACTAGCCATACTTTGCATAGTACTGCTGACATCGGCAAAAACATTATCAATAGTATCGGCCAACTCGTTAATACCAGAACTCAGTTTTTCAAAAAAGCCCTCTTTATCAGCCATTTCAATACGGGAACCCAATTGACCAACCTTAACACCTTCAACTATCGCCTCAATTTCCTGTTCAATTTTGACTTCGTGAGTTCTATCCAGCCACTCGACAACTGTACCAATTCGATCACCCTCCTCATTCATCACAGGATTAGCAACAAAATCCATGTGCCGTCCACCAATGACCAAATTCGCCTTCATAGTACTACTTAGCTTGGGAACCAAATCTCTTTGATGGGCAGGGTTTTTATGGAATTGATCTATATTAGCTCCTAGCAATTGATCTGCTCTAAAATCGGGCAAATCTTTTCGTATATCAGCTTCTGCATTTTTAAATGTTTCTAACACCGTGGCATTCATGTAGATAATGTTTAAATCTGTATCTGCAACCATCACACTGGAACTGACATTGTCCAATGCCTGCTTAATACGTGTTGACTCAGCAGCTATTTGTTTGGTATGTGCCAAATCAGCATTTAATTTCACCTGCATACCATAAATAGCTCTATAAAGATCTCCAATCTGATCATTTCTATTCAGGTCTATGTCATTTCTATAATGACCATCCGCTAGACAATAACTGACACCAATAATCTTTTCTAAAGCGCCCCTAAATGTTTTTACCATTCCTACATTTAATAGCGTAGATAAAATGGTGAGTAGAGCAACACCGACTAAAACAGCATTATTCCCATCCTGAAGCAACTGGAACATTAGATAACAAATAGGTAGTATAAAGCCTATTAAAGAAAGGCCTGACTTTAAGCCTATGCTCATTTCCTTCAAATTCTTGAGCATTAATGCCATGCCCTTAGGTCGCATTTCTGCTTTATTGGCATTTATTTGCTGATATAAATCTTCAGCCGCATTAATCTGTTGTCGGCTGGGGGCATAACGTACAGACAGATATTCATCTACTCTGCCCTTTTTGTAAACCGGAGTTACATTAGCTTCAACCCAATAATAATCCCCGTTTTTTGTTCTATTTTTGACGGGAGCAGTCCAAGGAACACCCGATTTATTACATTTCCATAAGTCTTCAAAAGCTGCAGCTGGCATATCCGGGTGTCGAACAATATTATGATTTTTACCGACTAACTCTTCTCTGGTATATCCACTAATTTGAACAAAAGCATCATTAGCATAGGTAATAATCCCCTTCAGGTTCGTTCGGGTAACAAGGATATCGCCGGCTTTCATTGTCACTTCATGATCAGTGACTGGCATATTAATTTTCATTGTTTATCTCCTTACCCATCAGGATTCTTACTTTTTTTGTATTAACTTTCATCTTCATTATCCAAACCATCTAATTTCAGTAATTTATTAACATCAAGTAACATCACCATCCGCTCATTAACTGATGCCAAACCATTGATGAACTCTGTACTTACCTTGGTGCCAAAATTAGGCGCTGATTGTATTGTTTTTTCTTCGACATCAATGACATCTGAAACTGAGTCAACTACAACACCCATAATTCGAGCGTGTCCTTGCTCAGCCTGTGTTTGCAAAACCACTACGACAGTGAGAGGGGTATAGGCCAAATGGCCTAATCCAAAGCGTTCACGCAAGTCAATAATTGGTACAATCGCCCCTCTAAGGTTAACCACGCCTTTTTCATAGTCAGGAACATTGGGGATACGTGAGACGGGCTCCCAGCTTCTTATTTCCTGAACCCTAAGAATATCCACACCATATTCCTCATCGCCTAAAGTAAAGCTTAAAAACTGAACCCTATTTGCCAGTTTCATTTCTTCAGTCAGTTCAGTTCCGTTATTTTCAACTAGCTCTGCCATATTGTGTTCTATGCGTTTATTGATTAGATAATCGAACTAATCCAGGAATATCCAGGATCAATGCAACCGACCCATCGCCAAGAATTGTCGCTCCTGACACACCCTCTACTTTTCTATAATTCGCTTCCAGAGACTTAATCACTACTTGTTGCTGACCTAATAAATCATCAATAAATAATCCACATCGCATGCCCTGCCCTTCTACCACAACCACTAAACCCTCAGTTAACTTTGTTGCCAAAGCCGTTTTTACCTCAAAAATCTCATGCATTCGGACTATGGGCAAATATTCATTGCGCAAGCGGAAAGTTTCACCTTTGCCTGCTACCCGATTAATCATATTTTCCTTGATATTGACTGATTCTATGATAGAGCCTAAGGGGATAATAAAGCGTTCATCACCTACGGCAATAGATTGACCATCTAAAATAGCCAATGTCAACGGCAGATGAATGGCAATTGTTGTGCCTTTGCCTAACTCTGAAGTAATTTCTATATTGCCACCTAAAGACTGGATGTTCCTCCTGACTACATCCATACCCACTCCACGCCCAGATACGTCGGTCAGTTTTTCGGCAGTGGAAAAGCCCGCCATAAAAATCAATTCAAAGGTTTGTTTATCAGTTAATACTGTATCTCCATCGATCAAGCCTTTTTCTATCGCTTTAGCTCTCAATACATCCTTATTTAAACCCTTGCCATCATCCCTAACTTCTATGACGATCATGCCTCCCCGATGATAAGCCTCAAGAGTGACAGTTCCAGTTTCTGGTTTACCTGAAGCAGCACGCTCAGCCGGCATCTCAATACCATGATCCAGACTATTTCTAAGCAAATGTACTAAAGGATCGCTTAATAACTCTACAACAGTTTTATCGACTTCTGTATTTTCACCAATTAAAACCAGCTCTATTTTTTTCTCTAGTTTGGTACTCAAGTCATGTACCAAACGAGGAAAACGGCCAAAAACAAAACTAATGGGCAACATACGGATATTCATCACACTTTCTTGCAATTCTCGAGTATGACGTTCCAATTGAGCCAGACCGTTTTTTAGCTGATCTAAACGATTCAGTTCAAAGTGTTCGCCGACAAGACTTAACATAGACTGCGTAATAACCAGTTCACCCACCATATTTATCAAAGTATCAATTTTTGCGGTATCTACCCGAATTGAACCTGATCCTTTTGCTGATGATTTTGCAACTTCTTTGTTAGTTTTCTTTGCTTGAGGTTTATTAGCTGTTTTTACAGCTTTAACTTGAGATTGAGTTTCCGTTGTTGGTGCATGTGTTTCATCCTGGCCAGCAACAGTTGCTGCAGTTGGGTTTGGTGTTGAGGTTATCTGCGCTTTGCCAGCTTTTGCCGATAATGACTGCACAGCCAGATCACAATCTTCTTCTACCCAGTCAAAAATATCATCAATTTCTGCAGCGGAGATAGCTCCAGTAATGTTTATATCCCATGATAAATGACATTCTTCCGGGTCTAAATCATATAAGTCAGGTACACCTTGAAAATCAACTGTTATGGTTAATTCTCCTAGACCTGAAAGCTCCCGAAACATCCTGACCGGGTCGTTACCTGTTTTAAGTAAATGCGTATGCGGACTAAATGCAATATGCCATCCCTGTTCGCCATCCTCATCTGCCTGCAGCAACTCAGTATTAATAGTTTCAACTGCAGAAGTCTCTACAGTTACGGAATTATTTTCTTCACCATTTAGCTCAATTTCCAGTGTTTTTTTATGTTCTGCCACACTGGCTTCATCAATTTCTTGCTCATCCTGGATTGCGGTCAACATTTCTTTCAAGCAATCGACTGAACCTAAAAGCACATCGACAGCAGTTTGAGTCACTTGCCGACGTCCATCCCGCATTTCATCCAGCAAGGTTTCCATCACATGAGTAAAATCCGATACCGAAGTAAACCCGAAGGTCCCACTCCCCCCTTTTATTGAGTGTGCTGCTCTGAAGATGGTATTAATTTCTTCATCATCAACATCTCCCATATCCAGGTTTAATAACCCCGACTCCATTGCTTCCAGCCCTTCGAAGCTTTCTTCAAAGAACACTTGATGAAACTGCGCCATATCAATTGACATAGACCATCCCGTTGTTAATAATTTTCACTTAGGAATGTTAACGACTAACCCAGCACTTTCTTGATCGTTTTTAACAACTGATCAGGGTTAAAGGGTTTGACTATCCAGCCTGTTGCACCAGCCGCTTTACCCGCCTGTTTTTTGTCCATACCCGATTCTGTTGTTAACATCAGCATCGGAATAAACTTATAGTCTGGCAAACCACGCAAATCCTTAATCAGCGTGATTCCATCTTTATTGGGCATGTTGACATCAGTCACTACACAATCAAATTTTTGAGCTTGTGCTTTATTTAAAGCATCCACGCCATCAACCGCTTCAACTACTGTATAACCAGCACCTTTTAATGTGAACGATACCATTTGTCTCATTGATGCCGAATCATCAACTGCAAGAATACTTGCCACTGTCTTCTCCTGATAGCCTGTTTAGTTAATAAATCTCTTACTACGCATTTCTTTAATTAAATTGTAGACTAATAATTTTATTTTTCAGTAGATCAATACAATAAAAAAATAATATTTTTTTATCCTTGGAGTCTCCAACAGGTTTGGTTGCGACCCATTGAGTCTAAAGGAACGGACTAAACAGCTTATCGAGTTTTTTCTGTACTTAGATACTGTTTCAGAGGATACAATTCCAAAAAAAAATCAATAGCGTCGAGTCGGGTTCAGTTATTGAAAGCAAAATATAACGCCATAAAAAGTGTTGTTGTAGAACATAGAAGGAATTGCCAGGTAAATTTTTATCAGAAAACGTTTTGTGTAACTACTCGCACGTTCCAAATTTAGAAGGTGTAGGTAGCAATGTCATTAAGTTAAGCAAAGCTGAGTTTATGTAGGGTGCGTTGTACGCACCAATAACACATGCAGAAAATAGGGTGGTGCGTGGAACGCACCCTACAAAAAGAAATATTATTCTTAATTTAATGGCATCGGGGTAAGTAGTTATCTTTAAGTAAAGGAAAAAAGTTTCCTTATCTTTTCTATACCTTAATGATTAGCCATTTTTTTTATTTAATGGTGAGGAACTAGGATGAGGCACTTTCCCTGATGGAACAACTTTAGAAGCGTGCTCTACATGTAACTCTTGATCATCAAAAAATATATGCGGTTGAAATGCTTCCAATATTTGAGTTTTCTCCATACCACCTAAAAAGAAAATCTCATCCACATAGACCCCCCAATGTCTGAGTGTTTTTATCACTCTCATTTCTGCGGGTGCATTTCTGGCTGTCACAATTGCGATTCTTACAGGCGAAAATTCAACACTAAAAGGCAGGCGTTCCTGCAATCTAGATAACTTTTTTAACAATGCGGCATAAGGACCTTCCTGCATAGGCTGATTCTGTTGCTGATCTTCATTTCTATTAAAACTGGCTAGGCCTTCAGATTTATAAACAATTTCACTGCTTTCATCAAATAATACTGCATCACCATCAAAGGCAATTCTAAGCTGTCCTTCAGGGATTTTTTTATGGCTTTCTGGAGGATCTTTTAAAATGGCCGCTGCGCATGTTTTTCCATCTATTACTTTCTGAGCATCTTTTATCGTTGTGGTTAAAAACAAATCAACATCAAAAGCTTCAAGATAATCTATAACAGATTCTCCGCCGGTAAAAGCATGTCTGGTGATTTTTAGTTGCTTAGTTCTAATATTTTGCAGCACTCGAATCCCCGTTTCCGGGCTATTTCTTGACATCACCACAACTTCTATCAGTGGTGGTTCATCGACTGGCTGGTATTTGTTTAAATGGAGCAATGCCTTGACAAGTGGCATGCCTGTCCCATCCTCAAGTGGCTCATCTTCTCTTTCAAGCATGTATTTACGATATTCAGCGATAGCAGACTCTTTGTCCTGGCTATATTTTTCACGGAAAACCTTATCAGCCTCTTTTAAATCAAATAATGCAGTCGCTGAAATACCAATAACCAAAGTATCTGATAAATTTAATGACATAAACAATCCTTTTAGGGAGAAGGTAATAAATAATCATCCAATCTCACTTAACCTAAGTGAATTGTAGCATCTGCCTCTGAATGTATTAGCAGCGTATTTAACAAGCAGAGATCTTGTACTATGGCAATTTTGGGTTGATAGATAGATTTTTTTATAGAGCAGACTTCAGTCCGCCCTACAAGATATAACCGACATTATAATTCAAGATTTATTTATACTGCGCCTTGGCTACTAAGATAATCGTCGTAACTACCCCGAAAATCAATTATGCCAGTTGGAGTCATCTCCAGAATTCGAGTGGCTAATGAGGATACAAATTCACGATCATGGCTGACGAATATCAAGGTACCGGGATAATTCTCCAAAGCCAGGTTTAATGATTCAATAGATTCCATATCAAGGTGATTAGTCGGTTCGTCCAGCAACAGTATATTGGCTCGCTGCAGCATCAGTTTACCAAAAATCATACGGCCTTGTTCACCACCGGAAAGTACACTTACCTTTTTACTTATGTCATCCTGAGAAAATAACAAACGTCCCAGAGTGCCGCGAATTATTTGATCATCATCGCTAGGTTTGCCCCATTGTTCCATCCATTCAAACAACTGCATCTGTTGTTCAAAATCTGCCGCATGATCCTGAGCGTAATATGAAAGATCTGCATTTTCTGACCATTTCACGGTACCTGCAGAGGGTTCAACATCGCCAACCAGACATTTTAATAAGGTAGATTTACCAATGCCATTTGGACCGATAATAGCCACACGTTCCCCGACCTCTACCATCAGATCAAGACCTGAAAACAATTCTTCATCGTAACTTTTCCCCAGCCCCTCTAACTCAAGCGCCAGACGATGGAGTTTTTTATCTTGATCAAAACGAATAAAAGGGTTTTGTCGACTGGATGGTTTTATCTCTGCCAGATTAATTTTTTCCAGTTGCCTGGCTCGGGAAGTTGCTTGTTTTGATTTTGAAGCATTGGCAGAAAAGCGACTTACAAAGGCCTTAAGTTCGGATATTTGCGCTTTCTTTTTGGCATTCTCCGATTGTAAGCGTTCCGTTACTTGAGTTGCCGCAGTCATATACTCATCATAGGAACCTGGATAAATACGTATTTCACCATAATCCAAATCTGCCATGTGGCTGCAAACACTGTTCAGAAAGTGTCTATCATGCGAGATGATAACCATAGTACAGTTACGCTCGTTTAATACCCCTTCTAACCAACGAATAGCATTAATATCAAGGTTGTTGGTAGGTTCATCCAATAACAACACATCGGGTTCAGAAAATAGTGCCTGTGCCAGTAAAACACGTAATTTCCAACCCGGCGCCACTTCGCTCATAAGGCCGTAGTGTTGCTCAACAGTAATACCCACTCCCGCTAATAATTCACCCGCACGCGCTTCAGCAGAATAGCCATCCATCTCGGCAAATTCAGATTCGAGCTCTGCTGCCCTCATACCATCAGCTTCTGACATCTCTGCTTTAGCATAAATTGCATCGCGTTCCGATTTTACCGCCCACAATTCTTCATGTCCCATAATAACAGTGTCCACTACGGCAAATTCTTCGTAAGCAAACTGATCCTGTTTTAATTTACCGAGACGCTCATGGGGGTCTTTTGAAATATTGCCGGCAGAGGGTTCCAGGTCACCCCCCAGAATTTTCATAAAGGTTGATTTTCCGCAACCATTAGCGCCTATAAGTCCATAACGATTGCCATTGCCAAACTTAACGGAAACGTCTTCAAATAATGGCTTGGCACCAAATTGCATGGTGATATTTGCAGTTGAAAGCATGTTTTATTCCTGATAAATGCATACCAACAGGAACCGGCCCTATGTTGAAAATAGAGCTATTGCATATACGCCGTTGGTTATTAAATTAAATTTTTTAAAGGGGGCGTATTCTACACACTTTCTCTTACTATGATTGAGTTAATCAGAAAAAATGCAAATCCTGTCCAGTGCAAAGTTATATCATGCTTAGGGAGGTGGTATAATACTTCAGTTACCACCAAAGATAATCGAACGTGTTAATAATATCCCAGAACATTTCCATTCCAGATAATGAGCTTGAGATTTTAGCAATCCGGGCTCAGGGTTCGGGAGGACAAAATGTTAACAAAGTATCCTCGGCTATTCACCTGCGCTTCGATATCAATGCTTCCTCGCTACCTGAGTTTTATAAGCAACGTCTTTTAAGTCTACGGGACCAGCGTATCAGTAAAGAAGGCATCATCGTAATCAAAGCACAACAATATCGAACACAAGAAAAAAACCGGGATAACGCCCTTGATCGATTAAGGAAAATAATTAGAGGCGTTGCCAAAGTTCAGAAAGCAAGAAAGCCAACCAGACCCACTAGAAATTCTCAGAAAAGACGCCTGGACAGCAAAACTCATCGTGGAAAAACCAAGGCGCTGAGAGGTAGAGTTAATGAGTAATGAACAAAACAGTCAAAGAAACAGGAACATTTTAAATGTTAAACCAAATCAAATTATTTTTTGATCAACATATAGCACTTCCCGCCCCAGATCAGTCTGTTGAGGAAAATATTCACCTTGCCTGTGCCGCATTATTTATAGAAATGATGTATATCGATGATGAAGCACATCCAGCAGAACATAAGGTGATTTTAAACCGTATCAGAGAAAGTTTTTCACTCTCTTTTGAACAGGCAAATGATTTAATATCTATGGCGACACAACAAAGACAACAGGCGACTGATTATTACCAGTTTACGTCATTGATTAACAAAGGCTATACCCAGGAGCAAAAAGTCAACTTAATTAAATCTTTATGGCAAATTGCTTATGCTGATGGAGAGTTGGATCAATACGAAGAACAGATGGTACGAAAAATGGCTGATTTATTACATGTGCCGCATTTGCAATTCATAAAAACCAAACATCAAGTAAATGATGTGTGAAAAAATTGAAAGTTATAATTATTCGATACTCTTTTTTCTTGAGTTGTTAGCCTAGTTCAAGATAAACTTGTATTATTTACTAAATTAGTACCTGATTATATCACCCATCAACCAGATCTTCATAAGATGGCAAATTATCAATTTCCTGCTGTCTCTCAAAATAAATTTTTTTTAGTTCCATCTGAGCTTTCGAAAAGGCTAGCATGTCCTCTTCCAAATCTGACAATTCGGGATCATCTACACGATCAAGTTCTTGGATAAGTTGTTTCGTCTTTGTATCTATCGCTTGAATTGCCATCATCAACGTATGCGTAGTAAGCTTTGTCATGCCATTCTCCTAATGATCATCCCATTTATTTACGCGCATCTTCGTAAGCCTTCATAACCGCAGCTCTAGCTAAATTATCCAATGCACCTTTATAAGCAGAGATTGAAAGTGGCTTTTCAACCTCAATTTGATAGTGATTTGCTTTAAAGTAGTCGTTGTAATCAGGTCCTGTAAGTTTAAGTCTCGGGTCGATCAAGGTACCTTCAGGAATATAAAAAAAACACCAACTTTTACCTCTGAAAAATTTATCTTTATCAAACAGTGAAGTTCCGCCACCAACCTGAACCATCCCTTTAACCACATCGACATCAGCTTCTCGATATTTAGGCGTACCGTCCCTTTTATTACCTATTTGTTTGCGCTCAAAATCTGGGTATAAAATTGCATCAGCAGGTTTATCATCAATTAACACACCAGAAGGAAAGTCTTCGACACGAACACCCCGCCATAAATTTGTTACAGATTTAGACATATTTAATTCCTTTTTAGTTGAAATCTATAGTTTGATCAACTAAATTAAAATGCTTTTTTTCAATAAAGCTAATCAAATTATGAATTACACTCAGTAGAACTTATACACTAGCCGTACTTAATTGGCAATAACCTCGCAAATTAATCTTTTAAAACTAAAGAGGACTGATGTCTAAATGTTTTAGGCAGACTTTAAGTCTCTAAAACTCTTAAAATACAACACCTTCAACCCTTTGCCCTCAACTTCTGCATAGACCTCTGGCGGCTTTATTTCTTCCATTAAAGTATATTGTGGTGCTAATTCAGCCATATGTTTGATTAAAAAATCACGCCCTATTTCAGGTGCATTCAGACATAATAAAAGCGTACTTCCCGCAGCCATAAATTCATCCAGTCTACGCAATATTTTAGGATAATCCCGAATAATATCGACACTCCCTTTTTGAAAGGTAGGCGGATCACAAATCAATAAATCAAATGGCCCCCGTTTTTTTAATCTGCCAAAAGATTTAAAAATATTTAATTTTTCAAATCGAACTTGCTCCAATGGTTGCTGATTTAACTTATGATTCTTCCGTCCAACATATAGCGCAGCACTACTCATATCAACATTTAATACCGACTTTGCATTGCCAGCAAGTGCTGCCACTGAAAATCCACAGGTATAAGAAAACAAATTAAGTACACGTTTATCATTACTATGTGCTTGCACCCACTTACGTCCATTTTGCATATCCAGAAACAAGCCAGTATTTCGAGATGAGCCTAAACTAATATAAAAGTGTAGCTCGTTTTCCCGGATAGCAAAGTTTCGAATGACATCACCCCTGATAACATCAATGGGCCCTGTTAATTCATACCGGTACTGGATCTGTATACTTTTGCAGCTAGGAATTTGAGACACCAGCCAATCTGCCAACCCATCAAGCTCTGTAGGTGATTCAGGTGCAAACAAAGTGATCAAAATCACAGGCGGTAACCAGTCAACTGTCACATGATATAAACCATCATAAGCATGTCCACGCCCATGAAATAAGCGTTGCGCTTGCAGCTGTTTTTCAGCTGTCAAAGGGAATTTTAGGTGTTGCGAAAGTTGCGATAAAGTTGACACAAATAGTTATTATCAATTAATTACAAATTAGTTAATCCGCAAAAGCATTAGCTGTACTAGTCATCTAAAATCTTTAACGACCTGATACGATTTATAGCGGCGGCCACCTCGTACCTACGGGGTAACGATAAAGAACCGGGATAATCCGGCTGTAAAAATGACAAGCCCTGCTGCTCCAGTTTTTCATAAAGCCATTTTAACCAATAATCAATTGTCCCTGTTTCATTTACCTGTGTCTGCATTTCTTTTCTAAGCTGTAGCAAACAATAGCCAATACTTAATATTTGAGGTGCTTCAGCAATTTGCGGCAATGCCTCCAGGTTAACCAAGTCCATACCATACTCCAACTGTCTGGGCGCATTTCGTAAAGACTTGATACGTATTGGTATTTCTTTTTTTAAGCGTTGATTAGTATACGCTGGATTAAAATTATCTGCCGACAAGTATCTATGAACAGAAAAATTTAAACCATTCACCTGCTCTTCGACTATTGCGCCTAACTCCGCTCTTACCTTGCCGGTGATATCTCTGCACTGATAATTATCCATCAGCAAACAGGTGTCCGCTTTTTGTAAAAAACTACCTAAGCCTCCAACTACAAAAATCATAGAGATTTGATGCTGCTTCCAGATTGAACGTATTGTGGAATAAAGAGGCTTGATCGGCTCATTTGCAGAACTCAGTACTTTCTTTATTAACTCGTCTCTAAATAAAAAGTTGGTTGCACAGGTATCTTCATCAAACAATAATAATCGCGACCCCACTTCTAATGATTCAACTATGCATGCAGCCTGAGAGGTACTGCCACTGGCATTTTCAGTAGTAAATTGTTCTGTATTAATAGCATTGGGTAACTGTCCAATAAATGGACTAATATCTACACATCTAATACTGCGCCCTTGTTCAGCACCAATAAAAACGGCATCGTCCCTGCTTACAATATATTCTCTGCCATCACCTGGTATGTGGGCATAAACACCGGCTAAAATGGCTTGTAACAATGTCGATTTACCATGATAACCTCCGCCAGTAATACAGGTTATGCCTTCTTTAATAGCCATCCCTTGAATACTGTTATTGTCAGATAACGGTATTTCTACCTGACATGACTCAGGTGATTGAAAGCTTTGTATTTCTGACCCTCTTGCTGGCCTATCATCAATTCCACTGAGCCGAGGTAGACTTGCGCCATTATTAATAAAAACAGTGTAGTCATTTTGCTCCAAATAGCATCTGATCTGTTGCCGTTTTATCTGAATATCCAGATACTGATTTAACTCATTTCTGGTTACCTGAGCATAACCTTTATAATACAAAGCGTAGTCAATGATCTGTTTCAATTCTTGCTCAAACATCACAATCGCTTGTTCCGCATCAAATACACCGCCACCCGAACCTTTTCCGGGTAAACTAAAAATAAAGCGTAATTCAATATCCTTTTCAGAAAAAAGCACACAGTCCCGCTGCATCATTTTCTGGCCCAGTTGAATGGTATGAAAGGAACCACTGCCCTCTTTACCTCTATTCTGTTGAGCAAATTGATCTATGCCTTGTTTAAATCTACGTATCAAAAAATCTGCAACAGCTAAACGACAGAATGACTCATCCAGGAATTGTCTGGGTAATTCACTATCATCAATAGCTATTCTAATACTTGCAATTGAAGCCGGGTTCGCACCTGGACTACCTTGTATTTTAAGAAAAGAAAAACCATATCCTGGGAATTGAAAATCTCCTTTTAAAACGTGTATTTTTTGATAAGTTTGATCAGCAATAGATTCTATCAGTTTATTTAATTTCTTCACTTTGTTGTACCTGAGGAAATAAAATCACCTTATATGTTACCGCTAAAATTTGATAACTGTCATGTTCCTGTTTAACATATCATTGAACCTAGAAAAATCAGTTGGACATGAATTTTGTGGGAAATCTGGGCGGAAAAGACAAATAATCACTCGTAGATAAAGCTTCCGCGTCCTGCTTACGTCCCTTTCCTACTTCCATGTAGGCAATGGCCATAGTCCTTATCAAGAGTGATTATGCAGAATTTTTCGTCCAAATTTTTCACAAAACCATGGAGCGATTTTCTCTCCACCAAATAGGTGAGTGTGAATAAACCTGATTAGACACGATATTCAAGAACTTGCATGGAATTTAGCGCCCCACTGATTTTTCTAGGTTGAAACCTTACTTTTTTAGATAAATCCAAAAATCATGAAAGAACCTATTATTATCATTGGCATCGGTGAGTTAGCCGGTGTATTTGCACGTGGATTCCTTCGTTGCGGGTACCCCGTCTATCCCGTTATACGAAACATGGATTTAGTTCAGGAATGTCAGCAAATCCCATCTCCAAAACTGGTTTTAATAACCGTTCAGGAAAATGAGTTACATTCAATATTACGTCAATTACCCAAGCCCTGGCATGATAAAATTGGGCTAGTTCAGAATGAATTATTACCCCGCGACTGGCAATGTCACACTATCAAAAATCCCACTGTTACCGTAGTCTGGTTTGAAAAGAAAAAACACCTGGAAACAACTAATATTCTCCAGTCACCAAGTTATGGGGCGAATGCTGCAATCATTTCCCAAGCTCTACAAGCCGTAGGTATTCCTGCACCCATTTTGGATAATGAACACGACTTGTTGTATGAACTGGTTCGTAAAGCTGTCTATATACTGACCGTTAATATTGCTGGATTACTGGATAATTGCAGTGTTGGAGACTTATGGAATCAACATCAAGCACTGGCAAGAGAAGTTGCTACAGAAGTTATTCAAATTCAGGAGTTTCTGACAGGAAAAAATTTACCTCGGGAAAAATTAATTAACGGCATGGTTGAAGGTATCAACGATTGTCCTCACAGACATTGCCTAGGGCGCAGTGCATTTTCACGTTTGCAACGCATCCTACGTTATGCTGAAGAAAGCGGTATAGAGACACCTAAACTTTTGGCAATTTATAGAGTTGCTAAATTAAAACAAGAATAAACAAATTAGCTCAACTAACATATTCATCAATTCACAGTTCATTGAGTGCCGGCACGTTTGGCTAAAATCTGTTTTGCCAGGGCTTTATCTGTTTTTAAAATATGATTAACTAGCCATTGATATAAAAAATCTAGTAACTTAGGAATTTCGATATTTTTTCCTGCATGTATTTGCTCACGAACGGCAATTACTTGTTGTGAAAAACTACGATGTTCTTTTAAATGTTGCTGTATGCTCATTTGATCAGCAATTTGATAATCGTATTGCTGCATCAATGCTTCTTCAGTTTCAAAGTGATATAGTGCATAAGCAAGTAATTCCTGAGTAAAATTCAATAGCACCGATTGGCTGTTATCTGAAGTCAGTTTTGATGATGCTTCATTTAATGTATTGACCAGAATCATGTGCTGCTCATCAATTTCTTTCACACCGGTAACAAAATCATCATTCCAGCTAATTTCTGGATAAGAACTGCCTAACTTTTTTTCAATTTTCATTTTATATAAAAGGAGCGGAATAAACTAGTTTCAAAATTCAGGCTTGTCACTTTTCAGCCAACGAGAATCTACTTTAAAGTTTTGCAGCCAAAGAGTTGCTTGATCAACTGGCATAGGCCGAGCCAAACAATAGCCTTGGATAATATCGCAACCTAGCTCCTGTATTAACAGTAATTGTTCTATTGTTTCTACGCCTTCGGCTACTACTTGCTGACGAAAAGCATCTGCCAGAGAGATGATGCCTTTGACTATCGCCTGGTCACCTGAATCATGTAATATATCGTCGATAAAACTTTTATCAATCTTAACTTCATTTGCCACCATTCTTTTTAATTGTACTAACGTTGAATAGCCGGTACCAAAATCATCCAGTGCAAATTCAACCCGAAAGTGCCTGCATTGTTCGATAAGTTCACTGACTGCGGAAATATCATCTAACGCTGTTGTTTCGGTGATTTCAATTTTCAGTCTACTCCAAAGTTGTTCAGGATATAAATGTAACTGTGTACCCAGATAGTTTATAAAATCGCCTTCTAACAAATGTTTAGCGGCAATATTAACTGAAATTGTAAGCTCTATCCCTTGCTCAAACCAAAGTTTTAATTGTTTTAAAGCCTGCCGAATAACCCACTCTCCAACTTTAATAATTAGTGGCTTATGCTCAATCAAAGGTAAGAATTCTCCCGGGGAACGTAAGCCAAGCAGAGGATGCTGCCAACGTATCAAGGCTTCCATGCCGACTACTTTGCCCTGTCTACAATCCACTTGCGGCTGATAATAAAGTACTAATTGATCATCCAGCAAGGCCTGTTCTATTTTGTTAATCAAGTTAGCGTTAGCATGCTTACGAAACTCAATGGCTGGATTAAAAACATGGTATCGACCTTTACCTGATGTTTTAGCTGAATACATGGCTTGATCTGCATGTCGCAACAACAAATCTACATCACCTAAATCACCAGGATAAAAAGTAACTCCGATACTGGCAGTCACTTGTACCGTATCGTCCATAATTTGACAGGGTACTGCAATATTTTTAATCAAACGATGTAACAACAGCTCGTATTCATCAGAACTATTAAAATTACCCAGTAATAATACAAATTCGTCCCCGCCGATACGAGCAACAGTATCATCGCCGCGAACAGTATCAAGCAACCTGTGTGATATTTCCTGTAACAATAAATCTCCAGCTTCATGCCCTAAGGCATCGTTTACAGGCTTAAAGCCATCTAAATCCAGATAACAAATAGCCAGGGTTTTACCTGTACGTTGATGATGCGCTAGTGCCTGTTGCAAACGATCTAATAACAATACCCTGTTTGGCACCCCAGTCAACGAATCGTAATGTGCCAATTTTTCTAGTTGCAATTGATGCTCTTTTACTTCGGTAATATCGGAAAAAAGTCCAATATAATGGCTCACTTCATCTTTACCATCGCTAATTGCTGAAATAGTCAATTTTCCAGCATATAACTCGCCGTTTTTCTTTCGGTTCCAAACTTCACCTCGCCATTGCCCCGTCTCCAACAACTGTTTCCACATAGCACTGTAAAACTCTGCACTTTGTTTTCCCGATTTTAACAGACTCGGTTTTTTTCCAATTACCTCTTCCCGGCTATATTCCGCCTGATCACAAAAAGCCTGATTAACATTTATAATGGTTCCGTATGGGTCTGTCACCATGATGCCCTCCAATGCATTGGCAAAGACCTTGGCATTTAATCTCAAATTTTGCTCTTCTATTTTACGTTGGGTAATATCTTCAACTATCGCTATATGACGCGTAGCAGGCTCTCCTGATTGCCAGGTGGAAGATACTGTCAAATGCACCCAGACAGTATTGCCATTTTTTTTAAAATAGCGTTTTTCCATACTAAACTCACTGATTTCACTTGCAATCAGCCTATCCATATTATCCAGGTCTGCTTTTAAATCTTCCGGGTGTGTCAATTGTTGAAAGGTTTTATCCGCCAAAATTTCAGTCTTACTGTAACCCACGATATCGCAATAACACTGGTTAATCCGTTCAAACCGTCCTGTCGCTGTATTAATTAACGCCACACCTACGGCTGCCTGCTCAAATATTATGCGTAGCAAACTTTCGTTTTCGCGTAATTTCTGTTCCGTCACTTTCCGGTCTGTGATATCGGAGATACTGCCCACCATGCGTATTGGCTTTCCATGCTTATCACGTATGGCTTCACCTCTGACAAGAATCCAGCGAAAATAGCCCTCTTTATGTCGCATTCTAAATTCCGTTTTAAATGGCACATCTTGTTGAAGGTGTAGTCGGATTGCCAATATCAGTTTTCGACGATCAACAATATGTACCAAGCGTAGAAATATTGATCCTAGTTGGAATAATTCCGCTTCGCTATAGCCCAGAATTTCTGTCCAGCCTGGAGAAATATAGTTTTTGTGTGTCTGTAAATCCCAATCCCAAACACCATCATTGACTGCTTTCTCGACCAGTTCGTATCTTTCTTCGCTTATGCGCAAGGCTTCCTCAGCCTTTTTACGGATAGTAATATCTCGCCAGCTACAATAAAGTAATGGTTTGTTACTGATTTTAATACGAGCAAGAGTAACTTCTACAGGGAAACAAATACCATCAAGTCGTTTATGTATCCATTCAAAACGATGCATTCCTTTTTCAAGCGCTATAGCCATCATATTATTGGCTTTCTGATAAGAAAGTTGGCCGTCAGGCTGAAACTCAGGGGATAGATCAGAGGGATGTTGCAACAAGCTGGTTTTATCAGGATATCCCAAAATAAGAACAGCCGCTTTATTACACTGAATAAAAAGATTATTTTCTATAATCCAGCACGGGTCGGGTGAGCGCTCAAATAAATCCCGGAAACGTTTTTCACTTTGTTTTAAAGCTTGTTCCAGTAATTTACTTTCGGTAATATCGCGGGCGATACCAAACAAACCAATGATATTGCCGAATTTATCCTTTATCGGATACTTACGATTATCAACCCAGCCTTGAATACCCTGGTTATCAAGTATTTTCTGTACTTCATGCGCCACCATGACATTGCCTGAAAAAACCTGTTTTTCCAGACGATAATAATTATCTGCGAGAGCCTCAGGAAAAACATTATAATCCGTTTCGTCAATCAGATCTTTCCAATGATTAGTTTTGGTCAAAGTACCCAGCGTTTGACTGGCCCCGGTAAACACATGATTTCGGTCTTTAAAATAAATATAATCATCAGTGTTTTCCATCATCGAAGCAAAATTGGCTAATAACACCTGGTCACTAATCATCTTTTTTAGTGCTTTGGAATCACGCAGTTGCAATTGTAATTGCATCTCAGCAGAGGATAATTTTTTGTTTTTTTGGTAGCTACCTTGTAAACAAATTATTTTGCCATTGGCATGTCTGAAACGAAAATTAATCGTTTTAGGTACTGTCTGTGTCTGTAAGGAAAACAGTTCATCAGCTAAATCTCTATCATCAAGATGCATTAAATCTGCGAAGTTTAGTTTTGCACTGATAAAATCTTCAGCATCATAACCTAACAACGTTTTGATAGCCAAACCAACCTCTAACACGCGCCGACTGTTAGCTTTTAAAACAAATTCCATGCATACTGTGGTATCAGATGTGTCATTTATTGTATTTTTTTTTGACATATTCAGTTACTTAAAGCCATGAACAAGTGAAAGCTTAGGGAGGTGACAAAATATAATCATCCAATCTCACCTAACTCCAACTATTTACATTTAGTTTAGACATTTACTCTATTTTTACCAAAACATTGTGTTTTCATTTATCATTCGAATGTTAGATAGCCTTTGATAGATCAATTGGACCACAAAATTCAGGATAATACCTAGAATCGAATAACAATTTACCGATATAACAATGAGTCAAATTCATCAAATACAATTTAAATTCCTTCCCATTGAAGATCGATTGTTAATGAAAATAAATACCTCCACAAAAGAAGAATTCAACTTGTTGTTAACACGTCGTTTTGTATCTTTACTCCAACCTATATTGAGTAAAATTTTACATGCTAACCAAAGTATTGTTATCCATCAAAATGAACAGATTCGTAACGAACTGATTAATCTACAACAACAAGAAGCAATACAAAAAACAGATAGAAGTACGCCCTATCTAGGTGAAGGTGTTAATCATCCTTTGGGCCATCAACCCATTCTATTAGCCAAAATATCGACTAATTTTAAACAAGGAAACTGTAAACTCACGTTGGAACCGGAAAAAGGTCCTGGAATCAGTTTTAATATTGATCAAAACTTAACTCATCTTTTACGAAATTTACTATTAGAAAGTCTGGAAAAAACCGACTGGCAATTAGACTTTAAAGCCTCACAAGAAATAGTTCCTACATTGAATCAGCCTGGAAAGAAAGCTTTTCATTAATATTTTCTGCAGTGAGACTTTAGCCTGGTTAGAATCAGGCGAGGCTAAAGCCTCACTTCCGAGATAAAATAGTGCTATTTTCAGGGGTAATTGTGTTTAAATATTAACCCCCCAATCTCCAATACATTCTTATTGTAAGTAAAAACTATGACGAACACCTATCAGCTTAAAAAAATCATTTTGATAGACAGCTTTTGGGCTGGGAAAACAGTGTTATTGGATTTAGATGGTCATATAAATCTTAGTGGAACCAATGGTGCAGGAAAAACAACTTTTTTACGTTTAATACAGCTTTTTTGGGGAGAACGCCCTAGTAATATCGTCAGTAGTAGCAGCAGTAAAAAAGGTTTTATAGATTATTATTTGCCTCGTGATAGCAGTTATCTGGTTTATGAGTATCAGCGCCCAAATATACAAACTTGTCATGTAATGATCCAAAGTGACGGACGTGCAGCTAAATATAAATTTATTGATGCGCCTTTTGACAAGTCCTTTTACATGAATGAACATGATATACCACGTAAAAGTACGGAAATTGATCGACTTTACCGCTCTACCGCTGAAACATCTCGACAAATGAGTGTTGATGATTATTGTAGTGTGATTCAGTTTCATCAAGTCAATAGTGGTAAACGCTGGATACGCCCGTTGCAAAATCGATTTGCCATGGCTACAAGCCCTATTACCCATATAGAAAAAGTCATTAGCTCGGTGATTGAGAAAATTGGTGATTTCGATACCATCAAACAAATGCTGATTGATATTTCCCGGGATAAACTCAGCAATACGCTATTAAATAGTGAAGAAGACAAAATTCCATTCCAACTCAATAAACAACATATTGATGCCTGGTTGGCGGACTTAAATGCATCCTCAGAATTAGAAGCAAAACAGGATGATTTTGATCATTTATTAATGACCGCTTCAGCATTAAAAGAGACATTAGCAGAATTATCACATATCCATTATTTTACCCGTCTACATCACACGTCCACTCAAAATGAACTCAATGACACGCTCAAGCAGCTAGAATTTTTAAAACAACAACGCAGACAATTAAAACAAAAACATGAACAGCAATTAGACCCCAAAGAAGATGAGCACCGCGCACTAAATCTTAAAATAAAAGATTGTGAATTTGAAATTGACTCTCTGGAAAAACAAAAACTCGAGTATGAAACTCAGGATGCTGAAAGCTTTGCCTTTAAAGGCTCTTTACTTGATCAAATTATCCAAGATCAAACTATCAACAAAAACGAAATAGAAGCACTGGAAAATGAAAGTAAAGAAATTACTCAGTTTTATGAAAACCAGTTAACCGATTTAAAACATAGTTTTCAAAATCAGCAACAAGGCTTTGAAAACCAATGCACATCTACGCAATTATCAAAAGAAAAACGGTTAACAGAAGCAAAAGATATATTTTATCAGCGCAAAGACCAGCTTTTAACCGATAAAAATAATCGATTAATACCTATTGAAGAGAAAAAATCTCAGTTACATACTGCTTTTGGCATCACTAAAGCCAGTTTAAATTCAATCACTCCATCTAAAACTTTAGCGCAGCAATTTAGCCAAAACCAGCACGCTTTAAAAACCGTTAGAGAACAATTTAAACAGCTTTTTCAGACCCATAAATCAGCCCAAAATGATTATAATTCTGCATTGAATAACTATCAAAGCATAGAAACTCAGCTTAAAAACATCAAAGTTGAATTAGTTAAAACAGAAGATTTGCATAACCAATGTTTAAAACGGTTGCGTCCAGAACTAGGCTCTTTACAGCACTACCTGGAACATCAAGTAAATGACTGGGAACAGAATATTGGCCGAGTGATTGCGCCGGAATTATTAGAAAGTACAAGCCTAAATCCACAAGCTATTGAATCTAACGATCTACACTTTTATGGACTGGAGATAGATCTTGAAAGCTTGGCTGAAAGAGACAATCAAACCTCAAACAAAGCCTCTTTAGAACAACAAGAACAAGACTTGTTTTCTGGTAAAGAAAATTTAACCCGTGAAATAGAGCAGATTGAAGCCAGTTTAGTCTCAGCTAACAAGTTAAGAGAACACAATAAAACTGAGCTAAATAGAGCAGAACAAGCGCTTGAAAGTAGTAACCAAAAAGAAAACAACCTACTGACAGAAGAAGAAAGTTTAAACCTTCAAATTGAAGCCGAAAAACAAAATAAACGGCAGGAAATTGAAAATAATATTAATCATATTTCTCAACAGATAGAAAGTTGCCAAATCAATATTGAAATCATCAACAAAGAATATGAAACCGAAATCAGCAAACTTAAAACTGAACATTTAGGTCGTGAAGGCACTATTGTTTCTGATGCTGAAAACACTATTGTTGCTATAACCCAGCAAATAGAATCTATATGCTACTCATTTAAACAAGAACAACAACGAATCAAACAGCAATTAACAACAGATTTAAAAGCCAGTGGCGCAGACGACACCATTGTAAATCTCAATCAAAAACTAAAAGAATTAAAAACGCAAGAAATTCAGGCGAGATCATTTCAGGATAAAGATAAAACCTATCAGATATGGCTAGCAAAACGCTGGAAACAAAATCCTGTCCTGTGCCAGCAGCGAAGTGACTATCAACAACAATCGTCTCTACTCAATGCCTTAATTGAACAAATAAAAACTGAGTATAAAAACACCCGAACAAAGTTAAATCAGGACATTACAAATCAGGAAGGGCTACAGGAAAAACACCAGAGTTTATTAACCCGTCTAGGTAATACACTCGAGTTACTTAATGCCAATCCTCCCATTTTAAGTGAAAATATTCCTGAATATGCTGCCTCTACCCTGCCCAATTTAAGCCATACTGTGTTACAAAAAAGAAAACAACAGGAACAAACTTTACACCATGGTAAACAAATTCTAATAAAACTGTTTAACAAACATCACCGTAGCCAATTAGCTGAAGCGTGGCAAAAAGCGATGGACCAAGCACGGACTAATAGTTCAAGCAATTACTTTCAAACAGATGCTTTAGATATAGAGCAACCACTTAAAAACATCCTACAAATGCTTGAAAATGTTAAACAGGCTACCAATCAACAAATTCAATTACATGCAACTGATGTCAATGCGTTTTACAGCCATTTATGTCAATTTGAGCGTATTATTAAACAAACGGGCAACACACTTTCTACCTATGTGAGTGAAAAACAGTATTTTGATGCATTAGGTGATATTAAAATCAATATTCGTTCTAAAATGAATGACCTGGAATACTGGCAAGCCCTGAAAACCTTTGGTGAAAATTACCAGCAATATTGTGACCAAAGAGACTTAACCGGTGAAATGGAAATACCCAATTCATTGATTGAAGCGATGGGGGAATTAACCAGTCTACTACCGCCAACGGGTATTAACATTAAACATATTTCTCTGTTTGATATTGAATTTAGTATTACCGAGAACGGGCAAGTTAAACTGGCAAGAAATGCCAAAGAACTTAAAGATGTGAGTTCCACAGGACTCTCCTATTTAGCATTAATCACCTTTTTTACTGGCGTTACTTCCATGCTGAGAAAGAAAAATGCCACCGTTATTTGCTGGCCTATAGATGAACTGGGTGATTTAGCACCAGAAAATATAGAAGCCATGATGAACATGTTGCAACAACAAAACATTCATATATTTTCAGCAACTCCAACAGCCGATAGACAAGTATTAAGCTTGTTTAAACGTCGTTATCATCTGGATAAACAAAAACTACATGAAGTACATTTGCCTGAGAGCAAATTAGAGCAGATGCTTAATCAATTGAACACGGAGGAATACAGCCATGTTTAAACAAGTTACAGAAGCCTTATTAAGCGGTCAATTTATCTGCCCCACTGCCTATCCTGATGCCTTTGATTACTTATCAAATGCCGATAACTTTAAAAAAGTGGATGGTTTTTTAGCCCAATTGGAACGTGAATTATGTGTCATGGAAGGAGAGGAACTTTTTTATTCTGCTTTTACTGCTATTGATGATGATAATCGAGGCCGAATTAAAGAGGCATTTTCTGAGATTAGATCACAATTACGCCCTGTGGTTGAATGGATGGACATGATTATGACGGCAATGGGGCAAGATATGCCTATTAGAGCCCGTGATGAAATTCGGCTACATGTGTTACTTAAAATGATTGAACATGAACCTTCCTTATGCGAACAAATGAATCGTCTGACCCAATCGGGATTATTCAAAACCAATAAACAGGATATTACGGATCAATTAAGCTCAATTTTGCAAAAACTGGAACAAACGGGTTATCTAGTCAAGCCCAACCCACATGGTGCACTTTATATCGTCACAGGAAAAATGAATTATCTACATCAAATGATCGCCTTTTTAAATGATGCAGAAAATTTAGAATTAGATAAACATTCTGATGAACAAAGTACCCAGCAACAACAGGACGTATTTTCATGAGTTTTGACCAGACTCAAGTTGCCAGCCTAATCAGAAAAATTGGCAGAGATCATCAAATACTTGCTGAAACGTATACTAATGGCACGGTATTTATTGATGACAATAATCAGTCATTAATTGATAGCCTTAAAAAAAATGGCTTATTACGCATTGCAGATCACAGTGATGAATTTCGTCTCACCAGTGAAATTAAGCGTCTTATAGACCATTTATTACGACGTAATCTGAATTATCGGCTAAATACGGACATGGCCAAAATGGTCGCCAATGTTGCTGACGATATCGATGCATATCGCCAGGCATTAGAACAAAATGAACAAGAAGAGGCAAATCATCACCTGGAACTCATTGATGATAACCTTTATGAATCATTAGAACTGTTAGAAAACAGCCTGAGTGTGATGTTTTCTGCTATTACCAGCCAGTTTGGTTTTGTTAATTCATTGTCCAGCAAAATCAGAGAAAACAAACGCGCCCTATCCTATGCCCAACAATTAGTTAAAGAGCTAAATTATATCAATATTAATGAATGTTATGACTGGATTAGTAGCTGGTCAGCCCCTGCAGAATTGTCAAACAAAGTTATCCGTTTTATTGATCATTACAAAGACATTGTGGTTCGCTTAGCCAGTATCGTTGATCGCATGAAGTCCTTACTATTTACCTTACGTCTGCAGGAACAGACAGCAAACCGGACACGGGCAATGGCGCAATTTTTAAAACAACATCCAGAATGGAATCCACGCGAATGGAGTGAAGAGTCTATTGTCCCTAATTTATTTATGCGTGATAAAGGATTGATCTTAACTTCAGGTATTAATAGTGCTAAATCGAGCTTACAAAACGAATTAATCCACATCGTACAGGAATTAAAACGACAAACCACAGCCGTTAAATTAATTAATAAAAACCGTGAAGCTATGCCTGTAGACTCCAGTGCAACGGTGGACATTGAATACCCGCATGATTTCTTTGAAGACCACATAGAAACATTATTCACTCAGGTACTCGAAAAACGAGGACACAAAATTTCAGCATTGCAATACTGGAAAATGGCAGCATTATCCATCAAGCCTAGTCTTTGGTTAGATATTGTTTTTGCCCAACATTGTTGTTTACAAAAACGTTTTAAACAACGCATTGCACTCGATCTGGAAGGAGAAAATTTGGCAGACTATAATGGTAATCAATTAATATCAGAGATTTATTTACGCAGAGTTCAGTAAATACCAAACCTGAGTCAGCCCATTACCCAACAATGCAACAATGCTGAGCAACTTGCTCCTTAGAAACTAAATGAATCGACAAATGTTTAGCTGGATTAGTCATTTGGTTAAAAACAGACCTGGCCATACTACAACTCATCCATCGAGTAAAATTGGCTTGTCAGTCATAGAACGTTACCAATGTGGACGCAGTCAAAATAACAGACTTATTTTTACCGCAAAAAATAAAAGCGAATTACGCAGCCAAATAAAACGTGAGCTAAATATTGATCCCTTTGTTATCGACCAGCTACCTGATAGTCGATTAGAACTTGCAAAAATTCATCATAATGAAAAACTGGCTAAAAATCCTGTTAGCCAGGATCATATTTTAATTAACAGCCCTACAGGTATAGTTCAACTGAATAATCAGCAAATACAACTCTATCCAGACATTATCCCTAGTGTGGGCTTTATGCCTATCGCCTCAAAAATCAGCCAAATCAATCATAATGCTATTGTGGTGGTAGAAAACCTGGCCATTATGCAGCTTTGCAATCAATTAGCATTACCTAATTTGTGTCAAAATGCCTTTTGGATGTATAGAGGGGACAACAAAAGTGGTGCAAAAGCTGAAGCATGTTATGACTTATTAACACGATTTGGACAAGATAAAGAAGTCATTGTATTTAGTGATATGGACCCAAAAGGGTTAGAAATTGCCTTAACCATCCCCTATGCGAACTACTGGCTAGGTCCTGAAATTGATGCATGGACACACTGTTTACAAAGTCGTCACGCCAGCCGTAGTGGTTATGATGTTCAAACCAAGGCCATGACCTATCTTTTAAAAAGAAGTGATGCGAGTTCTTTATCTAAACCCATCAATGATCTTGTTTTGCTAATGCATACTGAACACAGCTCGTACCGACAAGAACATATGTATGCTCACAATATTCCTTTATCGCTATTTCCTCTCTTTGGAAAGGAGGAATAAGATTTTATGCAACTATTCAGCGTATTTATAAACAGCTGAATTGTAGGAGCATCCGACCTCGGCGCGATTAAAATCATGCTCTTTTCTCTATAATAACCGATTATTAATCGCGCCGGGGGCGGACGCTCCTACTGACCGAATTGATCAATGATGCTGAATAAATACTATTTTATGTGTAATATGAGACCCGTTAGCCTTTCCTTCACAGAATTTTAAGCAACAGCTTTTTCTATTGCTATAAAATCAACACGCCCATAAACATAAATCAATGGCCTATCTGTTGAACCATTAATTCGCTCAATACAAGCTGTGATTGAATAATGTTGTAACCATCGATTAAAAGCAGCACTTTGGGTTTTATTTACATAACCTATTTTTTGACCTGCAACCTCAACCCTAACTGCATTCGGGTCGATTTGATTATCAGGCTCAGAAACAAAGTCAACTATCATCTTCTCAGCAATGCCCTCTAACGAAACACCTTGGTAACGAAAACCAGCAACCTCAATATAAAACTCATGGGGTGCATCAACATTATCAAATGGATTAATTAAAGAAAAACCATCATTAGGTAATTTAGCACCTGTATGACCTAATAAAGCAAAATCACTTATCTCAATTTCAGCTGCAAGTCGCCATTGCTGTAAGTATTTACCAAAGTCCCCCCTTTTTCTGGGCGGGATACGGCGTAGAAATGTTTCTAACACACCATCACGATATTCCTGACTTGTTGTTTTACGAAACGCTGGATAACAAACAAAACCTTCAGTACAAGCATTGTTAAACTGCTCAGTATCGACTAAATAACGAAAAACATAACCTTTTTCATCAAGACATACCTCCCCCACAACAAAGCGATTACGCTCTGTTCCTTCAGGTGACTGCCAAACTAATAACAATCTGTTTGGCATATTAATATTATTAATAAGATTCATAGAGCTGAAATTCTTTTATTGATAACTTGAAACCGTGAAACAATCAAACCACAAACAAAATCAGCTCGAGCTTGCGATAATGGAATATTTATTCGGTATTTTGTACATAGAGTCATGATAGACCTTAAATGTTCCTTTTGAAATAGAGCTAACTTGTTTTTTATTCGATTTTTCAACTCAGGGTATTTTTCCATCAATTGCACTAGCAAATCTACATGTTGACATTGAGACTCATCATCAATGTGCCACCGCAAATGGTGTCTACCTTTATTAATATAGGTTTGCATACGCGTAGGATTAGTAAAATTAGCCATTTTAGATTCTAATATTTCATACCCCAAGCTGGTACCATTATCAAAAACAGGTGCCATATACGCAACATTTCCTTTATTTTGATTCCAAAGCACGCCCCAATTATCTTGATGCCGGTCTGTATTACCTATCAATGCATCAAACAACAACATATCACACCAATAATTTAACCAGTCGTATACATGAAAACCAACACACTTTAGAGCAGAAAAGTGTTTTTCGATTGATGAGAAATTATGTTGCCGACCTTTCTTCCTATCAAATCCATGAATAATACTTACCATGATATCTCCACCAGCAAAAAAACGATCTTCTGGCTGACCGGGATAACCAACAAACCATTCAATCAACGCGCCACAAATATTATTATCGCTATCATAAGCAACAAGCGCAGGCGGAACAGGAATTTCCATCATACAACCAACCTGATAAGCGATAATTTCAGCCCAGAATTGATCCGGATGACGATCAAACGAATGCTTGAATAAATAACGATGATTGGGAATTAAAAAACCATACTCTGATTGCTCAGGACTTTTTAGCAAAGATTTATCACGCGCCCCTTCAGGATAAACTTCAAATTCATCATCACCTTTCCAATCAGCAATATTAATAGGCTGATTAACTGGCTGTTCAATCCACTGACCTTCACGCCCCATAAAAACAACCCGTTTTGTATTTTATTTTTGTCGAAATCATTAGACAAATTAACCGGAAGTGTCCAGTATACTTCGCAAATTACTCATCGCAGTAGCTACAATCTGCCCTTGCTTATCAATATTATCGATAATTTCCGCAGGGGTACGAGTATCAACTTGTGCTTTAACATGAGGATTAACCGCTTTTAAATCATAAACAGCGGCATCAATATCTGAGACTTTTGCATTTGCATCACGAATCGCTTTTTCCTGAGCTTTAATTTCCTCTACTACTTTTTTGATCTCAGCTTTATCAGCTTTGTCTTTTTTCAGCTTTTTTAGTTGCTCTTTAATGGGGATTAATTCTTCCGTCAGTTTTGTTGCTTGCCCAAGAAAAGGTTGCATTTCGTCATGGGCTTTGGCGCGGCGGGCAACAAAATCAATCGTCCAGGAGAAGTGGCTATCCGCTTCATCTGTGCCAAGCTGAGAAAACAAACGAGCAAATGAAGGATATGCTTTATCTTGATGATCGCCTTGCTCTTTCCAGTCTTTAACTAAGGCATAAGGCAAGTCTGTATCATCTAGCACCTTACCTTCTCTATCAAAACCAAAATGCGCCAAAGTCATGGGGGATTTCTTACCTACTTTAAGTTGGGATAAGTCGTAATACCAAATGCGTTCAGTCTTTTTGCCTTTAGTAAAAAATAACAAATTAGTTTTAACACCCGCGCCAGCGGTGGAGAAAACACCACCAGGTAGACTGACGATACACCATAAGTCACATTCATCTACCAGCTTACGCTTGGTTTCTACAAACGCACTTTCATTGGTACGGAATAACAAACCTTCATCTAACACAATACCGCATCGCCCACCGTTTTTACCGTCCATAGGCTCATTCAATTCAGCCAGAATATGCTGTAAAAACAAAACCTGCGTGGAGCCCGTGGCAAAACTGTAATTCTTCTGTGCATCCTTGCCTTCTTTGCCACCAAAAGGGGGATTAGTCAGGATCACATCAAATTTAGGCGGTGCCTGCTCAAACAAACCGTCATATGTAGGACGATTGGTCAGGGTGTTGCCATGCCATAGATTCGGCTGATCAATACCGTGCAAAATCAAATTAGCCAGGGCAATCGGAAAGACCAGGTTTTCTTTTTCCCGTCCAAAAAAGGTATCGTGTTTCAGTGTTTCCAATACCGTACTAGAGGGCACATTGCCTAATTGATGAAAGATATGCTCATACGCCACCGCCAAAAATCCACCTGTACCACAACAAGGGTCATAAACGGTTTCGCCTGCTTGCGGGTCAATAATATGCACCATGCCACGAATCACTTCACGCGGGGTAAAAAACTGGCCTCCATCGGAGTTTTTCTCCCCCATCTTTAACAACAAGTCTTCATACACTTGCGATAAAGTAAAAAAGTGGGTGTCATCAATATGGTCTATATGGATTTCATTCACCTTATCCAAAATATCACGCAAATTGGTTTCGCTATCGACCCGTGCTTTTTCTACTGCCGTCATAATCCGCCCGATTACGCGCTGTTTAGGGCTGGCATTTGGATTGGGTAATTTGGTTTCCAGGTTAATATCTAAACTATGTAAATGCGGCAATAATTCATTATTAATAAACTCGAACAGCTTGCCATCACCCGCTGTGTATAACTCATTACGTTTCCAGCCAACAGCTTTACCTTCTGGCGTTTTTGCCGCATCGTCCGTATCCGAATAAGGCGCAGCCCAATCTTGCCAGCGATAAGGCTCAGTTAAAGCCGGGCTAAAATCATTACCCAATGCTTCGGCTTCAGCGCGGGCTTTTTGTTCCTGTGCGTCTAGTATGCGTAAAAATAAAATCCAGGTCAGTTCCGGTACATACTGCAACGCACTGGCACAGTTGGAGCGGCGCATAATATCGCAAATTGTTTTTACAAATGATGACAGCGATTGCGTAGTAGCGATGGCTTTAGGTTTTTTAGTTTTTCTTGTCTTCTCAATAGACTTACTTGTCATTTTTTATTTTTTCCAGTTTTTTCTTGGCATTTTCGACTTGTTTAATACTTTTTTCAGGGGTTGGCAGCTCTTCTGGCATCGTACCACCCAACTCCTGAATGGTTTTCCTGACTTTTTTTCCAACTTCATGATGTGTCTGATTTGCGTCTCTTTTGTTCTCTACCTCGTCACGCTTTAACTTTTCTTCAGTTTGCGTAGCACGAAATAAATTAGCCGCCAGCTCAGTACTGCCCATATGATCAAGAATTTTATGGCTTTTTTTCAAACCTTTCTTGGCATGAATATCCTTGGCTTTCATACCGCCATACAAACCACGGTAACCATGATCCTGAAATATCGCATAGTCCAGCGGTGTTTCTACACCTGCATCCTTAGCAGCCGCAGCCAAGTATTTATTATGTGTCGCCAGTTCTCGTCGGATTGCCAAGCGTTTATCATCTTCGGAAAGAGTAGAAAATTTATCGTCTTCTGCTAATTCTTGTTTTCGTGTTTGTATGGCAAAATAGGTTTGACCATTGGCAATAACAGGTTTTGTTGGATCACCGTTCTGCACAACCAAATAACAGGCATACCGAGATAATTTAACATCAGGCAGCTCCCGTTTTGCACCGGAACCGATTTCAACCATTGCGAGGATATCCTCGAAATGGTCTTCAAGTGTTTGCTCGCTATTTACACAGGCTTGCTTTGCACGTTCCAGTACAGGCTGAAAGTGACGATATTCAGAATAATCAAGCACTTTGGCTAAAGACCTGGCTTGCCAAAATTCATTGCCGTCTTCATCCTGTTGTCGAATACCATCAAAAGTGGCTTTATGCTGTTCAGTAATATTTTGAGTTGTCATAGTGAATTCCTTTTAAATATTGATTACTCAGTCAGACCTTTAAAAGCTTGCGCAAGCAATTTATTTGGCAAGATATTCAAGTCATTGATTGCTTGTTTATGGGCATGTGTCACTTTTTCTAAGTGAAATGCAATTGCTTTTTCTCTATCTACTATCTCTTGTTGAGTCTTTTTATCTGGTAATGGAATAGGAATAGTTCTAATTGTTTTTTGAGAAATGTTACGCATTGAATCACTTGAGCCAGTTGCATTAGCTTCAATATGTAATCGAGCTTCTGGCCACCTTAAAGCATATAAAAGATAATCTGGCAAAATCTGTTCTTCATTACACACTAAACGCAATGTTTTATCAGATAATAAGCAGTTTGGATAATCCGCATCCACTCTGACGACTGCTCCCACTAATTCTATTGTGTTTGCTCGTGAAATAATCAGATCACCTTTATAAACTTTATGCTTATCATCAGGTTTATAATCGTTGCTTATTGCTTTAGCTTCATGTGGGTTAAACTTTGTCCAACTTACTGCGCTTACTTTGAGTACAGCTAGCTCTGTATCGCTGGCAAGCCTTTCCAAAGTTTTAAAACTTTTACCCGCCTCAATGCCTATAATTAACTCACCTAATTCGACTCTACCGACAGATTGTAATGTTGAAAGTAATTGGTCTTTTAGTCGAGATACAAAAAGATTAACATCCGATAATTGCTCTTCCAAAGCCTTACGTGCGGTTTCTACTTCGGCAAGTTGGGATTTGAGTTTGACTGCGATTTGGTGTTGCTTATCCTTACATATTACAACCGCAATTTTAAAGCCTTCAAATTCGGGACGAGTAACATGCTTCATTGTTGCGCCATGAACAATTTCACGAAGTCCTATCATGGCAAATTTCAAAACAAAAAATAGATATTCCTTATCAACTTTATCTAAGTCAGGTACCACTTTAAAAATATGTTGATTAAGTGCTGCTGATTCTCTCTCCCAAACATATGTATCAAGTGAAGCTGACCAAGAAACCAGAATATCATTAGTATTAATTAAATGAGCATCATCCAAAGAACCATTAAAGAAATCATAAGGAGCGTCTTTATTATTCAGATTAGCTATGCGAATAACTGGCAACCCTTTTGTTGTTAATTCACTTGGCTTAAACCCACGACCATTAATATAGCTTGCTAAATCACCTAATTGTAGTAATTTGATATTTTCATTCATCATCCCTGAAATAATCTCCCTTTAGCCTCACGAATCACATCAACCGGCTTACCCAATTTTTGCAAAGCAATAAGCCCACCAGCCTGCTGAATTTCCGGCACATCCCATAATGCTGGAGTTTCCAGCGCATCGGTTCCTCCTAAACTAAATTGGTGACCAAAACCTTTTAACACAATCGCACTTTCAGTAGGCATATCATCAAACCATGCCTGATTCTGTTGCAGATAAATCTGCCCACGCGCTTGCTGTTTTAATGCTTGCGCATGGTAAGCATAATGGGCAAACATATCGTAATAATCAAAATCCTGCATATCTTCCAGTTCACGTAATACTTCCGGTGAATAGTTGTCACCGAGTAAATGATCAATCAATTCCCTGCGTTTTTTGGCTTCTATCCATAATTGGCGAAAATCATTCAGTTGTCCTGCTTCGCGCAACACCCGCTGCAACATCTCACGGCGGTATTCATCTATGGGTACTTTTACATCTCTACCATCGCGGCGGGTCAGAATAAAACGGCCTTCAGAATTAACGGTAACATCTTGCCCCGCAATTTGAATGACTGGCGGTGATTCGTCATCTTCGCCTCCGCCGCCTGTGTCACCACCTTCACCAGTAGGCTTTTTCTTTTTAGCTGAAGTGGGTGCGGTAATAAAATCGGTACCAAATAAGTCAGTCACCCCCGTATAGTCGTACAACCAGAACTTGTATTTTTGGGTGGTTTCATCAATACGTGTACCACGTCCGACCATTTGATAAAACAGAATACTGGATTCCAGATAACGAAAAAACACCACAGCATTCAGTCGCTCTATATCGACACCTGTCGCTAACAAATCCACTGTACAGGCAATAAAGGCACGCTCACCAGAGCCGCGCAAAGATTCAATTAAATCCCGGCCACCACTGTCGGTACATTTAAAAGCATAATGGTTTTTGACTTCTCGGCTTTGCTCCTTACACCATTGGCTATAGAGATTATTTAACTGCATCACCACCCGGTCGGCATGCAGGTCACGGGTACAGAAAATAATCGCTTTTTGCTCAGGGCCGCCATGTTGGCAAAGCTGATCAAACAAATCTTTACACATGGCAGCTATACGTTTTGGCAACATCAATTCTTTATCAAAATGCCTGGCCGTGTACTGGGCATTAACCTCGTTTTCAGCAATATCACGCCCCGTTTTAGCATCGATCGGGTGCGCTTGCATCACCTCGTCACTGGTATAGGTCTTGCCATCTATAGACGGTTTGCGCTTAATAATCTCACAGGCTGCCAAATAGCCGTCTTCCTGCGCTTGTATCAGGTTATATTCATAGACGGCAGACCCAAAATACTTGAGATTATTGGCGGTAATCTCCGCATCCTCTTTACTCTGTTTTTTGGATTCACGTAATTCTCTGGGTGTGGCTGTCAAACCTATCTGAACGGCATTCGGGTTACGCTTTAGAACTTCTGACCAACGCCCCCATGCAGACCGGTGGCACTCATCAATGATGATAACGCTAAAGCTATCGGGCGGATAATGTTTGCTGAGAAAGCTAATAGACTCCTTCTCTTCATCATCCAGTCCTAAGGTTTGATAAGTGGCAATATGAATACGTGCATTTTTAGCA
This sequence comes from Methylococcaceae bacterium, assembly GCA_021647585.1. Classification (GTDB taxonomy): domain Bacteria; phylum Pseudomonadota; class Gammaproteobacteria; order Methylococcales; family Methylomonadaceae; genus QPIN01. The sequence continues at coordinate 44,039 of JAKIUK010000024.1, forward strand.
CTGTTTTCGCCTTTGCTATTGCTAACTAAACGGGCATTATCACCGAAGACAGCTTTCAGTTTGTTATAACCTTGTTCACGTAATTCATCACGATCACATAAGAATAGCGCTGGTTTTGGTAGGCGTTGCGCTTCGTGTAAACGCCAAAGTAGATTAGCGGCTATGATAGTTTTACCTGATCCTGTAGCCAATGCTAGTAGAACGCGTGCGGGTTGCTGAATTTGTTCGCAATATAAGATTTTTTCAAAACAGGCCCGAATAGCAGCATCTTGATAATAACGCGCTTTGGGATATGCAGGGCTGTCACTCATAAACAGCAACTTGGCTTCCGGTCGAGTAATATCTATACCCGTGTCTACAGCATATCGTGCGGTTAATTCGTTATGACTGGGAAAGTTTTCTTTAAGTGAGAATGGGCCAGACTGTAATTGACTGTTTTTATCGTATTCGCCATATAAATGACCGTTAGTCGCAAAAACATACTGCACACTGAAGCGTCTACATTCGGAATAGCCTTTTGCTTGTTGCATGCCCTGTAACGGGTCTGCTGATTCTTTTTTAGCTTCCAAGACACCTACTGGTAGTGCTTTAGGCATATTATCGGTCTGTACGCATAATAGATAATCAGTACGGCCTGCACCTTTTCGTCTACGTCCTTTATTGCCAATCGGTTCGACGGGAGCTGGTGTTTCTAAGGTGAGCCTTGATAGGTCGTTATAACCTTTGTCGCGTAATACCGGATCTATCAGGTAATAGCGCGTTTCAGCTTCGTTGTACCCCATATAATGTCCTTATTGATTGAGCATCAAGATGAAAGAATATTTTCACTGGTAATTATTGGATTTTACCCGAATATAGAAAACACTGAACATTTTCTTCTACAATTAGGTGTGATTAAAGTTGTAGAGCGGACTTCAGTCCGCAATTCATGCTGAAATATAGCGGACTGATTACGCCATGAAAGGCGTGTAGTAGAGTAATGTAGCAGCAATTACCGAAGTCCGCTCTACAATAATACAATTCATATTTACTTCACTTTTAGCACAAAAAATTGAGAACATAATCAGTGCATATGATAAATACCCTTAGCTTCCTTAATATTTTCAAAAGTCTAACAATCGAGCAAGTGCCTCTTGATCTCTTTGTGATTGCACCACTCGTCGTTGATAACTCGCCTGATTTTTTGTACATATCAGGCTATAAGGGCGACTCTTTTTCTCGGTGACATAATCAATATCACACTTATTCATATCAATGCTGTGTTGCACATGACTACGACGCGATTCAACGGCTTTTAAACGCCATTGTGCTTTCTCTGCGTTAATAAGGAACTGGCGTAATCCACGGCAATCATTACAGGAACACTTGATTGTATTGTCCCGGCTCCAATCAGCCGGTGGCTCTAATGGTTCCGCTAATCGTGTTTGTAAATGGGTTATGACTAGCTGGTGTAAACGCATTACAGTGGATAATTCATTGCTAGTCGTTAATCCCACAATATCCAGGGCAGTAGGTAATAATATTTCATCCATTCCATATATAGTGGGCCAGGCGAGCATATAGTCGAGTGTTTGTTCCGCTAAATCACTGTCAATCAAGCAGAAACTAACGAGAATATCCGCAACATCACCCGCAGTAAGCGCCATTCTTTGTTGTTGCCAAGGCGGTAAACCCGGAAACCGTTTAGTATCACCTGGTAAGGCTTTAAATAACACGTGTGCAGCAACTCTGAGTTGTTGCCTATCACTTTTCTCTCGTTTACGACACAAACCAGATAAAAGAGTAATGCAAGCTGCTTGCGCTTTAACAGCGCTAACTGTGATTGCATCTGTTGTATAGCTAACAACATCTGACCAGGGTAATAGTTTTGATGCTTGAGCAAGAGCCACACTGGCTTCTTTTTGATAAATGCCTTTTTTAGCAATGATTAAGCAAAGACGATTAATTAAAACAACATCTCTCAAATGATATAAGCACTTTAATAATTCAGCAATATGCTGACTTCTCCTATAGCTATTGGATTGTTGTTCACAATGCAATGGCATCCAGTCTCTTAATATATAACTCGCTAAAGTATGCGCCTCCTGTTTAGTTTTCTCTTCTTTATTATTTTTCCACTGTTGACATAGCTCTTTTAACACAGAAAGCGCTGCATTTAATCCAGCTTGATTAATAATGGCTAAATAGTGTGCTCGTGGCCACAGAACCAATGCGGCACAATGGTACATACGCTCAAAAGAAGCCCCCGCATTACCCGTTGCTTCTTGAAATTCAACATCACTCGCTTCCATATGCTCAAAGTCTTCAGGTGGACAGAATTCTTCGGCTTTAAACGGTAAGGCTGGTAATACTGGCTGACTACCATCAGGACACCGCCATTCTGAAATCTTTTCATAATGATCAATAACCTCACCTATTTCAAAGTCATCTTCATCTACATTTTCATCCCAATGATTGTAGTATCCACCTCCAAAATATTCAGCGCTGCCGCTTTCTTCTATAGACACCAAAGCTAGATACAAATCACAATCGGATTTTTTTGCTGCTACGCAAAGTACATCAGCGCTAGCGGCATCTTTATTTTTTAAGGCGTCAAACTTTAGCTCAGCGATTGAATACTCATGCTCTAATAAAAAGATTAACTTTTCTGGCGTATCTTCTTCGTTTTTTTTATTTAAGCTTAACGCCCAGTTATTTAATAACGCAGCCACTTTTTGCTGTGCTTGGCGGTAATCTGGCGGAGTAGGTAATGGTATCTTTTTATTTGTGCGGATCAAGTTATAGACTAAAGTCAATCGGCAACCCTCTGTTATCGGTAATACCTCATGTACACAATCCGCATAAAAAGCAGCAAAAGAAATCTCTTCAGGTTCTTGACTACGAAGGTCAAGTTTAACTTCTTCCTGCTGATGGCGTACAAGCAGTTCACCACCACTGTAAAGTGAAGGGAGAACAATGATCAGGGTTGCGAACATACCATCGGTCTTTTCTGTATCACGATGAGAAGAAAAAAAACACCCCGCATCGTATACCAAAAGCTTATATAACTCTGCCGAAACGGCACAATCAACACCTAAGTCTAATTTAACGTGATTTACAATATCAGCCAGATCTTTTTGCCAATATTTACCGCTCAGATTCACCTGATTGACATTAATCTGCCATGTTCGCCTAACCTCAGTATCTACAAGTGTTTCATAGCCTTTCCCATAAGGCGCTCGTTCAGCAACTTTTACCAATTGTTCTGCCTGCACGGAGAGTAAGGGTAAAGAAATTCTACCCACCTGATTAACTTCCAGGCAGGGTGGGAATATTTCCTTTGTTCCTGTTGAATAAAAATCACCAGGAGACTGGAGATTTTGCAAAATATCAGAGAGTTGTTTTGTGAGCATAAGTTTTTAATGTAGATACAACAATCAGGCTATCATAAAAATGATCGGGGGGCTAAATATAAAATAGACTGTCACCTTGACACCTGCAAAGAAGACGCAGAAGCGTCTTAGCCTGAGTCACCGTGCAGAGCGTGGAAACTATAAACCTAATTTATTTTTTTAATCCGCTACCTTTTATACGCACCTATTTTCTTATTATGGCAAAAGCTTCCGCTGTCTTTGCTGATCTTTAAATTGGTACTTAGAAGCACGACGTTTCGATGAAATATTCTGTGTGGAGAAACCGATATGATCTTCGCCTCGTTGTCTGGACATCTGAACCTTTTTTCTGGCTTATTTATCAATAAGTACCACTTCATATAGAAGTTTCAAAGAATTTTCACGTAGCGTGTATAATTTTTCTTTACAGGTTATATAACTTATACCTGCAAGAGACCCTTTACCATATATACCACGTTGATGTGTACATTGTGCATCAACGAAGCGAACCCATTGCCTCTGCAATGATATAAAACTGTCTGCATAATCTTTGCCACTAAATGAAATTAGGTTTATATTTATTCTATTCACTAGGGCTTCTAGTTTTCTGTTTTCACTCTCAAATGAGTTTTCAGCACAGATACGAGTTTGCAATATATTCATTGGGTTGTTACAGTCAATCTCAACTGATGCACATGAAGAAGCTGATAGAAATATGATAAATGCGGTTAACAAAAGCCTCATTTGTCAACCCCTGCATTAAAAATAGCAATTTCTACATTTCGACGATTCGTAAGGCCTTTCATCACTTTGCCATTGCTTTTATTCCATTTTCTTAATTCGGCAGGAACAACATTGTAATTACCAGCATTCAATGATTTCAATAGTGATGACCTCGAAAAAGCTCCTCTTCCAACATTAAATACAAACATAACAAGCGCATCAAATTGATTTTGATTTAAATTAACCTTTACTAACTCATTAACTGCATTTTCAGCAAAATTATAGTCTGTCTTCATTAAGGCTTCTGCTTTTGTCTCACTAATGCCTTTAACGAATGGTTCCTCTGATTTGAAAGACTTAACATCACAAGGATCATAGTGAACAAGGTGGCCATACCCAATAGTACAATAGCCTTTCGTCTTACCACCATCATTATATAAATTGGGAACAAAGCCCTCTGCTTTTTTTAGAGCATCTAACCCTTTTTTACCAAGACTCATTTTGTTCATAGCCTTATCCCACCTTATAATCTAATTGAATTTATGACAAACGCTTCAGCTGTCTTTGCTGATCTTTCAATTGATACTTAGAAGCACGGCGTTTCGATGAAATATCCCGTGCGGAGGAACCGATATGGTCTTCGCCTCGTTGCTTGGATATCTGAACCTGCTTTTCCCTTTCTAAAAAACGTTGGCGTTGTTTCGCTGTTACTTTATCGTAGCAATGTGGACAACTAACCCCTTGCTGGTATTGCTCACTATTTTTATCATCTTCGGTAATCGGATAACGGCAGGCATAACATTGATCATACTGGCCTTTTTCCAGGTTATGGTTGACCGCCACTCGGTTATCAAAAACAAAACACTCACCCTGCCATGCAGACTGATCCACTGGAACTTGTTCCAGATACTTTAAAATTCCACCTTGCAGATGATATACATCTTCAAATCCCTGTTCTTTCAAATAAGCAGTCGATTTTTCACAGCGGATACCCCCCGTACAATACATTGCAATTTTTTTGTGTTTAGTGGGGTCTAATTGCTGTTTAACATATTTTGAAAACTCCCGAAAGGTCTCTGTTTTTGGGTTAACAGCACCTTTAAAAGCACCAATGGTGACTTCGTAATCATTCCTGGTATCAATTAATAATACATCGGGGTCAGAAATCAGAGCATTCCAGTCTTCAGGTTTGACGTAAGTGCCGACTATATTTTTCGGATCAATACCATCAATCCCCATAGTCACGATCTCTTTCTTTAATTTAACCTTAGTGCGATAAAAAGGCATAGCCTGCTCATAAGATTCCTTGGTCTCCAAGTCTGCAAAACGCGGATCAGAACGTAGCCAGGTTAACAATGCATCTATTCCTTTACGATCACCGGCTATTGTGCCGTTAATACCTTCTTTAGCCAGTAGCAAAGTACCTTTAACATGATTTTCTTCCATCCGTGTTAAAAGAGGTTTCCTAAGCGAGGCATAGTCATCCAGCGTAACAAATTTGTATAACGCCGATACTACGATATCAGTCATATATCACCTATACTGCCAGCCGGAACGTAAATCCGGTGCATTTATTCAAAAATTGCACATTCTACCGTAATTCTGTTCGTTTTATAACTTCAAGATTTTAAATAGGCTTTTATCACTCAATATCACATAGAACCTCAGATAAATATGATGAGTACTCCTCAAGTAATACTAATACCCATTTTCATGACCTCCATATCTGGGTTTATTGATCTTTCAAGATGATCAATAAAGCATCATAACGGTTTTCGCATAATGCCCCCTGTTCCCTTCTCCAAGGGGGAAATCAAGAAGAGGAAATAAAATGTAAATAATTTGGGCCGATTAATATCACTAGAATTCCCTACTGACAGTACAATATTGTTGCTTCTATAGTCTAAAAATCAAGGAAGATAATGGATTCTTGAAAATCATTTGTTTACAGTCAAACCAAAAGCGAACTATGACTGTTTCTTTTTTATGGGCCCACACATCTTAGGTCATCTTATGGAATCATAGATGGCCCTATTAGTTTTTAAATCAATTTATCTCATAAAAAGAAACAAGAATTTGACCGGTTTCGTCATAATACGAAACACAACCTTCCTCAGTTACTAGCCATACTTCTTTTGCTCCAGCCTTAAAAAAAGTTTGACTTTACCCAGCATCTCCTCTTGAGTATTGGACAGTGATATTATGTCTACGCATATTTCTGGTGCACTAGAAGCAAATACCTCTCCAATATGTAATTTCACGTATTCATCCGTTCCCCAAGAAACATCAGGAACCCATACCCCCATGCTAGTCTGTATTGCCAATTCAGTAAAAATACGGTCATTAGATTGCCACCCAAGGCGTTTAGCAATTTCTCCTTTCAGCAAACTATAAATGATGCAGGTGACATTTCTATTTTCCCGTATTCATTAAGCTCTATTTTATAAGGTAAGTCTTGCAAGGTCTTATCCAGCAACACATCCTGCCATTTCATCTTTGCCCCTTCAATTTACTATTTTCTATCATTATAACCATTACTTTAAGCTATACACAAAAACTTGAAAACGGAGATGAATCATTAATTCGAGTCTACCCCTGTTTCTTAGTGTTTTTTTTATTAGGTGGGTGGGTAGTTACGATTACTAAACCATACTCGTTGCTTTATAACACAGGCTGTAGAAATTTTACGCAACTAAATTGTAGTTAATAATGGGTAGCTTATTTGTTGCGAGTTGCCTAATTATTAACAAAATCGCTTATTAATCGGTTGACCTGTGTGTTACTCCCATGTTTTACCATTCATCATAGAAGGATAATTCTTCGGCTATCAGAAAAGATTACTTTGTATAAAAGGAACTGATAGTAAACATATTCATGCAGGAGAGAACAATGAAAACTTTAGCATTAATCCCACTGTTACTTCTTTCAGCGTCTGTTTTTGCTACTGAGACAAGTGTAGGGAGCAATATAAATGAGCCGATTGAACTTAAAAGCGGCGCTTATTTGTTTATCAGCAATGATAACATCATGCGCATGGTCGATAATGAGGGCAAACCGGTACAAATGACCGACGGTGTTGAGATGGAATTAATTAATGGTGATTTAATTATGATGAAAAATAAGCGTCTCTGGCACAGTGTAAATCCCAAAAAACGCCATGATCATCAAAAAATGAAATAAAGTCCTTGACAAGGGAGTGGGTTTATTAAGAATTCACACCCTTGCCATACTTTTATTTTAAGGCTAGATAAAACTTCTTCATAAACACCTGGTTTTTCTAGGTTTATAGCCACAGGGGAGAATAAGATGTATAAAATGTTTTTTACGGTGTTGCTGTTTTTAACGGCCTGTACAACATATGAATCCAAACCCGAGAATTTGATATCACAACCAGAAATTAAAAATATCATTGGTATGAAAATTTATCAACAAAACTGTGTCGCCTGTCATGGCAGTGATGGCACCGGGGCATTAGTCGGCGTACCCGATTTAACCAGGATTGCAGGTTTTAATGGCAAACCTGAATTGCATGGAGAAGTATTCCAACATTTTGATCATGTTAAAAACGGACTAAAAAGACCGGGGGATCCCATGGCCATGCCACCCAAGGGTGGCAACCCTAATTTAACCGAGCAAGATATTAGAGAGGTATTGAAATATATGCATGAAAAATTTAAAAAATAACTAATGTGTAGCATGAATTTAAAATTCATGTTCTTCATAATCCTGTCATAACCTTGTAAACACCTAATTTTATTTGTTTTTACTTTCCATTTTCCACATAAAAACCTTCCCTCTGAAATCGTCATTCAGTAGACCTGTTTTCTATGCAGTGTTTTTTATGAATGATTCCTGGTTTCCGGGATAGAGCCTAAGGAGGTAATCTTAACCTGTCATATTGGATGTCCACTTAAATGGCATCGGTTCAGCTTCATTGAATATTTGATTCCTCAGGGTGTCCGCCAAAGCACCTCATAGACTAGAAAAGAGTTTCTTTTCAGAACTGTAGGATAATACGAAGGTCGCTTTGACGGAAAACTGATCATTCATTTGTCTTGCTTTAGTTTTTAAGGAGGTCTTGCCATTTGCTTGTGATTCAATAACATTGTTTTTCTCCGTTCCTGATGTAACTTCATTATGATTTATGCCTGAGCCACGGTGAACAGTTTATGAGCATCAAAACGTTCACCTCGACCGACATACCACAAGGCTTTTGACAGCTTTCGCATGACCGCGATCACGGTTTTGTTCTTGGCCCTGGCGTTAACTTTGTTTTCATACCAG
>JAKIUK010000025.1 GCA_021647585.1 Methylococcaceae bacterium
TTGTTGGCAAGGGCCAGTGCCCTATTGTTGATACCTGGTGGCAAACAGAAACAGGTAGTATTCTGATTACACCATTACCTGGTGCTACGGATTTAAAACCCGGATCAGCTACCCTACCCTTTTTTGGTGTTAAACCATACATTATTGATAACGAAGGCAAGGTATTACAAGGAGAAGCTGAAGGTATTCTGGTTTTCGATCATCCATGGCCTTCTCAATCACGTACTATTTATGGTGATCACCAACGTTTTATTGATACCTATTTCTCCACTTACCCTGGTTTTTATTTTGCTGGTGATGGCGCACGCCGCGATAAAGATGGCTATTACTGGATTACTGGACGTGTCGATGATGTGATCAATGTATCTGGTCACCGAATGGGAACGGCAGAAGTAGAAAGCGCTCTGGTTCTTAATAAACATGTCGCTGAAGCTGCTGTCGTTGGATATCCACATGATATTAAAGGCCAGGGAATCTATGCTTACGTGACCTTGAACATTGGGGTTGAAGCGACAGATGAACTAAAAAAAGAATTGATAAAATTAGTTCGCAAGGAAATAGGTCCTATTGCCTCACCTGATGTTATTCAATGGGCACCCGATCTGCCAAAAACGCGTTCCGGCAAGATTATGCGTCGTATTTTACGGAAAATTGCTGCCAATGAAATTGATAATTTAGGTGATACATCAACCTTGGCTGACCCTTCCGTAGTCGAAGATATCATCGCCAACCGGGCTAATCAATAGCCGCGCAAAACAGTTGTGTATCTTAAGGTATCGAACATAAAACCTCATAGAAACATAGAATTGACAGCAATGCAGTGGGTAGCGAGGATAACCACTCGAGCAGGAAATGCAGGATGCATTCCACCTGCTTGCCTGTACCCATCATCACTCCAACCCCAGAATCCCTATGTATGAGCGGTTTTTGAAACGGAAACAACGGCGCCAGACGCAGAAAGAACGGACAGAACAGCTACGCAAAGTCGAGGAAGAGAAGATAGAGCAGCATCGACTTGCCGCAGAAGCGCAACAAGAAAAACACCGTTTGCTCCAAGAACAAAAGGCGGAAGCCATGCTGCAAGCCGTCAACGAGTCAGCCCGTCATGTCCGCAATTTCTACATCACCTTCTTGATGCTGGGACTGTATATCTCGGTTATCGTCTGGTCCACTACCGATGAGATGCTGCTCAGAATCAGCCCGGTCACCCTGCCGCTGCTGAACCTCAAATTACCGATCAAGGGATTCTATGCCTTCGCCCCCTATCTCTTCCTGCTGACCCATTTCAACTTGCTACTTCAGCTTTATCTGCTGTCTGACAAGCTGCACTGCCTGAACAAAACGCTCAAAGATTTACCTGAACAGTCTCTACGAGAGCACTTTCAATCCAGGTTGTTTCCATTCCCGTTCACCCAGCTGCTTGCCGTTGACCATAGCAGCAGGCTGGGACGTAGCTTATTAGCACTGATGGTATGGATTCTCATCCTGATTCTGCCACCACTGATCCTGCTGCAACTTCAACTGGGGTTTCTGCCTTTTCACGACCAAAACATACTTTTCTGGCAGCGATTCGCCGTCGGGACCGATCTGCTGTTGCTATGGCTGTTCTGGCCACTAATTCGTAGTACCGACTCAAGACTCCTAAGCTGGTATCGACAGGCCAGCGAAATAGCAATTATACTCCGCTGGATTCGTACTCGCTGCTCAAAAAACAGTGGAACAGCCTCCTCACCCATACGATGTATGGGCTGGCCTTATATGGAAGCCTGGTCTCTGAGCTTGTTGAGCGTTGTCTTACTAGTCTTCTCCTGGGGCTTGGCGACCATGCCCGGCGAAGCGAAGGAACAACAACCATGGGCAGACTGGCTTCCGCAATCATGGTGGTTGTTAAAGGCAGAAAATCAACGGACTACGCGTATACCTCCCATCAGGATACTGGAAGATGAACTAAAATGGACGGTATACCTTTTCGATGACTATGAAGCGCCTTTTCATCGTAGTCTGAAGCTTTCTGAAAAACTGCTGATCAGCAATCAAATCACACCCGCTGAAGAACAAGCTCTGTACTCAGGCGACGAAAATGACCGTAAAAAAGCCCTAAAAAACACGAAGGGCTTGAATCTGAAAGGTCGTGACTTGCAGTTCGCTAACTTTCAGGACGCAGTACTTTCCAAAGCCGATTTGAGGGATACCAAGCTTCAGGGTGCGAATTTGAGTGAGGCCAATCTCCAAGGTACGAACTTGAGTGAGGCCAAGCTTCAGGGCGCGGTTTTGTACAAAGCCAACCTCCAGAGCGCGAATTTGAGATGGACCAAGCTCCAAAACGCGGATTTGAGTAGGGGCAATCTCCAGGGCGCGGTTTTGAGAGGGGCCAATCTCCAGAATGCGAATTTGAGAAGTGCCAAGCTCCAGGGTGCGGTTTTGAGAGAGGCCAATCTCCAGAACGCGGATTTGAGATGGACCAAGCTCCAGGGCATGGATTTGATAGGGGCCAAGCTCCAGAACGCAGTTTTGAGCATGGCCGAGCTCCAGGGCGTGGATTTGAGAGGGGCCAATCTCCAAAACGCGGTTTTGAGCGGTGCCAATCTCCAGGGTGCGGATTTAAGAGAGGCCAATCTCCAGGACGCGGATTTGAGCGCGACAAAGCTTTCTTTGACCAATCTCATGAGAGTAACAACTGGACCATTTTCCCAGAAGATGTATCAGGACCTGAGGAAATCACTTGCCCAAACGATTTCAGATGATAAATTGAACAAGTTGGTCTTAAAAATGATCGAATGGAGCTTAGAAAAAAATCCCATCGTAAAGGACGCCGAAGGTAAGAATATACGAGTTGATGATAACCCGGAAAGTCATTCGAGGAAATTGCTGCTAAAGTCCGATAAGCTAAAGCCTGCAGCATCCGAACAGGCATATCTGAATGACCTCAAAGCGTTTCTCGCCAATTTGGCATGTCAGGACCAATGGATCGCAAAACGCATCGTCCTTTCCAGGACAAACAAACAGGACCACTCCTGTCAAGAAACAAAGACCATCGCCAGCAGCCTGCTTGAACAAAAAAACAACGACAAGGATCAATGCCCCGGCTTGGCCGAATTAGATGATGATTTACTCAGGGGGTTGAAGGAAGTTTCCCATACACAATGCGATTGATGATCGCCCTCCAGAAGCGCTGGAGGCTGATTGTGTCATGATTATTCGCTCAGCAGCCCGTCGGCAGTTTCCCCATGCTTCCATTTTTTCCTTTTGATAACCGGGATAACCAGGAGCACTCATTATTGCCCCCAATTATTTTACCAGGATGTTAGCGGTAATTTGTTGGTTTTTACTCCTCAACCCAAGCTAAAAGCTACAGCACCCTGCTTTTATTTACCGAATCATCTGCCGATCAATCATCAGCTAGTCTGTTATTCCAATCATGACAGGATAAAATAACTGCTGCCCACTTTTTTTAAATTCAGCAATAATTTTCTGGCCTTGCTCACTGACTACAAAGTCGATGTGTTTCTTGGCTAAGTCGTACTTAACATGTGGATGTTTATCTAGGTTAACTGCCATTACATGATAAGGGTTAAATAATGCTGAATCACCTTCAAAATTAATCGTTAAACCTAGAACAATCAGTTGAGCACGAATTTTGTGGAAAATCTGGGCGAAAAAGACAAAAAATAGTGCGTAGATAATGGCCATAGTCCTTATCAAGCGCTATTCTGCAGAATTTTTCGTTCAGATTTCTTCACAAAATCGTGAAGCGGTTTCATCTCACCAAACGGGTGACAGGTAAAAGCTTTCGATACAATTAATATACAACAAGTTACGTACAAACCTAGCGGTCAACTGATTTTTCTAGGTTAAAGAGATCTTGTTTTTAAAAGCAATCTGAGTACCACAGTCCGTCAATGTATACCTCTGTTTATCATCGGCAACTCTTAAAATAGCGGCCATACCCTGACCGGCAGAGAAAAATTAGGGGTCTACTATAGAATTACGATTTCTTAACAAGAACGCCAGATATTCACAGTTCGGGACCTGAATATACAACTTCTTTAACTTCAAAAATAATGGATTGTACACACCATTTTGCAGCGAAGCGATGAGCAGAAATAAAGTAAAACCTGACAACTTTCAAGTTTTTTTATAACTTGGCAATCAACTTGCCTTTATTCTTCTAATGCCTTGTTCATATTGTTGAGAGAAGAACATTGTTGTGTGTAGTCCTGACCTTGAACTCAGAAAGTTATTTTAACGTTATTCTGCTAAAAGTATAAGTCATATCATCATGGATAACATATAAAGAAACTAAACTGCCACATCGGCTCCGTCTGTGGTTTGTAACATACCCTGTTTAATTATAAAATCTTCCACACTGTTAAGCCCTTCCCCTGTTTTCAAATTACTAAAAACATAAGACCTCTCTCCCCTCATTTTTTTTGCATCACGATCCATCACATCAAGAGATGCTCCTACATAAGGTGCCAAATCTATTTTATTAATCACTAACAAATCAGAACGTGTGATGCCAGGTCCTCCTTTACGTGGAATTTTATCTCCCGCAGAAACATCAATCACATAAATAGTTAAATCCGCTAATTCTGGACTGAATGTTGCACTTAGATTATCCCCTCCACTTTCCACTAAGATAAAATCTAAACCATCAAAACGTTCGCATAATTCATCGACTGCTGCCAGATTCATAGAGGCATCTTCACGAATTGCTGTATGCGGACAACCGCCTGTTTCCACACCGATGATGCGTTCTTCTGCCAAGGCTTCATTACGAATCAGAAACTCTTGGTCTTCACGGGTATAAATATCATTGGTTACCACAGCAATCTGGAAATTATCCCGCATACGTTTACATAGAGCTTCCACTAATGCTGTTTTACCAGACCCGACAGGGCCGCCAATTCCTATTCTTAATACTTGTTTTTTAGACATCACTTTTTCTCTATGAACGAAACAATCTTGAATATTGCATTTCATGCCGACTACTGGCCATTGCCAGGCCAAAAACACTACCACCAATATCATCATCCATCAACTTAAGTCCCTGCGTTAATAAATCGGGAATTTTTTTCGATAAATCATATGTTAACCGCTGCCCGGCGACTTGTCCTAGAGGTACCAGTTTGACTGCACAGAGTATTTGATTTTCCAGCCAACTCCATAAAAACCCTGCCAAGGCAGCATGTTTGGGTATTTCCCATTTTACCGCTGCCAAAGCATACATTGAGGCCTGAGTAGTATTGGGCTTACGTCGCCAGACAGTTGCCTGTTCAAATTCCATATCAGACAATAGTCGGGCCAGTGCTTGCCCAATTAATCTATCTTCTGCTCGTAACTCTGATGTTTCACGATAAGCAAGTAGGGTTGAACTCCACTTATCGACCCTCTCAACATCTTGTTGTTCCCAGGCGTCGTATAACCGAGAAATTATCGGTAAATCTACCTTTGATAAACAATTTTCTAGTACCCCGGATATCCACTCGCTGGCTTCTTCAGAGTTTGTCACCCAGCCATCTTCAACTGCATGTTCAAATCCTTGCGAGTAGCAATACATACCTATGGGTAGATTAGGGCTCACTAATTGCAGCAAGCGCATGAGTGCCAAGTCAGTGATCATGGCTGTGATAAGCGCCTGCCTCAGGCTCAAATGGCAACATTTCATGTGAAACCACCATCCCCAAACCTTCCAACATATGGTCCAGGACATGGTCGGAAAGATAACGTAATTCAGCCTCTAAAATCTGTAATGGCACATGACGGTTTCCCAGATGATAACAAGCTCTAGAAAATTTCAAGGCGTCATTACTGCGCATAACAGAAACAGATTCTGCTGCTGCTTTAACCTGCACCTTAAAACCTTCAGAACCTGTTAAAACAATTCCAGAACGCAGTATTTGTCCACGCGATAAAAATAGCCCCACCTCCCGGCCACCATCGGTTATAGCCGACAACCGGCATTTCTGACGCAAATCAAAAGGCAAGGTTAAAACATCATCAGCTAAAGCGTTTGATGGTGCAATTTCAGTTAATTTCAGCATAATTAAAATAAAAAATACCGTTGCGACATGGGAAGAATGTCCGCGGGTTCACACGTGAGTAAAACGCCATCCGCTCTCACTGTATATAATTGCGGATCAACTTCAATATCCGGTTGATAATAATTATGTATCATATCTTTTTTACCAATATTTCTAGTATTAGACACAATACCAATTTTTGAATTTAATTTTATCTTTGATGGCAAATCATCTTCCATTGCCACTTTCGGTAATAACAGCATTGAAGTTGCATGACAAGCACTGCCATAGGAACCAAACATAGAACGGTAATGCACAGGTTGTGGCGTTGGAATTGAAGCATTAGGGTCACCCATGGGGGCTGCTGCTATCATGCCTCCTTTTAAAATAAGGCTGGGCTTTACAGCAAAAAAAGCAGGGTCCCATAATACCAGGTCAGCCAACTTTCCTTTTTCAACTGAACCTACCTCATGTGAAATTCCATGGCTAATCGCGGGATTTATGGTGTATTTAGCAATATAACGTTTAATTCTAAAATTATCATTCTGACTTGAATCCTCAGGCAGACTTCCCCGTTGAACTTTCATTTTATGGGCAGTTTGCCAGGTTCGAATAATCACTTCGCCTACCCGTCCCATGGCTTGAGAATCCGAAGCAATCATTGAAAATGCACCCAAATCATGCAAAATATCTTCAGCAGCAATAGTCTCTCTGCGTATACGCGACTCTGCAAAAGCCACATCTTCAGCGATGCTCGGATCAAGATGATGACATACCATCAACATATCTAAATGTTCATCAACCGTGTTAATCGTATAAGGTCGGGTCGGGTTAGTTGAAGAGGGTAAAACATTGGCAAAGGCACAGGCCTTAATAATATCCGGTGCGTGTCCTCCACCCGCTCCTTCTGTATGGTAGGTATGAATGGTGCGATCTTTAAAGGCTGCCAAAGTATCTTCGACAAAACCGGATTCATTTAAGGTATCCGTATGTATCGCAACTTGTACATCATACCTTTCAGCGACAGATAGGCAGTTATCAATAGAAGCCGGGGTTGTTCCCCAGTCTTCATGCAACTTTAAACCCATTGCCCCCGCTCTGACCTGTTCATCCAATGCTGCGGGCAAACTGGCATTACCTTTACCCATCAAACCAAAATTCATTGCAAAAGTATCCAGAGATTGCAACATGCGATGCAGGTTCCATGGCCCAGGCGTACATGTTGTCGCATTAGTTCCTGTGGCGGGCCCTGTTCCACCACCCAACATGGTTGTCACACCAGACATTAACGCTTCTTCAATTTGCTGCGGACAAATAAAATGAATATGAGCATCAATACCACCGGCAGTTAAAATCTTGCCTTCCCCGGCAATAATTTCTGTACCCGGCCCGATCACTATATCCACACCCGGTTGAACATCAGGATTACCGGCTTTACCTATAGCAGCAATACGCCCCTCTTTAATACCCACATCCGCTTTAATAATACCCCAGTGATCTACAATCAAAGCATTGGTAATCACTAGATCCATGGCAACAGTTGAATCACACTGGCTCTGCCCCATGCCATCACGAATTACCTTGCCACCACCAAACTTGACCTCATTACCATAAACCGTTCGATCTTCTTCCACTTGAAGAAATAATTCACTGTCAGCCAAACGTACTCGATCACCCACTGTTGGTCCAAACATTTCGGCATAAGCCTGCCGACTCATCTTACTCATCCTTACCCCTCCAACTCTGTGTCTAGACTACCCATAATGTCCTGACGAAATCCGTAAACATGTCGTAATCCTGTATAGGGTACCAATTGTATTTCACGTTCCTGACCGGGTTCAAAACGTATTGCCGTACCGGCAGGGATATCCGGGCGATAACCACGCGTTTTATTACGATCAAATTTAAGCGCAGGATTGGTTTCATAAAAATGATAATGAGAACCCACTTGAATAGGTCGATCACCTGAATTAGCAACAATCACACGAATTGCCATAAGACCTGCATTCAATTCGATATCACCTTTAGATACTAGAATTTCTCCTGGAATCATAAAATACCTCTATTCAATTGGGTTATGAATGGTGACCAGCTTGGTACCATCCGGGAAAGTTGCCTCTACTTGAACATCAGGAAGCATTTCACATATTCCTTCCATCACATCGTCACGATTCAGCAATGTGCGACCAAATTCCATTAATTCGGCTACTGTTTGTCCATCTCGCGCACCTTCTAATACAGCCACTGAAATAAAAGCAATGGCTTCAGGATGATTTAATTTAAGGCCTCTGGCCTTACGTCTTTCTGCTAGTAATCCAGCAGTAAAAATCAATAATTTATCTTTTTCACGTGGGGTGAGTTGCATAATTTACCTTAATAAAGATGGAAATAATTAGGTGCTCTTGTTATCAGGTGGCCCAGATCCGAGGCGTATAAGATTCTTTCTGCACAATATCATTTCGAATCTCTGCTCTTACTTTCTCGAAAAAACGACGTACAGGTTCTGTTTTATCGGCAGTTGCTCTACAAATCAATAAATCATCTATTAATGTAACTGCTTTTCCCGGGCTATCGGCAATCAAAGTTCTGACAGTTTCTAAAGTAGACTCCGATGCGCCAACGGCAAAAAAAGTGCCGCAACTTGTACAACCATTAAGTCCCCATCGGGCTAAAAAGGCTTCCGAATCCAAATACATTTTTTCCAAAAAAACAGGCATCCCATCGCGAAAAATACGCCAATTCAATAAAGCATCACCCAGTTTAAAACTTTCACCTGCAGCTGGCCGACCTAAAGCTAATATTTCCCAGCCTATAAAGCGAGCATTTTTGATCAGATCAACACGAACATTTGATATCAAACGAGCACCTTCAAAAACAATCGATTCTTGAGGTAACCACTCCAGCGCAGCATCCTCATTAATATTCAAAGACACGTTTTGAACTGCCTGCTCACCCGTACTGCGATAAAATTTTGCTGCTCCCGGTGTGGTAATTAAGGCTTCAGCCCCTTTATCCAGTTGTACATCTAGCGATAATTGATCACCGGCTACAATTCCTCCCGGTGGATGTAATAAATAAACATGACATAACTCACCTTCTGGATAAAAAGGACGCTGTACTGTTAAAGGTCCATAGTGACTACGATGAGCAAGTACCGTCTTTTTTCCTCTGCGAATAAACCCCAGCTTTAATTCAGCTTTCCAACCTTGCTTATCATTAAAACGTCCGCTATTTTTAGTAAGCACTTCAGCAACAACTGGCTCCACTAACATGCCATTAGATTCCTGCCAGCATTACTATCCCTGTTAATGCACAGATCAATCCAAAAATATTTTTTATCTTTTTTAAAACGACAGGCCCAAATAACCCGATAGCCATGCCCGTACCCTGTAATAGGGCAGTAGCGATTAAAAACCCCATGGCATAACTATTAACACTTGTATCACTGCCAATTTCTGCCGCATGAACATATCCATGTCCCAATGCAAAAACAATAACCAGGCCACTTGCAAAAATTGTTGGTATTTCCCTATTCTGTCTGACTATACAGCCTAAAGCCAAGACAGAAAATGCTACCCAGCTTTCTATTCCATTCATTTCCATACCAGAAAAGTTTAGCATCGCTCCCACTAACATTGCCAACATAAAAAGAAGCGGAAATAACCATAAACGATATCCGCCTGATATCACTGACCACATTCCGACCGCTATCATTACCAGTATATGATCAATGCCTAGAAAAGGGTGGCTAAAACCACTAAACATACTGACCAGAGCTTCCCCTCCCGTATGCGCATAGGCTGACATAGGCAGAATCGACAGTATAAAAACTTTAAAACAATAGACCAGTGATATGTGTAGTTTTCTCATAATTACCT
Source organism: Methylococcaceae bacterium (assembly GCA_021647585.1). Lineage (GTDB taxonomy): Bacteria > Pseudomonadota > Gammaproteobacteria > Methylococcales > Methylomonadaceae > QPIN01. The sequence goes on from JAKIUK010000025.1 coordinate 9,902, forward strand.
CATGTTAAGTAACGCGCAATAAATAACCTACTCGGCTTGCGCTGGATTTTTATTCGTCTTCAAGGCACAACGAAGAAGACGGATAAAAAGACCAGTAAGATGGGTGGGTTATTTATTGCGAGTTACTTTATACCGTTAAATATTGTTTGACCATCTGTTCAGTCAGTTCAGGCATTTCCCCTATCGCAACATTCCTTCCTCGTTCTAAAATGCAGAATTTATCAGCCACTTTACGCGCAAAAGGTAGTTTTTGTTCAACCAATAATACTGTAACACCCAGTTCCTTGTTGATTTTGGAAATTGCCTGATGTATTTCCCCTTTACTTAGTTTAACTTCTGGATCAGGAATACCTTTACTTCGATTCAAGCGCATAATGACATCACCAATTTCACTGACAATATTTGGCTGAATACCTTCGGTAGGTTCATCCAGAATCAGCAATTTCGGATTAAGTACCAAAGCCCGTCCAATAGCAAGCTGCTGCTGCTGTCCACCTGATAAATCTCCCCCCCTGCGGTTGAGCATTTGCTTTAATACCGGAAATATTTCATAAATCTGATCAGGTATTTTTTTGATACCCATTTTACTGGCAGCCCGCAACCCTATTTTCAGGTTTTCCTCAACTGTTAGTAAAGGAAAAATCTCCCTACCCTGAGGAACATAACCAATCCCTAATTCTGCCCTTAATTCAGCTTTAGCTGAGGTAATATCCTGGCCATCCATCTTGATTATGCCATCACGTACCGGAATCAACCCCATGATACTTTTCAGTAAGGTGGTTTTTCCCACACCATTACGTCCCATCAAACATAGACAGGAACCTACCGGAACATCCAGACTCAAATTCCATAATGTATGACTTTCACCGTAGTATTGATCTATAGCACAAATTGTTAACATTATTCCCCCAAATATACTTGAATAACGCGAGGATCATTTTGAACCTCATCCATGGTTCCTTCCATCAGCACGGACCCTTCATGCAGTACAGTCACTTTTTTAGCAATGGAACGCACAAATGCCATATCATGTTCAACCACCACTACCGAATGTTTACCTTGTAGTGATAATAGCAACTCTGCGGTACGATCAATTTCCTGATGGGTCATGCCAGCAACAGGTTCATCCACTAGCATCACTCTGGGTTCCTGCATTAATAACATACCAATTTCCAGCCATTGCTTTTGTCCATGAGACAAAATACCTGCTGGCTGAAACCGAAGTGAACTCATGCCTATAATTTCCAACACTTCATCAATCCGATCTCGTTGCTCTCCATTCAAGGTTGCAAACAAAGTAACCCAGGTACCTTTGTCTGACTGTATAGAAAGCTCTAGATTTTCGAACACCGATAATTTCTCAAATACACTGGGTTTTTGAAACTTTCGACAGATACCTGCCTGAGCTATTGCTGATTCATCCATTTGCAGTAAATCAATGGTTTGCCCAAAATATACAGAGCCGCTATCCGGTTTTGTTTTCCCTGTAATAACATCCATTAATGTGGTTTTACCTGCACCATTTGGACCAATCAAACAACGTAGTTCACCATCACCTATATAAAGTGATAAATTATTTAAGGCTTTAAAACCATCAAAACTGACACTCACATCTTCCATATACAAGACCGTACCGTGGCTGACATCAACATTGCCTTTGATAACTGGCCTCTTGTTAACAAAATTGAAGGTTTGATACCTGTCTAGAAAAGGCTTAGCTGATTCACTCATCCTTGAACCCTCCTATTTTACGTTTCCATAACCCCACCAAACCATCCGGCATATATATTGTTACCAAAATAAAAACCGCTCCCAAGGTGAATAACCAGACTTCTGGAAATAAACCGGTCAGTACTGTTTTACTATAATTAACTAAAACAGCACCAATAATCGCACCGTATAGCGACCCACGACCACCGACGGCAACCCACACTACAATTTCTAATGAGATCAAAGGTGAAAATTCACTGGGATTAATAATGCCAACCTGTGGTACATATAATGCTCCTGCCAGTCCCGCCAAAATAGCTGAAAATACGAAAATCCATAATTTGAACATTTCCACCCGGTAGCCTAAAAAACGCACCCGCGATTCATGATCTCGAATAGCTGTTACCACTCGCCCCAAACGGGTTTTTATCATCCATTGGCAAACCATAAAAGCGGCGATCAAAATCATCCCTGAACCCATTAATAAAAGGGCTCTCACCGTGTCAGATTGTAAGCTAAAACCAATAATGTCTTTAAAATCTGTCAACCCGTTATTGCCGCCAAAGCCCATTTCATTTCTAAAAAATGACAACAATAAAGCATAAGTCAATGCCTGACTAATAATAGAAAAATAAACACCTGTCACTCTGGAACGAAAAGTCAACCAGCCAAATACAAAAGCCAGTATTGCAGGTGCGACCATCACCATTAATAGTGCAAAAGGGAATGATTCAAATCCACTCCAATACCACGGCAATTCTTTCCAATCTAAAAACACCATAAAATCAGGTAAATCCGGATTCCCATAAACGCCACGATCACCAATTTGACGCATCAGGTACATGCCCATGGCATAACCACCCAAAGCAAAAAAAGCGCCCTGCCCTAACACTAAAATTCCACAGTATCCCCAAACCAGGTCTAACGACAATGCTAATAGAGCAAAAGTTAAATATTTACCAATTAAAGAGACTGTATAGGCAGAAAAGTAAAATGCTGAACCTGCAGAAAAAATAAGATTGCATAGTGGAATAATTAAGGTAACAGCAAGCAACATCAGTAAAACAAATCGACTTTCTTGATCATTTCCAAGTAATTTCAGTAACATCTTATGACTCCGCTGCACGGCCTTTTTGTGGAAATAACCCACGCGGACGTTTCTGAATAAATAAAATAATAAATACCAATACTAAAATCTTTGCCAGAACTGCTCCAGCATAAGGTTCCAACACTTTATTGGCAATACCCAGTGAAAAACCTGCAACCAGAGTCCCCCAAAGGTTACCAACACCTCCAAATACCACCACCATGAATGAATCTACAATGTATGCCTGCCCCAGATTTGGGCCCACATTGGTAATCTGACTCAAAGCCACTCCAGCTACACCAGCAATCCCTGAGCCCAAACCAAATGTCATCGCATCAACCCGGTCAGTAGGAATGCCCATCGCTTTAGCCATGTTACGGTTTTGAGAAACAGCTCTAACCTCCAGGCCCAGCCTGGTCCGCCTGAGAATCTGTAATAAAAATGCAAAGACCAATAAACAAAAAACCAGAATATATAAACGATTCCAGGTTAATGACAAAAAATCGTTAATCTGCCAGGAGCCACTCATCCAGTCCGGCGTTATAACACTTCTATTTAAAGGCGAAAAAATAGAACGTACAGCCTGCTGTAAAACTAAACTGACACCAAAAGTCGCCAATAGTGTTTCTAGTGGACGCCCATACAAATGCCGAATAATACCTCTCTCTATACCAATTCCTACAATACCCGATACCATAAACGCTGCAGGTATCGACAATATTAATGATAATCCAATATGGTGTGGCAGTAGCAGTTGCATGACATATGTAGTGTATGCCCCCAGCATCATCATTTCACCATGGGCCATATTTATAACCCCCATCACCCCAAAGGTAATGGCTAATCCTATTGCTGCGAGTACTAACACAGCACCTAAACTCAAACCAAAAAACACAGTTTCTGCAACAGCATAGACTTGGAGACGCGCCTGTATTTTTACCAGCGCCGAATTTGCTTGCTTGCGTATCTCTGCATCAGGTTCAATAAATTGGCCCTCATTATTTTTATCAATTATTGCTTGCAAGCGATTTACAGCTTTCAGACTGGTTTTCTGTTTTAAAGTCTCAATGCCTTTTAAACGAATTAATCTGTCTGTACTGTTCAGATTATCTAGTGCAATAACAAGGCCTAAAGCATCTAACACATCATCATCTTTCTCTATCTCTGCCCGTTTTTTTAAAGTAAATAATGATTGCTGATTAATTGATTTACCCAAGGTTTTTACAGCCTGTAATCTTACCTCGGCAGCAGCTGAGTTTAATTGCAATGTTGCAACTAAGCTACGAATTTTGGAGCGTAATCTGTTATTCAGTTTGATTTTTTTTATCGCTGAACTTTCTACTAAGCCAATACCATTACCATTATCAGCAAGTACTATTGAATATTTGTCCTCTTTACTTTCTGCAATAACAATTTGCCCGCTATCTCTCACTTCAAATAAATCTCCGTCAACCAAAGCTTGCAGGATAAGTATTTTGCGTGAATTTTGAAATTTTGCCAATTGTTCAATGGCCTTACCTTTTGCAGTTAAAGCACGCACCTTTAATCTAGATACGGTAGCAGAAAACGTTAATTCGGTTGCTTCCTCCTGAGCAATTGAAGTTCCAATAAAACTAAAGAGCATCAAAACAAGAACTACAAATTTAACTGGGTAGGTCACCCGATATTTCATAACATCTCCAATAAATCATAACCGGAGTAAAAAAACATTACCCCGATGTCATTAATTTGATATTGATTGGTGAGGAATGAAGCGCATCTTTGAGAGTGATACGCTTCCTGTCACCCTTATGGTATTCTTAACTTAATGACATTAGGTGTTACCTCGTTCAAATCATTTCTTAATAGTTTTGACCTGAACATTTTTTAGTGGTTGTATTGTAATTTCCGCAACTAATAGGTGCTGTCCAGTCTGCAATGATAGGTTTACTTTCTGCCAGGTAATCTGACCATGCATCACCTTTCACCAAAGTATTAGTTTGCCATACCGTAAAGAACTGACCATCTTCCTGAATTTCACCAATCAAAACAGGTTTGCTCAAATGATGGTTAGGTAACATTTGTGCCATGCCACCCGTCAAGTTAGGAAATTTAATACCAATCATCGCTTTTTGTACGGCGTCAGAGTCAGTAGTACCCGCTTTTTCTACTGCTTTTATCCACATATTAAAGCCAATGTAATGTGCTTCCATTGGATCATTAGTGACACGTTTAGTATCTTTGGTAAATGCATGCCATTGTTTGATGAATGCAGCATTTTTGGTGGTATCTTCACTCATAAAATAATTCCAGGCCGCCATATGCCCCACTAACGGTTTGGTATCCATACCTGAAAGTTCTTCTTCACCTACCGAGAAAGCAATAACAGGAATATCTTCAGCAGAAATCCCCTGATTACCTAATTCTTTATAGAAAGGAATATTGGCATCGCCATTAATAGTTGATACTACGGCTGTTTTCTTACCTGCTGAACCAAATTTCTTAATATCAGCAACAATGCTTTGCCAGTCTGAATGTCCAAAAGGTGTGTAATTGATCATGATATCTTTTGCATCAACACCTTTTGATTTTAAATAGGCTTCCAGAATTTTATTGGTAGTTCGTGGATACACATAATCAGTCCCTGCTAATACCCAACGCTCTACTTTAATATCATTCATCAAATAGTTAATAGCTGGAATAGCTTGCTGATTTGGCGCTGCACCGGTATAAAACACGTTTTTTGAAGACTCTTCGCCTTCATATTGAACGGGGTAAAACAAAATACCGTTCAACTCTTCTATAACAGGTAGCACTGATTTACGAGACACCGAAGTCCAGCAACCAAAAATTGAAGCTACTTTTTCTTTAGTGATTAATTCACGCGCTTTTTCAGCAAATAAAGGCCAGTTAGATGCGGGGTCAACCACTACAGGCTCTAGTTTTTTCCCTAGTAATCCGCCTTTTTTATTCTGCTCTGCAATTAGCATCAACATAGTATCTTTTAATGTTGTTTCACTAATTGCCATGGTGCCTGAAAGTGAATGTAAAATACCGACTTTAATGGTATCTTCAGCTCTAACAGCCGAGCTTGTTCCAGCCATCAAAACCAGCGCTGAAAGCACAGTGGATAATCCAGTCTTATATAGAAATTTTTTCATATCTTAATCTCCTCAATGTTGTTAAATTTGTAGTTGTAAACCTAAAGTAACCGAATGTACTTTATCGCCTGATGCATCCGTACTGTAATCAAGCCCTTTAGTTATGCGGTCACCATAGTGCCAGTTGAGTGAAATCAAGGCATTATGACCATCTATCACGTAATTTACACCCGCCTCATAGGCAGTCCGGTCTGAGCTATTATCGGGTAAGGTATTGGTTAAACGAACAAAGGGCTGAAACTGACCGATGGCTATTTTTTGTGGAAATAAATACATAGCGCTGATATCGTAGGCATTGCCTTCAAACATATTCCAGCCTGGAGTAAGACTATCTCTACTGGCCTGGCTATAGCCATTTGTAATGGCATAGTTTTTATATTCGCCATTAATGGTGACAACTCCCCCATTACCTAAAACTTTTTCCATTAATATATCAATAGCAGTACCTCGGAAATCTCCCTTATCAGTTGCAGTTCCAGCACCATCTTCTTGATATTGATTTGAAATAGCCAATGTTAGAATATCGCCACCGCTACCATAATAAGTACCTGATGTGTAATACCCTGGGTTTTTTTCCACATCCCAAAAATTATAGGCAATACGCTGTGCGTATAACAAATTGTCATCCGTATTTGCACTCCCTCTTAAGCCATTAAAGAGTCCAAAAGCATACTGTAAACGGCCTTTCATAAGAGAACCCCATAGAGTGACACCATCATCACGACCATAAAGTCCGGCTTGATCAGGACCTATACCCGCTGGACCACCAAAATCAGCTGGGTCAAAAGGTGTCCCCGTACTAAAAATGTTAAAGACAGCACTGTAAAAGGGTCCATTCATTTCCCGACGTTCGGCAGGTACCAACATCCGCCCAGCCCAGATATTGATATACTGGTTAAATTCAAATTTACCAATCGCGTCTAATACTTTAATGTCACCCCCATTCGATCCACAAAACTGACATTCAGTATTAAATTCCAGTTTGATATATTCATGTATTTGAGCATTCAAATACAATCTCATATTATCTAAACTAAAATCATTCGACCATTTAGAGCCTGCTGCAGCCTCTTCAGTCGCCGTAAAACTGGTTCGTAATCCAGCACCAATACTCACCCATTTTGTATCATCTATTTTAAACGTTGCTCCCGCGTTGGATACCGATGTGTACCCTAGCATTGATGTAGCAAGAACTGCGGCTGAAAAAGCCTTTACATACTGCTTGGGTTTAAAAATTTTGTTAGCTATGGTCATTTTTAACTCCTGATTAGCTATTTATCAATTATTTTGGATTAAATAGATATTGCTGGTTAATCCACAATCACCCATGTTGTAGGCTTGCGACAATTATTGTTTTTTATACAAAACTGTACAATGCGTCAAATGACTAATCAGTTAGATGACGTATACCCTTTTTAATTTGGCTAACGTATACTTAAACCTTTGACTTTACTTAAGCTACCCATGTGTATTCAAAGACCTTCAACCAAGCTATACAAATCCCTTAGCTTAATTATCTTTGTTACTCCTTTTTTAATATCATGTAGCTCGACACCTGAGCATAAAGGACCCTCTTTTGATTTATCAAAAGTAAACAAGATGGCTTTTAAATTTGAAAATAACCCTGAATTTTTAGGCCAAGCTCTACCTCAAGCAGACATTAGCAAAACAGTAACCAACAATTTATCAGAATGGGGCTATCAATTTGTAGACCCGCAATCTAACGAATATACTCATGACCTTACCATTCATATTGGTTCAATCAGTTTCGGTTCTACTCCAGCAGGTTTTTCTTTTAGCTCAGGAAATTCCAATCCTCGCTCATTAGATTTTCAAAAAACGACCATCTTGCCACTGACCTGCTCATTAATACCCAAAGGACAAAAATTGCAACGCGCAGAATTAGTCATGCAAGTCATGGCGGAAGAGTACAAAGGTTCTAACATACTACCTGTTTCATCAACAAAGATGATCACTCGGATCAGTGATGACATAAGCACCACCTGCTTTAACTTACTAAGCAGTTTAAGTGTTAGAACAATTCAAAATAAATCGACCACGAATATAACTACCCCAAGATGGATACCTAAAATTCGTGTCGAAATTGAAAATACTGTAGAAACAAAAAATCAAAATAAAAACATCGATGCTGAACCTCGTAAACGTGTCATCATTCACAATCAGGGAACCCCTGTCATCTTCAAGTTTGGTCCTGACCGATAAGTAAACTCGCTTCAAATTGGTGCATAAACGATACCTTTTATGCACCATTAACATCAAACCATTCTATTTTATTTCAACTAAAAACACTGTCAGACTCAAATCACAGACAGTGTTTTCTCTTTAATCAGTTGTGTTTAAACAACTTTTATTGACTCAGCACAACTATTCATCAAGTTATCAACTAAGCAATCAAAGATTGATATTTTTAAGGTATATATTTTGCTTTAATCATAATAATTTTCTTTCACTCTACACAACAACCATTTGCATTTGTTATGAGTTCTACCGTTCATCAAAGTATCTCAAAAACTCGTAGAGATTATAACTCCTGGGTAGCCAATGAGACCCTGGAAGATTATGCATTGCGTTTTGCACCCCGCCAATTTCGAAAATGGTCCGAATTTCAAGTTGCCAATACGGCCTTTGGCTCAACATCTTTTCTGGTATTAGAAGCTATCGGTGGTTTCTTATCTATAAACTACGGGTTCACAAATGCATTTTGGGCCATATGTATTGTTGGTTTAGTTATTTTCATCATCAGTTTCCCAATCAGTTATTACGCTGCTCGCTATAATATTGATATTGATTTACTTACTCGTAGCGCAGGGTTTGGTTATTTTGGCTCCACCATTACCTCTTTAATATACGCTTTTTTCACTTTCACCTTATTTGCACTCGAAGCCTCTATTATGTCCAAGGCTCTCGAATTATATTTTCATATTCCTATAGCATTTGCTCATTTTATCAGTGCCATTATTGTGATTCCTCTAGTCACATTCGGCATTACCACAATTAGCCGAATGCAGCTGTGGACACAGCCCTTGTGGCTTATTTTGCTGTTTATTCCTTATTACGCTGTGTTCACTAAAGAACCTGAGGCATTACTCACTTTGAAAGCCTACTTTGGTATTGCTACTAGTGGTCAGGACTTTAATTGGCTACTCTTTGGTAGTGCAGCGACAATCGCTTTTTCGATGGTTGCCCAAATTGGCGAACAGGTCGATTTTCTACGTTTTATGCCTGAGTTAAAAAAACACAATCGCTTTCGTTGGTGGACTGCAACGATTATTGCGGGTCCCGGCTGGGTTGTCTTTGGTGTTATTAGACAACTCGGTGGAGCTCTTCTGGCCCACTTTGCCATTCAACAAGGCATTGCATACGAACATGCACATGAACCCACGCAAATGTATTTAATGGCTTATCGTATGATCATTGATAATGCAGAATTAGCCTTGGCAATAACAACGCTGTTTGTAGTCATTTCCCAGCTTAAAATCAATGTTACTAATGCTTATGCTGGCTCACTGGCATGGTCTAATTTTTTCTCTCGCCTTACTCATACCCACCCGGGCCGAGTCATCTGGTTATTATTCAATGTATCTATCGCATTACTATTAATGGAATTTGGTGTATTTGGTGCTTTGGAAAAAGTTTTAGGTTTATTTTCCAACATCACCATAGCTTGGATTAGTGCAGTTTCAGCTGACCTGATGATCAACAAACCATTAGGCTTAAGTCCAAAAATTGTTGAGTTCAAGAGGGCTTATCTTCCTGATTTAAACCCTGTAGGTATTGTTTCAACTCTTTGCGCATCACTTATATCCATATTGGCATATCTTGGTTTATTTGGTGAGTATGCACAGGCTTTTTCTGCTTTTATTGCATTAGGACTGACTTTTATTCTAGTTCCAGGCATCGCTTATTTTACCAGCTACCGACATTATCTTGCCCGTGCAAGACATTACAAGCACGATGCTTCACCAAGAAAATGCTGTATTTGTGAAAACTACTTTGAACATGAAGATACCGCCTATTGTCCCGCCTATGAAGGCTGTATTTGTTCGTTGTGTTGTACGCTGGATTCACGCTGCTTTGATACCTGTAAACAGGGAGACAGATTAGAAGATTATTTCGATAAATTTGCTGACTGCTGTCTTCCCTCTGCCATGTCATTAAATTCAAGAATCAGATTATTACGATTCGTACTTCTATTTGTTTTTCTTAGTAGCCTAACCAGTGTTTTTATTGGCATCATTTATTACCAGGATTTTCTGACGGCACAACTGCATCCACAATCCTTTAATCTTTTATTCGACAACTTCATTAAGGTTTATTCTTCATTGTTGGTTTTCATTGGCTTATGTACCTGGTGGTTAATATTAAATCATGAAAGTCGCCAATTAGCACATGAAGAAACAACTAAACAAACCCAATTACTGGTCAAAGAAATTGAAGAGCATAAAATAACAGATGCGAAATATCAGCACGCCATTATAACTGCAGATGCCGCCAATAGTGCAAAGAGTCAATTTCTGAGTAATATGAGTCATGAAATACGCACACCTCTAAATTGCATCGTTGGATACTCACATATTCTTTACAATGATCCCTCTATACCTATACAAAGAAAAGAAGCAGTCAAGATACTTAAACGGAGTAGTGAACATTTATCCTCATTGATTGAAGATATACTGGACATTGCAGGTATTGAAGCACGTAAATTTGATCTTCGTTACGCAACCCTTGACTTCCCTTCCCTCATTGAACATTTAGTCAGTAGTTTTAAAAAACAAGCAGAAGACAAAGGTCTAAATTTCAGTTGTCAGGTAATTGATCCTTTACCCCTGCACGTACGGGGAGATGAAAAACGTATTAGACAAGTTTTAATCAATTTGCTTAATAATGCCATCAAATTTACCACTGAAGGCGAAATTATTTTTCGCATTAGCTATCGTACTGGCGTCGCCACCTTTCAAATCATTGATAGTGGGGAAGGTATTTCAGAACAAGATATAAATAACATATACCAACCCTTTACTCGAATTAGCAAGACAACTAATAATACTGTTGCCGGTAGTGGATTAGGTCTGACGATTAGTAAAATCCTCATTGAACTGATGGGAGGGGAAATATCTGTTAAAAGTAAAATAAATCAGGGATCTACTTTCACCGTGCGCATGTTACTCTCCAGTAGTAACACACCAACAAACATTATCAAAAATAATATCCTTGGGTTTAAAGAGGAAAGTAAAAGAATTTTAGTTGTCGATGATCAGTATGAGCATCGTACTCTCATTGCTGCATTGCTTGAACCCATCGGGTTTAGAATTCAAAAAGCCGAGTCAGGAGAAGCGTGTGTAGCAATGGTAAAAACTTTTATGCCTGATCTCATTTTAATGGATTTATCAATGGAAGGCATCAGCGGTATCGAAACATCTCGACAGCTCCGGCAACACGGATTTTCTAAACCTATCATCGTATTAAGTGCAAATGCTTACCCTTCTGATCAACAAACAGCAATTGATGCAGGTTGTAATGATTTTCTTGCAAAACCAGTACACGTTGATGAATTATTAGAAAAAATTAAATCTTACTTATCTTTACACTGGATTCACCAAAATGAGAAGCCTGAACCCGTTCCAGCAGAGCATAACAAAACCTTTATTCTGCCACCTCCAAATCTAATTGATCAACTCATGCAATTTGTAAAAATTGGCGACTTACTAGGGCTAAAACATCAACTCAATGAATTGGAAATGAGTAACCCCAGCTATCAGGCTTTTACCCAACAACTCAAAACCCTGGCCAATGAATTCCGCATTGAAGAAATAAAAAAGATCCTTATCACATCCACAGACAATTCATAGCCAGGCTAATAAATGAATTCTAATCCTGATTTTACTCTCGAAACTATTTTGATAGTTGATGACACACCAGATAATCTTTCTGTACTTTCAGACATGCTTTCTGAATGTGGTTATCGTATTTTAGTTGCAATTAATGGTGAATCTGCTCTTGAGCAGATTAAATATTTGCAACCCGATCTCATCTTACTAGATGTCATCATGCCAGGTATTGATGGCTTTGAAACCTGCCGAAGACTTAAGGAAAATCAGCTTACAGATCAAATCCCCATCATTTTCATGACTGGCTTAAGCGAACTCGATAATCTGTTAAAAGGTTTTGAAGAAGGTGCAGTTGATTACATCGTAAAACCCATCAGACCAGCAGAAGTACAGGCCAGAATAGAGGCTCAGTTATCCCAAAAAAGAAATGCTCAACGTATGGAACAGACCTTAAATCATGTCGGTTTTGCTGCTTTAACTTTTAACAAATCAGGACTGATCACCTGGCTTTCAACCGCTGCGAACAACATACTTCTGGATTGTTTTCCACTGATTCATACTTCAAGTTATAGTGGATTGACTTTGCCTACACCCATTCTTGAGAAGATTATATCTAAAGATAATTTTTCATTCCCAAAATCTCAGTTAAACGATCACTATAATGGAAAAATAGTACCTTGTTCTTTAGCGGATGAACAAATGCTGCTGATTCAAAAAAACACTGAAGAATGGGATTTAGCTTCTCTAAAAAACTCTTTTGGCCTAACCGCAAGGGAAGCAGAAATCCTTATGTGGGTTTCCCGAGGCAAAACCAATAAAGAAGTTGGGTTAATTCTTGACACCAGCCCAAGAACCGTCAATAAACATCTTGAACATATCTTTGAAAAACTTGGGGTACCGACAAGAACAGCAGCTGTAGCAAAAGTTCTAAAAAAATAAGATTTTCTTCTATTTTAAAGTAATAATGTCATATTCAGGTTTTGATTAATTCTAAATTTAACTCCAGTAAATCTTCAGATGCTTATTTCCCATAAGGTTTTGTATTGCAATGGTAAAAATGGTTTTCGATCAGGTGCTATTTAGAAGGGGCAGAACAGCGGCTTTAACTTGTTGTTTTACATTGAATTAGAAGTGCTGTAGAATTAATAACTTGTGCTATAATCTGTGATCCAACTGATTTTTCTAGGTTTAATGGCATCAAGATCTAAGCCGTCCAGTAACCAATTTAATTGTTGTCCTGTAACAATCTGGGGTTGGGAATTACGTCAAGAATTGAGCACTTACCAAGAATTTAAGAAGAGAGAAAGCGAATGTTCTCAATCTTTCGCTTATTTTGTCTCCATCACATCAGGATAAAATAATTGTTGGTCTCCTTTGTTAAAGTCAGCAATAATTTTCTGGCCTTGCTCACTGATTACAAAGTCGATATATTTTTTGGCTAAATCGTACTTAACATGTGGATGTTTAACTGGATTAACTGCCATTACATGATAAGGGTTAAATAATACCGGATCACCTTCAAAATTAATCTTTAAAGAGATTTTATTTGTAAAAGCAATCTGAGTACCACGGTCAGTCAATGTATACCCCTGTTTATCATCGGCAATTCTTAAAACAGCGGCCATACCCTGACCGGCAACAGCGTACCAAGTTCCTTCCGGTTTAATATGTGCTAGTTTCCACAACTGCATTTCTTTTTTATGGGTTCCTGAATCATCTCCCCGTGAGATAAAAGTAGATTGGCTTTCGGAAATTTTACGCAATGCTTCAACTGCAGTTTTAGCCGATGCAATAGAGGCAGGATCGCCTACGGGTCCAACAATAACAAAATCGTTATGCATGACTGCCAAACGATCAATAAAATCGCCTTGTGAAACATATTCCAACTCTGCTTTGGGAGCATGTACAAAGACTACGTCTACATCACCGTTAGCACCAATTCTAAGTGCCTTGCCTGTTCCAACAGCTATTACATCCACTCTTATATTGGTGTTTTTTTCAAAAACAGGATTCAGAACAGCCAGAAGTCCTGAATTCTCAGTACTGGTTGTTGTAGAAAGCCTTAAAATATCATCTGCCCAACAGGGTTGAAATATAGCTAGCAGAACAGTTACCAACCCTATGTTTAAAATATATTTAGTGTTATACATGTACGTCTTATTTCCATTGCTCAATTTCTATGCACTGAAAGTGTATAGTGATGTGACTGGCATGATAGTCAAGTAGCAGTTGAAAGTCCAACCAAAGTACTGACAACAAACCTGGTTTTGATAGTGACTAATGCTGCCCAAGCTGTTTCCAAAATGAAAAATACCGTTGTGGAGCTGCTCGTCATTCCAAGTAATTATTTACAAGAGAAATTGAAAGTGCTTATTGATTATATCGCTTGTACCATTAAGCCAATACGAAAAGGGAGGAGCTATTGCCAGCTAAAATCAAAAATGAAAACAAATTGCATTTTTCTACTTACAAAAAGTACAGTTAATCAATAGGTTATGGATTAACTTTAATGACATTGGATCTGTCCCATTCTTCTTTGAACCAAGTTGGTTGACCCCATGAAATATATGCTAAATAACTTCAAGATTATTTTTATGTTTATCTACAAATACTTTTTTGTAGATTTTTTTTTGGGCTTAGTTCTTTTTTTTCAGGCGCTGAAAACCAGGGAAAGAATTCGATGGGGCTCATTTTTATTCGTTACCTATGCGTTTTAGCAGAGTACTCATTATTTTTCTGTCTATTGAAGTAACTTTCATAATTTTAATATTTGTTTGGTTAATGCCATGTTCTGCATCAAATATTCGGATACTGTTATACCCACCACGTCCACAGAAGAATTGGTTATCTACATTTCATGCCATGAAATACGACCTACTTGACCCGCTACTGATTCCTCTTGAGGCGACCCTCTACTAGGATCTACATAGCTGGCACTACTACCACCACTACCATCATTAAGCGTTGTGACATCTGACGTTCCATTGCGATAGATTTGTGTAACCGTTATGGTTCCATCGATATTTGTAACTTCAGTTTTGGTATACGTTGAGTTATCACTATAAGTTACAACCGTTGTTGAAGTACTTCCTACACTAGTATTTACAGTACTAATAATAGCCAAGCCACCGCTAAAAATACCATCCGTTGGATCAGCCGAACCTGCTGCAGGAGTCAGTGCCGATGCATTAGATACAAAATCTTCAGGTGCATCCGCTATCCAGTTCGCTTCCCCATAACAAAACCCATTCGGATGATGCCAAAAGCTAGTGTATTCCGCTAATACATAATTAGTAAAATCGGCTTGTTTGACTCTCCAGCCATATTTTACTCTTTCGTTAACAGCTAGGCCGTCATTACCGTTATGGTTAAGCTCTAAAGCCGAAGCAGGCGTAGTCGATTTGATGATTTGAATAGCCAATGCGCCATTGAATCGCTCACCATTTGGACCAATAAGACCTTTTCTTCCAGCTGTATCATTTATCATACTGCCATCTGTATTAAGCTTGTTAACACAACCCGTTTTAGTTGGAATCAATCCTGCGCGTATTATACCGCCATCACCCCACCAATCTTTTGATTTGAAAGCATCCAATGGCAGGTTATAAATTAAGGTATTGATATCTGCGCGGGTATAAGTAGATAAGCTGGATATCAATGTTGATGCATTAGTTTCATTAGCCAAGTTGCCATAGGTTTTGACATTTTCATAATCTGCACCGCCCACAGACAATTTTGCCGCTGGATTAAGGTACTGGTTCATTACCAGAATTTTAAATTGGGTAGTGGTATCGGTAATGGCATTCGGCAAGTTAAAAGCAGGCTCACTGGCATTAAGCATGTTTACCCCAGTGACATCATATTTGTCATCATATTCATGGACGTGTTTCTGGCCTTCGTTTTTGACACCATAGTCCCCAATTACTACTGTCGAGGTAGTTACCGTATTACAAGTAATGGATTGATTAAACTGCTGGCCACTCGCTGAACTACAAGTAAGTGCTTGATCAAATTTCTGTTTATCGGGATTACTTTCGTCTTTATCACATTTGTTACCCGTGGAAAAGTCAGTCAAATAATCGAAATTTCCAGAAATATCCTCACATTTTTTATATATCCGGTTGAGTTTCTCTTGAACTTTGGATATTTTCTCACAGATAGTTCTAGTAGCAGTAGGTACTGAACCACCACAACTGCTGCCTGTTGAATACTCCGTCAAGTAAACATAACCGCTTGAAAACCCATTGCCGCTGTTGCAAAAAGTATTAGACAACTGATCATATTCCGCTTGAACATTGGAAGTTACTGCACAAACTGTTTTCGTTTCACTATCTGCGGTTGCCGTCGAGATTGTTTGTGCTGACGCAGCACCATAATAATAAATATCAAAATCAAAATGCCCACCGGATACACCGGGATCGGGGGGATTTATCACATTACCACTAGGCGTAGTAGGTAAATCTGGATGAAATGCAAAAAGCGTGGTCGTAAACCCTAGAGCTTTGACCAAAATAGGCTGGGAAAATACACCACTGCCAAGAAATTTTGACACAGGAATACATGTAATATGATTAGTAGTATCCACTATACAACCCTCTGCTAAATCATTCACATCAAAATTGCCATCCAGATTGAGATCAAAAATGGTTTTTGATGGTGAGCCACCGGTAAAAAAATTAAACTCGTTTAGCCAGTTTGCACCATCAGGTGGTAATGTATTTGTAACCGTCGGATTAGTTGTTAGAAAATAATAGCGTAGATTATTATAAAAAGGGGCTTCTCCAATAGCACGTTCGCCAGAAGGCAATGCGACCTTCCACCCTTCATTATTACCGACAGTCCAGTCTGGAACGTTGGCAGTAATAGTTCGCACTGCTTTACCTGAAAAAGTAGCCGCTGACAATGTCTGAGTCAATAATTTGCTGTTATCAACTGGCAGCCCTGGCGCGCCATCCCAGATGCCATAAGCATAATGCACGGATGTATCGGTTTCATCACCGGTTGTTAGTATTCGTCCAGTCGCAAAGGCTACAATTATTCCACCACTGGGGTGTCCAAAAAAAGCTGGTGCAACAGTGATGGCCTGTGCCGGTGATGTGGTAAAAACCAGGGATGAAGTATTATTGACTAAATCAAATTTCCAAAGATTGCCATCAATATCCCCCGCATATGCATAGTCAACTTTTCCATCATTATTCACATCAACAAGGCTAGGTGTAGAAAGCCCGTTTGGACTACCCGCATTTCCAGAATTGGTGTCAATGGCGTTAATCAATGCACCAGTATTAATATTAATAATATAAAGGATGGCATGCCCATTACCACTATTAACATAACCATTACCAATAATCGCAACAGCCGTGCCGTTATTCAGCCGGGCAATTTTAGGAGTCCCATAGGTATAGCCTAAATTAGCAAAACCAGTTGTCGTTTCGGTAATTTCCCACTTTATTTTACTGGCCGCATCATCTTCACTGGTTGGCGAAGGATTTGTAATATCAAGTGCATAAAGCCCTTTACCGCCAGCCCCTAACCCTCCCACCAGAATTGTTTTAACAGTACCTGAAAAATCCACATTGGCAATATTGACAGGCCCATCAACAAAATGAGTATGAACAAAGGGTTTATTAACCAGTCTATTCAGATTAGGAATCAACATGGATGGAATATAAGCAAAAACTTCAGAGCCATTTGTTGCATTAAACACATGCAACATTCCATCATTAGTTCCGGCATAAATCCGTTTTTCGCCACCAATATGCTTGATATAAAAGGGCGAGGAATGCTTAGCATCTCCCATCACGTGCTCACGAGCATAGAAAGACAAGCCATTAGGCTCTTCATTACTTCGATCACCACGGATAAAATCAACTATTGCTGAACTACCAATAGCACTTTGTTGTGTTCCAGATAAATTTGTCCAGCGAAAAGCAACTTTAGTACTGCCATTCATGGTCACAATTTTTCGTCCGCTGTCATAATTAAGTCCATCCAATACTGTTGCAGCGGTAACCAGTGTTGGATCTACAGCATCCCAGGGACCCGTAGTTTGAACCAGTGCCTGATTATCAATATTATATGCTCGGGTATCACCACTCCAGGTATCTGGATTGTAATCAACCTGATAAAACACTTCATTGCCATTACTTAAATCAAGTGACGTTGTTTCAGGACGAGCCAACCAACCCGTAGGTTGTGAATCTGGGGTAAAAATGGGTGCTGCAAATATGTAATTATTAAACAAAAACAGTGGAATAAATAACAGCAGTTTATAAATTTTATGGATTTTCATTTCATACACCTCAAAAAACTAAATGCTTATATCAGGGACCTGAGCAATATAAATCGTTTGTAGTCGAACAACTGTAGCAGTATCGGCACCATTAGCCGTTGCTATCACTTGAAAAGTCGCATGTTTGGCTGGATTGGTTGCATAATAGTCAACCGCTAATAAAGTAATGGTATACGTAGGTTGTGCACTTAATCCAGCAATCGCACTTGCAACAGGAATATTAACAACTCCTTGCGCTACATTAATCTGAGTTGCGTTAGAATTAGCAAGACCATTTTCAATATAATTTTCAGCATGACGTAAAGCCGCTTCTGCTGCCTGAAAAGCGAGATTGCGATTACGCTTATTGCCCGCCATTTTCTCTTCAAGCCCGGTTGACTGCATGCCACTGACACCAATCAAGGTAAGTAACAACAGCATAATCAGGCTAACAACAAGTACCACACCAGCTTGTTTTTTTGAAGGTCTTAAGTGAATATTCATATTAACACCTCATTACGGTAGTAAATTACGCACAGCAATCGTTGATGTAAATGTCCTTCTTAACCTACCATCACCTGTCCGGGTTAAATTTGCATCAAGTGTGCGCGCAGTCAGAATAATACGAATGCTGCTTACCTGAGCCATCGTTAAGCCTACCGTACCTGCAGGAACATAATAGTTAGGGGTATTATCACCTGTGCTATCTTCGCCATATAAAATCTGCATATCTTCTATGCCTTCGATCAATGCCTGATTATCACCATTATTATTTCTAAATAATGATGGTTGCCCCCCTGTTCCATTAGCTATGCTATAGATAATAGGTACTACTGCACCTGGACAAGCAAGCGCTTCTTGAACAGTTATCGAGTCTGCACCATTCAGGCCATCATTATTTGTACCACCAATCGGTACAGCAACTGGAGCAGCGGGCCAGCATCTAAACCCAGCCTGACGTATATCACGCGTCATAAAGTCCATGGCAAAGCGTCCATTTTCCTGTAACCTAGACTGATTTTCCAGCATCCGATAACTTCGTGTAGTACTCAGATAAATCTGTATCACACCTGCCAACAAGAATGTGCCTATTATTAAAGCTATCATGATCTCTATCAGAGTCAATCCTTGCTGTTTACTATTGATGCAATAATTTTTCATAACTGAATTCTCACTTGAAAATTCGGGTCATCATCTAGCCCTGCACATGCCACATTAGCATCGCCAGGATTAACACAGCCATCACGATTATCATCCCAATTGATTGTAATAGTAAAAATTCCAGTTGCTGGAACCACAGTAATACTTCCTGTCCCTGATGGAAGAGTTGCTGGAATAGCAGGCATTGCAGGAGGTCCAACTTCCGCAGAGCATCCAGCTATTGCACAATTCCACTCAAATAAATCATTTTCGGCTAAATCAGCAGTAGTACAAGTGGTCGTAACTTGCTTGCAATCATTTTGTACATTTGCAGCAGTGGGAAGTTTTGTAATGTATACACTAGCTCCAAAGTTCCTGGCATTTGCAACATTTGCACGCATTCTATCAGCCATATCATACGCCAACTGTGTTGCCTGACTTCGATTATAAGCACTAAGGTTGTTACGTAACCCTGTAGCCTGTAGCCCAGCTAGACCCAATAGTCCAACAGCTAAAACCAGCATAGCAATCAGTACTTCAATTAAGGTGAACCCTGTTTCATATTTCATTCAGACATCATGGACTCAAGAGTTGAAAGTTAGTTTTATGGGCATGACGCTACATCCTCTGTTGAAACACGCGTTCTCTCAACAATATTAATCGCAATTCCCCGAGAATTTACCATGTCACCAGCAGTTACACATATCCAAAATAAATCATTATTTGTCCCAGATGAACTAACAATCAATCCGAATGGTAAGAAAGAAACCCGATCTCCATAATATATTCCAGTTCTTAATGTAAAACCAAGTTAAAGCGGGATAAGTTTTTAACAGGGTATCAACGCCAGCGTTATATTCGCTATTATCGTTAACATTAATAAAATCATTCCAGCCATTATCCCAACTTTGGCTAAACCCCAAGTTTCTTTCATCGAAAACAGTATTATTTCGTTTAACAGCTTCGCTTCTCGCGTAATTCAAAGAATTCAGGAACATATTAATATTAATCATATTAGTCTTAAAACGACTGTTTTTTATTATTTGAGTAATACTGAGAATACCAATCGTTGCAAGAATTCTGGCAATAACAATAGTTACTAAAAGTTCTATCAGTGTAAAACCTTTGCATTCAGTTTTTTTGTCAGTGGGCATAAAGTAATAGCTTATTTAACTCAATTGTGACTAAAGCATAGTTCAAAAAATAATTTATGTCTGTGAACTTTAGCTCAAAACTGAGATCAGAAAGACACAATACAAAAGCATCTCAGCTTGACCCTAGCCGTTTGAAATAGTGTAGGAGTTAGAATAGAGCAAGATATACATTCCCACTTAGAATGTGGAAATGAAAAATATAAAAAAGCTGGGGGCTTTGATTTGTGGAGTAGTGTAATTTTAAATAGCCTCCTATTTCTTTTAACCTAAATAAATCCGTTGGCTCTTGGTTTCTAGCACAAGCTCTTGATTCCGCTCCTAACTAGTTTTTTTAGATTTAAAGTTTACCCTCTACTCGCATCGGAAAAAACAATTGCTTGGTTTCTTATTTTGTACTTCTCTGCAAAATAAGATAAAGGTTTGGGTTTCGCTCTTCGTTGTGATGAAGGTATTTCACTAGCTCTTTATCCAATTTTATCTGACTTTACATCGTCTCTACAAACTTTTCGCCACCCAAAAATATTTGATTTTTTAATTGATCCCAAGGTGTTGGCTGGCCTTTGCCTTCACTCACAAACTGTTTATATTTTTCAATGGCTATTAACTTTCTTTGGCATTTAAGACTGATTAGTCTGTTACTTTTTTACAGACGCAATTAAATTATTAATCTTTACTATTAAATTAGTATATTCAGCCGAATCTGACCGCGTATAATTCAGATTTTTAAAAAGACCTGTTAATCTAACAAAAAACGCCCTCGCCTGCTCCTGGTCTGAAAATTCATACTCGGTATTTACCAGTCTGAAAATCAGTTGAAAGTTTTCTTTCTGTCTGACTAACGGCACAGATACATCCACTTCATCAAACGCATCTTGTTGCAAATAGACCATATCCAAAAATAATGCTTCCTGATAGATGACGTAATCATCTAACGATATGCCCTCTTCCCCTGCAACCTGAATCATTTGATAAATATTTTCACCATGCTTTAACAACTCAAGCATGGCTTTCACGTTAGCAGTCCAATTTACATCCAGTTCTTTCTCATACCAGCTGCTTAATTGTTCAGTGTATCGAGACCATGAAAGTAATGGGTCTACAGCAGGATAAAAACGCTTATACGCTCTGTCCGCACTTAATCCCATAAAGGTTTTAACAGTGCCTAATGTAGACTGGGTTACTGGCTCCTCAAAGTTGCCACCCGCTGGTGAAACTGTGCCAATCATGGTAAGACTACCGACAGAACCATCACTGGTCAAAATGACACCAGCACGCTCATAAATACTTTTAATTGCAGAATCCAGATAAGCAGGAAAGGCTTCTTCACCGGGTATTTCTTCTAATCGGCCAGAAGTTTCACGCATGGCTTGGGCCCATCGGGATGTAGAGTCGGCTAACAATAAAACGTTTAACCCCATTTGCCTATAAAATTCAGCCAGTGTAATTCCGGTATATATAGAGGCTTCGCGAGCTGCAACAGGCATAGATGAAGTATTACAGATAATAATGGTTCTATCCATTAAAGACCCCCCTGTTTTCGGGTCTTTCATTTGTGGTAACTCAGTTATTGTTTCCACCACTTCACCTGCTCGTTCACCACAGGCAACGATGAGGACTATATCGACATCGGAATTTCTGGAAATCAAATTCTGTAAAACTGTTTTGCCAGCACCAAAAGGACCCGGTATACAGCCTGTTCCTCCTTTTGCAATAGGAAAAAAAGTATCTATTAAACGTAAATGTGTGATTAAAGGCTGAGAAGGATACAGTCTTTGAACGATATTATTTTTCAGTAATTGACCGGGAATCTGTTTACGAACAGGCCAGCGTTGTCGTAAGGTAATGGCTTTTTCCTTTCCATTTTTCAGTATGATCTCCGCAACTGGCTCTAAAACAGTGACATTCCCCTCTTGAATCCAGCTAATTTCAACTTCGCCTTCAATATCAAAAGGCACCATAATTTTATGTGTAAAACCTCTTTCTATTACAATTCCAATGACGGAACTGGCTTTTACTTTAGTTCCCGCTTGTACACTAGGGGTAAAAGCCCATTTTGCATTGATATCTAAAGCGGGTAAATCCACGCCTCTGGGCAGGAAAAAGCCATAATTCGAAGCTAAAACATCTAAAGGGTTTTGTAAACCATCGTATACCTGACCAAGTAAACCAGGACCTAATTCAACAGAAAGCATTTCCCCAGATTGCTCAACAGGGTCGCCTACCCCAACCCCCAAAGTACTTTCATAAACTTGTGCATCTGCTGTATTGCCATGAATACGTAAAATCTCTGCTTTTAAACGTTCATTATGTTGTGATGTATTGCGTGTAGGTATAATATACACGACTTCATTTTTAGTTAATGGAGTGCTTGAGCCCTCAATCGTTTGAATAGAAACGATATCATCCTGAACAGCGATGACCCGTGCAGTAGCCTGATTTTCAACATTCATAGCTCTATATTTTGTAAGCCAAGATCAACCAAATCATTGAAACGTTTAACTGCTAATTCTTTATTATTACGATTCCATCGAGAAATAATATCCCAACGCAGTACATAAATAATAACGGCTTCAAAATTAAAATAATGTCCAAAATTTTGTCGATGGTAATGTTCCCACACTACACTGAATAGAAACTTTTCCAGTTCAAAACTTTGATTAGTTATTAATAATTCATTTGCTTCAACCACCCAGGGTAATTGCTTGCTTAACCCCAGGTCTGGTTCATCCCAATACTTAGTAATAATGAAATACCAATAATCAAAACCAAAAATATTTTTAGCCGGGGGAGTCTTCTGGCCTTGATGCCTCATCCTTAAAGTTGCCAGAATAATGCGTAATTCTAACCGCCAGATGATAATGTTTTTTATGAATTCATTATCAATTGTAGCAATGGATTCTATTGTTTGCTGTACAAATGCCTGATCAAGATCATTTTTCAGATGTGACCAGTGCAATAAGCTTTCTATTTTAAATAAATCAGCAGCGTCTTGATCATCTAATAATGTCAGTCGATTATTAAGTTGTATTCTGGAAAGAGAGACTTGATTGTCATCAAACAACATTTTTTTATGTGGCGGTAAACTCGCCATTAACATGGTGTATTTGCAACTAGTGGGATATGTCATATCAATTACTTAACTATCCCTTGTAATAAAGCTCTGAAACGAGGTTGAATATGTTCTAACAATAAAGCGGCAACTGTTTCATCAGTAAAATCAATCACCATTGCGTCATCTACCAGACGTACACTCAAGCCAGCTTTAATATCATTTGAAACCTCAAAACTCACACCGGCTCTTAAAAGGTTTGCTGCAATAGATGCTGTGTAATGCGTTAAATTGCCTTGTTTAAGCTCTTCCGGATTGTTACGGAGTTCTTCTACTCCGATAACCCCTTCCGGTAAACTTATAACAATATTTTTGCTTTCATCTATTCCAGACTTTTCCCGTACTGCCCCTGCAAGTGCTAAGATCAATTGTTCAGTAAATGATTTATCCACCATCTGCTCACCTACAACCCGCATCACTTCTTTACTAAAACTACCCAATAAGGTATCACGCAGTTTTAAAAAGGCATCTCTGGCCGCCAATTGAAGTGCATCTTGCCCGGCAGCTCGCAAATCATCAGCTTCTTTACGGGCCTGTTCAATTAATATTTTAGCTTCAAGTTCAGCTTCTTCGATGATCCATTCGGCACGTTTTTGTGCGTTGTTGACAATATCTTCGGCTTTCTCCTGACCGGCAACAACACCTTCATTCCTGAGCTTTTCAATTAGCGCTTCTACCCCAGAAGAAGCAATAGGTTGTTCATCTGTCATAGTTAAACCTGTGCAATTCCAGCACTAATAACTAATGCAAATATAAAGGCAAATACAGCAAATCCTTCAACAATTGCAGCAGGAGCAACCGATAATCCAAAAATTTCAGGTTTGGCTTTTGATGCATGTATTGCAGATGCACAACATTGCCCTTGATAGATGGCACTAAACATGAGTGCTAATCCACACAGTACACCCACTGCGAATATACCGGGTGAATTTTCAACAGTAATGGGTCTGTTAAGTGTAAACATGACAACAATACCGTAGATTACCTGCGATGAAGGCATAGCAGATACACCAACATAGCGTCCATAACCAGATTCAGTATCCAGCATGGCACCAATTGCTGCCTGCCCTGCTACAGCACAGCCTATAATACTGCCAATAGCGCCCAATGCCATGGGAGCATAGAGACCAATCCAACCTAATATCAGCATAAAATTAGACATTACCGCCCCCCTTTCTTAGAGAATGCATTGAATGGATAGCCTTCATCAGAAACACTCCAATTATAGAATTCAATAAAATTCAACCTTAAACCATGAACTACACCACTCATTAAGCAAAGCAGTAGATTTAAAGTATGACCCAATATAAGTATTAAAATACTAAATAACAATCCCAAACCAGAAACTGAAGAATACACCTGTTCAGCCAATTGATTAAAGGTTATAGCTAAAGAAGCACTCGCTAAACCCAAAGCAAATAGTCTCATATAGCTAAGAATGTCTCCAAATATTTTAGTGATGGCAGTTATATTTTTAATGCCATCCAATATTTGCCAAAAATAATCAACCGGCTTGATAAGTCTTCTCTCATTACTAAAGAATAACAATAAAACACCACCCAGAATGAGGAATCCATAAGCCGCATTTTCAGTATTATCGATAGCGAGCCAAAATAGAACTCCAGCAATAACCAAACTAACCCAGCCAAGTGCCGCGAATGCATGTTTCTTGCCTTTCGATTGATAGGCTGTCACTAAGTTTGCCATTATAATATGTATGGCTCCGATGCATATTGATAAACGCATCATGCTGTCAAAATCATTAATATCAAGTATTTTAAAGAAACCGGCAACAGAGTTAGCTGATGGATTATAGCCAAAATATCCTCCGCTCAAGACCCCCCATATGATTGAAAAAATTATAGTAACTGTTGCCAAATGCCGAAGTCTTAGACCTTTAAAACTATGACCCAGTGTTTTCCATTTAATTGCTAATATCACTGCAAAAACCAGAGCATATCCAGCATCAGATAAAATCATGGCAAAAAAGAATGCAAATGAAAAAAATACGACAATTGAGGGATCCCAGGTATTATAAGCCGGTGTTTGATAAAACTTGATAACTTCCTCTCCCCCTGCGACAACCCCCGTATTTTCTAATAAAGTGGGAGGATGATCATGCTCATTTACATCTTCCACTAATAATGCCATGCCGTGCGTACTAGCAAAGGTTTCAAATCTAGCAAGTTGTTTTGATGGTACCCAGGCTTGAATCGCAAACAGATCATGATCATCTAAAGTTAATGCGTTTGCTACTTTTAAGGCAGCATGATCTTCATTTTCTGCCAGATTCATAGTGATAAGTGCAATCCAGCGTGTTAAAGACTCTCGTTCCGCTTGCTTATCTTGCAAAGCCAATTCAACAGTTTGTAGATCCTTGACTAACTGGGATAATGGAATTTTACCTGTATGGGTCCTGGGGACTGGTACACTTGCTATCGGAGGTTCTTGTTCAGCCAGGACAACTACATAACAATGGATATTATCTTTATGTACCACCTGAAAAATGAGATCATCATGCAACTGCTGCATTAATCGTTTGGGTACGATATAAAACCATAATCTGATGCCCGCCAAGTCCCCCTCTTTTGCCAGATTAAAGTCACCCCAGTGTTTAACTTCCTCAATCCGTTTCATCAGAAAATCTCGCTGATCCGTTAACATTCTTATTTGCAACTGTACATCCAGTACCTGATCAACAATTTCATCTAGATGAAAAACTTCTTTATCATTCATCTGATGCCGTTTATTGGCACATTGATTCAAATATTTAAGTGCATGAATGGCTTTCTCTGTATGTTTATGCGTTGTTATTTCTGTAGTACCCCCCTGGGTGTTTAAAGAAATCAAATGAGCACCACCAAGAACCTGGAGTTTTTCTAGGAGTAGCTCCTTTTCCTTTTTCAATCCACAAAATGTCAGTTTTTTTAACCTTGCTATTGCCATTTAATAGCATCCTTAAGTCGTTTTTGCTTGGTAATTTTAGCTCTGACTACTGCCGCTCTTTCAGCATCTGAGAGAAAAACCCTTATTTTAGCTATATTTGTTTGGGTTTTAGGAATAAGAACTTTATCGAATAAATTCACCCGTTGTGTAACTTTCTTAACCGCCTGTTGCAGAATTGTTAAGCGTTGTTGATTTATTTTTAAACGAATTTGTAATTCCAGCATTTCTTTTAGCTGTACCACAACCAAATCAACCCAATGAGGTTTGCTTAGCAATGAATAGGCTTTGCATTGTATTTCGAAATCATGTAACTTTGGCAGTTTGATACCTACCAGATTTTCTTCATTTATGATGACTTGTTTAACGGTCACCAAATCTGCCAGGTCAATATGCTCATTAGATAACATTGGCAGTTGTTCTTCGACGATAAAATAGCACTGCCTTATGCGCTCTTCAGTCCCAGTAAGTTCTGCAATTGCCTTGCTACGTTCTGCTATCAATTGCTGCCGTTTTAAATCCAGTGATGGCAAATATTGTTTATAACGCTTTAATTGAGCACCTTCCTTATGCAAAGAAGCTTTACTGAAAGATAATCTAGCCATCTTCCAGAATGTTTGCTGTAGGAAAATATTTATCAATAAGCGCCTGTTTCATTAACAATTCATTTTCATCAAAACATTCTGCCAAAGTTTGCCAACTTAAATCAAGCGCATCTTCCAGGCATAACGAGACATTAATGTCCATAAAGCGCGTTCTGAATAAATGACCAAACTTAATTAATTTCTGATCAAAAGGAGACAGCTCAAAAGCCATAGCCTGCTTTTGTTCTGCTTCATTAGCGCCGGAATAAAAACGAATCATGGTATTCATGATTTGAGAATGATCTTCTCGAGTGACTTTCCCAATAACATGTTGTTTTAAGCGAGATAATGAGCCAAAAGGATCTAACATTTTATCGTGCAAATAAAATTGTCCCTCGGTTATGTAACCGGTGTTATCAGGGACCGGATGGGTTACATCTCCTCCTGGCATGGTGGTTACACTTAATATGGTCACTGAACCGGCACCATTATAGTCACAGGCTTTTTCATAACGTTTAGCCAATTGAGTATACAAATCCCCCATATAGCCACGGTTTGATGGCACATGCTCCATAGAAATCCCTACTTCTTTCATGGCATCGGCATAAGCCGTCATATCCGTCATTAATACCAAAACTCGTTTGCCTTCTTCAACCGCAAAACGTTCAGCAACTGTTAACGCCATATCAGGAACTAATAATCTCTCAACTATCGGGTCAGAGGCCAGGTTACAAAACATCACCGTTCTGGCAAACACGCCTGCCTCCTCAAATTGAGTTCGAAAAAAATGGTAGTCATCAAAGATTAAACCTAAGCCGGCAAATACCACGATATCAGCTTCAGCTTGAATCCCAATACGTGCTAAAAACTGGTTATAAGGTTCTCCGGAAATAGAAAAGATAGGGATTTTTTGGCTTTCAACCAACGTATTGAATAAATCAATCATCGGCACATTAGTGCGAATCATTTTAGATGCCAATACCCTTTTCATAGGGTTTACAGATGCACTTTCAATAGTAACTTTTGGGTCTGGTTGTAGAGATGACCCACCATCTAAGGGCTCTCCTATACCGTTAAAAATACGACCTAATATATTATTGGAGTATGTGACCTCCATCGAGTGGCCTAAGAAACGTACCGATGCATTGGTAGAAACCCCTTGTGTTCCGGAAAATATTTGCAATGAAACTTCATTCCCTTTGATTTTAATCACCTGAGCTAATGACTGTGTGCCATTATTATCTTCTACTCTAGCCAGGTCACCAAAACGCGTTGTAATTTCATGTTCCCCCATAGAATGAGAAACGTAAACTGTCATAATATTTCCAACAATGGAAATAATATTGTGGTGTTTTATTAAATTTTCAATCATAAAATGCTCAAGTAAAGTAACACTGAAAAGTATAAAAATTTAATACTATCTAATCTAAATTGATGTCTAATTCAAGGATGAAAACGAAGTTATAACTACTAAGGAGATAAGCATATTCCTCGACTCCATAAGCTATATGTCATCATCAATCGGTAACATCTGCATATTACAGCGCATATTGTTAGCGTATTTAAAACCAACGGGTTGTATCTGCTTTCTATTAATATTTGCCAAATGCAGTGCGGTCATCATAACGGCCTTGTGAAAAGGAGCACATTTTCGAGCAAGTGTTGATAACAAATACAGTGCATTATCTTCACTTATTTTCTGTTCATCGATCATTTGCTGGGCCAGTTTGGTTACTCTAAGAAAGGCAATCACCCTTTTTTTCTGACTTAAAAAGCCAATGGGTGGAATGCTGTTACGTAGCTTTTTATAGGCTTCAATAGATACATCCGCTTCATCCATTTATTATTCTCCTGCTTGAATTGCTTATTATTAACTGCTACTCCTTTGGATATTAAACTTAGGGAGGTGTCATCCAAATATCATGCAGTCGTTTATTTCTGTTTAAATCTTCTCAAGAGGAGCATAGTTACTCTACGCGACGATTGAGAAGAATTGAACAGGGATAAAAAGGCAAGTGAGAATGGATGATTATTTGTTTCCACCTCCCTTATGATACCAAGTTACGAGTTAGACATCCTCTGTTTAAAAACCTCATAAATAATAACTCCAGCAGCAACTGAAACATTAAGACTTTCAACATTTCCAACCATCGGTATTTTTACTAAAAAGTCACATTGTTCCTGGGTCAATCGTCTCATGCCTGTGCCTTCTGTACCCATCACCAATGCCAAGGGTATCGTTAAATCCGCTGAAAAAATAGACTGTTCAGTATCCCCTGTAGTTCCCATTACCCAAATATTCTGTTCTTTTAACCAGCGTAAGGTTCTAGCCAGATTTGTAACTTGGTATATTGGAACAGTTTCAGCGGCTCCACTGGCCACTTTACAAACTGTAGGAGTAATCCCCGATGAATTATCTTTGGGAATAATTATGCCATGCACACCTGCCGCATCTGCAGTGCGTAAACAGGCGCCCAAATTATGAGGGTCTTGTACTTGATCCAATACCAGAAAAAAAGGAACTTTGGACATTGAGGTTACAATATGTTTTAACTCATTTTCAGAATGAACCCCAGGTAATTCCACTTCAATAACGACCCCTTGATGGTTTTTACTATCCGTCAATTTATCCAGTCGTTTTCTATCTGCTTTTTCTACTTTAATACCTGTTTTCTGTATTTGACTGAGCAGTGACAGTAATCTTTTATCTTGTCTTTGACCATCTACCCAGACATGATGTATCTTGTCTGCTGAATAGTCAATTGCTGCTTGAACAGCGTGTATACCAAATGTTTTGGTTACATTCATGAGGTAGATAACTTCCTTGTTTTTACGGGTTTCTTTTGTGTGGTTTTTTTAACAACCCTTTTGGTTTTAGCCGCTTTAGACTTGGTTATTGTTTTTTTTCTAACTGACTTCTTTGCGGTTGTCTTGCCCTTTTTTGGAGACATCGTAGTTTTTTTAGACTTTGGTTGACTGATCAGGTCAAAATCAATTTTCTTTTCATCCAGATCGACCCTGGCAACTCGAATTATAACTTTGTCACCCAATCGATACCGGATACCCGTACGTTCGCCTAGTAATTGATGCGTTTTAGCGTCAAAATGAAAGAAATCCAGAGGTAAATTAGAAATATGTACTAATCCTTCTGCATATATATTATCCAGTTCAACAAAAAAACCAAACCCGGTAACCGCTGTAATAATTCCCTTAAACTGTTCTCCAATTTTGTCCATCATATATTCACATTTCAGCCAATTGACTACATCTCGAGTTGCTTCATCGGCCCTACGTTCATTAGCAGAGCAATGTTCGCCTAATATCACCATGTCAGGAAAACCATAAAAAAAGCTGTCGGCAGGTTTATTGTCTAAACAATGCTTAATGGCTCGATGTACTAATAAATCGGGATATCGTCTAATAGGGGACGTAAAATGGGCATAAGCATCTAAAGCCAAGCCAAAATGACCTTTAGTTTCTGGACTATATACAGCCTGCGACATAGAACGTAACAAAACAGTCTGGATTAAATGAGCATCTGCCCTGCCCTGAACAGAGTTAAGCAAATGCATATAATCAAGAGGCGTTGGTTTATCGCCGCCACCTAACACTAAACCCAATTCATTCAGAAAACTTTTAAGGTTTAATAATTTTTCAGTGCCTGGCCCTTCATGCACACGCAACAAATGTGGCATTTTTTTACGTATAAGAAAGCGTGCAGCTGCATTATTAGCCGTAATCATGAATTCTTCAATCAACTTATGTGCATCATTCCTTTGAGTCGGAACAATTTTTTCTATTTTCCTGTCAGCACCAAATATAATCTGAGTATCTTGGGTATCAAAATCCATTGCTCCGCGTAGTTCACGTTCTTTACGCATTACCTTGTATAGACTATAAAGCTCTTGCAACTGAGGAACCAAAGCCGAATATTTTTTTGCTAGCGTTTTATCGCCATCAACCAAAATTTTTGCAACATTGGTATATGTTAATCGGGCATGGGAACGCATTACAGCATTGAAAAATCCAGATCGAAATACTTTTCCTTGTTCATTAATATACAATTCACAAACCATACATAAACGATCAACCTCTGGGTTAAGTGAGCATAATCCGTTGGACAAAACTTCCGGTAGCATGGGAATAACCTGTTCTGGAAAATAAACAGAAGTACTACGGTTTTTAGCTTCAATATCCAGTGCTGTATTGACTTGCACATAATGTGAAACGTCTGCAATTGCGACTAATAATTTCCATCCTTTAGTCGTTTTTTTGCAGTAAACTGCATCATCAAAGTCACGCGCATCTTCGCCATCAATTGTAACTAATGGCAGTTCTCTAATATCAACCCGGTTTTGTTTGGCAGACTCTGGTACATTTTTAGTTAAAGGTTTTATTTCATCTAATAAATCATCAGGCCATTGAAAAGGCAAATCATGTGATCGAAGCGCCATCTCGATTTCCATACCAGGCGCCATATGTTTACCTAATATTTCAACAATGCGTCCAATGGCTTGTCGATGATTACTTGGGTGTTGAATGATTTCAGCAACAACAATCTGACCCTTTTGGGCTTTCCCCAGTTCTTCTTTTGGTATCGATATATCCTGTGTGATTTTTTTATTTTCAGGTACCACAAAAGCCAGGCCTCTTTCTTTGATTAATCGACCAACAACCTGTCGGGTATTCCTTTCCAGTATTTCAACAACAGCCCCTTCTCTGCGCCCTTTTCTATCAAGGCCTGCTACTCTGACAATTGCCCTGTCATTGTGCATCAAAGATTTCATTTCTCTAGGCGATAAAAATAAATCAGCTGAACCATCATCGGGTTTAACAAAACCAAATCCATCGGCATGACCTAATATTCTGCCGGCAATCAAATCTTTACTGTTAACCAGACAATATTTCTGTCTGCGATTAAATAATAACTGCCCATCTCGTTCCATAGCACGTAGACGGCGGCGTAAAGCTTCTAAATTTTCAGTAGACTCAAGACCAAACAGTTGAGCAATTTGCTGACGACGTAATGGTTTACCAATTTTTTCAATCAATTGAAGAATTAGTTCACGGCTAGGAATTGGGTTCTCATATTTTTCAGCTTCTCGCTGAGCATAAGGATCTGAAACTTTAGTAAACTCGTTTGATTGATCAGATTTTAGAGACATTTATTTTTTTTAAGTATTTTAGTTAGGCGACAAACTGTACTACACCCATCATAGCTCATAAATAATTATTTTAATATGGCAAAATGTTTATAACATAATGATATGAACGGAAAATACTAATTACAGTCAATATTGATAAACAATGTACGAACAATGTTAAATACTTCTGAAAGGACCCGCTAATATCATTACCTCAGCAGAATAAAAAATGTTATGACATGCATTATCAGCCGCCACTGCCCTACTACCCATGTTTATAATTCTTAGAAGACAAATAATTATTTTATTATTTTTTCTGCCTTCATGCTCTACAATCTCTGTCCATCCATCGGCTGATAACCTGTTGGCATACAATGTGATTGATAATGATTCTCTTGTAAATCTTTATATGCCTGTATTTGTAATAGAAAACCATAAAAAAAGATATAATCTGATAGGCACAGCAAGTGCCATAGCAAACGAAACAAATGATCAAACCGTTTATATTAATCCCCAGAAAGCAACTGTCTATACTCAGACCAGAGTCTTTAAGACCAGAAAAAACTCATACACAAATCTGGTATATCGAATACATTTTGAAAAAATACCCGGTGGATTTATACCATTTTATTTAGGACAGGGGAAAAATAGTGGCTTGATTGTGATTATCACGCTCAACAATCTAAATAAGCCCATACTGTATACAACCGTTCATACCTGTGGATGCTATCTTGCCTTTGTTCCGACATCTTACATGCCAACAGATGGGTTTCCTATAAACTGGGATAGAAGACTACAATCTGTTGATTTTGAAAGTCTTCCAGGACTTTTGGAATATGATGAAACATTGCCTAATCGAGAAAAAACCATGATTTTAATCAGGGATGGATCGCACAGGGTCAAAGACATATGGCTGCTACCCCCTGAATCCTTAAAAAAGTTTAAAACTTCCAAAGTACATATACTTCCTCTTGAATCATTGAAAAAGCTTCCGTTAAAACAGCATAAAACCATCTCATTTTTTGAAACAACGGGTTCAAGGATTGGTTATGTAAAAGGAAGTTACAAGATCAGAGAGAGGTTATTAATGAGCTGGTGGGCTTTTGACTCAAGGATAGGAGAGGATAAAGTGTTTGGGAAAGATAAAAACGACGGTATTCTCTTCTATACAAGTCTTAAACCTTGGGCCAGAGAACAGTCAGATATGCGGGATTTCTCCTCTTTTTTAAAATACTGGGGGTGGGAATTGTAAAAAGATGATAGCCCCTATAGGTTCAATTTATTGCTAAATTACAAAATCTGCAACTCTATGTAAATGTTTAAAATAAAGGTGGAATAATGGGTTCTATTCCTTCAAATCCAACATTGGTATGATGCTTAACTATAACTTTACTTATTTCGTCAATTCGGTCTTTAGCTATGTCAACCATGACTAACAACTCCCCATTTTCAATAGCCTCTTCATACTTTTTGACTTTTGTATTTCCTATTTGAAGGCCCGCTAAACCACTTGCGATAGTCCCAATAGTTGCGCCAAAAAATAAAATCCCTAAAACAGGTCCACCAGCAATTGCAAATCCAGCAACGCGCAGTCCAACAAGCCCGGCTAATAAACCTGTTGTAGCTCCTAAAGCAGCACCTCGTTCCATGGCTGGAATAAAATCAGTCTTCTCAAACACTGATGCTTCAGGCATATCTTCCAGAGGAGTATCTCTTTTGGCTAATACATGTATGTGTCTGTCTTCTATCCCTTTAATACGTAATTCATCCACAATAAAATGCGTAGTTTCAATATCAGGAACTAAAAAATATATCCTTTTCATGATGTTCACCCATTGTTCCGTTGAAAAATAGAAAAAAGATTTAGCCTATAGGTACAGAACTAATAATTAGGATAAAACTGTAGTTATATAGTTCAGTTTTTATCCAGCCGGTATATAAAACAAAAAACGGCTTATACGAACACTCAGTTTATTTAAGTACCAATCTGAATTGATTTATTAACACCGCCATTCATCAAGTAAGACAGCAATCAAAGTCGTCCAGGTTTGATGAGAAGCCCCCAGAC
Source organism: Methylococcaceae bacterium (assembly GCA_021647585.1). Lineage (GTDB taxonomy): Bacteria > Pseudomonadota > Gammaproteobacteria > Methylococcales > Methylomonadaceae > QPIN01. Next base: position 44,101 of record JAKIUK010000025.1, read on the forward strand.
CTTTACCATTTTCTGCATGAAAATATTCATGAAACAGAATTAGGTTTTTCCAGTCAGTATTATTTTGAAAACATTTTTCATCTCCATAAATAGGCCTACGTCCATTTTTATCGGGCTCAAATAAACTTATCATACGATTAACTAACTCTTGAGCTAATTCCTGTAAATTCATGTTTCGGGGCTTTTCATCCATTACCAAGTCAATTGTAAAGTTAGGTCCTAAAGCTTTATACAATTTGTGTAGTGATTCGATCATTAAAAAACCAACAGGAAACCAGATAGGGCCACGCCAATTTGAATTACCACCTTTAAGTTTGGATTCAGCTTCTGCAGGCTCGTAACGGACTTCAGCATGGCCATGTTTAAACGGGTTAAGCTGATGAGTTTTTGACATACTACGCATACCGAACTGGGAAAGAAACTCGTTATGATCAAAAATGCGGAAAAGTATGCATCTGATTTGCTGTTGATTTGGAATGCTCAGAAGATAATTTGATTTGCCATTATCAGATATTTTATGACAACAAAATTGAGCAAATTGATTACGATTTTGTAAAAACCAATTCAAATTGGCACTGAAAGATGGAAATGGTTTTATCCAGTCCGCATCAAGGTGCTCGACTGCAAACATAGGAATCAGTCCAACCAGCGACCTGACTCTAAATTTAACGTAGCTATTATTCGGGTAACGTAAAACATCATAAAAAAAGGCGTCTTGCTCATCCCATAACTGGTAATTACGCTGGCCCATATTCTTCATGGCTGCACCAATGTAGATATAATGTTCTAGAAATTTTATGGCTAAGTTTTCATAAGTAGCATTTGTTTTAGCAAGTTCCAAAGCAATACGCATCATATTTAGACAAAACATAGCCATCCAGCCTGTGGCGTCCGATTGCTCAAGAGTTTCGCCATCTGCCAGAGCTTCACTCCGATCAACAACAGAAATATTGTCCAGGCCCAAAAATCCACCTTCAAAAATATTATTACCTTTGCTGTCAACTTTGTTTACCCACCAGGTAAAATTAAGAAGTAGCTTATGAAAACAACGCTCCAGAAATTGCAGATCAGTATTGTCGTGCGATTTCTTTTCCATATTAAAAACTCGCCATACTGCCCAGGCATGAACCGGAGGGTTCAAATCCGAAAAATCCCATTCATAGGCTGGAATTTGTCCATTTGGATGCTGAAACTGTTCAAACAACATAAGCCATAATTGTTCCTTAGCGTATGTTGGGTCAATTAAAGCCATTGGTACACAAGAAAAAGCCAGATCCCAGGCAGCAAACCACGGATACTCCCATTTGTCAGGCATGATTAAAACTCTTTTTGAATTAAGGTGTTTCCAATGCTGGTTGCGAATAATGTTGCGTGATACCGGGGGAGGAAGAGTATTGTTATCACCTTTTAGCCATTTCCTCACATTAAATAGATAAAATTGCTTACTCCAAAGCAAATTAGCAAATGCCTGGCGTTGAATTAATGCTTCTTGTTTACTGGCTTTTTTTGGACATATAGACTGATAAAATTCATCGGCTTCAGCTTTTCGAATTGCAAGCACTAAATCAAAATCAACAAAGGGCCTACACAGGTTTTCAGACGTTAAACGCAACTTAATCTTTACAGTTTCTCCGGCCGCAATATCTAATTTATAGTTAAAGCAGGCTTTAGTGCCTTTTTTTCCAGGATTAATACATTGTTCTCTTGTAATCAGATATCGATGAAATGCATCTTTTGTATACTGTGTTGCTGTAGGATTACTGACTCCATAAATTTTCAGTAAATTAGTCTCGTTATTAGTAAACAATGGAACACAGTCTCCTTCAGCAAATAAATATTGGTTAGGAAGTTTGTAATGAAATAATAGACTGGAAATAGGTTCAAGATTCGTACAATCTGCTAACAGTGTTTTATAGGTTGAATCTGTTTGATTGCTCAATAATGTGATTTCAGGTTCTGACTTTCGATATTCCCCCCATGCCCAAGTATTCCGAAACCAAAGATGAGGCAAAATATGTAAGGGAGCAGATGTTGAAGCATGGTTAGTGACAGAGATTAAAATGCAGATATCAGTTGGAGACGCTTTGGCATATTCAACTTCAACATCAAAATACCGGTTATCAGAAAAAATGCCAGTATCCATGAGTTCATATTCTGGACCGGAGCCATTACGAGATTGATTTTCTGCAATGAGATTTTGATAAGGGAATTCAGATTGAGGGTATTTGTATATATAATGCATATAGCTATGCATAGGGGTATTATCCAGATAGAAATAATATTCTTTAACGTCCTCACCGTGATTACCTTCCCGCATATTTAAACCGAAGGCCCTTTCTTTTAATATAGGGTCTTGTCCATTCCAGAGTGCTAAAGCAAAAACTAAAGACTGATAACGGTCACAAATTCCGGCAAGTCCATCTTCCCCCCAACGATATGCTTTACTACGTGCCATATTATGTGGCAGATAATCCCAGGCATTACCATCAGGACTATAATCTTCCCGCACTGTACCCCAAGCACGTTCGCTCACATAAGGTCCCCAAATAGACCAAGGAGGCGGAGTACCAGTATTTTTGAGCATACGGGCATGTTCTTTAGAAATCGCCATCGGGAATCCCTCATGACCCACTAAAGCTCAGTGAGCCTGTTGTTTGTTTTTTATAAATCTAACAAGCAGACTCTGCGACTGTCAAGTTCAGTTTCTATCCACATCAAATATTTTATAAAAGTAGAGGTGTATTTACTCGGTTAATGTGCAATTCCAAAAGCTATATTAATTGAATATAGGTTATTAACAAATCACAGGTCACACTTTAAATGGGTTGTCATTTCGACCCAGGACGACGGCAGGGCAGAAGACAGGGTAATGCAATTTCCGAGAATTTAGTTGCTCAAGTTGTACTTAGACTCAAGATTCCTCCCATTGGTCGGAATGGCACCGTTTGTGAAGTTAATTAATTTTTAAAGTCCAATTTGAGAGCAACCTGCAATAGGTAAATAGTCATATTAAATTAAATCTTGCAGCCATAATCAGTCAGTCACTCAACTGCCAGTATTCTTTACATTTTTTAAAAACAAGATCATTACACCAAAACACAAGCTACCTATATGTCATTGATATTTATTATAATATAACTATATAAAGAAATATGGCCTGGATTTTGCTTTTATTCAAGTAAGACAATATGTCAAATACCCTCTCCATAATAAAGTTTGAATCCAAAGGAGAATTAATGAGCAACACATACACGTGGTTCATAAGCCTAGAAAGATTTTCTATTACTTAGGATATAAATACCCTAAATATAGGTTTATTGTAATTAAGAACCATAATTACACACTTTATATGTTAGCTATTGGCCCCGCTTAATCTAAGGAAATTTAAATATGAAAATGATTTTAAATATTAAGGCGTTGCTTTTATTGATGCCCTTTGTTTGTATCAATATAGCAACTGCAACAACGTTTGATTTTAATTATAGTAATTTGGGTGTATCCCCCGGATCCACACAAAGTTTTGTAGAATTGACTACTAATGGTATTGCAGTTGAAGTAAAGGCTTATTCCATAGAAAATAATGGATCAGGTATTATTTTCAATAAAACTGAACTAGTAAACTCTGGCACAGGAGTTTATATCAGTGGTTCAGCGAGTGGCAACCTGGGTGTTCGTAGTAATCCTCACGGAGATGGAACTAACCTTGATGGAGGTTCTGGTAGTAGTGATCTGGATGAAGGATTATTATTCACGTTTGATACCTTAGTTCACCTTGACTACATAAATTTTGATCATTTTACTAGTGGAAATGCTGACGACTTTAATCTTACCGTAGATGGTGTTTTATTACTTTATGATTTTAACGCTAACCATTCTTCTTCATTGGTAAGCAATGTAGTCGGAGAATTTGATGAATATAACTTTCATGGTATTAACGGCAAAGAATTTTTATTTTGGGCTGATGGTAATTCTGATAGCTTCAGAATTGATGAAATAGAAGTTTCTGCCGTTCCAGTTCCTGCAGCAGTATGGCTTTTGAGTTCAGGACTACTTGGTTTAGCAGGCTATTCCCGCAAGCGATATCAGATAGCTAGGTAAGCCAATTTTACCGATCTAACGCTCAGCATGGGAACGATAAGTTTTATTGTAAACATAAAAAACCAGCAATAAAGCTGGTTTTTTTAAATCCTATGGCGGAGAAGCAGGGATTCGAACCCTGGGAGGGGATAAACCCTCAACGGTTTTCAAGACCGCCGCTTTCGACCACTCAGCCACCTCTCCTAAAGAGCCGGTATGATACTATAAGTTTTTTTATATGACCAGCTCATTTTTTTGTTTTTTGTAAATATTTACTGTTTTAATAAATGATAAAAGTTACTTAGGTAAATGTCTTTATTCCTCTGTCTGTCAGATGGATAACAACTTATTCGCGAGTTCCTAACAATTTGTAAGAAATGACTAATGAACGTATGCATCATCACTAGTACTCTGTCATTGTAGTATTGACGGGTAGAGGGAGTTGAGAAGTGGTTGGCTGCTAGGCGCACGAGCGAAGGGCTAGCCGACTAATCCAAAGGTATGCATATTTTGTATGATCTAAACAAGCGTTCATACATGTCAAGATAGCAAACTGATGACCCCGTAGTATAGGCAAATCAGCCTTATTAAATGAATCTACATATTTACCATGCACCCAATACTTCAATTAGCAAATTACTCATAATAACTTCAACTATGAAAGCCTAAAAAAAAACCGCTTGATTGCCCATCACGATTAGATCTTTGCCTATTTCTGTTGAAATTCAACAAATATCTATTTCACTTTGAACAGTCAAGCGGTTAGTTACTATCTCCGTAAACAATTATATAATTCTTATATACTGATTAATATAAGCAATTTGGTTTATAGAATATAAATTTACAGTTTATAAAATACTGATATTAATCATTCAAATAGTTCATATATTCTATTTTCCACCCTGCTTTCTCCCTTGCTACGATTTAGATGTCACTTCGAGTGAAACGAGAAACCTTAAACTATTGGGTTCAGTCGTATAGATTCCTCTTGCTAGTGAAATGACACAATTTGTAAAGTTAATCCACTTTAAGGTCAAAATTGAAAGTAACTTGCAACAGGTTAAGAATCATTTTATTTTTTTACCACTTTTTCAGCCAGAAGGTATAAACTATTAGTTAGTTATAAGTTGTTTCCACTCTGCTTCCTAAGCCTGTTGAAATCTTGACAGATATAAGCACCTTTCAATATCTGCATTTCCGCGTCTTTATTTCATGCTATGTCTTGCTGAAACAAGTTGTATTATGTTCATAGCATTTACTTTTTAACCCTATTAACTAAAGGATACAAAATGATTTTTTCTACTACACCTGATGTTCCTGGAAGAGAAATAAGTGAAAACTTAGGCGTTGTTGCGGGGAACATAGTCCAATCCAAACACGTTGGCCGTGACCTGATGGCCGGACTAAAAGGAATTATTGGTGGTGAGATTGCGGGTTATACAGAAATGCTTGCCGATGCAAGAGATAAGGCCATTGAAAGAATGGTAGATGAGGCTCAAAAAAGAGATGCCGATGCTATTGTCAATATACGCTTTACGACCAGTGCCATTATGGCTAATGCATCAGAAATGTTAGCTTATGGTACTGCGGTTAAATTAAAATAACCTCCCTCTTCTACTTTGAAACTCAGTAATGATTAACTAATGACTCGTCAGTCTGATCTACAAACAGTCGCTGGTGGTGGATTGTTAGATCGTAGGGTATTTCTTAAAAAAGGGCTGGTTTTTTCTATTGCGGCACTGACTTCTGAGTCATTGCTCGCATCAATAAATGATCATCATCTGCCCTGGATGCAAAAGCCAGGCGATACATTTAGTAATTATGGTCAGCCCTCCCCTCATGAAAGAAAAACTATCCGCTGGACGATGGCAAACAGAGATGCTTCAGGAAATGGCGTTTCCTGGACACCATTACACGATTTAGAGGGTACAATCACACCGAATGGTTTGCATTTTGAACGGCATCATAATGGTGTTCCACAAATTGACCCCAAGCAACATCAATTACTGATTCATGGTTCCGTAAAAACACCTCTGCTTTTTGATATGGATGCGTTATTACATTATCCCATGACCTCAACCTTTTGCTTTATTGAATGTGGTGGTAATAGTAATGCGGGTTGGCGTGACAAACCGATTCAAACAGTAGCCGGTTATTTTCATGGTATGGCATCTTGCAGTGAATGGACTGGCATACCCTTAAGAATCTTGCTGGATGAGGTGGAAGTTAAAAGTCAGGCTAAATGGATAATTGCCGAAGGTGCTGATGCATCAATTATGAATGTGAGCATTCCTTTGGAAAAAGCTAAGGATGACTGTATTTTAGCCATTTACCAAAATGGCGAACGCATCAGACCAGAAAACGGTTATCCTCTAAGACTTATTGTTCCAGGTTGGGAAGGTGTACTCAACGTAAAGTGGTTACGCCGTTTGCATATTAGCAATAAACCGACTATGTCCAGAAATGAGACATCAAAATACACTGAATTACTTCCATCCGGAAAGGCCAGACAATTTACTTTTGTGATGGAAGCTAAATCTATAATTACCCGCCCTTCCTATGGTTATAAGCTTGATAATAAAGGATTATATCAGATCAGTGGTTTAGCCTGGAGTGGCCGAGGTAAGATTATCAAAGTGGAAGTCTCTGCAGATGGGGGCAAGACATGGGCTGAGGCTGAATTGCAAGAACCCGTATTAGCAAAATGTTTTACTCGCTTTCGAATTCCCTGGAATTGGAATGGCGATAAAGCCATTTTAAAAAGTCGGGCAATAGATGAAACGGGCTATGTACAACCCGAAAGAAATGAACTGATTTCCAAAACAGGAAAACACAGTTATTTTCATTACAATGCCATTGTTAGCTGGGAAGTTTCAAATACAGGGAAAATCTCTCATGTATACACTTAGACTAACTGTATTTCTCTTTTGTTTTGTTGGGTTTAATATTTTTGCCAAAGAAAAAGGACCTAATCTAGGAAAATCAGTATCACTCACATTTATTAAACAATGGGATATGGATATATTTCCTGATGGTAAAGGCTTGCCTAAAGGTGACGGTACAGCTACGTTAGGTAAAGACATCTACAAAAAACATTGTCTATCCTGTCATGGTGTTGACGGGACTGGCGATAGTGCCGATGAATTGGCAGGTGCAAACCACACTTTAACCGATAATCCCCCCGACCAAACCATAGGTACTTATTTGTCAGGTTTCACTACGTTGTACCATGATTTTTTAAAAGGTCAGCCCGAAACATATCGGGTGATTTTCTAAAGATTTCAGGATCTATTCTATACCAACATTGAAGAGCTTCAAAGGGTGTTCTAAC
>JAKIUK010000103.1 GCA_021647585.1 Methylococcaceae bacterium
CACATACAATGCTTTTTTGTGCAAGTCCTTCAACTTGACCTAAAGACACTTAGACTTGAGGCTTTATAAATCAATGTTGCGCAACCTTTTTTGAGGGTAGAATGAACTCCGAAACTTTAGTTATAAATATTTCCACAATTATTATTAAATATGGATAGCAATAAAACAATTTTAGTTACCGGTGGAGCCGGTTACATTGGCAGTCATGCTTGTGTTGAATTATTACAGGCTGGATACACTGTTATCGTAGTTGATAATTTATCTAATAGTAAAGCAGAGTCTATTAACCGTGTTAATAAAATCACAGGACAATCAATAGTCTTTTACCCCTTAGATATTTGTGATAAAAAAGCCTTAACCAAGATATTTGCAACCCATAATATTTCTGCCGTTATGCATTTTGCCGGCTTAAAAGCTGTAGGCGAATCTTGTGAGCAACCCTTGAAATATTATCAAAACAATGTCTATGGTTCATTAATTCTTACTGAAGTGATGGCAGGTGCGGGTGTTAAAAAATTAATTTTTAGCTCTTCTGCAACCGTTTATGGAGAACCTGACACTGTGCAATACTCTGAAGACTTACCCATCTTTGGTGCAACGAATCCTTATGGTAAATCCAAAGCAATGGTTGAAGATATTTTAAAGGACTTATCAGCTGCAGATAAAATCACCAAACCCTCTACATCATGGAAGATTGCATTATTACGCTATTTTAATCCAATAGGCGCCCATGAAAGCGGCATGATAGGCGAAGACCCCAATGGTATTCCTAATAATTTAATGCCATATGTTTCTCAGGTTGCTGTTGGTAAATTAGAACAGCTTTCTGTTTTTGGTAATGACTACCCAACTAAAGACGGAACAGGAGAAAGAGACTACATCCATGTCGTAGATTTAGTAAAAGGCCATGTAAAGGCACTGCAGGCTATTGACTCTGATGCATTTATTAATGGTGGATGTAAAGCCTATAATCTAGGGGGTGGACGAGGATATAGTGTACTGGAAATTATTCAGGCTTTTGAAAGCATTACCCATAAAAAAATTAATTATAAATTTGCACCTCGCCGTACAGGAGACCTTGCAGAATATTACGCCAATCCAGCACTTGCATTGAAAGAACTTGGTTGGCAGACTGAAAAAAACTTAGATGATATGGTTGCCGATACCTGGCATTGGCAAACAAAAAATCCAAACGGTTATAGCAATTAAACTTTACTATAGTAAGCAGATTGAACAGAATTATTATTGTTGTTGTTGCCTGTATTAATTACTTTGATCGAGAATCTGTTCAGTGTAACAATCACTTTTTGATTAATAGTCTAAACTGAAGTTTATATCGTAAAATTTGAACTTGATTGAATATCACATAATTTAAACATATAACTATGTATCTATGCTAATCACTATTAACAGTGCAGTTTGCTCAGCAACTCTTTCAAAAACAGAACACATTAACCGCTAATTTTTACTGGTTTAAATCAATTTATTTTAATTTCATAATTTTTTTCAGTCTCATTTCACAATTAGAAGTGGAGTTGATCTGGCAAAAAAATCAATTTCGTTTTAAAATGAGCAGTTTAGTATTAAATGCTAGTATATCACTACGTCAACGGACAACCTTTTAATGACAGATTATAAATTAACCCACCTGAAACAACTTGAAGCTGAAAGTATACATATCATTCGTGAAGTTGCGGCAGAATTTGAAAAACCGGTAATGCTGTACTCTGTTGGTAAAGATTCTGCTGTGATGCTGCATTTAACCATGAAAGCTTTTTACCCAGGAAAGCCACCTTTCCCGATGATGCACGTTGATACCACCTGGAAATTCAAGGAAATGATTGAATTCAGGGATAAAATGATCAGCGACCTGGAACTAGATATCATCATCCATATCAATCAAGAGGGTGTTGATCAAGGCATAGGGCCATTTACCCATGGCAGTAAAAAACATACTGATGTCATGAAAACCGATGGATTAAAACAGGCATTGAATAAACATCAATTCGATGCTGCTTTTGGTGGTGCTCGTAGAGATGAGGAAAAATCCCGCGCCAAAGAACGTGTGTACTCTTTTCGCGATAAAAACCACCGCTGGGATCCGAAAAACCAACGTCCTGAATTATGGAATATTTATAACGGCAAACTGGATAAAGGCGAAAGCATCCGAGTATTCCCTCTATCTAACTGGACTGAACTGGATATCTGGCAATACATCCATTTGGAAAACATCCCGATTGTGCCACTTTATTTTGCTAAAGAACGCCCAGTGGTCAATAAAGACGGTATGTTAATTATGGTCGATGATGACCGTATGCCAATTGGTCCTGATGATAAAGTTGAAATGAAAATGGTTCGTTTTAGAACCCTAGGTTGCTATCCATTAACAGGCGCAGTTGAATCTACCGCAACCACCCTGCCTGAAATTATTCAAGAAATGCTGCTAACCACCACCTCTGAACGCCAGGGACGTTTGATTGACCATGATCAATCCGGGTCTATGGAGCAGAAAAAGCGTGAAGGATACTTCTAAATCCTTAGATATAACACGAGTATCCCATTAAAGAATTCAGAGAGAAAAAATGTCACACCAATCAGATTTAATCAGTACAGATATTGATGCTTATTTAGCACAGCATGAGCAAAAAGAACTTATGCGTTTTTTAACTTGCGGAAATGTTGATGATGGTAAAAGTACTTTAATTGGCCGATTACTGCATGACTCAAAAATGATCTATGAAGATCAGTTAGCAGCTGTTCAAGCTGACAGTGTAAAATCAGGCACCACAGGTGCAGGTAAGATTGATTTGGCGTTATTGGTTGATGGTTTGCAAGCCGAACGCGAACAAGGCATTACCATTGATGTAGCATATCGTTATTTTTCCACTTCAACACGAAAGTTTATTATTGCAGATACTCCTGGACATGAGCAATATACCCGTAATATGGCTACGGGCGCTTCTACCTGCGATTTAGCAGTTATACTAATTGACGCACGCTATGGTGTTCAAACTCAAACCAAACGTCACAGTTTTATTGCATCTCTACTGGGCATTAAACATATTATTGTAGCTGTTAATAAAATGGATTTAATGGAATACAGCGAACAAACTTATAACAAAATCAAGCAAGACTATCTTGAGTTCACTTCGAGTCTTGATTTAGGAAATATTATCTTTATTCCTATGTCTGCTTTAGATGGCGACAATGTAGTAAACCCAAGCAAAAACATGCCTTGGTTTACGGGTAAACCCATGATGGAAACATTAAATACAGTTGAAATTTCAACAGATCGTAATTTTGTTGATGCCCGTTTCCCTGTGCAATATGTTAACCGACCAAACCTTGATTTTCGTGGTTTTTGTGGCACGATTGCTTCTGGTGTCTTTCATAAAGGAGATGAAATAACAGTTTTACCTTCTGGTAAACGTAGCAAAATAAAATCTATCGTCACTTATGATGGAGATTTAGACGAAGCCTTTGCCCTTATGGCAGTCACTTTAACCATGGAAGATGAAATTGACATCAGCCGTGGTGACATAATTATTGGTAATAGCCCTGCCACTGCCATGGTTGCAGATAAATTTAATGCCACAATAGTCTGGATGGATGAAAAAGCCATGACACCCGGGCGTCAATATATCATCAAACTGGCAACTCGCAGTGTCTCAGGATCAATTTCGTCAATTAATTATAGAATTGATATCAATACACTGGATCATCATGATGCGTCTGTATTGCAATTAAATGAAATTGCATCTTGTACTGTTTCTGTAAATGCACCTGTAGTGTTTGACCCATACAAGCAGAACAAAGGGACGGGTGCCTTTATTATTATTGATCGTTTAAGTAATGTTACTGTTGGCGCAGGCATGATCACTGGTGAGAGTGATAATGAAAACTTAAGCCATGTATCTGCAGATGAACGGGCTGCCAGATTTAGCCAAAAAGCCACTGCTATAGCTTTGACTGGTTCAAATAGCCAGGATATTGCTTATCAACTGGAAAGAAAACTGTTTGATACTGGCCATGCAACAACTGTATTGGAAGAACAAGCCGCTAATAATGAATTACTGATAGCAAGCATTAAAAAAGCAGGTTTAATTTGTTTATCTGTAAACAATCAATCTGATTCAGCCGACATGTCTTTTGATTGCGATAAGCAATCAATTGATGAAATTTATACTGCTCTTAAAGAACAGCAAATTATTTATTGATCTTCAGGTATAAAATCTCAAATTTCGTAAGGATGGATCTTAACCTCAACTCCATCCCTACGGGATTTGCAAGTGGTTAATACTCAACTGCTTGCCCACTTCTTCCTTAATTTATCTCTATTAATATACAACCACTGAATCGCAATTATGGGAATACCTGACTCAATTTTTCCGGTTTCTACCATTCTAAAAACTTCATCAAATTTTACTGCAGAGACCAGAATATCTTCATGCTCATGATCTAAGCCATATACACCACCCACATTGCTGGCATCAACCATACCCAAAAACAGACTAATTCTCTCTGATGATCCACCAGGCGTAGTATAAAATTCATTAATTAAGGTCAGTTCTTCTATCTCACACCCTGCTTCTTCTACAGATTCCCTGTAAGCAACTTCTTCAGCAGTTTCTCCTTCTTCTATGGCGCCAGCTACAATTTCAATCAACCACGCTCTATCGGGATTTAACACAGCGCCTGCACGAAACTGTTCAATCAACACCACTTCATCCCTGTTGGGATCATAAAGTATTACTGCAACACAATTACCACGCATAAAAAGTTCACGGGTAATTTCCTCACTCCAGCCTCCCTGAAACAAGGTGTGTTGTAACTGATATTTTTCTAACCTGAAAAACCCTTTATAAGCGACTTCATGATTAATGATTTTAAATTCTTTCGTCATTTTTTTATATTCTCAGTTTTGATAAACCTACATTGCTCTTTTACTCTTTCACTTTTTACCTGCGTCATAAACCACTCGATAAATAACGCCTAACGTATCATCTGCTATGAGTAAACTACCATCAGGCAATTGCAGAATATCAGTTGGTCTACCTAAAACTTTTTCATCTTTAGTCAGCCAGCCACTAATAAAAGATTGCTCAGAGACAGGCTTACCCTTTTCAAATTTAACCAAAGCAATACGATATCCATGTGGCTCAGTCCGATTCCAAGATCCATGCTGGGCAACAAATAACTGATTTTTATATTCTTTGGGGAATTGCTGTCCAGTATAGAATCGTAGTCCCAATGGTGCCATGTGTGCTTTAAACTTCCATTCAGGTGCAATAAATTTATGACACGGCTTGTCCCCTGATAATTCTGGATCAGGAATATCCCCGGCATGACAAAATGGATATCCAAAATGTTGACCTTTTTCTGTCCACTTGTTTAATTCATCAGACGGTATATCATCACCCATATGATCACGACCATTATCAGTAAAAAACAGCTGCTTTGTAACAGGGTGCCAATCGAAACCAACCGAATTGCGAATCCCTCTCGCTATAATGTTAAATCCGCTACCATCTAAATTCAATCTAACTAATGAAGAATAAATATCTTTTTCAGGCAAACAAATATTACAAGGTGCACCTACAGCAGTATATAACCTGTTATCTTTTCCAATACGTAAATACTTCCAGCCATGATGTTGATCAGAAGGCAATTTATCGAAAATCACAACAGGACTTGGAGGGCTATCCAAGTGATGTTCTATATGAGTAAACCGAAGTATTTTATTGGTTTCGGCTACATAAAGATTTCCGTCTTTAAAAGCCACTCCATTAGGCATATAAAGATTTGTGGCAATAACATAGCGTTTATCCGCAATACCATCGCCATTAGTATCTTTAACCGCATATACAGAGCCCTTTTTTCGCGTACCTATATAGACTACCCCACTGTCACTTATTGCCAGAGTACGTGCATTAGGTAAATTATCTGCATATATCGATATTGAAAAACCTTCCGGTAATTGTAACTGGCTTAACACATGATTATATTTGCCTTGAACTGCAAAGCAGGTATTTACAGTCAGCAGAAAAAAAATAAGAATTTTGATCAGTTTCATTTAAATCACCTTGTTGATTAAACTTTTGAACATCTTAACAGTCCAGCCTATTGAATTTAACAATTTATTACCCCATATTTGATTTAAATATATAAACAACTAAAAGGTCTTTTTAATATGATGCGTATTATGCTTTTTTTAGCCACTAACGTGGCAATAATGATTGTTATCAGTATAGTCTTTAGTGTACTGGGTATAGGCAGTACACTACAAGCGAATGGCGTTGACCTGAATCTAAATGCACTGTTAATAATGTCTGCAATTATTGGTATGACCGGCTCAGTCATTTCTTTAGCAATTTCCAAATGGTCTGCAAAAAGAGCAATGGGAGTTCATGTCATTGAAACCCCACAAAATCAGACCGAACAATGGTTAGTTTCATTAGTCGCCAGACAAGCCAAAGCAGCTGGCATAGGTATGCCAGAAGTTGGTATTTTTCAGACACCTGAGCCCAATGCATTTGCTACCGGAATGAGCAGGAACAATGCTTTGGTAGCAGTAAGTACAGGCCTGTTGCAAGCAATGAATCAAGACGAAGTTGAAGCAGTTGTTGGCCATGAAATCAGCCATGTTGCCAACGGTGATATGATAACAATGGCTCTGATGCAAGGAGTAGTTAACACTTTTGTATATTTTTTCGCGTCAATCATCGGCCATTTTGTAGACCGGGTTATTTTAAAAAATGAGCGAGGCCATGGTATCGGCTATTTCATTACTCAGATAGTTGCTCAAATAGTATTATCATTCCTCGCTTCAATATTAGTCATGTGGTTTTCTCGTTACCGGGAATTTCATGCCGATAAAGGGGGCGCTCGCTTAGCTGGAAAAGAAAAAATGATCAGTGCTTTACGCGCATTACAACGTGCTCATAGTCCAGAAGACTTGCCTGGTCAACTTGCTGCCTTTGGTATCAATGGTAGTGGAGCTAAAAAATTATTCATGAGCCACCCTCCCCTGGAAGAACGTATTGCTGCGTTGCAAAATCAACGTTAATATTGTCTCGTGTAATTTGCAAAAGTATTGCCCTCTACCCTTTCACACTGCTATTATTTAAGCAACATGGGCTGGAGGGTAGCCCCTAATATCTTTTTAATTTCCTAGACCCATGAGTCAACATCAACTCATTCGTTTTACGCTACAACTGTCGTATGACCAATTTCTTAAGGTTTATCAAGGTGCAGCAAAAAATATATCTGTCCTTGCTGACGACGGCCGTCGAATCATTTTTCCTGCCAGAAATATTCAATCATTCCTGACTAAAGATGGAATTAAGGGTTATTTTGAAATGGAATTAACAATTGAAAATAAATTTATCGGCATTAAAAGGTTAGACGCATCTTTTCATAGCAAATAATTGTTTAAAATGAAATAAAAATGAGTTTTTTAGATCCATAGAACAGAGTATCAATGTCATTTTTATAACAAAAATACTAAATTTATTTTCAACGCTAATTAGTTATTCCTTGAGCCTATATATGCAGAAGAATGTGATTTTACAATTAAGAAAATTAACAATTGAGAACTGCATCACGTTTTTTTATCCACAGTGTATTTTTGTAAATTTTGAGCTTCGGATTGAAACAAAATGCTTACATTAAAAAATACACATCCAACTACTGCCAACATAAACCATTGATTATTAAATATATTATTATATTGTATAAAATATGTACAATCTGACAAAAGGGCAGTAAATACATGACTTAAGTGCCCGTCATCAATATTAATCCACAGAGTTATCCACAGCTAATGTGAATAACTTCACATTTTTTAGACTTTATAAACACTTAGCTCCAGTAACTCACACTTAACCTGATAACTAGAGATCTAACATAACTTAAGCTACTTAAAAAATTCAAAATCCGTCATTACAATTTACTTATAAAAATAATTCCAATCTCCATATTAGTGATGAATAACGGTTTATTTTATCCGTTAGTGTTTATCATAATCTTTAGGAGAATAAAATGAACAGGGATGTTTGTTTGAATGGTAAATTTTAAGCATCTAACCAATAAACTGAATATGGTAGTGTTTTCTTATGCAAAATAATGTCACATGTTGGCTTTTTTGAGAACATTTATAGAAAAATATTAATCCGTCAACCTGGCGTACTTTCAAAACATCAATACATTGAACATTCGGGTTTCATTTAATATTTTAGGGGCAACTTTTATTTGTTAACCTGACACTATTTACTAAAGTTTCGGAGTTCATTCTACCCTCAAAAAAGGTTGCGCAACTTTGATTTATAAAGCCTCAAGTCTAAGTGTCTTTAGGTCAAGTTGAAGGACTTGCACAAAAAAGCATTGTATGTGTGTTTC
>JAKIUK010000026.1 GCA_021647585.1 Methylococcaceae bacterium
TTTGTACGATAGGTACGCTTCTTCATAGTGGGAACACCTCCAACGATAAGGGTTGTTTGTTTACAAACAAAAACCCTATTCTGAGGGTTCCCACTTCTTTTTGCTGGTTCTTACTATAGCTGACTAGAAAAATCAGTTGGGCGCTAAATTTCATGCAAGTTTTTGAATATCGCGTCTAATCAGGTTTATTCACACTCACCTATTTGGTGGGGAGGAAAATCGCTCCATGGTTTTGTGAAAAATCTGGACGAAAAATTCTGCAGAATCACTCTTGATAAGGACTATGGCCATTATCTACGAGTGATTATTTGTCTTTTCCGCCCAGATTTCCCACAAAATTCATGTCCAACTGATTTTTCTAGGTTTATTTATTATGCATTGTCTAATAAAAAGACATAGTTTCTAAAGAGACAATGACAAAAACGATATGTTCAGTTTTAGCAGTGTTAGTTACAGAGTTTAAATTTTTAAAAGCTATCGTTAAGATCATGGATATAGCTATAATTCAGATAAGTTATTGTGATCTCTAATTAATAATAATTAGATTTTTGAGACTCGGATATTTTAGATTATTTACATAATATGATATTGTCAGCAGAAAATCATGGATGCTGATTCATAATCAATGAGTTTCTGGCTTGCAATAACCCAGCATTTTTAGTTCCCCCAACCTTACTTACAGAAAAGGATTGAGATGATTCAACGAATGGATAATATGCAACTGACAAGGACAGAACGATTTCTTCAGATTTTCACCGAAGTGCGAGCTGGAGAAGGCTACATAGCAATGTTGATGTTTACAAATGTATTTCTTATTCTTTGTGCATATTACTTCGTAAAGCCGTTACGGGAAGGCTGGGTTGCAGTTTCAGATATATCAGGTTTGACGAAGATGGAAGTTAGAGCCTATTCAAGTTTCGTTCAAAGTATATTTCTGTTGTTTGTCATTGGATGGTACGGTCGTTTATCAGCCTGCTGGAAACGTGTCACATTAATAACACGGGCTACTCTGTTCTGTATTTCCAATATGTTAATCTTCTGGTTTTTACAACCTGGTTTTTTTGTTGATCAGTTACCCGCTTCCGGGATTATTTTCTATCTTTGGGTAGGTATGTTTGGGGTGTTTGTTGTTGCCCAATTCTGGACTTTTTGTGCTGACATCTACAATGATGAACGGGGTAAAAGATTATTACCACTCATAGCCATGGGAGGAACTTCCGGTGCAGTTGCGGGCTCCTGGCTGGTCGATATGTTTGTTGATACCGGTATTATAGCTACAGAGTTTCTACTTGTCGTTGCTACTATACCCCTGTTTCTGTCTATCAAATTGACTCGAATTGTTGATTCATTGCATCGAAAAGAAACTTCATCTGATGAGAAAAATCCTATGGAGGAGCCACCCACTCTATTGTCTGGAAAAAAAACCGGGTCAGTGATGAGCGGAGCCAGACTGATTTTTTTCAGCCGTTTTATGTTGTTCGCAGCGCTAGTTACATTGTTAGCTAACTGGGTTAACACCAATGGCGAAAATTTATTATTTCGTGTTATTCAGGATGTATTGGCAAATCAAGCTGTCGAGCTGGGGATAACTGATTCAAAAGAGATGCTCGAATATACCCGTGATGGAACGACTGCATTTTATGGCGATTTCTTTTTCTGGGTAAATATTATAGCTCTATTCTTGCAGTCTATTGTTGCATCGCGGCTACTTAAGTTGGGCGGTTTTGGGGCTATTCTGATGCTACTTCCCGTTATCGCCTTGATTTCATATACTACTATGGCATTGTTGCCTATTCTTGTGATCGTCAAGATAATGAAAATAGCAGAAAATGCAACAGACTATTCGATCAACAATACAGCTCGACATGTACTATGGCTCCCTGTTGATAGCAAAATGAAATTTTTAGGGAAGCCGACCATAGATACTTTATACGTACGTGTAGGAGATGGACTGGCGGCTATTACCGTATTAATAGGCGTTCAGTTGTTGTCTTTGTCGACCAAACAGTTTTTTATTTTTAACGTATCTTTGGTTGTGTTGTGGCTTATATGTGGCATCATGCTGGTCAAAGAATACAATAAAGCTGCGGCAGCAATTGCACGTGAGAGTTAATTTTGTTTGTTTACAAGTGTTATTTTTGCTGTGCTATCAAAAATGAACTGGATAATTTAAAGACTTTAGTTAATTTTGAGCTGTGATAATATGCGAATAGTTTATTCTATGTTTCGTTAGTGTTCTGATAAAAAGACCTGATTATGCGTCAATACAAATTATATTTAGTAGCTGTTGCCTTGATTTTATTCTCTGCTTCGGTGTGGAGCGTTTCGCCTCAGACAACTGAGTATAGAAACTGGATTGTTGCTATGAAGGATAATCCAAAAGGTCCATTTATACGTGTTCTCTGGTATTGTAATGATGGTGAAATTTTACCGCCAGTACCTTATGCCTGTAGAGAACATGGAGGTGGACAGCAGCATGGAAAACCGAGCAATAAAACAGTAATACTACAAAAAAATGGGTATTGGATTGCTAATTTGTTAGCAGGGATTGATACAGAAAAAACGCTGGCTCGTAATGATTTTGTTGATTGGTATAACCAGCTGTTAATTGAAAAATTTTTAATCAGAACGGATAACGGCTGGATTTTACAAAAAGGTCAATTTTATCGCGGTGCTATTCAGGAAGAAAACGAAAGGGATGGAGCCAGGAAACTACTCACAGCTCTAGTAGCAAAGCCTGAATGGATCACACAGCGTTACCCTGCTTTGCGAATTGGCACTCAGCTGTTAGCTCATGGAGCAGACACTGCATCAGTTCAGAAAGTCAGACAAATGTCGGTTTCTCTGGTTGAACAGGATGAAGGTTTTGCCTCTCTGCGTACTAAAATTCACGTATCCCCCGATTCAGGAGATGCCGAGCTAGTTCGGCTGTATGCGGCAAAGTTAAATAAACATCATAACCTGGCTGAATATATGGAATTGGCTAAGGAAATAGACCTTGTATTCCAATCTCCTCCTTTGCCTGAGTTGCTGGAGAAAAACGCAAGAAGATTTTCTGGTGGGCCATGGTTACAGAAGCTGTTACGTGATGCAAGTGTAGCTTATAGCTCATATAATAGTGCCGGAAATCACTATGCTGCGACTGCTAGACTGCTAGCCGATCTTCGTGATGCACTTCCAAAAATAAGAAACGTAAGAGTAAGACTACGCATAATGGATCTGAGTCTTGCAGTTGAAGCCGTTTACTTTAGGGCCAGTAATCAACTTCGAAGTAGAAAGGAAAAAGTCAGTCGTCAGAGGCGTATATCCTGGTTACAAGATGCAGCACTAGCAGCTTATGGCACGGGCCACATCAACCAAAGAAGCTTGAATGCAATACAAGATTCCATAGTCCGATTGAACCATGATCAAATTCCTTTAGAAACCTATCTAAAGGAATTGAACTATCTAGCTCGTGTACCAGGTTGGAGTATGCAGAGGTTACGATTTCAATTTTATCGGTCGATGATGAAACTAACTGAAATTGAACCTAAAGCAAGTTTGTTTATTCAGGATATGCTGCGTGGTAGTCCTATGTTATTTTTCTCGCAAAATCTGGATGCACTAATTCGTGATGGTAACCAAATTGTTGGAGTAACACACAAAATTTTTGATCAGCAGATTGGAATAGGATTCCATGCTCTAAATCCAGGTTTGGTTAGAGGCAGGCTTTATGCAAAACCGGATATCAAGGAATTTAAAGCATTCGATTCACAAGGTATTTATCTATTACCGGAAACTATTGCCGATCTTCCTCCTATTGCAGGTATTATCACTGTTGGGGAAGGTAATCCACTTTCCCATATACAGTTATTGGCAAGAAACCTGGGAATCCCCAATGTTACCGTCAATGAAAGTCTTTTAGCACAACTAAAAGTTCATGACGGTGAAATGATTGTTTTGGCGGTTAGTCCAAGCGGTGTGGTAGAAATTAATGCTGATTCAGAGCAGTGGAGAGAATTTTTTGATACAAAAACCAGACAAGAAAATGTTGTTATTAAACCAGATCTTAAAAAGCTAAATCTTACCGTACGGGGCATGATAGATCTGGATTTTCTTAGGGCGACACATTCTGGTCGTATTGTCGGACCTAAAGCGGCTAAACTGGGCGAATTGCATTATCGTTATCCAGAAAAAGTTGCAAAAGCAATAGCTATTCCGTTTGGCGCATTTCGTGCAATTGTGTTGGATAAACCCTACAAAAATACGGAACAGACGGTGTTTGAATGGATGGAGAGTCAGTATGCAATTATCCATGCCCTGCCCACAGATTCTGATCTGCGTAAACAGGTAACGGAGACTTTCCGTACCGAGATTTATGACATCGTTATCAATACTGATTTAGGCGATAAATTTCGTAACGAATTACGTAAATCAATGATTAAAACTTTCGGAAATACAAATGTCGGAGTATTTATTCGTTCAGATACCAATGTAGAAGATTTACCTGGATTTACCGGAGCAGGTTTAAACCTGACCTTGTTTAATGTGATTGGTATAAATAATATATTTAAAGGAATTAGTAGAGTCTGGGCTTCACCATTTTCCATACGTGCATTTTCCTGGCGGCAATCACTGATGGAAACTCCTCAGCATGTTTATCCGGCAATATTGATAATGCAGACTGTTGCTAATGAAAAATCCGGTGTCATGATTACACAAGATATTGATACCGGTGATACAAATATATTGTCTATTGCCATTAATGAAGGAGTAGGCGGTGCCGTTGATGGACAATCTTCTGAATCTCTGCGGATAGATAAAAGGGATGGGTCTGTACTCTTATTAGCCACTGCTACAGCACCTTTTCGAAAAATTCCATCACCAAAGGGTGGTATTGTAAAATTGCCGGTCAGCGGTTCTGAAAGCGTGTTAACACCAGATGAAATAAAGCAGTTAATACAATTTGCCAAAGAGTTACCTGATACATTTCCATCAATCATAGACGATAAAGACAATCCTGCTCCGGCTGATGTCGAATTTGGTTTTTATAATGGTAAGTTACAATTATTTCAATTAAGACCATTTTTACAAAGTAGAAAGGCCCAGAAAAGTTCTTATTTAGTGGCGATGGACAAGGCTCTTCAAAACAATATGGATGGACTGGTAAAAATGAGTGAAGTACTGGAATAATTATGAGAACTATTATTAAATTACAGCTATTGATTGTTTTACTATTGCCGGTTGTTGTATCTGCATATCCTTTAGATGGATACAAGGAAACCGGTATAAGACGTGTGGAAGCAGCACGACTAGCAGTACTTGGAGAAATGAGAGGACGCAAACAGCCACCAGGTGCTTTATTACCTAATCAATATGTTGAACTACAGTTATTAGATTACCCGCAACTTAATCTGCCTGAGCCGGATCCGGATTTTACTGCCAGAATTATTAAGTTGCTGGGGAAGTCTCATAAACGCTATGGAATTTCAATTTTGGATGTTTCAGACCCCAAACACCCTTTTTATGCAGAATATCGAGGTGATTTTAGACAAAATGTAGGTAGCGTTGGAAAAATACTAGTGGGATTGGCATTGTTTCAGGCACTTGCCGATATTTACCCAGATGATACTGAAGCTAGAAAAAAGATACTGCGAGAAACTATCATTACAGCGGATAATTTTATTTATACAGACCACCATACCGTTCGTATCTGGAACCCTGTTAGCAAAAAAAAGACTATTAGAGCGTTGAGAATAGGGGATCAGGGAAATTTATGGGAATGGCTAGACTGGATGTTATCTGCAAGTTCAAATGCTGCAGCAGCAACCGTAATGAAGCAGGCAATGCTGTTGGTACAGTATGGTAAAAATTATCCGCTGGGAGATGATGAATCCATTCAGTTTTTCAATAACACTCCCCGTAAAGAACTTAACCAGTTATTTGTAAAAACCTTTATTGATCCAATCAGCCGTAACGGGCTGGATCCAGAGATGTTTCGCCAAGGTAGTTTCTTTACCCATTATGGAAAGAAAAAAGCATCGGCTAGTTCAAGTTTTGGTACTTCAAGGCAGCTCATGTTATATAGCCTGAGAATGGAACAGGGGCGACTTGTAGATGCCTTTTCCAGTCGAGAGATCAAGCGGTTGTTATACATGACTGAACGCAGAATACGTTATGCTTCATCACCTGCATTGGCTGAATCAGCAGTTTATTTCAAATCGGGATCATTATACAAATGTGAACCGGAGCCAGATTTTGTGTGTAAGAAATATCATGGCAATGTCAGAAATTACATGAATTCAGTAGCAATTGTTGAGTCGCCTGTGGGAGAGAAGCATCTTGATTACATAGTGACGCTACTTTCCAATGTACTATACAAAAATTCAGCAGTGGATCACCAGACTCTCGGAACCCGTATTCATAGAGTGATTGAATCCATGCACCCTTATCAGTCGGTAACCGAAGAGGGTATCCCTGTTGCTGCGAATTTTGGAAAACAACTTATAGGTTATGAGGAAAAACGTAAGCAGCGATTACAGATTGTTAATATTCAGGCTGCACTTGAAAAACTGGGTTATTCAGTGGGGGGAGTGGATGGCAAAACAGGCCCTAAGACACGTAGGGCCATAAAAAAATTTCAGTCAGTTCATAATGTAAGAGTTGATGGAAAACCCTCAGAAGTTCTACTTGAAAAAATTAATGATATAGTTGATGACTGTTTACTGCCAGTACATTTGGAACAATAAGATCATACATCGGTACAATCATTTTCTGTAGCCATTTACCACCGTTAGGGTTTTTTGCCAGAGCAACTACAATGAATTTATGGCCACCGCTTTCGACTATTGCACTATCAGCATGCCAAGTTCTCCAAGAACCGGATTTACGATAAATTTTAGCACCTGGACGACTTTGTTCTAAGCCCTTGACAAATTTGTGATGGATGGCAGGTTTGGACAAAATCTCTTTCATTTTACTGGCCCAAGGTTCAGAAACTAATTGGCCTGTTTCCAGCATATAATAAAAGCGAGCAGTCTGCAGTGCAGTGGCACCATGAGAAAGGTTGTGCAATGGGTCACGTTTCCATGCCTTTGCCTTGCCATATTCTTTGCCTACCCAAAGCCCTCCATTTTCGGCAGGGTCGTAAAGTTTATAACGATCTGACTGCAGAATTTCCGCAATTCTTGCTTCGCCTACACGATGGTACATTTTTGTTGCTGCCTGATTAGATGAGTATCTAATCATCTCAACCAGTGTGTTATACGTCTTTTTATCCAGTTTCATTTTGCCGCGTTCTATTTCAACGAATGCACCTAAAAGAATAGCAATTTTTGGGAGGCTGGCGGCATAAACCATATTCTCTCCGTTAATTGCAGCAACTCTGGGGTTATTCAGATCAGTAATATCAACTAAATCGAGGCTAAGTTGCTTACTTTTAACAGCATGTTCCAGCCCTATCGATTTTATTACTCTTTCTAAATTACGTTGAAGTACAGGATCGATTGAATCTGTTAAGGATGGATAGCTATCTGCGATTGTGTTCTGTGATGAAAACAAACCTAGTAGGAATATTGTGAGAAAAGAATGGAACGGTTTTTTAAAAAAATTCATAAATATGCCTTTTGAATCAATTGTCTAAAACAACTGAAGTAAATTCCTGTTGGTCTTGGATATTAGTTTAATTGACTGAAAAAATAACTCTATCTATACCTGTAAAATAATATCCGTTTATTTGGAAATAACTAGTGCGTAGATTCAGAATAGTTTATTAAGAAATAAAAAACTGTGCAGTATCTCTCGGTTGAGTAAGTTAATGCAAGTTAAATCTTAACTTATCTTGTGATATAAAACCATAAAAAAACTAAGTATAGTTGATATTTTATGGAATTGAATAAACTGGGTCACATATTTACTATATGATTTTAGGAACGATCATTGCGGGGGGCTGATTTAATGACAACATTAGCTATCAACAGGCATATTAGCAAAGTGTTTATGTGTTGATTAAATCATAGTTGGAGGAGCAACAAGTGCTTTTTCAAGAAACTATATATAGGATAGGATTGTCCATATTTACGAGATTTTTTATTCCCGAAAAGTGTTTAGCAGTTTCTTTAATATAGATGAAGTCTAAAAAACAAGGTCAGCAAAAAAATGAAAACCAGGCAATCAAAACTCTGTCAGATATACGCACACCGTGGAGCAAGAACAGAAGCTGCAGATAATACCCGTCTGGCGTTTGATAAAGCATTAATGTATGCAATTGATGGTATTGAAACAGATGTACAGTTAACTCAAGATGAAGTGTCTGTTTTATGGCATGACCACTTTCTCGATAAATTGGGTTACCCTGGCAAACGCATCGATGACTTTAATTATGAACAACTTAAACAAATTAATTTTGCGGCGTATTTTAACGGGGCTGAAGCTGAAGTTGTTTTATGTCTACAGGAGTTTGTTGATCAGTATAGGGATCGCTGCAAATTACAGATCGAAATAAAGAATCGCGACTGGGAAGATACTCAAAGACATCAGCTTAAAATGCAACAATGCCTGCAGATTATAGGCTCATCAAAAAATTGGGATGTTTTTATATCATCATTTAATCTGAACTGTTTGCAATATGCTAATCAACTGGGAACAAAGATTCCTCTGGTTTTAGCTTTTAAGGACTCAGATTCTCTCTCCGAAGTTAAAAAAAACTTTAACAAAAATAATTTTCTTGCGGGTGCATGTCATCCCATTAGTACACTAAACACTGAGTTAGTCTCCTTTATGCGAGATCATAACAAACTGATAGTGACTTATACTTGTAACACGCAACAGGAAATTAAAAAAGCATTAAGTCTGGAGGTTGATATTTTGATAACTGATGATCCTGCGAAAGCATTACTTTTGAGGGACTGATGCAAAGATCTCAAAGCCCTGCCCAACAAGAGCAGTTTGATCTGTTAGTTTGTGGTGGCGGTATTTACGGTGCCTGGACTGCCTATGATGCGGCTTTACGCGGTCTAAAAGTCATTATCGTTGATCAGGGTGACTGGGCAAGTGGTACTTCATCTGCTTCCAGTAAATTGATTCATGGTGGCTTACGTTATCTGGAAACCATGGACTTTGGGGTGGTCAAAAAATCACTCGTTGAAAGACAACGACTTATCGATGCTGCGCCTTACCGTGTTTGGCCACTTCGTTTTGGTGTACCTGTTAATAAAGGCAGTCGAATAGGGACGTTACGGTTAAAAATCGGGCTGTCGATATATGATATTTTAGCTGGGACATCTCATTCTCAACAAACGCATCAGCATTTTGATGCTGAAACATTTTCACATCGTTTTCCTTACCTTGATACTAAATATCTTAAAAGTGGTTTTACTTATCTGGATGCACAAACGGATGATGCCCGTTTTGTACTGGAAATTATTGATGGTGCATGTGCAGCGGGAGCAACTTGCTTAAATTATTGTCAAGTTACTGATATTTTGCAAGAAAACGATATTATTACCGGTGCTGTATTAAGCGATAAAATCAGCGGAGATAATTACACTATTCAAACATCCGCAGTGGTTACAACCACTGGACATTGGTTATCTACATCACATCCAGAAAAGCAATGGTGTCGTTTGTCTAAAGGCGTTCATTTAATTCTTCCTAAAGTACTCGATAAGGAAGCACTACTATTAACTGCCAGAAGTGATGGCAGGGTATTCTTTATTATTCCCTGGTATGGTTTGACACTGTTAGGTACTACTGATACCGATTATAAGGGGGATATTAACAACCTGACTGTTGACAAAGAAGATATTGATTATCTGCTAAACGAAGCAAATCTTGCTTTAACAACACATTGGACAGAAAAAGATATACAAGGTCAATTTGTCGGACTTAGGGTATTACAGCACAGTACGCTAAGCTCGCCTTCTAAAATAACACGAGAATGGGAATTGAAATCAGAAAAAACAGGTTTATTTCATTCTATAGGTGGAAAACTGACCTCATCACGTGAGGATGGGGAAAAAATAGTCAATGCTGTCTGCGAATATCTGGCAAACAATACAACAAGCAAAACCGGTATTACCTCTTTTCCATGGCTACCCGAAGGAAATTTTAAAATATGGTCAATCAATATGACCGCAAAGGCACACAGTATAGGTATAGATAGTGAAAGTACTTTATGGTTATTACGTAGACATGGAAATCGTGTTGCAGAAATTTTCTATATCATAGAGAAAGCCCCGCATCTAGCCGAACGAATTACGACAACAGTGCCACTGATTGTTGCAGATTTAATTTTTTGTTTAAAGCATGAGATGGTATTTCATCTGGAGGATCTACTACGCAGACGCATACCTATAATTATTCTCTATAGAATGACGGAAGCTGAATTAATACAAATTGCTGCAATTTGTGCAAAAACATTGAAGTGGGATCTGGTTAGACAAAAGGCAGAAGTCAAAGCGTGCACACAAAAATGGCTACTACACTAAACACAATTGTTGTTGACCTGGGAACAACAGCTATAAAAGCGGCAGTTTGTACAGATAATCTACAATTTGAAACAATTTTTTCACTTCCTGCACCTAAAATATCTATCAACCAGGGCCATTATGTCAGTGATGCTTTGGTTTATCTGGCAACTGTGGAACAATTGATAGAAAAATGTCAGGTACATTGCCTAGCAAAACCTACACTGGGTCTTTGTTATCAACGCTCATCTTTTTTGCTTTGGAATAGAAATAATGGACTTCCCGTGACTTCACTTATTTCATGGCAGGATAACCGGGGAGCATCAACGTGCAAGGAATTACTAGCTCATAATTTCCAGATCAGAAAAATCTCTGGATTGCCTTTAACGGCTTATTATTTTGCTCCAAAAGTACGGGTGTTGTTTCAGAATCAACCTGAGTTATTACAAGGTTTGCTTAGTAATAAACTTTGTATTGGCACTTTAGATAGTTTTTTAATCTGGCACTGGACCGCTGGAAAATTTTATCTGACAGATGCTTCCATGGCTGCTAGAACGCAGTTGATGGATATGCATACTGGGCAATGGTCTAATTATTTATCTGATATTTTTAAAATTCCATTACAAATTTTACCTGAAATTTGTTCATCCACTGGCTTAAATCTGGAACTTGTTGATGGGACTACTCTTGTGACTAGCGTTGCTGATCAATCGGCTGCGTTGTTGGCAAGCATTGAAAAAAATGATTCAGAAGTACTGGTTAACTTAGGTACAGGTGGTTTTGTCATTCGCTATACAGCTGAACTTGTAAATATGGAAAATACTGGTTATCTAAATACAATGGTCTATCAGGATACAGACGAGTGTATGTATAAGGCTGTTGAAGGTTCACTTAACTCAATTTCTGCAGCACTTAAGCCCTATCCTTTTGAGAGTTGTAAAATGGAACATCTGGCTGCAATTGAAGATATTTATTGCATTGCTGAACCCAGTGGGGTTGGAGCACCTTATTTTCGTCAAGATATAGGCCTGGAGTTTTCCAAAGCGACTGATGAATTAACAAAACAGCAGGTTGCATGTTTATTATTGGAAGGCATAATATTTCGAGTGGTGCTGATATTGGAAGAATTCAATCAGCAGGCTGAAATTCACAAAGTTTTTCTGTCAGGAGGATTATCAGCCCTACCTTGTATTCAACAGGGGATTGCTTTATGTAGTCCTGCTCCAGTGTTTAATCTATTACAGAAGCATTCAGGTTTGATAGGAGTAGCTATTCTTGCTAAAAATCTTCCAGCTGCTTATAACAGAGAGTCAAAGCTTATTTCACCAATAAATGAATCTCATGCACTAGAAGAAAAATATCTGCGCTGGAAGGTCTGGTTTACTCAAATTATTAACAGTAAAAAAACATTATGACTATTAATCAATTGCAGGTTACTCTCAATTTTGACTTAAAACTGGATTAACTTCACAAACGGTGTCATTCCGACCAGCGGGATGACAGTAGGGACAGATATATTGCTCGTTTCACTCGGAATGACATATAGATCGTTCTAGAGGTTTTAGCTCCTTGTCTTCTTTTCTAAGGGAGAAAGGTGGGAGCAGGAATAAAATGCAAGAACTTTTGGGACAAATTGTATGTATACATATTAGGCAAAACCGGCGGGGTTCCATTCGTCCATCATTTTCAAGCGAGCAGCATCAAGTCGTTCGGCCATTAATTCTGCAAATCTCTTTAACAGCACGTAGCCAAATTGTGGATCTTGTTCACATCGTGCCAGTATGGTGGTGCCGTCAAACTCCAGTAATTCTGTGTTTTCTTCAGTTTTGGCCTGAAAACTCCATTGATAGGGGGAAATTAACCAGGACCAGCCCAAAACCTGGTCTTTACCCAGAGTTTGTATTTCTAATGTTGGGCCCAGTAATGCAGGGATTTGTATCGATATTTGACCACTGCGGACAATATAAAACTTGTCGGCAGGTTCGCCTTGTCGAAACAGGGTCTGCCCTTTTTTGATCTTATGCACACTCGCGTACTGGCAAAGATAATTCACCACCTCGACATTAAGCTCAGAAAAAAATGCGTGATTCGATAGGTACTCGGTAATTGATTGATTGCTCATGGGATACCTCCCCAAATTCAATAGCTATACATACAGATTCTAACTCACCTCTTCGGACAATGAAAGGACTCATGTAGCAGTTAAGTTCTAATTTTGGATAGTAGGCAATTTTATTTGAAATTCAGTGCCTGGGTGTTTGTTGACTACATTAATACTCGCATGCATGGATTCGGCTAATTGAGCAACCAAGGCAAGTCCTATGCCTGTCCCCGGGGTAGTTCGAGTTAGTTCATCCCCTGAGCGATAAAATAACTGGAAGATTTTCTTCATCTGATCTTTTTTAATTCCTGGGCCATAATCGCGAATATAGAAATTAACATACTTAGCATTTTTTGAGATTTCAAAACCGATATCTATACTTTTATTATTTGATTTATTAGCAAATTTAATTGCATTATCAACCAGATTAATCACAATCTGAAAGAAAGCATCTTCGTCTACTTTAATTTCAATTGATGCAGACTTTTTATTCGTTTCCAATATGTTCAATTTAAAAGAAGAGGCCTCTATTTGTGCGTCAATTTTGGATGAAACACGAGCGTATAAATCTTGAGCGGAAGTAATAATAATTTCAGTATTGTGTTTTTGATGTCCTAAACGTGCAAGCTGTAAAACATTTGCAATTAAGCGTGAAAGCCGTTCACTTTCAAAAAAAATAAAATCATAATAATTTTGTTTTTTAGTTTCATCCTTTATCCATCCAGAACGCAGCATTTCACCATACATTCTAATAGAGGTAAGAGGAGTTTTGAGTTCATGACTAACAGCAGAAATAAAGTTTTGTTGTTGTTTGGCTAAAGCAATTTGGCGGCTGCCTAAACGATAGAAAAAGATAAAACCAATAAAAAAAATACTAAAAATAGAAAGAGCAATTAAATCAATAAGTAATTCGCCTGGAACGTCAGATAACTTAGCAGCATTTACAATCAGTTCCAGGTTTTGAAAAGGCACGGATAGTTGATGGCTATAAAGTTTGTATTGTGGCTTTGAGGCAGAGATGTTTATTTTAAGCAGTAAATGACTCTGATTTAAAAAAAGCAAATTGCTGAATTCTGTTGAATTTAACAAAGGTAATGCCGTTGCCATTAAAAAATCATTGTTTTTAACGATAAATCCTTGTGTATATCGATTGTTATCATGCCAAACATAACGATAAAAGCAAAAGTAATCCTGGCCTATTAATAACAGTTGTAAAGGTGTAACTTCACTTTCAAAACTAAATATATTAATGCTTGAGTCCGCGGGATTAATCGTTCCCAAAGCATGAGTTTTGTTTGTTGTATCTATGCTTCCTTGTTCAGGTATAGCAAACTCGGCTTGTTCTTTAGGCTTGTTAAAATAACTACTTGCCATGGTCTGGTCTGGTAATTGTACTATTTCTTTTCTGGTTCTATATTTTTTTGCTGATTTATTCAGGGTTTGTGGTAATTTGTTTGTGGAAATGTCATCGGTATGAAATTGAAAGTCTGGTGAATGTTTTTTTATCTCTAATGCTTTGATTGTTGATGGCATATTATTAGCCACAATAATTTTATCCTGTTTAAATTCTTCGATGTATGACTGCTGTTGCTTTGCTGCTGACTCTGCTTTAAAGATCTGATTAATTGATTGAGTGCGATTGATCGCCTGTTTTAGGTTTGAGTCCTTTCGTCGGGGTGTTTTGCTAGATAATAACAGCCGCAATTGTTGTTTTAACACCAGTCGACGTTCCAGCTCAGAAAGACTTAAGCCCGATATATTATCTTGTCCCAAATCAGGTAATGCAGGAGTATGGAATGAGCCGTCAGTATTTATCTGGAAATATCCTACCAGACCTTTAATATCAGTCTTTGGAGGCACTTCAGACAAAGGGGAAAATTTAACCCCGGCAGATTCTGATAGTAGAGGGTTTTCCAGTATATTAAAAAAACTGTATTCGGCTATGGGTCGATTTTGTTCTGATTCCAATAGCTGTTGTAAATTACGTTCTATTTGAGCAACCAGTTTTTCCGCTTGATGCCGAGCATTAATATAGGCCTGGTTTTCTAATTGTGTATAGACTGTCTGTAATAAATAATAAACAGGCAATGACAAGACTATAAAAAAAAGCAGTAAAATCCAGCGTAAGCGTTTTTTTTGTTTGTCTGGATTAAGTGTAATAGTTTTCATTTATTTGTCTGAATCAAACGATAGCCCTCACCTCTAATTGTTACAATCAGAGTTGGTTGTTTTGGATCAGTTTCAATTTTACGACGTAATTTTGCAATATGAATATCAACGGTTCGGGTTTCAATAGCATCGGCTTGTTTATAGCCCCAAACTTGTTCCAATAATTCTTCTCTGGATACAGGTCGTGCTGAATTATGTTGTAAATAATAAAGGATTTCTAATTCACGCCTGGAAAAGTGATAGGGGTTAGCTGTATTCAGCTGGATTAAATTAGCCGTATCAATCTGAATATGGCCAATTTGCAAAATTGAATTTTCATGGTTATGGGGCTTTGATCTTTTAAGTACTGTATTGACTCTTAACACCAGTTCTCTGACAGAAAAAGGTTTGGCAATATAATCATCAGCACCTAAAGTTAAGCCGTTAATAATATCTTCTTCAGAAGACTTAGCCGTCAGCATAATAATAGGCAGGTTCTTATCCTGTTCTCTTATTTTGTTACAGATTGTAAAACCATCCATAGAGGGCAACATGACATCCAGCAAAACTAAAGCAAATTTTCCAGTGAGTGCTTTTTCTAATCCAACTTTTCCATCGTCAGCCGAATCAACCTCAAAGCCATGATAAATAAAGACGTCAACAAGGCCTTGTAAAATGGCTTGTTCATCTTCAACGATAAGTAATTTAAGTTTGGACATCATATATTCAGTTTCAGTGATGAATAATCATTTTAGTCATTATTAGATTATCGATTGTAAATATTATGTAAAAAATCAAGCGGTTAATTTTACAACTCCATGTCTAAAATCAACGACTTCCTTTGGGTAAGCTATACCCACCTTAACCCAACAGGAGAGTGAAAATGAATGTCTTATATAAAACCAGTAAAATAGTCCTATTAATAATTATAGCAACTCAAATAGCCTGGGCTAGAAATATGCCTCAGACACCCTGGCAAGGCTCTAAGCAAATACAGATACAAAGTAAATTGTCACAAACCAAATTAGTTCAGCATGGGGCAAACACGGTTTTTTTGGATATGACATTTGTTCCTCCCACAGTGAACAATATTCGACAGCGGCAACGTGCAACCGATATGATTATTGTATTAGATCGAAGCGGTTCTATGTCAGAGGAAAAAAAAATGCCTTATGCAAAAGCAGCCATATGGGATGTGTTAGGGCGATTACAAAATAATGATCGTTTTGCCCTGGTTTCATTTGCAGATAATGCAATTGTTCAATCACCATTAGTTAACGTTACAGCAGCTACCCGTGGCTATTTAAATAATGTGGTGAGTTCAATTAAGGCATCAGGTGGAACTAATATGAGTGATGGCTTAAATGCAGCATTGAGATTATTGGAAAATAATCACAGTGAAAGAGCTCGTAAAATATTACTGCTATCAGATGGTCAGGCTAATCAGGGAATTACAAATCCAGAGCAACTGGCTCAAATGGCAGCAACAGCTACTCGTTATGGTGCTGTTTTATCATCCATAGGTATGGGTTTAGGCTTTAATGAAAATCTTATGGCTAAACTGGCTGACTATGGCATGGGACATTATTCTTATCTTGAAGATTTATCTGGACTGGGGGCTATTCTTGCCAGAGATTTAAATGATACTAGAAATATATATGCTAATAGCAGTACTCTGGAAATATCCCTGGGCGATGGCGTTAAATTAATTGATGCGGGTGGGTATCCGATGACTTATGTCGGTGCATCAACCATTAGAATCGCAACTGGACAAATGTTATCGAATACTAACAAACATTTTGTAATGACCTTAAATGTGCCCACAGGAAATATGGGTTCTGTTTCTTTAGGTACAATGCGACTAAATTATCAAGTTGATGGAGAGCAGTTACAATCACAAGTGGATTCAGAATCATTAGTTTTGGCCGTAGTTGCTCCGGAACAGCGTATTCAGGCTCTGCAATCTATAGATAAAGAAGTTTATCAAAAGAGTTGGGTAGAAAACAATTTAGGCAGAATGAAGAAAAAGTTAAGTCAATGGCTAAGAGAAGGAAAAAAAGATCAAGCTAAACAAGCCATTATTACATATCGTAAAGAGGTAGAAGCCGCATCAGCAGTTAGCAATTTACCATTAGCTTCAGCTGAAATGAAAGGTAAACTGGACGTAATGGAAGAACAGGTAGACGATGCCTTTGCAGGTAGTATGCTGGATCAACAAGTGAAAAGAAATCGAGCGGCTAAGAGCATGCAATATGACTCGATTAAAACTCAAAGGAAATAAGTGATATTTTTTAAATTGTACTGACTAAATCTAACCTCTTAAGAGGTTAGATTTAAATTCTATTAGATATTTCTATTAATAAATAGAGGCCTCAATCAATTCTTATTTTACTTGAATAACTGCTTTCGAGTTTTAAGAGGCAGTTAGCAAGTGTAAAGAAATCTTGTTGCTCAAGTTGTGCTTAGACACATGATTCTTCCTGTTAGTCGAAATAACACCGTTTGTGAAGTTAACCTACAAACCTCAAAAGCGAAAGTAGCATGCGATAGGTTAACTAGTATCAGCAAAGAAGAGCTTGTCATAATTTGAACCTTAGACTATTATTGTAATCTAATAAACTAATATTGTAGCTGAAGAGGTGTGCCATGAATAGCAAAATCAACTCACAACGCCGAGATTTTTTGAAATATACCGGGGTCTCTGCAGCGGCTGTGGCAACCTATCCAGCTTTTGTACATGCTGCCAGCTCTGGTGCAGTTAACAAACCATCGGCAAATTTTCATGCAGATGTTGAAATTGAGCTGAAACAGGAAGTGGTCAATATTTCCATTTTTGACGGTCCCAAAACCCGGGTATGGAAAGTTTTTGGTAAGGTCCTGAAAGGTTCATCTAAAACTGTAGAAAATCTATCAGGAACATATCTGGCACCAACACTACATTTTCAAACCGGTCAAAAAGTTAGAATTTATCTGAAAAACAATTTGCCTTCTGAGTCTATTTTGCATTGGCATGGTCTGCATGTACCATCCAAAATGGATGGTAATCCCATGTATGCGATAAATAATGGTGAAACATTCGTTTATGAATTTGAAATTCTTAATCGTGCTGGGACATACTGGTATCATGCTCACACTCACAGTGTAACTGCCAAGCAAGTATATTCAGGTCTGGCCGGTTTGATTATAGTTAGCGATAAGAAGGAACAGGCATTGGCTTTGCCTAAAGGTCAATATGACGTGCCTATTGTTATTCAGGATCGCAGTTTTGATAGAAATAATCAGCTTCAATACAGCAACCACATGATGCAACGGATGCAGGGGTTTTTGGGTGATCAAATCATGATTAACGGTCAACCTGACTTTGTGTTGCCTGTAGAAAACAGATCTTACCGATTAAGATTATTAAATGGTTCTAATTCCAGAATTTATAAATTAGCTTGGGATGATGGTTCACCTGTTACTATCATCGGTACTGATGGTGGTTTGATCGAAAAACCGGAAACCATGCCTTATGTGATGTTAGCACCTGCAGAAAGACGAGAATTATGGATTGATTTTAGTAAGAAAAGTATAGGTACTGAGCTTACTTTGCGCAGTATTCCTTTCGAAGGTGCTGCTATGCATGGTGGCATGATGGGCCGTCGTGGAGGCATGGGCGGTGGTATGATGGGAGGTCGTCGCGGTATGGGAGGAATGATGTCAGGTGGCTCATTACCCGCAGGTGGTGATTACCCTGTATTAAAAGTCAAGATTGTTAAGAAAGCACGTTCTAATGATACATTACCAAAGCGGTTAACACCGATAACACCGCTTCGTTTAGGTGATGCTGAAAATGTAAAGAACCCCAGAAAGATTGCATTATCAATGCGACATATGTCGGCTTTATTGAATGGTCGGTCTTATAAAATGAACGATATCCGTCCTGACGAAGTGATTCCAGTTAACAGTTTGCAATTGATGCAATTTGATAATGGCTATCATGGTGGACATGGTATGGCTATGCCTCATCCTATGCATTTACATGGGGAACAGTTTCAGGTCATCAAACGCGAAGTTAATATCCGTCATCAACATTCTCATGCAACTGTGGCCGAAGGCTTGGTTGACAATGGCTGGAAAGATACTACGTTGGTTATGCCAGGGGAAAGAGTAACATTTTTAAAACCATTTAATGATTTTAAGGGGTTGTTTATGTACCACTGCCACAACCTTGAGCATGAGGACATGGGTATGATGAGAGATTATTTGATTAAATAAGATGACTATTAATTTACAAGCTACACACTTTAAACCTAGAAAAATCAGTTGGACATGAATTTTGTAGAAAATCTGGACGGAAAAGACAAATAATCACTCGCAGATAATGGCCATAGTCCTTATCAAGAGTGATTCTGCAGGATTTTCCGACCAGATTTTTTACAAAACCATGGAGCAATTTTCCTCCCCACCAAATTGGTGAGTGTGAATAGACCTTATTAGACACGATACTCAAGAACTTGCATGGAATTTAGCACCCAACTGATTTTTCTAGGTTAAATGGGTTGTCATATCGACCGGCGCTAGAAATCTTGTTACTCAAGTTGTGCGTAGACTCAAGATTCCTCGGCAATCACTCCCGGCATTGCCCTACCTCCTGTGTCCATACAGTCGTCCCGCTGGTCGGCATGACACTATTTGCGTAGTTAACTTACAAACGTCAAAATTGACAGGCGGATAGAATAACTCACATTCCATCTGTATAACAATCTAAACTTTAAATCGACTGATAATGACTTGTATATCCGAGGCCAATCTTGCTAAATCCTCACTACTTTGACTGATTTGTACTGAACTTTGGGCAGACTGTTCGGTGACATGGCTAATGTTACTAATGTTTCTGCTCATTTCTTCTGCAACAGTTGCCTGTTCTTCTGAAGCACTGGCGATATGTGTGGCCATATCATCTATATTTACCACAGATGAAGCAATTTCTTGTAGTAACTGGTTTTCTTTGTCTGTTTCTACCACGGTACTTTCAGAACGTTTTTTCCCTTCCAACATTACATCAACAGCTTTTGAAGTCCCCGTCTGCAGACGCTCAATCATTTTATGAATTTCTTCTGTGGACTCTTGAGTTCTACTGGCTAAGGTCCTGACCTCATCCGCAACAACAGCAAAACCTCGCCCATTTTCTCCCGCACGTGCAGCTTCAATAGCTGCATTCAGAGCAAGTAAGTTAGTCTGTTCTGCAATACTTTGAATAACGCCGAGCACACTACCAATTTTGTCACTGTCATCTGCCACTTCCTGAACCACAGTAGTAGCGAGATCAATTTCATCTGATAGAGCTCTAATAACTGTTGTGGTATGTTCAACGGCTTCCTGGCCGTTTAATGCGGATTTATGTGCACCTTGTGTTGCCATTGCAGTTTCACTCGCATGTTTTGCCACTTCTTGTACCGTAGCTGCCATTTCAGTCATTGCAGTAGCAACCTGTTCAATTTGTTCTTGTTGTTGTTGAACACCCTGGTTGGTTTCCTGACTGGTGATGGACATTTCTTCTGCAGCTGAAGCCAGTGTATCAATAGATACATCCAGCTGGCTGATAACATTAGAAAAATGATTAGCCATGGTGTTAAAAGATTCAGCCAGATCAGCAAACTCATCTTTATTATCCAAATGTACACGCTGAGAAAGATCTCCTGTTGCCAGCGAAGCAGCGGTTATTTTTAATTTGGATATGGCGGTATTAAAAGACTGATAAAATCCTGCAAATAAATAAATAGCTAATAAGGTTACAGCAATAACCAGAGATAACAGCAGAGTCATTTGACTATAGTGTCCTTCAATCCGTTGATTCAGCAAAGTCTCTAATTCAGATACCAGTAGATCCAGTAATTTGAAATTGAGTTTGATTATCTCTGTTCCTTTAGAAAAAACAGCGCTTGGATGAACACTAATTTGGCTGCTATTAAGGATTTCAGTTTGCAGAAACATAAGATAATTTTTTGAGCGGGTCAATGTTTGGTTAACATGTGAACCTATATCATTGGCCAAATCTGGGTTTGATTGCCTTAACGCCTGCATGTCACGTTCAAGTGCATTTATATTTGTTTGTACTATTGAGAGTAATGAAGTCAGTTTGATACTTTCTTTTTGAGAGATACTTTGCCTTGTAGCAAGTCCAGCAGACATTCCTCTTGCCTGCCCCAGATTTTCTATTGCTTGAGGCAACAGAGTAACTACCGCTTCCTTAATATAGTAGCTATCGAGTTCTGTGTCTAAAGTCAGGTCGGAACTGTCGCTTATATGCAGAATCAAGCTTAACACTTCAGCAATCAACTGAGTATGCCTGGCAAATATTTCCTTTTCCGGTCCATTAAAAGCGTCTGTCTCTAATCGATTCCAGTTTGATTTAATACTATTCCAAAGTACAGTTGTATCAAGCGTTGTTCCCAGTCGCTGATCCAGCTTATCAATTAAACGGATGTCATCGGCAATCTGTTTTCTTTTCTCAAGTATTTTTGATTTGAAACTTCCATTACCCGACAAATAAGTATTAGTCATCCCCCTATGCTCAGGAAAATGCTGAATAAGCTGTCGCAAAGGGACGATATACTCAACGCCTAACTGCTCTTTTTGGGCAAAATGAATGGTACTCAATTCATCAGTGACTAAAAGATACATTGTAATGATCAGCGGCGTTATAAATGCGATAGAAATTAGCAGCATTTTTTTTGAACAGCTGAGCTGATTCATTAAAGAGACGGCGGGTGCGGTTAGCATTTTCTACTCCAGAAAATAAAAAGGTTTTACTCAGTAACTATAGACCATTGAATGACTTTAACTATGCTACGTTGTATAAAGTTGTCGGCAACTAAGCAAAAAACTTAATCCGAATATGGAGGTATGTCATGAAATTGAAATATTAGTTTTAGATAATCAATTCATCATAAATAGAAAACGAAAATACAATGAATATTTACCCTGATGAACATATAGGCTTTGAAACCATGTTACCTACTGAAATCATTAAGTTGTTACATTTATATAAAACGGCTGTTAATGATTACCGTACAGATGAAGATTGTATGAATAGGGATAATTCATTTTTAGATGAGCACGAATTAGCTATGACCGCATAGTAATAAATATAAAAACTTACCTGAATATCCACAAGCCTCAGCCATTTTTAAAATTGATGACTGTGTTTAATCAATGCTAAGCCCTCCCAATCGCTTATCTGTCATTTCGACCAGCGGGAGAAATCTAGATTGCATGCGATGCACCTGGCCCCAAGATCCCTCCTGACGTCGGGATGACAAGAATTTTGAGGTTTAGTGAAGCATACGTTATAGGTAATCATAAAAGCTTATAACTTCTTTTTATGGGATCGAGGAAGTGTGCTTGTAGTATTATTAGTTGCTAATTATTTCAAATGCTATATTTTGTTGTAAAAATTGATTTATTGAGTCTGCGTCATTAAAGTTTCCATAAGCCAGTAACAATTTTACGTAAGCCGATTCTAAAGACATATTCCATATCACTTTAGCACCCTGCTCAATTAATATTCGGGTGCTGTCATAAGCATCTGCTGTTTTAATAGCAGGGGCCATATATAAGGCTACTTTCTTTTTGCTGCATCGTTGAATAAACCTTAGTAACGAATAATTTTCTCCCCAATCCCCAGTGGAACAGGCCGTGCCGGAGTGATAAAGATCGTGGATAACCGCGTCAACATGATCTATTATAAAATTTGAATAATCCAGCCCTGGATAGGGTTTTATAAGTAAAACACGAGTGGAATAGTTTGGTGCTAATTGTATCTTTATACGATCAACAGGATTTATCGCGTTCTGTTGATGGAAAGTATTTTGTTCAAAACGTAAATAGGCTTTGGATTGTACGCTGATAAAGTCGCCACTCAGTTGTAGAGATGAAGCTAGCCTAGTACCCAAATGTACTAAAGTCGCAGAGTGGGTGTTTTTATAGGGTACAAAAACGCCTGCTTCCTTTCTTTGTTTTATAAATTCTATGG
This sequence comes from Methylococcaceae bacterium, assembly GCA_021647585.1. GTDB lineage: Bacteria > Pseudomonadota > Gammaproteobacteria > Methylococcales > Methylomonadaceae > QPIN01. Next base: position 22,712 of record JAKIUK010000026.1, read on the forward strand.
CACAGATAAAATGGTTTAAACCATTAGCCTGAGGGTTGTCTAACGGATAGTCACTGGATACTAATAAAATAGGTATTTTAATAGTATTGAAATAAAGACTCAATGCAGCAGCTGTATAGGCTAATGTATCTGTGCCATGAGTAATGATAATGCCATCATACTGAGAAATATTTTCTGCTTCAATGGCTGCAATAAGCGTTTCCCAGACGGAAGGAAAAAGGTTTTCACTTAGCAACAGAACGGGTTGAATAGTATTAAAATTAAGCTTGTTTGGCTCTGGATAGGATTGTTCAAATAAATTTAGTAATTTATAACATTGCTTATCAGAGGTATTAATTGTTTTGTTTAATACAGTTGAACCGATTGTGCCTCCGGTAAACACAAGCAAAACATTGCTCATAGTGGTTAAGTAGCTGGGTAGTTAGTTAGCGCGTACCAAAGACAACGATTGTTTTGCCATGGGCTGAGATTAATTCTTTATCCACCAGTTCTTTTAAAACTCTGCCAGCCATTTCTCTTGAACATCCCACTATGCGGCCAATTTCCTGGCGAGTGATACTGAGTTGCATACCATCTGGATGGGTAATGGCATCTGGTTCTTTGCATAAATCAAGTAAGGTACGTGCAATACGGCCTTCAACATCCATAAATGCAAGGTCCTGATATTTACGGCTGGTAATTAATAGACGGGTTGAGAGTTGTTCGCCCAGCATATATAAAATATCTGGAGCATATTCAAGTAACTCTTTTTTTAGCGCTTGTTTAAGTCTGTCATAAGAAATTTCGGCCAATTGACATTTAGTACGTGTTTTTACAGTAACTGTTCTGGTTTCTGAGCCTTTAAAAATACCTATTTCACCAATAAAGTCATTTCTGTTTAAATAGGCCAAAATCAGTTCATGTCCTTCTTCGTCATCAACAGTAATGCTAACAGAGCCATCAATTATAAATAATAATTTATCACCTACATCACCCGGGCGAATTATATTCGTTTTAGCTGGATAGCTTCTGGTATGGCAAAGATGTAAAAAATTGTCTAATGCTTCCTGATGATTATTACTTGGTTTAATCAATCTCATGTCAACTTACCCTGTTTAACTAAAATGCTACTTTGTATGTACAGTGACGTATTATAGTGAAAAAATCAATTTTATATGCAATCTCATTGTAGAATTGTATAACTATTTTATGAAGAGAGAAAATTATAATGGAAGTAACTGTTAAATGGGTTGATGGTAGAACATTTTTAGGAGAAAGTGGTAGTGGCCATACTGTTGTTATGGATGGTCCTCCAGACCATGGTGGACGCAATATTGGTATTCGGCCTATGGAAATGATTTTGTTAGGTGTTGGGGGATGTTCTTCTTTTGATGTCATGGATATTTTACAAAAAGGACGCAACGATGTTATTGCTTGTATTGCTGAAATAACAGCTGAACGTGTTGATACTGTTCCCAGTGTTTTTAGTAAAATACATTTACATTTTAAAGTAACAGGTAGAAATATGAAGGATTCAGTGGTTGCACGTGCGGTAAAGTTATCCGCTGAAAAATATTGTTCAGCTTCAATTATGCTTGGAAAATCCGTGGATATTACCCATGATTTTGAAGTAATTAATATAGATTAATTAAATATGGATACCTATTTGGTTAATTGTCTGGCTAATAAAGTCACTGGATGAATAACTTCTAATTCAATATGTCTTTCTCGACATCGTGCTGAGATATGTAATGCGCATCCTATATTTGAAGTCAGCAGATATTCAGGAGTTTCATTATCCGCTATGACTTGATTAATTAAGTCATCAGCGAGAGACTCAGCCATCTTCGGATGTTGCAGCATATAGCTCCCCGCTGATCCGCAGCAATGTATATTTGAGGATATTGATTTTATTTTAATATCTGGAATCTGTTTAACTAAATTTAATGCTCCCTGTTCTTGTTGCATGCTATTTTTTAAAGAGCAGGGGGTATGTAATATGACTGAAGAATCAAGAGGGGTGAAAGACATAGAAGCCAATTTCTGGTTGATCAGGAATTGACTAATATCAATCGTTTTATTGGCAATTTTTTTGTTTTTATAGTCCTGTAATTGGCTTCCACAACCACTAGCTATACTAATAATAGCTGTCCAATCGTGATTGGCAAAGGCCTGTAGGTTTATGTGCTCTAGGTGAGTTGCAGTTTTTTTGTCCCCGCTGTGTAAATCAAGCGCGCCACAGCATGTCTGGCTATTAGGATGATGGACATTAAAACCGGCAATATTTAGTAACCTTATCGCAGAATGAATGGTTTCCTGATCAAATAATGCCCCCATACAGCCACTAAATAAACCAACATCTCCTTTTACTTCAGCCACCGCAGGGTAAAAGTCCTGAGCTATCAAATAATGATTGGAATTTTTTTTATTGCTAATTAAACGCTCAATCTTATCCAGTTTTAATAGTTGAGGTAATTTAAATAAGCGGGCGGTATTTTGCAAAACTGATGATTGATAGCGTTTTAGTAGAGCCTGTGCAGCATGATTGATTTTTTTATGATGGACTATTTGTTTTAACAGGGTTAGATTCAGTGATGATGGTTTTTTAGAGTAAATCGCATTTCTAAAATCATCAACTATTTCTCCATAGGGGACCTGTGTAGGACACACTTTTTCACAGGAACGGCAGAGTAAACAATTATCGATATGGGATTGTAATTTTTCGGAATTAGGTAAATCCTTATTAGCCCAGGCCTGTATTAGAGCAAGACGCCCCCGTGGAGATTCATTTTCATTTTGAGTTTTAGCATAGGTAGGACAGTGAGGCAGGCATAATCCACACTGCACACAAAGATCCGTTTTTTTAGCTAGCTCATGCACGCTGCAGTTTTAATGCTTCAATAATTTGTCTATATTCTTCATATCTGGGTCGATGCAGAAAAACACCTAATGCGCCCAGCGTAGTAAAAATATAAAGTGTGTTATAGCCATCACCAAAAATAAACATGATCAGGCCAAAGATACCGACGATTTCAATCACAACAAGGGTAGTTGTTATTGTCATAAAATATCGGTTTTTAGCGGGATTGTTGCCCGGCATGGTTTGATTAAGTCTGAGTAAAATATGCCTCAATAAGTTAACCATGGGGAACAAAATAATAGCAATGATATAAAACACTGTTCTGATGAAAACGCGCTGCTCTTCAGCCATTTCAATTTGTATTTCTGTAGCAAAAAAATGACAAATAATATTATATGTAATAAGCATACATAGCATCATACCGACAATAATCCAATGCAGCGTTAGATCAGATTTTAATTGTTTATATTCCGCCATTATGTTTCCTGAGGTGGTATGACATCGTTTAAATTTTTGAAGTAGGTTTATTGTTCAGAGGAATCCTGTTCTGCTTTTTTCAGAGTTTTCCGATAGCTTTTTATAATAGCCATAAAGGCTAAAAAATCATATACCGCATGGATAACGATGGGTGTTAGCAGGTTTCTCTCCCCGCCATAATCCAGAAATATACCTAGATAAATACCTACACTCATGGCGAGCACAGCATATAAAGGTGTAACTGCATGGACCAGTCCAAATATAATATTACTACCGATTAACCCCGCAGTCATCCCCCATGAATTTTCCATCCAGGGCTGTAAAACACCACGAAATAATATTTCCTCAGAAATACCGGCAATAGCTGCAAGAATAAAAAAATCAGCCCAATTATACCGATGCATATTGGGTCCTAAGGTTTCAATGAGTACCTGTCTTATTTTTTTTACCGATGTGTGCTGTATATGTTCCATGGCTAAAAAAATAAGGAATAAAGGGATTGTTCCTAACAAGCCAAAGAAAACAGCATTTTCAGAAAAATGAATATTCTCAAATGGGTCAATGTCAGCCATCCAGCCTAAAACAACGGCAACAAAAATAAGAGACCCTTCAAAATAACAGGCGGTTTTAAAGAAGTTGTCTGGTTTTATTGGCGAGTTTTCCATGAGGATAGTGTATAAGGATCATGTTTAAATAAATGGGTGTATTGTAGAGTATTGTTCTAGTATTGACTAAGTTATAACTGATCTATGTCATTCGGTGTGGTTGGATTGACTTACTATTTACCACAGAAATATGGTTTTGTTACCATAGGAGAAAAACATAAGTATCAATATTTTAACGATTTTCAAGGTGAACTTAATATTAACTGGGACAAAGTTTTACTTTTCGTCCTGGTTGGTACAGAACATATGATGATTTTAAAGAAACTGAAATCGAAGATGCATGGAAGATGTTCACTAATGCCAAGAGCAATATTTCTGGGATTATGGTTATAAACATACCACGGGTTGTTTTTATGCGGCCCCAAAAATAGAGTGTAGAAACAACTTGTGATTTGATATATAAAGGTTCATATATCACTTTCCAATTAGAAATTTCGATTCTATCCGAGATCAGCGAGTAAAATAGGTTTTTGTATTCCCCAGCCCTGCACATAATCGACTCCGATTTCATTGAGCAAGGCATGAATGTCTTCGTTTTCCACATATTCGGCAATTGTTTCAAGGCCTAATGCATGGGCAATTTCATTCATCGATTTAACAATTGCAACATCGGCGTTGTTATTAAGCATATCTTTAACAAAGGCACCGTCAATTTTTAGATAATCAACATCCAGGCTTTTTAAATAAGAGTAGGATGAATAGCCTGATCCGAAGTCATCCAGAGAGAATTTACAATTAAAATGCTTAATTTCTTTGATGAATTTCTGGATAAATTGAAAGCTGTTGGCCGCGACAGTTTCGGTGATTTCAAAGGTAATTTTTTCCAGGGGAATATCGCTCTCAGAAAGTGTGACTTTGAGAAAATCCAGAAACTCTTGACTATTAACTGATTCGCCGGAAAGATTAATAGAAAAACCATCCAGCATGTCAAAATCGAACTCATGTTGCTCAATCCAGTCAAACACTTCTAGTACAACCCAGCGGTCAACTTCTGACATGCGCTGACAACGTTCAACTGCAGGAATAAAGTCATCAGGGGGGATAACATTATCATTTTCATCTTTAATGCCGAGCAGAATTTCATAATGAGTATGACTGCTAATGTATGGATCGGCTGAAGCAATTTTTTGGCAGCGTAAAAAAAGACGCTTTTCAGCAAAAACCTGGTCAATACGCCCAGCCCATTCATGCACATTATATTGCGTTATAAGAGACTGATCGTCATCTTTAAAAACCTGAATACGGTTCCGTCCTGCATCATTTGCCGAAAAAGTCGCTGTGTCTACGTTTTGAAGTACACTATCGATGTCATAGCTATTTTCAGGAGATAACGGCATAACGCCGATGCTGACAGCAATAGCGAAACTTTTGTCTTCCCACTTAAAATGCTGGCTGATAAGTTCGGATTGCAGATTTTTGGCAATAACTTCAATCGACTCAACAGAATTATTTTTTAGGAGGATGGAAAATGTTTTGTCATCCAGACGCGCAATAATTTCTTCAGTATCCAGGTAGCTTTTTAACACATCGGCCAATTGCTTTAACAATGCATCGCCACCTGGCAGACCACAGGCGTTAGTAATAACCCTGAAATCCTGAACTTCGATATTGCATAATATGTGTTGAGCGTTGTCTAGATTGTTCAGCTTTAATTTCAACTGTTTGATAAATTCTTTTCGGTTTAGAAGTTCTGTGACTGGGTCATGAATGGCACTATGGACGATATTATCCTGCATTTTTTGTAACATCAAATCGGTCGCCCTATCCATGACTGGCATGTCCAGACTGTCTATTTTTTTTACCTTACCATTGCTGAATAAGTCAGCTAATTTTTCACTTTTTAGATCCAGTTTTTTTATACCGCTACGATTTACAAAAACGAATAGATCTCTAATGTCGCTAGTCCATGCCAGTTTTAATGGTTCTAGTTGTTGATTCAACATAAAGGATAGCCATTCCCCAACTTTTAACAGATTAACTTCATAATATTTACTTAAATCTTTTTTAATCGCCTGGGTATTTTCATTTTTTTTAATAGTGACCAGTTTCATAGCATCTGATTCGTCAGGAGTACGCCCGTCTAATAGTAGAGCTTCCAGGTCATCAATAATTTGGGTACATTTAAAAGTATTTGTGCAGACGGATTGTAATTGAGTGGCAATAAACTCCAGTGTTAAACTTGCCTGTTCTTTGCTTGGTTTTTCCTGTTGAGTCAGCCAGCCGTATAAATTGTTAATGGTACGTAGATGACTTTGAAAGGAATTGTTATCTCCGTTCAATTTGGCCATGACTAACAAGTGTTGCCAACCTGCTCCTAATAGAGAGACAATAATTTTCGGAATTTTTTTGCCTGCTAGGTGACGATTAAATTCTTCCTGAACAGATTGTCGAGCTTTTTCCAGTTTTTGTTTGCCTTCATAAACTTCTGTTACTCGGTGAGTATTGAAATCTATAGACTTATAGACTGATTCAGTAATCTTATTCAGTTGTTGCTCTACGGAAGAAAAAGTTTCTTTGCTAGGCGATGGATCGTTTGCAATTTGGTCTATGAGTTGATCGAGAGACTCTCTGATTTTAGTGTTATTAACAATGATATTGTCCATGACGGCCGATTCAAGCCAAGACAAATGATTCACAATGTTTCTTGCTGGATGACTATTAGACTCCAGAAAGTTAGGGTCTTGCATAGCCTGATCCAATACAGGTAAATAGATACGTTGCAGGTAGGATTTTACTTCATCAGTTAACACCATTTCATTTAACAAAACCTCAAATAGGTTTTCGTAGACTTCAAGATTATTTTTGTCAGTAGTTGAAATGTTCTTTTCTGAGGTAGAAAATTCATTTAGGGTATTCTGAAGTTCTTTTTCCAGGAGCTCAGGGTTAATTTGGGTGTATGTGTTATTAGCGCTATTCTGTTGTATATACGCTAATGCCGCAGTTATTTCTTTTGTAGAATATTCCGAAGAAACTTGTTCATTATTCATACTTTGATGCTGAGGGAAATTTTCCCCCTGTACCAGATGTAATAAATTGCTGGCAACATTAGCAACTGGCTTGTGCTTTTTTACAGAAACAACGGGTTGCTCAGGAAGTACCTTGATGTTACTACTGCTTGTAATTGCAGAAGGTGTATCAGAAACCACGATATGAGGAGTATTTGCGACAGCAGAAGGTTGTTCAGAATGCACACTCTTGTTTATGCCTGATTCTATTCTAGGAGAGGGGGGGGCATTATGAGAGGGCTTAATATAAAGTAGATGGTCAGTATCTAAGTGGGAGGTGCTTGAATTTTCATTTTTCCAGCTGCTATGAGACTCATTTTTGGGAGTAACATGCTCAGGATCTTCAAAATCAACCAAAAAGGTATTCATTTTGCTATATAAATCAGGAAGAAATTCAAACAGAGTTTCTTCAAATATAGTGTATAGAATACATTTAACTTGGGGCTGATTTTCTATTGTTGCTATAGCATTACGGAAATATTCACATAATTTTTCTGGAGAAGCAGGATTAACTACTCTATTATTGTCAGTTCCTAAAATGAGGGCCATTTTATTTTGCATCTGCCCTAACTGCAATTCATAAACAGATTCCAGATTTCTGACAACCACTAGCAAGTTAAGCCAGTCTTCAAAGTCGGACTTTTCAATCAGAGACAATGATGAATTTGTATTTTCAGAAACCGTCGAGGTTAAATGAGTTAAATCCTGATTGCTGGGATGAAAATTTTTAAATAACAGTTTTTTATTGATTTTAAGGCTAACAATTGCATCCAATATTTGTTTGCTGTAGGGCGCATTTTCAGCCAGAGTAGCTGCTTCTTGTAATTTTGTTTCAGAGCGTTGGAAGAAACTATCAATAATAGCAGGCAACACTTTCTGTAAAAGAGATGCCAATTCCTTATCAAAGGCAGTTTGTTTTGGTGAATTATTTGTTTTACTTTGTTTGTTGGAAGATGCCAAATCTTCAATATGTTGTACTTGTTTTTTAAGTGCCTCAAAAGCATTATTATAATTCTTTTCGAATGCGATACCCATTCCAGCAGCACTGATATGCATGATTTTAGCATCCACACTGAAATCCTGTTCACCTTGTTCAAGCTTAACAGTAAAAAATATCTGAATATTTTGTTGAGGAACTAAATTTTTACTTTCACTCTGTTGTTTGAATTCTAAAAATAATCCTCCAGAACAAAAGTCACGAATAATACTATGTATAAAACCGGCTGTATTTTCTACAAATAGTGTAGCAGCCAGGCTTATCTCGTATCGTGTGTAGCGGCGGCGTTTTATATCAGGCATTAAAAGTTAGAAAAAATAAAAACATCTTTTTTGAACTATGGATGATCGCATACATAAAGGATAGTCAGAAAAGTGTAAATTAGCAATAATGCGTTACATTTAAAAGTAATGCTTTAGTATATACTTAAATAATAATTTTGTATTGATTCTAACGGTTATTACATAATGGGTTGTCATTTCGACCAGCGGGAGAAATCTTGTTGTTCAAGTTGCGCTTAGACTCTAGATTCCTCGGCAATTGCTCCTGCATTGCTCTACCTCTTGTGTCCGTACAGTCGTCCCGCTGGCCGGAATGACACCGTTTGTGAAGTTAACCTACAAACGTCAAAACCGAGAGTAACATTCGATAGGTTAATAGTCATTTTCATTAATTACCACATCAAGTCATCAGGTATCTCATATCCTTGATATTCATCATCCTCTGATTGATCTATTTTTTCAGTAAATAACACGACAACAAGCTGTTCATTACGTTGTTTTATCTTCTCTGCCACTTCTACTGCAACAACTTCATAACTTGCTTTAGCTTTTACAATTGCCAATCTGCCCGCGATAATTTTATTTCGTATTTGTTCACTGATATATATGATTTTAACCTTATTCTGATCCGTAAAGTTATAAGCCACACCATCACCATCCTTTGGCAATTTGTTTAAATTAATTAGCTGTATAATCTGATTAGCTATCTGTTTTTTTTCAGCCTCTTTGTTACGCTGTACATTTAACGCCCTATCCTTTTCTATCTGTTTAGCTTTGGTTTCCTGCGCTAATTGTTTTGCCTCATCAATAACTTCAACTTTATTTTTATGCTGTTTTTTTGCCTGTTTCCTTTTTTCAGTTCTTATCTGCTTAGCTTTGGTATCGTTGCTCAGTCCTGCTTTCAACAGTTGATCCTGAAGTGATAAGTTTTTCATTTCCTAGTCTATATAATGTTATTGTGAATAATGATAGAGTTTATCAGTCATAGCAGGTTCAGCAAAACTAATTGGCTTTTTTGTTACTGTGTTTTATTTCTATCAGTAGCAATAAACTGTTGTTTTATTGTGTTAAATAATTTCAATTGAGCGGCGATTTTGCCATTCAATGAGGTATCTGGATACTCACCTTTTTCGTTACTAACCCCTGGCTCTATATTGGTTAATAAATTCAATGCCTGATCAATTGTTTTTACCGCATAAATATGAAATTGACCGGCTTTTGCTGCATGTACCACATCCCAGCGTAGCATCAAATAATTGATATTACTGTCTGGTATTATGACACCCTGTTTTCCTGTTAAGCCTTGTTCTTTGCAAATATCAAAAAAACCTTCAATTTTTTCATTAACACCACCTATAGGCTGAACTTGACCTAATTGGTTGATTGATCCGGTAATTGCTAAATTTTGTCGTAATGGAATTTCAGCTAAAGAAGACAAAATTACGCATAACTCCGCTAAAGATGCGCTATCCCCTTCAACCTGTCCATAGGATTGTTCAAAAACCAGGCTGGCAGTCATTGAAAAAGGTGTTGTGCGTGCATATCGGGATGCAATGAAACTCGACAAGATGAGTACGCCTTTAGAATGAAGAGGCCCTCCCAATTCAGTTTCTCTTTCTATATCCACAACTTTTCCATTTCCAAGTCGGGTGGTTGCCGTAATACGTGTTGGTTGGCCAAAAGAGAATTCACCGAGTTGTAACACGGATAAAGCATTGATTTGCCCAACCTCCTTGTTTTCTATGTCGATGAAAACAGTACCACGGTGAATATTTTCATACATTTTCTCCCGGATTCTATCCAGACGATAGATTTTCTTTTCAATGGCTTGTTGAACATCACTATTGGCAATCACATCATGCCCATTAAATTTTGCCCAGTAATCAGATTCTATTAATAGATCTTTTATACTTCTCAAGTGAGTGGAAAGTTTTTCAGCATCGCCCGTAAGACGTGAACTTTGTTCAATAATTCTGGCGATAGCTTGAGGGCTTAGTGGATGTAGGCCTTCACGTTTGGCGATAGTTGCTAACAGTCGTGCATAGTCTTGTTCAGAATTAGAGCGTATTACCGAGTCATCAAAGTCTGCTGCGACTTTAAATAGATCCTGAAATTCAGGGTCGTATTGGTTCAAGATGTAATATATCAGTCGATCACCGAAAAGAATCAGCTTGAGGTTTAAGGGAATGGGTTCCGGTTCCAATGATGTTGTGCTGATTAAACTTAATGTACGTTCCAATGATTCAATACGTATTTCTCCCGACTGCAAAATTCTTTTCAAACTTTCCCAGGCGTAGGGTTGGAGTAGTAGTTTACGAGCATCCAGAATCAGATATCCACCGTTGGCTTTATGCAAAGCACCAGGTTTAATCATGGTGAAGTCTGTTCTCAAAGTGCCCATGTATGCTTGATGATCAATACGACCCAGTAGATTGGCATAATTTGGGTGATCTTCATAAACAACCGGAGCCAACTTTTGTTCTGCATTGGAAACGATCAAGTTGACCTGATAACGTTTGAAGGGGTTTGTTTCCTTCGGTGTTTCCATAAATGGGAATGCCTGTTCTCTTTGAGGAATAAAATCACTCACATGTTCGAGAATATCAGCATCAACATCATTGAGATAAGCTAACACCAACGGGTACTCTGTGTATTTATGTTTTAATTCATCAATCGAATGATTAACTGCTAATGCTGCGACTTCCCTGTTTAATGCCTGCAATTTACGCTTGGTCTCCTTACGCCAAAAGGGAAACTGTCTTAATAGTTTTTGTAAGCTTTGTTGAAGGTTAAGAATATCATCCTGATATTTTTTCTGGACTGACTTGCCTAACTTACTAAATTGTTCTGTGTTGATGACGTTATTTTTATCATCTATAGGAGTAAAGGCATAACCAGTGGGTGTTTCAGCAAGAATGATATGTGTGTCAAGTGCTTTATCTCTAAGCAGGTTAATTTCATGTAACTCCAGTTTACGGTATTGTTCTTCAATTTCTTCTCTTTTTGAACGATACTCATCACCGTCAAATGCTGCAGGGATTGCAACATTGAGTTCATCAATTAATTGTTCGATATCTAGCTGAAATTCTTTACCTTTACCCGCCGTAAATTGAACTGCTTTAGGTTTTGTAGGTTCAATAAAATTATTGATATAACACCAGTCGGAAGCTATATCCAATTGTTTGGATTCATGTGCGACTAACTCAAGTATGGTCGTCAACTTTCCCGTACCCGAAGGAGCCAGAGCAAAAATATTATAGCCAGATTGCTTTATACGTAGTCCAAATTGAATAGAATCAATGGCCCTGTCCTGGCCTATGGTAATTTCTATGTCTTCCAGTTCGTTGGTGTTTTTAAAATGAAAGTGATCAAGGTTACAAGGTTTATATAATTGGTTTGGATCCAACGGCTTATTTTTCATTTTGTTTTCGTTTTTAATAAACTTCGTTGTAAAAAAGTGTTGTATTAAGTGAGATTGGATGATTATTTGTTTCCAACTTCCTAAGGAGCGAGGATTTAATAACTTCCGGTTTTCGACTTGTCTTTTTACTCCACAGAAGCACTAATAAAACAGTTACGTAGCCAGCTATGGTCGTACCCAGCATCCTGCTTCCAGCGACACTTGCACGTCCTTGTGCTTCGCGCCTATTTTATTAGTACTCCAGTGAAGCCAAAATCCTACGCCAAACTTCCGGAAATTATTAAATCCTCACTTCTAAGTCTAACAATAAACCCATTCCCGGTGAGTTGAAATAAATATCTGAACATAGGAGCCTGTCCGAGAATAAAAACCTGCTACAGAAAAATCCCTTTTGGCCATTTTTTCCGTTCAATTTGTTACACGCGTAAACCATTTAACTCAAATGAACGAAAAAACTGACTCAAAAGAGCTTTTCCTCGCAATGGTTTCAATTCTCGGACAGGCTCCTTGCATGTTAAAACGGGTTATATTCTGTGGGGAAGTAAATAAAGAAGCATGGACTATAATAGACCTTTATATCACCATATTTAGTACTCAAACTTATACGCAGATGTCATTTGATCAATTAGATTTATCCTCCCCTTTAATTCAAGCTATTGCTGAGCAGGGTTATGACAGACCTACGCCTGTGCAGGAGCAGGCTATACCGTTAATTCTACAAGGGAAGGATATACTTGCGGGTGCACAGACAGGGACAGGTAAAACTGCGGGGTTTGCATTACCTTTATTACAACTCATATATAATCAGCCCCTGGCAAATAAACCCCGTCCAATCAGGGCTTTAATACTAACACCTACACGTGAACTTGCTATGCAGGTGTATGAAAGTTTTAGAACTTATGGCAAACATATGCCTGTATTTTCTGAAGTTGTGTTTGGTGGCGTAAATATTCATACCCAAATTAAAAAACTTCAAAAGGGGGCGGATATTCTCGTGGCAACACCAGGACGACTGCTAGATTTGATGTACCAAAAAAAAGTTGATTTATCACAGATACAATATTTTGTGCTGGATGAGGCTGATCGAATGCTGGACATGGGGTTTATTAAAGATATCCGAAAAGTAATAGCTGTGTTGCCTGATAAACGACAAAACCTGTTGTTTTCTGCAACTTATACCAAAGAAATTAAAACCCTTTCATCTCAGGTTTTGAATGATCCCGTAGAGGTTGCTGTAGCAAATGAAAATGTGGCTGCGGATAATATTTTCCAATCTGTTTATGCTATTAAAAAAGAATATAAACGTGAATTACTTTCTTGGTTAATTGGCGATGGTAACTGGCAGCAGGTATTAGTTTTTGTTCGAACTAAACATGGCGCCGACCGCTTATGCAAACAATTGATGAAAGACGGAGTTCGCTGTTCAGCATTGCACGGTGATAAAAGTCAGGGGGCTAGAAACAGAGCGCTAGAAAGTTTTAAAGCAGGTAAAGTAACTGCTTTAATTGCGACCGATGTGGCTGCACGTGGGCTGGACATAAACCAGTTGCCTCATGTGGTTAATTTTGACCTGCCTGCCGTTGCAGAAGATTATATTCATCGTATAGGGCGTACAGGAAGAGCGGGTGCTGAAGGTGAAGCTATATCCCTGGTCGCTACTGAAGAGGCGCATTTACTCTTTGCAATTGAGAAACTACTGAACAAACAAATTCCTAGAATCGCTGATACCGGTTATGAATCAGTTTCGCTTAATGTTGATAAGAAAACAAAATCCAAACCTAAATCAAATAATAGAAATAGACGGCCTAAAAAAGGATATAAAACCCGCTCTAGATCTAATAGAGAGGGCTCCAGTCATAGCGGACGTAACCAGACAGGGGAAAGAAAAAAAAGGAAGTAACATTACTACACCCTCAAAAAGCATTCTATCTCCTATTTAAAAATATATGACTATTAACCTATTGCAGGATACTCATAACCCATATTCGTGATTTTTATAGATACTATCCATATAAATCAATAGTTTAAATTTTAAAAACTGTCCAGGTGGCACTACAAATTTTGTTTTTTTGTGTATATCGTTGGATTTCTGCAACTGACAATGAAAAATCAATGGCTTAGCGGTATTAAAGTCACGAAGATGGGTTAACTTTGATGTTTGTAGGTTAACTTCACAAACGGTGTTATTCCGAGCAACGGGAGGAGTCTTGAGTCTAAGTACAACTTTAGCAACAAGATTTCTCGGCAACACCGCTTCGCTGCTCCTGCGTTGTTCTACTACACACTATCCAGGTGTTATGCGTTACCCTACTACATGTCGTCCATGGAAATATGTATTGCCCTACCTCCTGTATAAACCACAAGGAGGTGGTGAATGCAAATATTGCAAGGAGCATATATCTGTCCATACAAGTCGTCCCGTTGGATGAAATGGCAACTTATATAGAGTTTGGCCGTACAAAGTATATTAGCCTTATAAAAAAATTTATACGGCCTTTAACGGTTTTAGCATAGAAGTCCGGCCTACCATAATGTCCGTCGCTTTAAGCAGTCTTTTAAACACAGATTCCTGGCGATAAGTAATGCCATGTTTTTTACAAACTTCTACAACTTTAGGTTGCACATATTGATACTGGCTCAACGGAATATCTGGCCATAAATGATGTTCAATCTGATAATTTAACCAGCCATAAAAAAAGTCGTTAGCGTCTGATCCAGTGGGATAATTGACTGAGCCGAGAATCTGACGCAAATAAAACTCACCCCGGCCTTTACCTTTTTCCTCAAACATCATTACATCATCACCCGCATGATTAGGGACGATCACCAAAAATGAGTGCATGTTGGTGAATATTTCTGCAAGCAGAGAGTTCAATAACACACTGATAGCGGCAAAACCACCTAATGGTAAAAACAGCAAGGGTAACAACACGAATCGAAAACCAGCATACGGTAATATACTTTGAAACCATAAGCCCCGCCCCTGTTTAGTAAAAAGGCTCCATGCGCCTTTTCGCGTCATTTCTGTTGGTTTTTCTCTTTTTTGACGTGCACTACTCAAGCATAATTCTTTATGTGTTCTCGGTGTGTAGTACATGATTTTCCAAATGGTAGTAAAAAATGCAATCATCACATAGCGTATCCACAGCGGGATTTTTGACTGTCTTAGCCAGTCCATATTGTGTTGTAAATGATCGGGATCCAGTTTTTCTCCCAGATTATAATGGTGTAATACATCATGTTCCTGATGCCAGCCAGCAGGTGTTATCCAGTCTGGCCAATCAATAAAACGCCGCCAACCTTGGGCAAATTTCTTACTGGTATAATGGGGTGGAATACCTGCAATTTTGTCATAGCCTTTATGTACCACAGGATGTGTCATTTGAGTCCAACGGGTAAAACTACCCTGACTGATTAACAATGCAGAAATGGGGTTGGGGATGACCCATGCGGTTCCATAACCCAGTAAAGAACAGGCTCTACCCCAGCGTTCCATTTTAATTAAATGTTTAAAATCTTGTTCGCCTATACGTGATAATACATCTTTATGAATGGCATTTAAGTCTTTTGCCAATTGCTCTCTATCTACATTTTTATAACTATTTAAACTCAAACCTTGCTCCTGTAATAAGGATAATTTAATCTTCGTAGGTGAAGTATGGGTTTCAGTTGTCGCTGCCGAAATTCAAGTGTAAATTAACTTGAATTAGAGCGGTCAACTTACATCAAACCGAGTACTTTATAATTGCCCCGGGTTTTCAAAATAATTTTTACAGTTTGCGTGGATTTGTTTTCCCAATACCAACCATGCGATCCAGTAAAAGGTACTACAAGTGTTCCGCTGAACTGACTCTGAGTGCTCTCTTTAAAACTTTTAAAATAGCCGGTTTTATCGCCTTCAGGTTCACCATGGAAGTCAAAATATAACGGTATCCCTGCCGTATCCCATACGAACTCAAGTTTTTCACCTTTACTGAGATAAAACTTATATTCCAGACCTTTTCCGGCAGCAATGGGTATAGTTACAGTATCCTTCCATAGCTCAGAGTGGGTATGCTCATGCCCCTGTTCATGATTATGCGCGTGATTGTCAATTTTCTCAGTGCTTACACGTGTATTGCCACTCTCGGGACAGTTAATAATTGTTGGCGTTATTGAAGCTTCAGCAGTCTGTGAGAGTACTGTTAATCCTAATGTTTTACCTAAACCCGTCGGGTCAATATTATATTCAGCCGGTAGCACGGCAATAATCAAAACAACAGCGGCTAACAGGGTTGAGGTAAAGCAGGCTAAAATCAATGACCTAACAGAAGCTTTAGGGATAGTATTCATAATTATAGGGAAGTGAAATAGCCCGTTAATTGATAGCCCAACAAGACCAGGCCTCCAGACATTAAAAGCGTATTCGAGGTAGTAGAAAAAGTAAAATAGCTATTATGTCGGCGCCAAAAACCAAGAAATGTAAGAATAAAAAGTAATGCAATAAGTTGACCTATCTCAACACCCACGTTAAAAGCTAACATATTAGTAATTAGATTTTCTTGAGGTAAGGCAAAGTCTTGTAATTTTGTCGCCAAACCAAAGCCATGAAATAGACCAAAAAATAATACTGCAATTTTTGTATTCGGTTGAATACCGAATAATTGTTTAAACCCGCCAAGATTATCAAATCCCTTGTAAATAATAGAAAATGCAATAACTGCATCTATCAAATATACATTGATATTGATATGATTTAGCACGCCAAATAACAAGGTTAAACTATGGCCCAGAGTAAAAAGGCTGACATAGATAAAAATATCACGGCTACGGAACAGGAAAAAAATGACGCCTACTAAAAAAAGCAGATGGTCATATCCGGTCACCATATGTTTGGCACCTATATAAAGGAAAGGACCAATCGCAGAACCCTGAGTGGTGGTCAAGAAATGTGCGGTTTTACTGTCAACACCATGTGCAAAGCAACTAACATTAAAGGCTAATAATAGCCCAATGAAAAATATGTTCTTTTGCTGTATTAGATGCATAATGGAATGAGATTACAGGTAAACCATTCTATACTATCATTCATACACTAATTTTCTTATATAAATTTAGCGAAAAGCATTTTTTTATAATTACAATTTATATCTGAACAAAAAAACTATTGCTATCACTGTTGATTATTGAGTCAATGAGAGTACTTTGAAAAGTCACTAAATATTATTGATGATTAAAACGACAAAAAATTTTAACCCGATTGAGACTGCATTATTAACAGGTATTAACCTGATTGAAGCCAGCGCAGGGACAGGAAAAACCTATGCCATTGCAATGTTGGTTGTGCGTTTTGTAGTTGAACAAAAACTGGATATCAAGCAGATACTGGTTGTGACTTTTACCAAAGCGGCCACGGAAGAATTAAAGGACAGAATACGCAATCGTTTAGTTGAAACACGACTGACCTTATTAAAAGAAAATCCTAAGGTCGATGAAAATATAAAGCAATGGCTGCAAAACCTGGCTATAGAAAAAGATCAAATTATACAACGCCTGAATAACGCATTACTGGATATAGACCAGGCTGGAATTTTTACCATTCATGGGTTTTGCCAGCGCATTTTAGCTGAACATGCTTTAGAAAGTGGACAGCTATTTGATGCTGAATTAATGGGGGATATATCAATCATCAAGCAAGCCAGTTCAGATGATTTTTGGCGTAAACAAATTTATCAGCGATCCGCATGGGAAGCTGCTTTGTTAACTGCGCAGTATCAAACTCCCGATCAATTATTAGCCAGTGTCGACTTTATATCTCCTGATCTCACGATTATTCCTGAATATGAAGACCTGGATCAAAAGTTGGTCGAATTAAAACAGATAATAAGTGATAACAAGGATAAAATTATTTCATCTCTGCAAGGCATACAAGAAAAACTAGATGACGGGAAATTCAAAGCAAGTTTTAGTGACAATTTTGACAATAATTGTGAAAACATGATCGCCTGGTTCGATGAAAATAACAATTCCACACCTGATTTTTCCTTATTCACAAACCACGGCTTAAGTGCAGCCTTAAATGGCCATAAATTTAAAAAAAGTAAAGCCAATCCACTTTCCAGCAATGAACAAAAAATAGCCTATATTGATTCAATAGCATTTGATCCTGCATTTTTTGAACAACTTGATTCGGCAATAGAAAATATTTGCCTAGCTTTCCGTCGTTCATTGCTGCAAACGCTGGCCGAGGATGTTAATAAAAGATTACAACAACTGAATGTTTTATCTTTTGATGATTTAATAACGCGTCTTGTTACTGCATTACAAGGTAAAAAAGGCCAGAATTTACGCCAGGAAATTCAACAGCGTTATCTGGCGGCAATGATTGATGAATTTCAAGATACTGACCAAAACCAATGGTTTATTTTCTCTACTCTATTTAACTCGACTGCACATTTTCTATATTTAATTGGTGATCCTAAGCAAGCCATCTACAAATTTAGGGGGGCTGATATACAGTCTTACTTTGCAGCAAAAAAACAAGCCGATCATCACTACAGCCTGGGCTATAATTGGCGATCACATCCGCTACTGGTCGAAGGTATCAATACATTATTTGGTTCTAATAAGGCCTTTTTATCTGAAGAGTTGCAATTTAATGCTGTCAGTGCAGCATTAACACAAGAAGAAGGTGCTTTATTGAAGAAAGGTAAGTCTCTGGCTCCTCTGGTTTTATGGCAACTAGAAAAAAGTGAAAATGAAATCTGGACATCGACAAAGGCTGCGAGTGAAATAAAAACAGCCGTTGTCAATGAAATATTGGATTTATTGACGATTGATTTCTCGCTGTCAAATAAAGCTATACACCCCAAAGACATCGCTATTTTAGTCAGAAGTAATCCGCAGGCAAAAGAATATCAACAGGCTTTAAATCAAGCGGGTATTACCGCTGTTATAAATAGTAAAGAATCCGTTTTTTCTTCTGTAGAAGCAGTGGATTTATACACGCTATTACAGGCCGTAGCTCAACCTGCAAATATTACGTTACTTAAACAGGCGCTTACCCAATGTGGTTTTAATCTGGATGGTCAACTGCTATTTCAGATAGTAAACGATGAAGTAGCCATGGACAGTTACCTGTCACGTTTCCAGATGTATCAACAAGATTGGCAAAGAAAAGGCTTAATGGCGATGATGCAGAGATTGCTGAACGAAGAAAATTTCTTGCCTCATATTTCAAAACATAAATTTGCTGAAAGACGTATTACCAACCTGCAGCATTGTATTGAATTAGTACAACAAGCAGCAATTGAAGAACATTTAGGCATTAATAAGACACTGGATTGGTTACATCATAATATTTTACGCTCCACATCCGCTTATACAACATCTGACGAGCAACAACTTCGGCTGGAAAGTGATGATGACGCAGTCAAAATAATCACTATGCATAGCTCAAAAGGTTTGGAATTTGCTATCGTTTTTTGCCCATTTCTTTGGCAACGAGGAAATCGTTTAAATCAGGAGCAATCTGTTATTAAATGTCAGGAAAATGGAAAAATGATTGCAGATATAGGCTCGGATGACTTTGAAAAACATCGCCAAATAGCTTTAACAGAAGAGTTAGAGGAAGATCTGAGGGTTTTTTATGTTGCGGTGACTCGTGCAAAATATCGCTGCTATATTAATTGGGCTGACGTGCGTACAAAAACTAAAGCCAACGATTCAGCCATGGCCTATTTACTCAATTTTTCTTCATCTGACTTTGCGCAGCAACAAGAAAAACTTATGAAATATAGTAATACACAACCCTCCGTATTTGAATACAGATTATTGGAAACTGAACAGGAAGTAAAAAAAACCTGGCGAGCACAATTGTTAGCCAGTGAATTAAGCTATAAAAAAACACTACGCTCACTTTATAGCTACTGGCAAATGAGCAGTTATACGGCCTTATCTTCCTTAACGATACATGACACACCGGAACTACCTGATGATAAAGCAAGGGAAGACACGATAACTAATGCGGCTGAAGCGAACAAGCATGAATTACCTCGTGGTACACATACCGGTAACGTAATTCATGATTTATTAGAAAATATTCCATTCCACATCCTGGCTGAAGACAATGATATTAGCCTGCAACGTGATAGGTCTTGTCAGCGTTATGGTTTAAAGACTGAATCACCTGAACTAATTGATCGTTTACTAAGAAATACAGTTAACACCCCATTATCAACAGAAGCTGATAGCTTTAGTCTAAAGCAGCTACATGAACAACAATGCCTTAAAGAAATGCCATTTTATCTATCGATGAAAACAATGGATGTTAGACAAATTAATCATATATTAAAAGATTCACCAGCCTATCAACCCTTATCTGAAAAAACACTTTGTGGTTATTTAACTGGGTTTATTGATTTGATTTGTGAGTTCAAGGGCAAATATTATGTGATGGATTACAAATCAAATAGTCTGGAAACATACCAGCAGGAAAATTTGATTCTGGCTATGCGCGAACACAACTACGGATTGCAGTATTGGATGTATACATTGGTTTTACATCGATATTTGAAAAATAGGTTAACGGGATATAGCTATAAGGCGAATTTTGGCGGTGTAAAGTATTTGTTTGTAAGAGGAATGAATCAAAACCAGGAAAATAGTGGAGTTTATCAAACTTTACCGGAACAAGAGCAAGTCGAACAATTAGCCAGGCTGTTTCTAACTGAATAAAAAGGGACTTTACTTGGCAAAGCTTGCCAGGTAAAAAAAATAAAAAAATCGCAAGTTTGTGAGCTATTTCACAGAATCTGGAAAACGTGTGATATGACGTATTCAATATAGTGTATATAACATATTATATCTTTTTGATATGCCAAAAACACGTTTTATAAGGAAATACAGTAGGCTAAAGGTTATACAAAGCAAGACATATGCCATTTCTAGCGTCATTTTGTCACGCGTCAAAATGACACATGTTCAAGTAGCATCTTGCTGATTACACTATAACCAACTCTTGTGTATACGCTCCCGTTTATGGGAAAAGAGTTTACTGAGTCCTTCCTCTCATGCGGTCAGAAGTGGCCGCATTTTTTTGGAGATAGTTATGCATCGGAATTATCATTCTAATTATTCGAGTATTCAAAACCATCGCGATCTAAAGCTTCATACGGCTTTTCATGAAGCGGGCCATGCAGCAAGTATTTATTTAGGAAATAAAAAAAAGAATTTACCCCCTGTTTTTTTTCAAATACAGATTAGAAACAATGCTAATTCGGATAGTCCGTTTTTTGCAAAAGTTATAGATGGTCGATTAATTCAAAACCTACCCATTGCAGGACTTGATAATATTCATGACTTAACCATGAAAGAGAGACAGAATTACCAGTGTGCTTATGAAGCAGACATTATTAATTTGCTCGTTGGCCCTTTAGCAGAAGCTAAATATGTCTCAATTCGTGATGATGAAGCATTGAATTTTAATCTGCTTAACACACATGCTCTAAATTTCTATGGTGGTTCTTACGACGTAGAAAATGCATATTCTTATCTTGAATATTTCATACATTCAGAGAAGCAAAGAGAAGAAAAAATGCTTGAACTATTTACTCAAGCCTATCTGTTTATAGAGAATAGACAAAACTGGAAATGCATCCTCAATCTGGCACATTATATTTTAGATAGTGAAAAGGATGTTCTGTCTTGTGAAGAAGCGAAAGAAATTATAGATCAGTGTTTAGGTGGTCTGACGAAATAATGTTACCCATCTTACGTGTCTTTTTGCTCCCGACTAAACGATCTCAATCGTTACATAAAATAACAATGCGCTTCTTGAGATCGTTTAGCCGGAAACAAAAATACTGTGCAATCTTGGTAACTTTATCCTTAAAGCAACGATTAAGTGCAGTGTTATTACTGCTATGATATGAACAAGGGGTGTTTCAATTGATTGTTAAAGGCAGAAATTTTTTTGATGTGTGGTCCGAGACTTAATGGATGTCGTTATGGCTTAGCATAATATTTTCACCTGTCGAATATGCCAGAATTTTACTAAGGTGTGTGTATGGCAATTGAGTTTCTTTATGCCAGATGTTAAATGTCGACTGAATTAACTTCATATCTTTCATTGATATTGTTGAGCCTGATCTTGTTCTATTAAAACCGATATTAGCCTGACTCAAAGCCAGAAGGACATCCGTACTTAAAATAAAACTGTCAATTCCAGCCAGTCTTAATACCCGTTGACCTGTGTTACCACCAAGGCGCGCGCCTCTATTTTTAAATAGTTTAAACAACTCAATTGCGTTGGAAGTAGGCCACTGGTATAAAAATTGAGCAAAACTACCATGTTCATCAGCGATTTCATTTATCCACTGTGCATTTTTAGGTACAGTTACAATTTTTTGCATATTGCGGATAATACGTGCGTCTTTAGCAAATTTCTCAAGGTCTTCAGCGGAAAGAAATTCTAGTATTTTTGGATTGAATTGTTTAAATACAGTCTCAAATTCAGGCCATTTTTTATCAACAACTTTCCATCTGAATCCGGCTTGAAAAATACATTGGGTCATTATTGATAAGATACGGTCGTCAGTTTGCGTACAGACCAGTTCTGATGACTTTATAGGCGGTAAAAGTGATAGTAACTGAGATTCACTACCTTTTCTTTTCACTGCGCATTGAAATATTTGGTCAAAATCTTTCATCATTAATATCGCTGTTGAATAATAGTATTTTCAGGTTGATTTTCGATTCTCGGACAGCCTCCTAGACTCTCTGTGAGCATGTATATAATGCAAATCAAGTGTAAAGCAAGGATTTAATTTTATAAATTTTAAAATGGGTGTAAAATAAAACCATTAGTTTATTATTTAATGACTATTAACCTATCGCAGGTTACTCTTGATTGTGACGTTATATTAGGCTAGCTTTACAAAAAGTGTCATTACGCCAGCCGGATGAATTTCGAGTCTAAGTACACTTGAGTAACAAGATATCGGCAATAGCTACTGCATTGCCCTGCATCCGTGCAAGCCGTCCAACTGGTCAAATGATAACTCATTTAAAGTTTGACCTGTGCTTTGTTAATAGCCATATTTTATTTTATGCCAGATGTTGAATATACTCGATATCAGGTCAATTATAATCTATATATCATAGGAAATTTAAAATGAAAAAACTTATTGCTTTCTTAGTATTGATGTTAATTACTACGGTTTCATTTGCTAAAGAATATGTGTGCACTGGCTATTTAGATGGTTCTGTTGTAGGAGAACCGATGAAAGTCAATGCTTCAAAAGCAAGCGTTGCTGAAACCAAAGCCAAAGCGCGTTTGAAAAAATCCGGGATTAAAGCAAGTTACGTTGATTGCAAGTAACTGTATTCAGGCAGTTAAAAAACAAAATAACAGGGTTTATAAAGGTAAGTGATTAAGCCTCAACTATAAAATATAATTTACTACCGAGGCAGAAAATTTACTGTGCTGTGTCTGAATGCTTTAGGCTAACCGTCTGTATAGATAGATGAAATCGCATCATTATCAATTGATGCGTTTTCATCTTTAAAACATTCTATAGATATAAAATGTTACACCTTATGTAATGAATATCCTTTACCCCTAAATTTTAATACCATTTTGTTCTTTTCTAGTTTCTTGTATTAGTATTGATCTTCCTTTTTTAGCAAATGTCATTCATTTTTCTTTTCCCGCTACTTCCTCTGTAAAAGCTGAGCTAGTTCTTAAAGTATGGAATTCTAGGTTATATTCTCTTATATTCAGCATGACCATTTTCATTTTTGGCAAGCTGATTTACATGAGCATTTAATTTCCCACCCCCTTTTTTTAGTAGAAATTCCAACAAACTTTATTGAATACTTTTATCTTCCCGATTATTCAAAGATTATGACGTTTGAATTTTGGGTGGCAACGATTACTATTTGTATGGTCGCTAGCCTTGAAAGCTTATTGAGTGTGACTGCTGCCGAAAAAAATATCCTCATAAAAGACTGACTGATTTAGATCGAGATTTGTCTGTTGTAGGCATAGGTAATGTTATTTCAGGTTTTTTGGGTGGCCTGCCTATGATAGCCGAGTTCGTGCGTAGCTCTGCCAATGTTGAAGGTGGAGCACAAACAGGTTGGACAAATTTTTTTCATGGCTTGCTATTGCTGCTTTTTGTTGTTCTATTTCCACATTTTGTACACAATATCCCTCATGCTTCTTTAGCGGCTTTACTGGTTTTTGTTGGCTACCGCCGTGTCACACCTCAAGTGTTTAGAGATGTATTGGCATAGGTAAAGATCAGCTTTTTTTATTTGTAGTCACTATTCTAGCTGTTTTAGCGACCAATTTATTAGTAGGTGTATTTTTCGGTGTATTTATAAAGCTAATACTTCATTTGTCGCGTGGGGTATGGCTAAATAATATGTT
This sequence comes from Methylococcaceae bacterium, assembly GCA_021647585.1. Lineage (GTDB taxonomy): Bacteria > Pseudomonadota > Gammaproteobacteria > Methylococcales > Methylomonadaceae > QPIN01. The sequence continues at coordinate 46,809 of JAKIUK010000026.1, forward strand.
CAAAATTCATTTTACCATTAAGAGAAGTGGATAATCGTGTTACCGTTAAAATCATCGGTTCAGCTCTATTCTCTAATTTCTAGCCGTTTTAAAAAGCAGTCGATAATATAGAACAAGGTAAGAAAATCATTTTTGATTTTTCTAATAGCTATTTAATCGACCACTCAATATTGATTTATATTGATGAATTCAGTGCACATTATGCACGTCACGGAAGTTGTCAGAAAGTGGGGCATCCTTTAGAGACATGCTCTGATCATGATTTAGCTGTACGATAAATGGCAGTATGTGATTGAAAGCAGTAAGAAAATAGACTAAGAATAACAATTTTAGAAGTGCAATATAATGAGGACATGCAATGCAAATGGATTCAAGAGAAGGTTTAAAATGGCCGTGTATTGGAATTGTAAGCTGAAATAAAAAGGTATTAATACAGATAATAGCGAACAGTATTATATTACAAATAAGTGAAGTAAAGAGATTGGCTGGACTCGTTTCAAGGCGTAAAGAAATTTAACATAGCAATTTGTTATTTTGTTAAAAACGTCAGTTTTTTTTTCAATATTATAACACTTGAATTTTACATCATTTAAAATCAGTGGGTTAGGAAATGGCATGAGTCGTGCTATTAATAAATCATAGGTGTTTCAATAAGCCTGACTCAGTATTAATTTTTAGGAGATGACCATGTATTATGAATTTGAAAGCGTAGACTACGAAGATATGGATGATTTAGCGTTACCAGATCATATTGAATTTAATCATGATCAACCGGAAGAATTTTGTATGGATGCACTTGATACGGTATATGCACATTAGATTTTCTGCAGACTTAGTTATTACTGGCGCGCCATATCGGTCAATTATCAAATCAATTGTTTGATGTTCTTTCAGAGTGGGACACAAAGATCAAGGGTTCTTTTTTATATAATTGACCAGAACCTTAAGTCTAATTACAATCAAAATTCAGAGCATCGGCGTTGCTTTTGTTTATTCCGACTATACCGTTTACAATGCTTTGTTTCCCCAAGAAACAAGGCATAAGTTCGTATGTTTTGTTGCATACGGAGATGCACATGACTAGTATCAAAAATAAATTTAAATAATCTAAATCAACACTTTTATCTTTTACCCTGTATCTTATTCCAGAACATTTTCTGAACGCTATCCCCAAATACAAGTTAGCCGGTGTGAACATCACTATATTTTTATGTTTATCCAGAAAACAATCCCGTTCGGATTATTGCAGTCTAACAAGTGCGAATGGATTTTATAGCACAGCTAAAAAATAGACTTGAGTGAATGAGTTTTTAACAGTTTTTTAACTATAAATACCTATTTTTGACAAGGAGTGTAGATCCATTGTAGGCAGGAATGTTAACAACTTTAACAGCCATGGATGGGTAAGCAAACTAAAAAAACAATCCATTGAATTTTACGCGCGAACAATGGCAACAAGCTATACGACTTAATGGCTTAGGCGATATCATAACCACCAACGGGAGGAATCTTGAGTTTAAGTACAACTTGAGTAACAAGATTTCTCAAAAACAGCACTGAATATTTAACCCAGTTTTGTGACTTATATTTACATTTAATATGGCATAGACACATTATTATAATATCAGCACCTTTCGAAAATCATGTATGGTAACCCTGGATTACATATGCTCAGCCTGAATATGATTAGAATAGACATTGAATTGTTTTCCGATGAAAATATACTTCATTTCATTGGAAAGATGGCACGGGACTTCTTTAATATTTCTTTCTCCAGCTCTAGCTTACGTATCCTTTTTTTTAATTGAGTAATTTGTTGTTCAGCTGAGTTTATACCATGACTAGAATAGCCCTTATGAGCATCTGCAGGGTGTTGTTTCAACTGGAGATATAGCAAATTGCAATTACCGTCTAAGCTATTTATAAGTGAATCATATTCTACAAAGTCAATGCTATCAGAATGTGCAATATTTACTTGTAGACACATTGCACCTAGAGTAAGAGTGAAAAATATTTTTATAGTTATTTGTTTCATTTGTTTCATTTGTTTTACGATACAGATATGGATTTAGTATTTTCATTGTGTTTTCAACTTGTGTTTAGTGTAAGTGAGACTTAAGAAATAGTATTGACTTGACTCGCCAAACTGTTGACCTTATTATGCAATTTGTGCAGAATATAATATTAATAGAGCAACTACCCAAAAAAGCGAATCACTTGATTTTCTTATAGTTAGGAATGTGTACGCAATTACTTGAACAATTTACTGGTTTTTTGCTCGTCTTTTTTGTTGTAGCAATGCTTAGCTTGCTATACGCCTATTGCTACGCCTTGAATACAAACAAAAGTACTGCGCTAGTGTAACGCTGTGTCCAAATTATTCCGTGCGCGTTCATTGATCTTCCTCAAAAAAACCACCGATATATGCCGTTAACATACTCAGCCCCTGCAGTTAGTATTACAATAAAGATTATTGAGTCTTTCAATATAAATCCGGCTCCATTATTAAGTAAATTAGGTATTGATCCAAAGTTGATTGAAGATCCTAATGCTCGATTCAGTTATGAGTCCATTGATAAGCTATGGTTTGAGGCAGTAAATATTGTTCAAGACCCTTGCTTTGGGTTACGAGCAGCTAGGTTTTGGCATCCCTCTCAAATGGGAGCACTGGGGTATGCTTGGTTAACGAGTTCGAGCATGCATACTGCTTTAAAAAGACTTTCTCGTTATATGTCAATTCTTACTGAGGGAGCAACTCTTGAGATAGATGAGCTTGACGATATTTTATCAGTACACCTTAAATATAAGTCAATATCAAAACAGCAGCCAACACGGACTGATTCATTTATGGCTATGCTATTGGCAATGTGTCAGGCAAATTGTAGTGAAGAATTTCACCCAGTGGCTATCTCATTCACACATGATGCACCTAAGGATACGAGTGCATTTTATGCTCTGTTTAAATGTCCCATACATTTTGGGTGTGCTGAGAATAGGTTTGATATATCAAAAAAAGTAGCAGACAAACATATAATTACGGCAAATCCAAAACTAGTACAGCTTAGTGATCAAATCATTATTGAGACACTGGTCAAGTTAGATAAAAATAACATTGTTGAAAGAGTAAAGCTGACTATTATTAATGAATTAAGCTCTGGTTTTATTTCAGAGACTAGTGTCGCTGAATCAATATTAATGTCTCAACGAACTTTGCAACGACGTTTAGAAGAAAATGGTACTTCCTTTAAGCAATTGCTTAACGATACGCGTCAAGATTTAGCGGATAAATATCTTCGTGACAGTAGCCTGACTTTGCAGGAAATTTCATTTATGTTGGGTTTCTCAGAAATAAGTTCTTTTTCTCGAGCATTTAGGCGGTGGACAGGCTTATCACCTAGTTCGTATAGAAAAAAACCCATCTGGCCGAGCTGATTTTAGTTCCTTAGCAGCTTGTAAAAAGCAATTTAAACCCCTTCCAATACACGGTACAGTTCTCTTGGGTCTCATTTCTAATGATTGATTTCCTAACATATATTGTTATGCTATAGTCTTTAATATTTTGCCGTAAAGCTTATAGTGTTATTGATTTTGAAATTTTCCCCATGATCAAGAGTTTAGCTGTGAAGATACTGACTCAGAGCATAACGGTGAACTTATTTAGCTAAAGAGTTCCTTCTTTCTAACATAACTTTATAACGAAGGGTAGCTTAAGCTTAGGTAATGTAGGAGCAAAGTAGTAATGTCCGGTTTCACCCAAGTTAAAATGTCCGCTTTTAATTTCAAAAAGGAGGACATAATTGACCAAAAGGACATTAGAAATGAGTCATCAAGAAATCGACAGGGTCGGC
>JAKIUK010000027.1 GCA_021647585.1 Methylococcaceae bacterium
GAATTCGTTTTTGCATTCGTGTGATAGCCTTGGGACATATTAATTCCTTTGTGGTGAAAGTTTTAATATGTTATCAGGGCTGTCCTTTTAATTTTTAAATTCAGGTATAACGTGGTGAAACTATACAGATAACCACCACCAATGAACGGATTACTTTGATTCAAAAGCCTGTGTTTGTTGGTGATAGTATTAACTGTACCCAAAGTTTTGTAGTTTTATGTAACAGAATTTATTAGCCCCTATTTGTCAGGTTAAAAGCACCGCCTTTAGGCGGTCAGATTTATCTATGATTTAGAATAGTATTTTTAGGCATTAGTTTTGGAGAGATTATGGTTTATAGGATAGTGGGTCGAATCTGTTGATAAAGCTATTTTAAAAACTTATCCATTATCATAGAAAGATCAGTTGGGCGCGGAATTATAGTGTAAGGTATTGGTTTCACAGTGTTTTAACAGGTTTTTTCTCCTGCAAAATCTGCATTTCCTACTTCCATGTAGGTCAATAAATCTGAGCTTCACCCATTCGGTTAAGCGGACATTTTTTTGAAGTGCTGTGGAATCAAGAGCTTGTGCTGGAATCCGTGATCCAACTGATTTTTCTAGGATTATTGGGGAGCAGGCTTTAGCCTGTTCTTGCTATGAAGAATGCAGGTTAATACCTGCGCCCCAAAAGATGGTTACTAATGAGGGTATATTTGGTAAGGCTACAACTTTAACCCACCAGCAAGAAATGTCCAATATTATTTGGAAAATCACTTTGAGCTCACTGGTGGTTGTTGAATTAGGAAAAACAATCTAAATACCTTTGATACAATTAATATACAATAAGTTACGTAATATCTTAGTGTTCAACTGCTTTTTCTAGGTTTATTGTATCTGCATTAGTTTGAAGTTAGATTTAGAATTGTGGCAATTGCATTATCAGAATTCTTAGGATCAACGATAACATCCAGTAAAAATATTCTTTCTATCGCAATACCCTTATCAACCAAATGCTTGGATATGACTTGTGCCCGTGTAGTCGCTAATTTTCGCAATCGTTGAGGATTAGGAGGAATACTTGCAGCCAATTTAATCTTTGCAACTTCATAGAAATCACCGGTCTTAGGGGCCCGTAGACGAGGTGTTCCAAATAATGACTTCTCGGCTAAATTAGGGAATTTTTTTATAAATAAGTCAGCCATTAGCTGCTGATTTTCTTTATCTGATTGGGATATGTGTTCAGTCAATACCTTTATACCACTATTCTTGTTTAACTCTTCCCTCCGAATCTGTAATAATTGATTTTCTAAAGCTTCCTGTTGTAAACGTGGCCAATCCTTTTTAGAAAAAGCAGCACCTTTAATTTCCAGTTTTAGTGCCGGACGATTAGATAATGCATTTGCCAAACCGTCTAACTTTGCTTTTTGTTGATCATCTAACAAGGTAGTGCCGGGTGGAAATATAATCTTACTGACATCTTCATCACTCCCTATTAAGGATGCAACTGCATAAAAGGGTGAGGAGATTATTTTGCTGATTACATTAACCAAAGCATCCACTATTATACTTCCAATACTAAATTCAGGATCATCAAGACTTCCAGTGATTGGAACATCAAGTTCTATTTTTCCACTGGCGTCTTCTAATAATGCAATGGCTAAACCCAAGGGTAAAGAAACAGCTTCTGGGTTATCTACTTCCTTACCTAAAACTAACTGATCAATTAATAAAATGTTTGAGGCAGTAAGCTGGTTATTATGTATCTTATATTTTAAGCCTAATGACATATTACCTTTTTCAATTTTTCGCCCAGCAAAATCGGCCATGTAGGGTGTCATTAATGGTAATGGCATGCTTTTAAAATCAAGATTAAATTCGGAATTTCCCTGCTTGGGGCTTATTTTACCTTTGATTTTAACTGGAGCCAGGTTTTCTACTGTTCCATTCAAGATAACGTTTATAACAGCATTATGATCTGAAGAAATACCTTTCACTGAGCCTTTTAAATGATTTAAATGTGCTGAAAAAGGGAGAAACAGAGATCTGTCTGAAAAGTCTGTGATGCCTTCCCTTACTTCAACGTGTGCAATTTTAAAGGTAGGAGTAATAGTTTCATTTTTTATAGTTTGTTTATTATGCTGGTTTTGTTTTGTTGCTTTATTATTTTGATCTGTATTTTTGACTATATCATTCACATTTATAGTTTTATCTTTTCTAATTAAAACTCTTGTATAAGGATGATCTATCTTAATTGTGTCAACACTAAAGCTGTTTGCTGCCAGATTCAGTTGTATATTTTTCAGATTCAGTTGCTTCCAGTTTAAAAAATCTTTATTAGATACTCTGTCTCTGGTGACCAGGTTGTCGATATGGCTATTTCCATTTAACAGGATATTTAAGGGGGTATTGTCCTGCTGTTGCAGTGCGACTTTTGCGTTAATATTAAAAAACCCAGAGATGATATCCAGACGAACAAATCTATCTATATAAGGCTGGAAATCTTTGATGGCGATATTTGCTGCATCTATCTGGATATTACTGGAAAAGGGTATTAGTACCGTATCTCCTTTTATGTTTAAAACACCCGATTCATTGATTTTAACTTCTAGTTTGAAAGGAAGAATTGCTCCAAGTTTGTTTGACAACTTAGTTGTATTGAAATTAAGAGAGGTTAAATTCAGGTGAGCAGGGGGTGACAATGATTTATCAATGAGATTAAAGCTAAAATCATTCAGCGCTAACTGATTGATTGTTATATTCCAGGACTCATCCTTTTTCTCGGTTGTAGTTAGGCTTTGTTGAGGCTTTTCGTTTTCAATAGTTGTGCTGGATGTAGCAAAAAGAGTTTGATAATTTAAACTACCATCAGTATTTAACCAGGCTTGAAAATGAGCATCTTTTGCTGATACAGAAGAAATTTCTATTTGTTTGTTTTGCAAATTGACAGTTATTCCCGATAGCTTGAAGTCAGGTATGCTGAATAGTGTGTCTTTAGTCTCTTTTTCAACAAGCTGAAATTCATAAAGTTCTATATTGGCATTATTAACTATAATCTGCATTCCTTCTGCTGTATCAGTTAGACGATAATCTGCCTTAATTAATTCACTTCCTTTTAATATTTCAAATTTGACCGCATGTTGTAAAAAAAGCTCCCATACCCGATGGAAATTTACTTTCTTGAGTTCTATATGGCCATTAGATTGAAAAGGATTTAATTTTAATTTGCCTTGCCAGTTTAATTGTCCACCGGATGCAAACTTTAACGAAAAAGCCAGTTGTGACTGTATATTGGGTAGAGTAGTAAAATCTTTAATATTCAGGTTTAAGGGAAAGACCTCTTCTTGGTGGGATGGAGAATAATAATTATCTTGCCAGCTTAACTTTCCTTCTGAAATAGCTATTTGAGATATGGTAATGGGGAAAATTTCTTCATCGGCGGATTCTGTTTTAGGCACTGCTTCAGCATTACTTAGTAAATCTGAAAAATTAAAAGCACCCTGTTTATCTCGTTTAACCAAAGCATAGGGTTGTATGAGCTCGACCTGATCTATGTGTAGTGAGAGATCAGTAATGGAACGTACTACGCCAATATTTACATATAAGGAATTAAAATTGAAAAAAGTTTCGGTGTCTGTTTTTTTTGTTTCAAAGCCATGCAGATTAAGTTCCATTGAAAATGGGTTGAAGGTGATTTTTTTAATCTGTACATTTCGGTCAAATTTCTCATGTGCAATTTTGGGTATTTGATCAGATAAAACAGCGGGAATTACTAAAAAACCTAATATAGAATAAACCAGTAATATTGCTGAAACTGATAAAAAAAGTATTTTAATTTTTGTTGATATGACAAGGCTTTTCATTTTAGTTTCATTCAAAGAGGTTATGAGTGTTTGATTTTCAATAGCAGACAAAATAGTGGGTTTAATATGACCGAACCAAGATATAGGAAATAAACTAAATGTTTGTAAGTAATTTATATTACTTGAATTTTAACACTAATAGCCCCTCATTTAGTTTGTTATTGATTCAATAGATAAATCGATATGTTGGTTTAATAAAATAATAACCTATCTTTTACCTCCAGGTTGTCTTTGTATTTATTCTTATCGATAATAAACTTTCTATATAATCCGCAATTGTTATTGTGAGAAGTATAATAAAGAAAATTAATTTTATGACAATCTAAGCAATGGATGATGTATATAAAAAAAATTATGATGTTTTAGTTATTGGTGGTGGTCCTGCGGGTACAACTATTGCCAGTTTACTTGCACAAAAGGGACATGATGTCTGTGTTTTAGAAAAATCCTTTCATCCTCGTTTCCATATTGGAGAATCATTGTTACCAATGAATCTGCCTATTCTAGAAAAACTGGGTGTACTTGAGCAGGTTGATGCAATTGGTGTAAAAAAATATGCTGCAGAGTTTAACTCATTGGTAACAGATCCAGCGCAAGATGTTTTTTATTTTTCCAAAGCCACTAACAAAAATCATCCTTATGCTTATCAAGTGAGGCGCTCTGAATTTGATCAGATTTTGTTTACAAACTGTCAAAAAGTAGGGGTGACAACATTTGAAGGAATGACGGTATTACAGGCGGACTTAAGTGGTTGTTTAAAGAAAATCCAGGGACATGATGAAAATGGAAATGAACACGAGTTTACGGGGCGTTTTTTAGTTGATGCATCTGGGCGTGATACATTCTTAGCACGGCAATTAAATAGTAAAAGAAAAAATACTCAGCATCAAATGTCAGCTATTTATGGTCATTTTCGCAATGTTAAACGTAGAACAGGGAAGGATGAAGGTAATATTAGTATTTACTGGTTTGAACATGGCTGGGTCTGGATGATTCCTTTGCAAGAGGGGGTAATGAGTGTCGGTTTTGTTTGCTGGCCCAGTTATCTGAAAACGCGTAATAGCTCTTTAGAACTATTTTTACTGCAAACTTTAAACAGTGTTCCTGAAATTAATGAACGTATGCTAGAGGCGTGTCTTGATGGACATGTACATGCAACAGGAAATTATTCTTATTGTTCTGATGTGATGTCAGGTGATGGCTTTTTACTGATTGGAGATGCCTATGCCTTTGTAGACCCGGTTTTTTCCAGTGGGGTTTATTTGGCTATGCAAAGTGCCGTTCGTGGCGCTGATTTGGTAGATCAATTACTCAATCAGGCATCGTCTACAAAGCAAGAGGGGAAATTAATTGCGCAATTCAAAGCTTCGGTAGAACAAGAAATAAAAGCTTTTTGTTGGTTTATTTATCGCTTTAACAGTCCTGCTTTGCATAAACTGTTAATGTCTTCTGATGAAGCAAGTCAGCATCCGGTTAAGCAAAAATTGAAAGCAGCCGTGATATCAGTCCTGGCTGGAGATGCCTACAAAAATAAACAGATAAGATTTCCCTTATGGATTTTTAAATTGCTATACAGAATTAATTACTGTATCAATTTTAAGGAGAATAGCTGGTATACAAAATTTAAAAAACTACAGAGTAGTGATGGTTAGATTTTACAGAATGGATTGGATAATAGAAGGTGAGGAATAGAATATAAAAGATTTCTCTTTGTAAGTTAATAAAACAATATGGCTATATACAAACCACAGGTTATCTTTTGGAAGTGAGGCTAAAGCCTCACTCCCACGCTGAAAATTATTTTGGTAATTATGAACCTATTTTCAATCACAATCTGTGGTTAGTTCATAGCCATGTTAAACAAAGGAGGGATGAATACCCTCCTTTGTATTTGAATAGCTATTATTAATTACATATCCGTTCTTTTATAGACTACTCTACGGTTATGTGCGCGACCTGCTTCTGTATCATTTGAAGCAACTGGTTTTGCTTCTCCGAAACCTCTGGTTGTTAAGCGGGTTGCAGCGATACCATTGTTAACAAGAAGTTGTTTTACTGATACTGCTCTACGTTCAGACAGATTCTGGTTATAAGTTGCAGAGCCTTTGCTGTCGGTATGCCCTTGAATTTCAACTGTTAAGCCTGGATTTAGTTTTAAAACTTTAATTGCATTATCAAATACGTTTTCATAACCGGATTTAATAGTTGCTTTATCGAAGTCAAAAAGAACGCCGTGGAAAGCCCAGCAGCCGTCTTTATCTACGATTGCACCTCTAGGTGTATTAGGACAGCGATCTTTGCTGTCAAGTACACCGTCTCCATCTGCATCACCTTCAGCTGCAACTGCAACTGGAGCTGAGACGGTAAAAAAGACTTTAGTTACAAAATCAGCCATGCCATTGCTTGATGCAACTGCACTTGCAGTTGTTGAAAATCCACAACCTGAAATATCTGCTAATTGTTCTAGAGCAGCTTGCCCCGCTGCTTCTTTTTCATTACCAACCCAAATAGTGTACAAACATAATTTATCGCCATACTGTTGCTTCAATGCTTCAACAGCAGGAACTGGAGAAACATCGTAATTGTATCCATCACTTAAAAGAATAACAGCTATATTGCCTGGTGCAGAGGTGAGATCTGTGTTTGCTGCTGTCAGTGCAGAAGCAACGGGAGTGCCACCACTGGAACATTCTAGAGAGTTAATTGCGCCTGCAAATGAAGCGGAAGTATAACTTTGGACAGCCTGGTTGAGTTTGCTAAAACCCCAAGACAAGCAAGGGCCAAAACCGAAGCTACGAAGGCCGGAAGATAAACTGATATTTGGAATGGTTTGATTCATTCTGTCTAATATTTCTTTTTCAACTGAAAGTTTGCTTAGAGCTGATTGTCCAGAGAATCCACTGCCTAAATAGGTATCTCCGGTAGAAGATGAAGAGTCATTAATGACAAAAAAGGAATTTTTTTTCTGTTGTAGTTGCCCTGATTTAACTAGAGGATTTAAGTCTGTTGCTTGAAAAGGTGAAAACGTACTGATGGATTGAGTGGCACAACCAGATAAAGCAATACTTGCTATGGTTGCAGCGGTGAGTAGGGTTTTTTTCATGGTTGATTTTCCTTGATGATATGGTTTCAAAATGGGCAGATAACAAACTATCTACCAATTGCTGAGTATAGTACATTAAAAGTCGTTATTTGCGTAGTCGAATTGGCTTAGGCGGAGGTTCCTAATAAATTTTGACTTGCTTGCCTGTTTTTACTGATTGCAGAGCTGCAGTAATAACCTGACAATTGGTTTTTGCATCTTCGAGAGAAAGTACTGGTTTTATTTTATTAAGCACGCAGTGACTAAAATGTTCGACTTCCAGGCGGAAATGGTTTGCTAGAGCCAAGGTTTCCTGGCATTGTTGACCAGAGTCTGTCCACCATGAAATAACAGGTGTTTCTGCTTGTTTTGCCCAAACATTATGGCATTTTAAGCCACCTTTAGTGCCTATAACTTCATATTCAGCTCGACGGGCATGTTCAAAACCAAAATCAAAGTGTGCGTATTTTCCATCACCAAAATCAATAATTCCGTTACAGCTGATATCTGCTCCACTATCAATATGTTTAGCCATTGCTGAAACTACGAGTGGAGATTCGTTATAAAAAGGCAGTCGTGCAGCGTGAATTGCGTAGCAGCCTATGTCCCACATAGCACCACTACCATTTTCTACACTGTCATCTATGCGGTAGTGACGAGCGGGTTGCATAGGATAGGCAAAACAGGAGCGTACTGAACGTACTTCACCGATTAGGCCAGAAGCAATAATTTCCTTAACACGAGTATGTTGCGGATGGAAGCGATACATAAAGCCTTCCATTACTATGACATTATTTTTTTCTGCAGCTGTATTGATTGTTTCTATATCATTAACAGTTAATGCCATTGGTTTTTCACATAAAACATGTTTACCGTGCTCAATTGCACGTATTGTCCATTGTGCGTGTTCCTTATTGGCTAAAGGGATATAAACAGCCTGGATATCAGAATCTGTGAGGATTGACTCAGCTTGATCATAGATTTTTACCTCCTTTAGTTGTGGAGCGTATTTTTTTAGTGTTTCTGCTGCTGCTCCTGGACGTCTGCTTGCAATAGCGATAAGTTCACTGTTTTCTGCTTCAACAATAGCTGGCATTAATTGTTGATTGATTCTGGCTGCGCCCAGTATGCCCCAGCGAAGTTTTGTATTGTTGTTCATAACTATTCCTGAATGTTGGAAATTATAGTGGTAACGGCGTTGGTTAAGATGGTGAGTTCATCGGTAGTTATTATATAGGGTGGCATGAGATAGATTAAATTATTAAATGGTCTTATCCAGACCCCAGCCTCAATAAATTGAGGTTGTATTAGTTGCATATTAACCGGCCGATGAAGTTCTACTACACCAATCGCGCCCAGTACACGAACATCTTTTACTAGATTGAAATTTCTACACGGCTCTAATCCTGCTTTTAGACAGCGTTCAATTTGCTTAATCCTATCTTGCCAAGGACTCTGTAAAAGTAACTTTAAACTTGCGAGTCCAGTACTGCAGGCTAAAGGGTTAGCCATAAATGTTGGGCCATGCATAAACAGTCCTGGTTCTCCAGTACTGATGGTTTGAGCGACTTTATAGCTGGTCAAGGTTGCTGCTAAGGTCATGTATCCGCCGGTGAGAGCTTTGCCTAGACAAAGTATGTCGGGGTTAATTGAGGCATGCTCACAGGCAAACAATTTGCCAGTTCGACCAAAACCAGTGGCAATTTCATCCAGGATTAATAACACGTCATATTGGTCACAGAGTTTACGTATTTGTTGCAAATATTCTGGAGAATAAAATCGCATGCCACCAGCTCCTTGCACGATGGGTTCTAAAATTATGGCTGCAATATATTGGTGGTTGTTTTGTAATTGTGCACAGATGGGGGAAATATCTGCTTCAGTACAGGATTGCTCAAATCCGCAGTTAGGCGCATCAGCAAAAAACTGTTGTACCAGAGTATCTGCAAATAAGCTATGCATGCCATTGATAGGATCACTCACTGACATAGCGCCAAATGTATCACCATGATAGCCCTGGCGAATACTTAGAAATTTGTTCTTTGCGGGTCGGTTTTTAGCATGCCAATATTGAAGAGCCATTTTCATGGCAACTTCAACGGACACTGAACCAGAATCGACAAAAAACACTGTTTTAAGAGGCTCAGGTGTTAACTCAACTAACTGAACAGCCAAATCAACAGCAGGCTGATGAGTTAAGCCTCCAAACATGATATGAGACATGTCTTGCAGTTGATCTTTAACGGCTTGATTTATTCGTGGATTATTATAACCATGTATAGCGCTCCACCATGAGGACATGCCATCAATTAATTCACGTCCATCAGTGAGTTTAATGCGCACGCCATGAGCAGATTTAACTGGATAAACAGGCAGCTTTGTTCCCATTGCGCTATAGGGGTGCCATACATAATCACGGTCGTGTTCCAGGAGTAAAGATAAGTTTGTCATAAGTATAAGTTATATATGTTCAGCTTTAGTACATCGAGTTATGTATTTTCGGTATAATTACACAAATCAAACTATCCTTGGTCAGAAATTAAGGGTAGCAGCAATATATAGAGGGTAAAACCGGAGTTTTTAATGAATAAAATGTTAATTACGGATGGCTCGGAACAAGGTGATATTGATCCGATTGAAACACAGGAATGGATAGATGCTTTGCAATCAGTTTTAGAGCGGGAAGATGGAGAGCGTGCACATTTTCTGATCGAAACATTGTTGGCTACAGCACGGAAGTCAGGGTCTGACATACCCTTCAGTGCAAACACGGAATACCTGAATACTATTTCCGTAGAAGAGCAACCTCAATTCCCTGGGGATACCATAATTGAACAGAAAGTACGTTCATATATACGTTGGAATGCAATGATGATGGTATTGAGAGCCAATAAACATACCAATGTCGGTGGCCATATTGCCAGTTTTGCTTCAGCAGCGACGCTTTATGATGTCGGTCAAAATCATTTTTGGCACGGTGTGTCAGAAGAAAATCAAGGGGATTTAATTTTTACCCAGGGGCATTCTGCGCCGGGTATGTATGCTCGTGCTTTTCTACAAGGCCGTTTAACGGCAGAACAATTAGATAATTTTCGTCAGGAAGTAAATGGTAACGGTTTACCTTCTTATCCGCATCCTTGGTTAATGCCTGAATTCTGGCAGTTTCCTACTGTATCAATGGGCTTAGGTCCTATTATGGCAATTTATCAAGCCCGTTTTATGCGTTATATACAAGGACGGGGTTTTGCTGATACTTCAGGACGTAAAGTATGGGCGTTTTTAGGTGATGGTGAAACAGATGAACCGGAATCTTTAGGCGCAATCGGCATGGCAGGTAGGGAAGAACTGGATAATTTGATTTTTGTTGTTAATTGTAACTTGCAACGTCTTGATGGTCCTGTACGTGGTAACGGAAAAATTATTCAAGAGCTGGAAGGCGAATTTCGTGGGGCCGGGTGGCATGTCATTAAAGTTGTTTGGGGACATTTATGGGATGCTTTATTAGCACGCGATAAAGAAGGACTGCTTGCCAAGCGGATGATGGAATGCGTGGATGGCGATTATCAAACCTTTAAGTCCAAAGATGGCGCTTATGTCCGCGAATTCTTCTTCAATACACCTGAGCTCAAATCAATGGTCGAAGATTATTCTGACCATGACATATGGGGACTGGATCGTGGTGGACATGATCCATCAAAAGTATTTGCCGCTTATCATGCGGCGGTAAATCATAAAGGACAACCTACCGTTATTTTAGCCAAAACTATTAAAGGTTATGGAATGGGATCATCGGGTGAAGCGCAAAATACATCGCACCAACAGAAAAAAATGAGCCTGGAATCCTTGCGTCGTTTTAAAGATAAATATTCCTTGCCTGTCACAGATGTCGAGTTGGAAGACTTACCCTATCTAAAATTTGGCGAAGGTTCAGCAGAATTAAACTATATGCTGGAACGCCGCAAAAAACTAGGTGGCTTTATTCCTTCCAGACGTACTCAGGCATATCCTTTAGATGTGCCTGCTTTAGCTGATTTTAAACCTTTGTTAGCTGGTACAGGTGAAGGGCATGAAAGTTCTACCACCATGGCTTTTGTACGTATGCTGGGTATATTGGTTAAGGATAAAAATATTGGGAAACGTATCGTACCGATTGTGCCTGATGAATCACGTACCTTTGGAATGGAAGGTATGTTCCGTCAATTAGGCATTTGGTCACAAGTTGGACAGTTGTACACGCCGCAAGATGCTGAACAATTAATGTACTACAAAGAAGATAAACATGGTCAAGTGATACAAGAAGGGATAAATGAAGCTGGTGGTATGAGCGACTGGATTGCTGCAGGAACTTCCTATTCCACTCATGGTGTACCGATGATTCCTTTTTATATCTTCTATTCCATGTTTGGTTTTCAACGCGTTGCTGATCTTATCTGGGCAGCGGGTGATCAATGTACGCGTGGCTTTTTGTTAGGTGCAACAGCAGGTAGAACCACCTTAAATGGTGAAGGTTTGCAGCATGAAGATGGTCATAGCCAGATTTTTGCCGCCACTGTTCCAAACTGTGTTTCTTATGATCCAACTTATGCTTATGAAGTTGCGGTAATCATTCAGGATGGTATGAAGCGGATGTATGTTGAGCAGGAGAATGTTTTTTATTACATCACGGTGATGAATGAAAATTATGAACAGCCAGCATTACCTGCAGGTGCGGAAGACGATATATTAAAAGGAATGTATTTGTTTAAAAAAGGTAAGCAGAATAAGTCGCCACGTGTGCAACTGATTGGTTCCGGTACTATATTCCGTGAAGCTGTTGCCGCAGCTGAATTATTACGTGATGACTGGAAAGTTGAGGCTGACTTATGGAGTTGTCCAAGTTTTAACGAGTTAGCCAAAGATGGTCAGAGTTGTGAACGCTGGAACCGCTTGCATCCGACAGAAACAGCCAAACAATCTCATGTTTCGCGTTGTTTAAATAATGCGAAAGGCCCTGTTATTGCCAGTACAGATTATAATCGAGCCTTTGCTGAGCAAATCAGGGCATATATATCTGCGCCTTATACTGTTTTAGGTGTGGATGGTTTTGGTCGTTCTGATACCCGTGAAAATCTGCG
Organism: Methylococcaceae bacterium; assembly: GCA_021647585.1. GTDB lineage: Bacteria > Pseudomonadota > Gammaproteobacteria > Methylococcales > Methylomonadaceae > QPIN01. The sequence continues at coordinate 12,038 of JAKIUK010000027.1, forward strand.
TAGTTTTTTTGAAGTTAATTGTTATCACATTGTGATAACAGCACTAAAAAGCCTGGCGGATAATGGCGAGTTTGATTTGGCTAAAGTTGATGTGGCTATAGCAAAATACGATATTAACCCTGATATCTCAGCGCCTTGGTTGGTTTAAAATTATGAATGTTTGGCTCAGGCTTGATTTTTAAGTTACTGTGTTAACAATATATGTCAATATATATTATGTGTTTTTATCCTTTGTATATGCTTAAGTTTAGATTGTTAGCTGAACAACTATGGATGGATGAATAAACAATTTAAAATAGTGAGTGAATTTTAAGATGAATAAAACTGTTATCGGTGGTTTTTATGTTAATCAATATAATGGAGAGCTAAGTCAACATATTAATAGAATTCTAACTGAATTCTTATTAACAGCTGAATTTAGGGAAATCACTCAGAAAATTAGAGTTAAACACAATAACATTATAATAAAAAATGCATCTGAAACAGAAGTGAGATCACCAGGATTGAAGTTTGAGTCTCATAATTATAGAAATATAGTTTACATTTCTACGTCTGAATATAGAGCTTTCAAAACGCAATTACCTGACGATTTTGAAAGAAATTTTTCGCATATAAAAAATGATGATAAGTATTGGCAAGCTTATGATGAATTCGTTAATGACTATCCAGAATTCTATCGACTGAGTTTACAAAGAACATTGTTTCATGAGATTCAACATTCAGGCCAAGTCGGATTTAATATAAATACTAAGTATTTGGTTAGCCCTGAAACATATGAAAATCCAATTATCAATAAGACTAATAAATATATGCAAAAGTACTATAAAGAGCCGTTAAGATTAAATCATAGAGATCATATTACCCAAAATTCAGAAAAAAAATGGCTTATTCATTTACCAAGGATTAAAAAATGAGAATTCTTTCAGTTTTAGTTCTAATTTCTGTCGTTTCTTTAGTTAAAGCTGATTATAGAAAAGAAATAAAACTATTAGAAAGTAAATTTTTGAAGACAGAATTAATTTCTATAACCTATAAATTTCAAGATCTTCCTGAAGATATTCAATCTTGGATTAAAAATATCGCAGATTCAAATAATATAGCAAATTTTGGTGAAGCGTATAATGAGATAGATCTTATTGACCCGAAACTTCCAAGTACACAACATCAATATACCCTTTTTAACAATGATTTTTCAGTGTCTCTTATTAAAGTTGGAGGCATATTTCCGGTTAAGTGGTTGCTTCTGGTTGATCGTACTAATAATAAATTCGCCTGTAAGTATCACCTTGACTGGAAGGTCGAATTCAGCGAAGGGTTAAAGTATCTTATTGGTAATAAGAGAGAAGCACAGAGTAAAAAATATCTCAAAGGACTTTGTGAAAAAATTGAAAATGATCAAAAAATATAAATGTAAGAAAAAAGATGGGTATATTAATCAATAGTTTCACAATAGCTTTCAACTGTGCTTACTCAATCACCAGTTGTTACTAATAAAATGTGGTCAAAAAGATAAATATTCCGAATTTATTACTTTCATTTTTTATGTCAAGTAATGTTGGCTTTATACTAAATTATTGTTTTTTAGAGATTTAAAAAATATGAGCGAATTGATTGAAATAAAAATACCGGATTTAGGCGGTGCTGACGAAGTTGAAATTGTTGAAGTGCTTATTCAGTCAGGTGATGCTGTTGAACAAGAACAAACTTTGGCTGTAATGGAGAGCGACAAGGCAACAATGGATTTACCTTCCAGTTTGGCAGGAACGATTCAGGAGGTTGTGATTAAAGTGGGAGACAAAGTTTCCCAGGATTCATTGGTTGCAATGATTCGACCTAGTAAAGGCTCTTCAAGTGTAGCAGTTGAGGAAGAAACAACAACAATTGTACAAGCAGCAGATGAAAAACCACCTGAAGTTAAGACTGAGCCAGCTGTTAAGGAAAAGATTGAAAAGAAAAAATCGACAGCTATATCGGTTGATAAAGAACCCTCTTCAAACAGCAAGCCCCATGCCACGCCTAGTGTCAGGTTGTTTGCCAGGGAGTTGGGTGTTGAATTAAGCAGGTTACAACAGGGCAGTGGACGTAAAGGCCGAATCTTACGTGAAGATGTACAGGCTTATGTTAAAAAAGTCATGTCAGAGGGTGTCGTTCAAGGGAGTGGTACAGGTATTCCTGGCATACCAGAAGTTGATTTTTCTCAATTCGGTGAAACTGATACGCAGCCATTGAGTAAGATAAAACGCTTAACTGGCGACCATATGGTTCGAGTATGTTTAAATCTGCCGATGGTTACTCAGCATGATGAGGCCGATATCAGTGAGATGGAAGATTTCAGAAAAGCACATAATGGCATTAAGCCGGATATAAAATTAACAGGTTTAGTTTTTATTATTAAAGCACTGACTGTTGCTCTTAAACAATTTCCACAATTTAACAGTTCCCTTTCTGCTGATGGGCAATCATTAATCTTCAAAAAATATTTTAATATAGGAATTGCCGTTGAAACACCTAATGGTTTGGTTGTACCTGTCATTCGTGAAGCAGATACAATGAGTCTGAACCAGTTATCTGAAGCCTTAGTTGATTTAAGTGGTAAGGCAAGAGAAGGTAAATTACCTCCGTCAGCAATGCAAGGCGGAAGTATGTCAATTTCCAGTTTGGGTGGTATTGGTGGAACAGCTTTTACCCCCATTGTAAATGCACCGGAAGTTGCTATTTTAGGTATTAGCCGCTCGAAAATGCAACCGGTCTGGAATGGTAATGAGTTTGTACCACGTTTAATGCTTCCACTTGATTTGACTTATGATCATCGTGTGATTGACGGTGCAGAAGCAGCCAGATTTTTAGTAGCAATTACCCAGTATTTGGGTGATATACGTCGTTTACTATTATAGACACAGGGAGTTATCGTTATGACAGCTATAAATACTGAAGTTTTAGTTTTAGGTGGTGGCCCTGGAGGCTATACCGCTGCTTTTCGTGCAGCCGATTTAGGTAAAAAGGTAACTTTGATAGAGCGTTATCCTGTGATTGGAGGCGTTTGTTTAAACGTAGGCTGTATACCTTCAAAAGCCTTGTTACATATGGCGCAGATTATTCACGAAGTTGAAGAAGTCGATAAGCATGGTATTAGTTATGGTAAGCCTAAATTTGATTTAGATAAAATCAGAAGCTGGAAAGAAAGCGTAAGCAATAGCCTGAATACAGGGTTAGCTGGTTTATGTAAACAACGAAATATTACTGTTGTTCAAGGTGTAGGTGCATTTGATTCGGCTAATTCAATCGTTGTTGAGTCTGAAAAAAGTTCTCAAAGCATAACTTTTGAAAATGCAGTCATTGCAGCGGGTTCTCAGGCAACCAAAATCCCTGTCTTTCCTAATGATGATCCTCGTTTATGGGATTCTACTGATGCACTTGAGCTGACTGAAATTCCTAAAAAATTGTTGGTAGTTGGAGGTGGGATTATCGGTTTGGAAATGGCCACCGTATATCATGCATTAGGTTCAGAAATTAGCGTTGTAGAATTAATGGATCAAATTATTCCTGGTTGTGATGCTGATTTGGTTAGACCGTTACAGAAACGGATAAAGAAACAGTATAAAAACATTTGGTTAGAAACTAAAGTTGATGAAATAAAACCTTTAAAATCAGGGTTGAAAGTGACTTTTTCTGGGAAAAATGCACCCGATCCGCAAACTTTTGATGCTGTATTAGTCGCTGTTGGACGTAGACCCAATGGGTTAAAAATTAATGCAGATAAAGCGGGTGTGAACGTTGATGAAATGGGCTTTATTCCAGTGGATGAGCAGCAACGAACCAATGTTGGTCATATTTTTGCTATTGGCGATATAGTGGGTAATCCCATGTTGGCACATAAAGCCGTGCATGAAGGCAAAGTGGCAGCAGAAGTTATTTCTGGTTTAAAATCAGGTTTTGATGCTTTAACTATTCCTGCTGTAGCCTATACCGACCCTGAAGTAACCTGGATGGGGTTAACTGAAAATCAGGCAAAACAAGAGGGTATTGAATACGATAAAGCTTCTTTTCCGTGGGCTGCCAGTGGCCGCTCGCTCAGTTTAGGCCGAAACGAAGGTTTAACCAAAATATTATGTGATAAAGAAACGGGTCGGATCCTGGGTGCAGGTATGGTCGGTCCTAATGCCGGTGAATTGATTGCTGAAGCCGTTTTAGCTTTAGAAATGGGTGCCGATGCGGAAGATGTTGGCTTATCAATACACCCACATCCATCATTATCTGAGACATTTGGTTTTGCAGCAGAAATGATTACGGGTACTATTACTGATCTTTATATAAAGAGAAAGTAACATTATAACTTCTAGTTCCCAGGCTGATTTGGGGCTAGAAATACTAAGCGGGTAGGGATTTTATGTCAGTTGATGAACAAGATTTTAAAAATGCACTCAAATCATGGGCAACTGGGGTGACGGTAGTTACTTCAAAAACGGAAGATTTTGGTCTAAAAGGGATGACGGCAACATCATTTAGCAGTGTTTCACTTAATCCTCCACAAATCCTGGTTTGTATCAATAAATCAGCAGATACCGGGGATGCCGTTTTAGCAGGTAAATCTTTTGCAATCAATATTTTAAAAGTAGATCAGCAGGAAATTTCCAATCAGTTTTCCGGAGCAACAAGTCAGGAAGAAAGGTTCGCTAATGTAAACTGGCATGAAGGTGAAACGGGATCGCCAGTTATTGACGATGCTTTAGCTTCCATTGAATGCACAGTTGTTCAGCAAGTATTAGCTGGAACGCATTGGGTGATTATTGGTGAGGTACAGAGTGTTTCATGCCGTTCTGGTGAGCCATTGTTATATTACAACTCTTCTTATCGTGAGTTGACTGCCTAAGGGAGATGGTAATAAATAATCATCCAAATATCATGTAGATTTTTTATTTCTGTTTAAATCTTCTCAAGAGGAGCATAGTTACTCTATGTGACGATTGAGAAGATTTAAACAGGGATAAAAAGGCAAGTGAGATTGGATGATTATTTGTTTCCACCTCCCTAATACTATGATTCTATAGTTTGCCATTCATTTGCTATAAAACCCTGTATCGGCTGGTACTGGGTTTTATAAGACATTTTTCTACAGTTTTTAATCCAAAATCCCATGTAGACAAATTTTAGTTGCATTTCTATCGCGTGTTGAATTTGCCATAAAACCGCGTAAGTTCCTAAACTGTATTGTGAGAATTTAGGCTCAAAAAAAGTATACACAGCTGATAAGGCGTTATCTAATACGTCAACAATTGCCACAGCTGCAAGTTCCTTATCAATAGAAAATTCAACAAATAAAGTGTTACACCAGCTGCTGGTAAGGAAGTTAATGTAGTCCTCATCAGTTGAGTCAGCCATTCCTCCTTCTTTATGTCTATTTTTTTGATAGCGCATATACATATCAAAATGAGCTTGTTCAAACCGAGCTGGTTTTACAATGACGGTGGTATGCAGGTTTTTTTTTAGACAACGTTTTTGATTTCTATTCGCTATAAACTGAGTAGCAACTAGCCGGGTGGCAATACATTGCGAACAAGCTGAGCAGTGCGGAGTGTATACTTCATTTCCGCTACGCCTAAAACCTTGTTCAATAAGTTGGCTGTAGATTGCAGTATTTAATGAAAAAGAAGGATGAACAAAAGCGGATCGTGAGTTTTTCTTATCCAGATAACTACAAGGGTGTTCCTCTGTAACTGCTAAGGGGATAGATATCACAGTGCTATCTGATTCCAGGCGGTGTTGCTAGGTTGAATGGCACAATATTGCTTTATTAATCTGGAAAACTCTTTCCTCTCAATTTCTTCAGCGCCCAAACTGCTAAGGTGATTTGTATGAACCTGGCAATCTATCAATTGATAGTTCCATGCAGAAAGTTGTTGAACCAGAAAACAAAAAGCCACTTTTGATGCATTTGTTTTTTTGTGAAACATAGATTCCCCAAAAAATACTTGTCCAATAGCAATACCGTATAGTCCACCGACTAATTCACCTTCAAACCAGGCTTCAATGGAATGGGCGACGCCTTGCTGATGTAGTTCAGTGTAGGCCAGATACATTTCTTCTGTTATCCAGGTACCAGACTCATCATCTCTAGGAGCAGCACAGTATTGCATGACCTGGGGAAATGCCTGATCATAAGTTACTTTAAAAAGGTCTTTGCGGATAGTTTTTCCAAGGCTGCGAGAAACCTTTAGATGTTCTGGAAATAGTACTAAACGAGGGTCGGGCGACCACCATAAAACGGGTTCGCCTGGACTATACCAAGGAAAAATCCCTTGTTTATAGGCATTAATGATACGTTGAGAAGATAGGCAGCCACCAATAGCCAGTAATCCATCTGGATCTGTTAAAGCTGTTTCAATTGCTGGAAAATCCTGCTCAGGATTTGATGGGTCTAATATGGGTAATTGCATGGTTTTTAAATTCCCATGCTTGTCATAGGAAGATATATTTAATTCAGAGTCTTAGTAAAAAAGAGTTTTTTGTCAATGTTGTATTGACGAGGAGTTGTAATTCCACCTTGTTATACTATTAAATGTAGGGTGTGTTGTACGCACCTTTGCGGACATGAAAGACTGTTTGGTGCGTACAACGCACCCTACATAATAGTATCTGTTTAAATGTGCCAAAGTGGGATTGAAAAAAGCTTTAACCTTCCAGCTCATCCAGGTATTTTTCAGCATCTAGAGCTGCCATACAGCCAGCCCCGGCAGAAGTTACAGCTTGTTTGTAATGAGAGTCCATCACATCTCCTGCTGCAAAAACACCTTCAATACTGGTTGCAGTGGCATTGCCGTTGATACCACTATGTACCTTAATATATCCGTGGTCCATGTCCAGTTGACCATCAAAAATACCTGTATTAGGTGTATGTCCGATGGCTATAAAAACACCGTGTACATCTAGCTCTTGTGTAGAATCACCTTTAGTACTTTTGATTCTAATACCGGTTACCCCCATATCATCACCTAGCACTTCATCTAAAGTATTGTCCCACTTAATAACAATATTACCCTTTTTAGATTTTTCAATGATTTTGTCAGCTAAAATCTTTTCAGAGCGAAATTTATCTCGACGATGAACAACTGTGACTTCGGAAGCAATGTTGGATAAATAAAGGGCTTCTTCAACCGCTGTATTTCCACCACCAATGACAGCAACAGGTTTATTGCGGTAGAAAAAACCATCACAAGTTGCACAAGCTGAAACACCTTTACCTTTAAAGGCTTCTTCTGATTCCATGCCCAAGTATCTGGCTGAAGCACCCGTTGCAATAATGAGTGCATCACAAGTATAACTACCTGAATCACCCGTTAATAGAAAAGGGCGTGCAGACAAATCAGCGGTATGAATATGATCAAAAATAATTTCAGTATCAAAACGCTCGGCATGCAAACGCATACGCTCCATTAAATCAGGTCCTTGTAGCCCCTCAACATCACCGGGCCAGTTATCGACCTCAGTTGTGGTGGTTAACTGGCCGCCTTGCTGCATACCAGTAATCATCACCGGATTTAGATTTGCTCTTGCCGCATATACGGCTGCAGTATATCCGGCAGGTCCTGAGCCAAGAATCAATAGTTTGCAGTGTCTAGCGTCACTCATTAAAAAGTTCTCCATTTAGTGTTAAGGTAACGCGCAATAAATAACCCACCAGCCTTACTTGTCTTTTTATCCGTATTCTACGTTGCAACTCCGGTTACATAGCTTGCTATGCTCCCTCCGTTGCGCCTTGAAGACGGATAAAAATCCTGCGCAATCCTGGTAGGTTATTTATTGCGCGTTACCTAAAAGGTAGTCGAATTATACTTTAGTTTTTTATGATAGCTAACAAAACCTTGAAAATAGGAAGTAACTATGGGATCAAAGTTAAAAACCTACAATTAAAACAATTAATGTAAAATGTATTGTTATTGATCTATAATTATGTTTTATCAGTAGTTTGTTATGAGCAGGTTTTATGTCAGCAGTCATTGAAGAAAAAACAATACGTGGTTTGCGTGAGATAGCATTATTAGGTTTTTTTACTATCGCACTATTTTTTTTAATTGCTCTTGTTACTTACAGTAATGAAGATGCCGGATGGACCCACAGTGGGTCCATGCAGACAATCAGTAATGCATGTGGTGTTGTAGGAGCCTGGATTTCTGATTTTGTATTAAGCATTTTTGGAATAATGGCTTATTTGTTTCCTGCAATGATTTTATGGCATGGTTATCTGGTTTATACACGGACTAAAATGCAAACTGGAAAGTTCATTTTAGTCATACGCTGGACTGGTTTTATTGCAACGGTAATATCCGGTAGCGCTATTTTTTATCTGCATATTATGCGCTTAAAAGTGGAGTTACCAGGAAGTACAGGGGGCGTTTTAGGACAGGAAATAGGTGATTCCTTACTAATTATTTTAGGTAATTCGGGAGCGACCTTATTATTATTAGCTATATTTTTAGCTGGAATTACCCTTTTTTCAGGATTGTCCTGGATTGCCTTATTAGATTTTGTGGGTAAATGGACATTGAATGCCTGTAAATCTCTCTATCAGGGGTATTTTTCTGCTTACGATACTTATCGGGATCGTAGGGTACGCTCAGTTCAAAATAATAGGGCGATAACTCCAAAAGTTACAAAAAAAGCAAAACTTAAAATTGCACCGACAATAAACCTGTTTGAACAGAGTGATAGGGAAGCGAAAGAAAGCCAGGTTGATATATTTGAAGAACCCTTTGATTCAAAGTCATACAAAGGAAAATTGCCGCCTTTGGCATTGCTTGATAAGCGAATCGTTAGTGTAAAAGGCTATTCTGCAAGCGATTTAGAAGAAATGTCTCGCCAGGTTGAAGATGTGTTACAGGATTTCAATGTTGTTGTTGAAGTTGTTGCAGTTCACCCCGGTCCAGTAATCACACGTTTTGAATTAAAGTTAGCAGCAGGGGTAAAAGTAAGCCGGGTTACTGGTTTGTCTAAAGATATTGCACGTGGTTTATCTGTAACCAGTGTGAGGATAGTTGATGTGATTCAGGGTAAATCAGTTATCGGCCTGGAAATTCCTAATCAAGAACGGGAAATGGTGTCTTTACGTGACTTGATTGCTTCGCGTAGTTTTGAAAAAGCAAAATCAAAACTGACTTTTGCAATGGGTAAAGACATAGCAGGTGCACCAGTGGTTGCCGATCTCGGGAAAATGCCACATGCATTGGTTGCTGGTACTACGGGTTCTGGTAAATCTGTTGCAATTAATACCATGATTCTTAGTTTGCTTTATAAAGCTACGCCGGAAGAAGTACGTCTGATCATGATAGACCCGAAAATGTTGGAACTATCTGTTTATGAAGGCATTCCGCATTTATTAACACCTGTAGTTACGGATATGAAAGATGCGCAAAATGCTCTGCGCTGGGCTGTTGCGGAAATGGAGCGACGTTATAAATTAATGTCTAAAGTGGGTGTGCGAAATTTAGCCGGATTTAATCAGTTAATTAATCAAGCAGAGAAAAAAGGCGAATTTATTCGTGATCCATTATTTCAGTTAACGGAACCTTTGGCAGAGGGCGAGGAATTTCCGGTATTAACTAAATTACCCAGTATTGTCATTGTTATTGATGAATTAGCCGATATGATGATGATAGTCGGTAAAAAAGTAGAAGAATTAATTGCTCGTTTAGCGCAAAAAGCGCGGGCAGCAGGTATTCATCTGGTTTTAGCAACCCAAAGACCCTCTGTTGATGTATTAACAGGATTGATTAAGGCTAATGTACCGACCCGTATTTCTTTTCAGGTGTCTTCGCGTATTGATTCCAGAACAATTCTCGATCAAGGTGGTGCAGAAGCGTTGTTAGGTAATGGAGATATGTTGTTCTTGCTTTCAGGAACCAGTATTCCTATCAGGGCCCACGGTGCTTTTGTTGATGACCATGAAGTGCATAAAGTTGTAGAATTTCTTAAACAGACGGGACCGGCTGATTATCTACAGGATATTACTCAGGAACGTACTGATATGGGGGAGACAATAGCAGAGGGAGCTGAAAACTCAGAAATGGATGCTTTATATGATGAAGCCGTCATGTTTGTTACAGAAACACGTAAAGCTTCAATATCAAGTGTGCAAAGACGTTTTAAAGTCGGGTATAACAGAGCAGCCAGAATGATCGAAGATATGGAAGCCGCTGGTGTTGTAAGTGCGCCAGAAGGTAACGGTTCCAGGCAGGTATTAGCCCCATCAGCGCCAAGAGATTAGTGTGAATATAACTGTCATTGGGCTTGGACTTTTGTTGTTGATTGCGACCTTTGTCGGCTGGTTTTTTACACACTCTAAAAAAGTGGATAAACCTGTCAAGGTTATGTTGTTCGTGCTTTATTTCTGGATCACTACTTTTATTCAATTGATGATTTTTGCTTTGTTATATCAGTTTGGGTTGCTGGATTTGATGATTTGATTTGTTTCTCTGGTCGCTGGCAGGATAATTATCTTTATGCATATGTATGAAAAATTATCTCCTTGAGTTTTTACATTTTGAGGTTTAATTGCTTTAAACCTAGAATAATCAGTTGAACACTGATTTTGTGGAAAATATGGGAGCAAAATAGTGTAAATGCGAGTTCCTTGCTAAAGCCTCCGCCTATACCGACATATCCGAAACGGATGTTTCGCTGTAATGTAACTTGAAGGATCGCTAATGCTAAGGTATTTCTGCTTTGGTATTGCAGAGATTCCTTGGAAATAACCTCTTTTTTGTATAGTTTCGGATCGTTTGCCCAGTTTTCTGGAAAATATGAATGGGTTTTAATTAAGTTGACCATTTCGCCTCGGCATAAGGTGCTAATACGCCAATCAAGCAATTGTCTGCTTTACCTAATCTTCCATTCCATTCCATTTCATTACTGGGTACCACTGGCAGAAGATTTTCTTTTTTGCAAAATCACTTTCGTCTATTTAGTCTGGTGTCTGTATCTTAAGAAGGGTCCCGTTGGCTCTCTTTTAGAAAATAGAGGCAATGGCCATCAGATTTATGTCAATATGTTAATCATTTCACAAAAACCTATTGTTTTTGTAAAGATATTGATTATCCATTATTTCCCACCTGAATTTTTTTCAATCAGCATAGTTTATCTAATGTATTGTTTTATTTGAGAAATAAAAAAACATTTTTATTTGATAAAACTGGAAAATTTCACAAAACACTTTAACCATCTATTTTACAAGGTGATTAAAGGAGTTTCGTTGCTTTGACAACTACAGAATAAATACTAGGATTATAAAGAATTGATGTCAGATGGAAGGGGGAGGAGGAATGAAAGAAATATTTCAACGTATCGTATCGAATCTACAGAAACAATATGTGACTATATTAATCGCATTAGCAATAGTTGCAGGAATCAATTACTTGCTGGTTATTGATAAACTGAAAGAGCAAGAAGGTAGTGCCATTTTAATGAAAATGAGTACCGACCAAAGCAAAGTAGTTCATGCTATCAATCTTCTTACAACTGAAATTCCTTTCGCTGATAAAAAGGAATATAAACAAATTAAAAGTAGATTACAAAAATTTAAAACGGAGTTAAGAGATACCCACCAAATATTAAAAAGTGGCAACCGATTCTTACGAAAAGAGGGTCGCTTACACAGTGTTCTTGGTGTGTTACCTGATAAGTTAAGAAAACTATATTTTGATAACCCAGTTGAATTGGATAAGCGTGTAGGGGAATATCTGGCTGTACTCAATAAAATCATTAAAAAGCACTATGGCGAATTACAGAGAAAAAGTCCAGAACTTCAAAAGTTAAATATAACGTTAACCCCCAGCTTATTGACTGCATTGGAAATGGTTTCTGATTACCACCAAAAGCGAAATGAATATTTAACGTCGCAAACAGTCAACTTACAGAACTTGTCGTTCTTTTTATCCATTTTTGCATTAGTAGTAGTAGGCTCTCTGTTACTAAAACCAATGGTTGAAAATCTAGAGCATGCGACACTACGAGCAAAAGCAGAAAAAGCCTTCGCTGACAATATCATTAACACAGCTGAAACGTTAATTATCGGCATTAATCCACAACAACAGATTGTATTGTTTAATAGTTATGCCGAAGAACTAACGGGATGGGGAGCAGAAGAAGTTACTAACCAAAACTTTTTTGTGCAATTTATTCCAGAGGATGATCAAGCGACTTTAAAATCTCTTTTTGATGGAATGATGGAAGGAAGAATTGAATTCGCTGATGAAATTGAAACCCTAATGCGAGTGCAAACAGGCGACTTAATTAACATCGTTTGGCATACGACTATTGTAAAATCTCAGAAAACGCAGATGCCTGTTATGTTTTTAGCTACGGGTCTTGACATTTCAGAACGAAAAGAAGCTGAAAAAAATCTCCAAAAAGCTCATGCTGAAATGAAAGAATTAAGTATGCGTTTACAATCTGAAGTGAACCTGGCAGCCACCCTACAACGATCTATCCTACCTGACCCAAAAATTGAGATCCCCGGTCTGCAAGGTCTTGCCAGCTTGTTGACTTCAAGTGAGGTGGGGGGAGATTATTACGACTATTTTAAAGTCGGCTCCCATACCAGTGTTATTATTGTCGGTGATGTAAGTGGTCATGGTGTCGCAGCAGGAACCATGGTCAGTGCGGCAAAAGCGGGGCTTTATCCACTTATTCACGAAGGAATTAGTGATCCTTCAGAAATCTTACACTCACTGAATGAAACCCTGTTAGCAACAGCTCATCAATCACTACTAATGACTATGGCGTGCATTTCACTAGATGCACGAACTGGAAAATTAAAATTTGCTAATGCCGGTCATGTATTACCCTATTTATGGAAACATAACGAAGCTCATTGGATCATGCTTGAGGCTTCAGGATTACCCTTAGGAAAAAGCCTGGAAGCAGACTATCGTACTTCTGCAATTGAAATACAAATAGATGTCGGTGATCGTTTGTTCTTATTTACCGATGCCATTATTGAAGAAGAATCCCCGTCTGGAGAACCCTTTGGGTATGATCGCTTAGAACATATACTGAGTGAATGTAGTGAGGCTGAACCGGATTTTCTCCAAGAAGTGATTTTAACCTCACTCAAACATCACTGTGAAGTTAATAATTTTGGTGATGATGTCACTATGCTCATAGTCAATCATAGCGACCGAATTTCAGAACAAGCAACAATATTTGAAGCCAGTGACATTGTTCGACTTACAGAATCTTTTTATCGACAGGGAAATCATCCTGTTCCCAGAATTCCGCGTGAATTTATTGTATTTATAGCAGATGGAGAATGGGCTGACTTATTAACCCGATTTGCACAAGATGGAATTAGCCGGGTTTTACCTAATAACTCTGAATTTTGTAAAAGTATTGGTTGGGATCATTTGCTTAATCAGCATCATCAAACTCCTGATGATGATTTATATGCCTTGATGCCACAAACAACACTAAACAGACAATTTCAGTTAACCCATACCGACGATAAAATGTTTATCATGGAAGAGATTAATTCGTGGTTATCAGATCAGAAAATTGTACCTCAAGATCATTTAGATACCTTAACAATAGCCCTGGATGAAATGATAGAAAATAGTCTCTATGCAGCCCCTCGGGATGGCAAAGGTGTACCTTATTATGAAAAAGGAATTGCCCGCGAACTATCTGAACATGAAGAGGTACGCATAGATATTGCATTAAAGAATGACAAACTGGGTTTAATGATTACGGATAATTGGGGCACACTTACGCCCGCTGTTTTCCTCAAAAGTGTTGCCAACGCAATGGAAGGGGGTGTTGAATCTGGTGTTGGCGGAGCTGGTTTGTACATGATGTGGCGAATGTCTGATTATTATCAAATTCGGGTACACCCACAGAAACTAACCCAGGTTTGCACCCTTTGGGATTTAAGTAAACCGGTTAATATGGATACCAATACGGGCTTTCAATTTCTTTATCATAGTGATTATGATGTAAGTTATCTAAAGGAGGCGGTATAAATGACTCTTTCAGATATTTTGACTATTAACCAAGTTTCCCAGGAAGCCAATAAATATAGTTTTGATTGTATTGGCTCTATAGATGCACATGCTGAACATATACTAGAAGGTCTCAGTGAAATACCCGCTAATTCTGAAGTTTCTCTGGATTTTAAAAAAATAGATCGTGTTAATTCTATGGGCCTTTCTCTATTACTGAAAATGTTTGAAGAGTGGGAAAGTAAAAGTATTAAGATTGAAATTAAAAACCTCAACCGCATGGTCAACATGCTATTTAAAATTACGGGGCTGGGACGTTTTCTACAAGGTACCCAATCCAAACAGGTAAACAAAGGGAATGCAAATAAAGTTATTAATCCCAAGCCACCAAGAGGTATGGTTAAATCAGAGGTATCTTCGGAAGCGACTGATAATGCTAAATTAAATTTTGTTGTCAGTTTGCAATCAGGTTCACAATTAAGTGGGTGGTATTTATTCAACACCTATTTACAACGACGATTACAACGCGCAATTCATTTTGAGCAAGAACAAGATAAAAAATCTGCTAATATGGATTTATTCTTTGCCAAACCTTTTGAGGCTTGCGCAATTATTCATGAAAAGGGTTACATCCCGTTAATGCGTCCTATTGGCGATGCAGATGAAGTGGTTATCTTGGTTCGTGAAGATGACCCTCGAGATTTGAGTGAGTTTAATCATGCCAATGTAGTAACCGCCAGCGAAAATAGTTTTGTCTATTTATTAGCTCGATTTCTATGTGATGAAAATGGCTTAGACTCTGAGTATTTTAATTTTCATTTTGCTGGTAATGAAATCAAAGCATTACAAATGCTGATTCGCAAAAAAGCCGATGTTTTATTTATGCTCAAAAAGACCTATGATGGGCTTTCTTCTTTTGGTAAAAAAAATGTCCGTATTCTTGACGAAAGTAAAACTGATTTTGCCTTCCATCAATTCTGTATTGCACCTTATTTAAAAAAGGAATCTGAAGAACTAAGCAAAATACTGCAAGCAATGGCTGAGGATGAAAAAGGTAAGGCTATTCTTAAAGATATTCAGTTCGAAGGTTGGTGTATACCTGAGGAAGGTGAATTAAAAATGTTACAAATGGTTTATGAGCGTTATGCGACCGTTTGACTAGTGCCAGAAAGTTACAATCTAGGTAGGTAATAAAAAAATAATCATCATCCAATTTCGCTTAGCTTTACTTTTTTAGATTTAATTGGTTTAAAGCCCAGTTAACATGCTCTTTAACTAATTCGGAAGTATGGGCTTGTCTTATAGTTAACGCTTTTATGGTTTTCTCTGATGATTTTGTATTGCCTAATGCTACTGCAAGATTTCTAAGCCAGCGGGTATGGCCTATTCTTCTAATTGCAGAGCCTTCCATTTTTTTTAAAAATTCATCTTCTGTCCATGAAAAGAGCTCAGTTAATTGTGAATTATTGAGATTATGCCTTGGACTATATTCTTTTTCAGTAGATAGTTTGGCAAAACGGTTCCAGGGGCAAATTAGCAGGCAATCATCGCAGCCATATATTCTGTTACCTATTGCTGGACGCAGGTGTTCAGGAATAGGACCGTGCAGTTCTATGGTTAAGTATGAAATGCAGAGTCGTGCATCGACCTGATAAGGGGCAACAATGGCTTGAGTTGGGCAAATATCGAGACAGGCCACACATTCACCACAATGTGCAGATGATGGTTGATCTGATGGTAGTGCAATGTCGGTATAAATTTCTCCCAGAAAAAACCAGGACCCTGCTTTTCGGTTAATCAGGTTGGTATGTTTGCCTATCCATCCCAGCCCCGCTTTTTCTGCAATTACTTTTTCCAAAACAGGTGCGCTGTCTACAAAAGCACGATAGCCAAAACTACCAATTTCATGCTCAATTTTATTGGCTAGTTGTTGTAAGCGGTTGCGTAAAATTTTATGATAATCTCTGCCTAGTGCATAGCGGGAAATAAATGCTGAAATGGGATTATTTAACACACTATAGATCTGTTCAGCTGTCTCAGGCAGATAATCCATGCGTACAGAAATAATACTCACTGTATCGGGTAATAATAACTCTGGCCTGCTTCTTTTTAGGCCGTGTTTATGCATATAGTCCATATCACCATGGAAACCTTTAGCAACCCATTTTTGTAATTGTTGCTCAGCGGTCTGTAAATCGGTATTGGTTATTCCCACTTGTTGAAAACCTAATTCTGCACCCCATTTTTTAATTTTAAGTGCTAGCACAGAATTGTTTTGCTGGTTAACTTTGTCCATACTGAGGATACCAAATATAATGTTGTAACATACATTTTATCTTAATTAAGCAGATGCAGAAATTACCTGAAAAATTATATTTGGCTGAACAAGTCAGAGAAATGGATCGCATTGCGATTGAAGAACATGGGATTCCAGGAATTGATTTGATGCGTAAAGCTGGGAGAGACGTATTTCAATTGATTCAAAAATATTACCAGACTTATAAGATTACCGTTTTTTGTGGTGCAGGAAACAATGCAGGTGATGGTTATGTAATCGCCAAATTAGCAATGGATGCAGGGGTTAAGGTAAAGCTATATTATTTGTCAAAACCAGGAAACCTAAAGGGTGATGCAATGCTGGCCTATCAGGATTATATCCAGGCGGGTGGAATGGAAGTAGCATTTGATAGCAAGGTAGGTGTAGATAACTGCATTATCGTAGATGCATTGCTAGGAACAGGGTTAAACCGAGAAGTATCTGGATACTATGCAGAAGCAATTACAGTCATTAACAATTCAACAAATCCTGTGGTTTCAGTTGATATCCCTTCTGGGCTCAATGCCGATACCGGATATATCATGGGCGATGCAGTAAAGGCAGACTATACAGTGAGTTTTATAGCGCTTAAGCAGGGAATGTTTAGCGGATTTGCAGCAGAATACTGCGGTAAAGTTGTATTCTCGTCATTAGGTATTACCGATGATGTATTGCAACAAGTTGAATACTCATCACGTCTGCTTAGTCATTGTAGTCTGCCAAAACGACATCGATGTGCACATAAAGGCAACAATGGGCATGTACTGGTGGTGGGAGGTGATGATGGTTTTTCTGGCGCTATCAGACTGGCGGCAGAAGCCACGCTTCGTGCGGGTGCCGGATTAGTCACTGTTGCCACTCGAAAAAGGCATTCCAGTTTTATCAATATAGGGCGGCCGGAGTTGATGTGTCATGGTATTGAGCAGGCAAATGAGTTGATACCATTGTTAAAAAAAGCATCGGTTGTTGTGATTGGTCCTGGTTTAGGTCGGACGCAGTGGGCACAAGATTTATTTAATTTGGTTGCCGGTTTTGATAAGCCAATTATATGTGATGCAGATGCTCTAGTGTTAATAGCTGAGAGAGGATTATATAATGATCAGTGGGTACTCACGCCACACCCGGGTGAGGCGGCTAGACTATTAAACTGTTCAACAAACGATATTGCAAAAGACAGATTTAAAGCGGTTTCACAATTACAGAAGAAATATGGCGGGGTCATGGTATTAAAAGGTGCTGGAACACTTATCTGTAACGGTGAACAAATTTCTGTATCACCAACAGGCAACCCGGGTATGGCAAGTGGTGGAATGGGAGATACATTGGCCGGCATATTAGGGGGGTTGGTTGCACAAAATATGGCTTTGTTTCCAGCAGCTAGCTCTGCTGTCTATGTGCATGGTAAAGCGGCTGATCTGTCAGTTCAGCAAGAGGGAGAAATTGGTTTGTTAGCGAGTGACTTAATGCCTTATATCAGAAATTTGGTTAACCAATGAAAATTACATTAATAAATGAGCAGGAAACGGAGCAAATAGGTGCTGAGTTATGGCGTATTTTACCAAAAAAATGTTTGGTTTTTTTGAAGGGTGATTTAGGTGCGGGTAAAACGACATTAACACGAGGACTTTTAAGAGCGGCGGGTTATAAAAAGACAGTAAAAAGCCCCACATACACATTAGTTGAAGAATATGAAATGTCGGATAGAAAGGTTTTTCATTTTGACTTGTATCGTATAAAAGATCCGCAAGAACTGGAATGGATTGGAATACACGACTATTTAGAACAACAGAGTATATGTTTTGTAGAATGGCCGGAATTAGGTAAAGGCTGGTTACCTGTACCGGATATAGAGTTATCGATAACGACAGAAGGTAAAGGTAGAATAGTCGAAATACAGATTTTGTCAGAAAAATTACTAAAAAAACTAATTCTCCGCTGGAAAAACAAAGACATAGTGCTATAATCTAATGAAGAATATTGTTTAGGTTGTATAGCTATGTCTAAATTCTGCAAAATAATTTGTGTTTATGTGTTATTGACAGTGTCTCTAGTGACACATGCTCAACAGGTACGCGTTGATTCTCTACGCTATTGGACTGCACCAGATCGTACCCGGATGGTTTTTGATGTCTCGTCTCAAGCTTCCCACCAAGTTTTTTTACTGGCTAATCCTGCTCGGCTAGTCATTGATTTTACTGACGCCAAGTTATTAAAGCCTCTTGCTCAGCCGCCGGCAAACCATGGTCTGTTTACTAGAGTACGAAGTGCTGAACGCAACAAAAATGATTTAAGAGTCGTTGTAGATTTAAAAACGGCTGTTACGCCTAAAAGTTTTTCTTTAAAGCCGAGTAAAACTTATGGTCATAGGCTGGTTGTCGATTTATTTTCTAAAGATAAAAAAATAACAGCAACTGATGCGAAAAAACCACTAATTCATAAAACAGTAAAAAATAAAGCCAGAGATATTATTGTCGCTATTGATGCCGGTCATGGAGGTGAAGACCCTGGCGCTCATGGGCCAAGAGGTACTCAGGAGAAAAAGGTAGTTTATGATATTGCTAAAAAATTAGCAGTATTAATTAACAAAAAGCCAGGGATGAAAGCAGTTATGGTTCGTAAAGGGGATTATTACATAAAACTGAGAAAGCGGATGGAAATAGCACGGACTGCCAAGGCCGATCTTTTTGTATCAATTCATGCAGATGCCTTTAAAAATTCAAAAGTTAAAGGCGCATCTGTTTTTACATTATCAAACCGTGGTGCATCAAGTGAAACTGCCAGGTGGTTGGCCAAACACGAAAATGCAGCGGATCTAGTAGGTGGTGTAAAATTAGCAGATAAAGAGGATATGTTGCGTTCAGTGTTAATGGATTTATCAATGACTGCAACTAAAGAAGCGAGTCGCAATGTGGCGGGAGATGTCCTAAAACACTTTAAAATAATCGGGGCTTTACATAAAAACAGGGTGCAAAAAGCTGGGTTTATGGTTCTTAAATCTCCCGATATTCCTTCAATTTTAGTAGAAACAGCGTTTATTTCTAATCCTGGAGAAGAGCGGAAATTAAAAAGTAGAAAACATCAGGCAAGAATGGCTAATGCTATTTTCAAAGGCATTGTTGGGTATTTTACTGAGCATGCGCCAATGGATACTTATTTTGCTTTAAATTCAAATAAAAGACACACTATTGCTCGTGGAGAAACCTTATCAGGTATTGCTTTGCAATATGGGGTAAGTATGAAGTCTATAAAGTCAATTAATGCGTTAGCAAGTAATCAAGTACGAATTGGGCAGATATTAAAAATACCCAGGGGATAAATCTGATTTTGTTAGCTTATCAAAATTGTAGGGTGCTGCGCGCAGCGTCTCTATAGGAACTGAGTTATGTGTCTTAATTCTTATAAATGTAGGGTGTATTATGTGTTATACGCACCACAATGAGAATTGAATAGCAAAACAACACTTTTTGGTGTGTGTAATGCACCCTACGAAAAATTTCATTCTAACGTGTCAAGATAGAATTAGGCAGGAGTTATAGTAATGTAGGGAGCAGTCATCGAGCAACAGGTTAATCGGTGACTGCTTTTTATGAAATTAAAGCTTATATAAAACGCTATTGCCCGCATCTCTGGGGTCTCGTTTTCTATGTTTATTCTGATCAATTCGGTCTTGGGTGAATTTTGCAATCATTTGATCCCAGCTATTATATTGATCATAATCTTTGAAACCCGCATTTTTACGCTGTTGAAAAATTTCTTTTCCCAGTACGATAAGTTCCTCCGGTGTTTTTCCACCGACAGTATCAAGAAATTCTTCTTTATTTTTTATAGAATCTCGAAGCGTCCAATAGGAAACCTCAAATTCAATACGTTGTTCAGTAGGTAAGCGGTTTTTTATTCTAATAACCGACTTATTAGCTGACCTGATACTGCGACCACTAACCTCGCCACCACTGCTGCAACCGACTAACAAAGCAAAGATGAAAGAAATTAAAACTGTAGACAAAATCCTCATAGAACACAAACCTCAGTGGTATAGGAATGAACAGGAATAGATAGAATAGTTTTAAAAGTGAATTCGTACAGAATGAATAAACCCATAATTGCAATTACTACAAAACTATATACCTGATTTCGTGCATATCCTTTTAAAATAAACAAACCTGACAATTTGTAATTTTAATTACACCAGGTTCTTAAACAAAGTAAAATACGCGGTTATTATAAACCCAAGCCCCATTTTTATGCTGGAATTTATCCAATTATTAAATCAGCGCTACCAGGCTAATATCTCCAATTTAAAAGTAGATGATCCTCTATGTGCAATATTTCAGCTTAGAGTCGAGCAGCTGCTATTAAGTGAAGCCTTAATAAAAAAGGGTAACTTGATTAAGTCGTCCCCAAGAACACCATTACAAATAGTTATTATCGGTCCTACCCAGGCGGGTAAAAGTTCAGTAGCAAATTTGATTACCAATAATCATATTGCCGGGGTTAGCCCACTTGCTGGGTATACTGTTCACCCACAAGGTTTTTGTTGTGATGTTACTCTTCAGGACTGTTTTGGGTTGCAAAATTATTTTGGTCGATTTCAACAGTTAAATCTTAGCGAATTAAGTAATGACAGGTATGATTGTTACTCATTGACTGAGAACAATGTCGAAACCTCATTGCTCCCTGATTGTGTGTTTTGGGATACACCCGATTTTGATTCGATAGATTCAGTTGACTACAGGGAAGGCGTTATTCGAACCATTGCGCTAGCTGATATTATTGTTCTGGTTGTAAGTAAGGAAAAATATGCTGATCAGTCCGTATGGGAGATGATGTCAACCATTGAGTCGCTGCATAAGCCTACTTTGATTTGTGTAAATAAACTCATTGAAGGCACAGAAGACATCATTATTCGTTCTTTAAAAGAAAAGTGGCAGCATGCTAGAACAGATAAATTTCCTGACGTTATTCCCTTGTACTATCAAAAGCAAACAGCTATGCCGGTTTGGCCTTTATCAGAAAGTAATCAGTTTTTTCAGCTAGAGAAAAAAGTATCTTTGCATAAGCACTCTGATTATCAGAGCGAATTAATAAATAAATACTGGCATGCGTGGTTAGAACCCGTTGTTGCAGAGCATGAGGCGGCCAGAATATGGCGCGTATTAGTTGATGACACCATTGCTCAGGCATTACAAGAGTATCAAAGAGATTATTTAAATCACCCTCATCATTATGATACCTTTCAAAATGCATTAATAGAACTGCTCAATCTATTGGAAATACCCGGTATTTCCCGGGTACTCACCAAAACCAGACGTATTTTAACCTGGCCAGTCAGAAAATTAATGGCTATAGGGAAAAAAGTAACATCACCAGGAAATCAGGAACAGACATTATTAACCCAAATTGGTGAACATTTGTTAATTTCACTGGCTGATCAATTACTAGGTAAAATTGATTCAGACACTAAACAACTTAAGTGGTGGAAAGATAGTTACAGTTTGTTAAGACAGCAAAGAAATATACTTTTAACTCAATACAATGAGGCTGTTGAGAGTTATTGCTCATCTTTTCAACAAGATGTGGAGGCAACAGCAGGCCGACTTTATAATAAGCTGTCAGAACAACCTATTATTTTGAATAGTTTAAGAGCAACAAGAGTTACCACTGATGCTGCGGCTATGGCATTAATTATACAAACAGGCGGTATAGGTTTGCATGATTTGGTGATTACCCCTGCCATGTTATCTGTTACCTCTTTGCTGGCTGAAAGTGCTATAGGAAGTTATATGTCTAGGGTGGAAGTTGAATTGAAGCAGCATCAATTAAATACAGTAAAAAATGATTTGTTTATAGCCTGCATACAGAAATCTTTATACGCATTGCCTGAACAACTGTCAGATAACAGTCGATTTAATATTTCACTGGAGTTACTGGAGCAAGCTGAATTACAACGTAAAGAGAAAAAACATGGCATACGATTATTCTGATTTGATTTCCAATGTTGAAGGCTGGGCTCAACAGGCAGTTAAACAAGGCTGGATTGATACAGCAGAAGCTATGTCCTTGAGCGAAGAGCCTCAAGATTCTGCCAATGCCTTGTTTGTTGATGATATTGCAAGGCCATTAGTCGTGGCATTTATGGGCGGAACTGGAGTGGGAAAAAGCTCCTTATTAAATAAGCTTGCCGGTCAATCCATAGCCAGAACCGGTGTGGAAAGGCCAACTTCGCGGGAAGTCACTTTATATTATCATCAATCAATTGATCTTTATCAGCTGGAAGAACGATTTCCATTACAACAAATCCAGCTTTCACAGCACACTGAAACTGCAAATGAAAAAATTATCTGGATAGATATGCCGGATTTTGATAGTACAGAAGAAAAAAATAAAGACATAGTAATGCAATGGTTGCCTTATGTAGATGTATTGATTTATGTCGTTAGTCCAGAGCGTTATAGAGATAATAAAGCCTGGCAATTATTACTGTCACAAGGTGCAAGTCATGCCTGGTTATTTGTGATGAACCAGTGGGATAGGGGAGAGACATCACAATATGAAGATTTTAAACAACAATTGGCAAAAGCAGGATTTTTAAATCCAATAGTATATAAGACTAGTTGTATTGATGAACTGGCACCAACAGCGGATGGCTTGACTCAGTTACAGGTTACCATAGAATCGTTGGCAACTAAAAATACCATAGAGCAGCTTGAAAGCCGTGGTGCGCGACAACGTAAAAATAATTTGCAGCACAGCTTGCAGCAATGTTTGTCTACACTCGGTTCCGAGCAGGCTTTTTCTAGGTTGTTAGCGTTTCAAGATCATAGCTGGTCACAAACTGAAACTATTTTAAATCAAGGATTTGAATGGCCCCTAAAGCAAGTGGCAATGGCATATTCTAAAACAGGATTAACCCAAAAGCAGGATAGTTTGAAATTATGGGACGACTGGGCACAAAGTCGTTTTAACGATTACCTGGATGACTTGATATTAACTGCAGACCAACAAGGGATCCCAACTATTCCAATAAGAAATAGCCTGGCAGATATTCGAAGTAAAGCGGAATCAACTATTTATACTCAAGCGGAACTGGGATGCAGACAATCATTAATTAACCCTGGAAATTTATTACAAAGAATGTTTTTAAAGCTAGTACATTTTTGTGAGATTATGTTACCACTGATTGCGATGACGGTAGTGGGTTATCAAGTATTTCAAGGCTATTACGATAGCGCATTTACCGATGAAGCATTTTTAGGGGTAAATTTTGCCGTACATAGTTTGTTATTAATTTTATTAAGCTGGTTAATCCCTTATTTTATTCGAAAAAAAATCCAGCCTTCTTTAGAAAAGGCCGCTTTAAAAGGACTTTATAAAGGCGTGGAGATTGCTATGACAACAATTGATATTGATGTTAAGCAAGGAATAAATAACGTGGAAAAACAGCATCATGAAATAACCGATTCCCTGAAAACAATACTAGATGCTTGTGATGAACAACGAGATGGGATCGAAATACAGTTAAAAAGTGAAGAATTAAAGAGAATGTTGGTAGATAACACGTTGTAAAATGGATTGGATAAAGTGTCAGCTTTGCTTTTGTATGGAAAGAAGTAAAGCTAACAATCAGGAAGTTACGCTAAATTTTATGAACAGCGATTGTTTGGGATCATTGTTAGTTCAAAAAAAAACCAAATAACTTTTTAAAAATATTAAATTGACTCTCCTCTAAAAAAATAAGCTGTTGATTCTAAATAAAATTATTTTTATATTTTTCATGCTATTTTATGAAAATTGTTTGCCAAGTGACAGCGCATCGTTTACGGAGCGTATGCTATTAACATATCACAGGTTACTCTCAGTTTTGGTGTTTGTGGGTTAACTCTACAAACGATGTCATTTTGACCAGCGGGAGAAATCTTGAGTCTGAGCAACAAGATTTCTCCCGCTGGTCGAAATGATAGTCTGTTAATAATTTAAAAACAGCCAGACATGACACGTTCTAAAGCTCAACTTATGCATTATTAAATTTTATTCAAAATAAATCGATTTCGCCCGCTGTATTTGATGTGCCACTTTCAATCTGTTGTTTTTCTTCAAGAAGGCCGTCTAAAAGTGTAGTTAATTCAAGACTGTTTTCCTCAACACCTTTAAAGTTATCTACAATTTGAGCCTGAATGTCAGGGTTCATCTGCCATGGTTCATCAAGATGTTGAAGAGCCATCAGCATACATTTGTGGGTGACCTCGTGAGGAAATTCAATTTTTTTGTAACTGGGCAAATGACTATAATGTTCAGCTCCTTTTCCATTATGTAACCAATGGCCCAGACTGCATTCAGTATGAGACATATTGATTGCTGTTGCCGCTTCAGAATTTGTTCCCGTTTCGACCATGCGGTAACCTTGTTGTACATAAATCATTTTATTCACTTTAGCCAAAGCTATTTCAGCAACCATTTGTGTATAAGTCACTTTGTTGTAAGTCTCCATGGAAATGTTACTGACTTCTGAAATGTTATTTTCAAATTCACTAATTGCAATTTTTGATTCATCTGTCATATCAGCCATGCTATCAGTGTCAGCGACAATCAGTTTGGTTGCAGAGGTGAATTTTGAAATCGTTTGATTGATTTTTTCAGTTGCATTTTTTGTATTTTCAGCCAATGTTCTCACTTCATCTGCTACTACAGCAAATCCTCTGCCATGTTCTCCGGCTCTAGCTGCTTCAATTGCCGCATTAAGGGCCAATAAATTTGTTTGATCGGCAATTTTTGCGATTAAAGAGGTGACGTCGGTAATTTCTTTACTGCTTTTATTTAATTCAGCGGATGAACCTTTCATGACATCTATTTTTTCAATAATTTGGGTTAATTTCCCAATAACATTACCTAAAGAAGCAGTACTTTCAACTGCAATATTTGATGCCTGGCTAGAAATAGTTTCTACCTGTTCCATTTGTGAAGTGATAGTATGTAAATCATTTTCAGTACGGTTTAAATTGGAAAGCAGGTTTTCAGTTTTCATCTGCCCTAATTGCGAAAATAACTCATCTCGTACATTGTTGAAATGATTTTCTTTCATCATTTCCAGTGAATGATCAATTTTAGTTAGACCTTCAGCAAACAAACCATTAATGCCCTGAGGCTCAGTGTGACGATAAAACTGTTTATTTTGTGCAGACTGAAAACAGGTACCAACCTCACGCATATAGGTTTCCATCTGATCCACCGCCTCATTTAAATTCCAGGCAATATCATATAATTCAGATTCTTTAGGAATATCTGTAATCCGGTATTCCAGTTTCCCCAGCTGAATTTGTTTGGATAAATGGTATAAAGAGCTAATAATTCTAACTTCGAGCTTGGTCTGTTTAAAATAAAAGAACAGGAAGATTAAAGCCAAGGATACAAGAATTAACAAATTAGGATCAAACGCAGTTTGTAGCATTGAATAAGCTGTCGAAGCCAAAAGGGTGGCAAATAGTAGCCAAACCGTATTATTACTATTAAATCGAAAGAATGAATTCACGATAATCTTTTCCTGTGGGTTCAATAATATCAGTTAAAATCTTAGTGCCTGCAAAAATTGCATCTCGAGTTCCTGCACGTTGTTCGGCAGCTAACATATCTTGATAAATAGATTCGATAATTTTTAATTTAGCGGGATCAGGCTTACGCCTAACAGAAAAATATCCGATAATTTTTTCGCCTGTGCTACTTTTATAACTAGGCGTTACGTTAGCAATTACCCAATAAAAAGAACCCTCTTTAGACATATTTTTTACATAGCCAAAAAATTCCTCACCGGATTTAATGGTTTGCCAAAGTAAATTAAAAACAGATCGCGGCATATCGGGGTGACGAATAATATTATGTTGCTGGCCTAATAGATCTTGTTCTGAATAACCGGAAAATTCTATAAAGATACGGTTACAATAAGTTAAGCGACCTGTAGCATCCGTTTTAGAAACAATAAAATCATCATCACGCATGACAATTTCTTTATTTTTAGGTATTATTTTATTTTTCATTTACGGTGTTCTTTTAAATTCAATATGCACACTAAAGGTATTAGTTCTTAGCATAATACAATCAAACCTTATTACAAGGTTCTAGCGGCAAAAGTCTGCAAAGTTTTAATTGTTATGACAAAGTAACTAATAATCTTGTACAATGAAGTTTCTTGGGGGCGACTTGGCTTCGACGTGGGTAGCAAAACCTTGAGTGCATGCCGTGGACAGTACACCACGTAAAATCTACTGAACTTAAAGTATTCGCAAATGACGAAAACTACTCAATGGCTCTAGCTGCGTAAAACCAGCACCATTCTTCTGACTATATGTGCTTATGCGTGTAGAGTACCTCGGTACATTCAGAAGTCATCTCACATAAGATCGCGCCACGACTTAGTTCGGAGTCCGAAGCGTTAAACCCAATCGAAATCGCTGATACTTTTCTTGGCTCGACGGGTAGGTATTAGCTAAATCAAAAGCGCGAGATAAGCATGTAGACCTTTAGGCGGAGTGCTTGCGGACGCGGGTTCAATTCCCGCCGCCTCCACCACCACATCCCTTTAAAGCCGCGACTTACGCGGCTTTCTAATTTTCAATGTTGTCTTTTATTGCCATTAAATGCCATTATTTTCCTATAAAAGACAACATTTTTATACCTCTTGACTAAATAATTCGACTACTTTGTTTCCTGCTTCTGGCTGGCTATCGGGTATCCATGTGGCGTAAGTTTTGGCAGTCATTAGAACGTTTGAATGACCTAATTGTTTAGATACCCATGCGAGTGGTTCACCGGCTGATAACATCATTGAATGCATATGTATATCTGGTTTGGTATGGCCTACGATATCTGACACCCGCTTTTCTTAATGCGTGAGTCCATAATGTTTTTCTAATAGGCTGATCTCCCGACCAAGGCATATCTGTTCGCGGATTAAGAAAGACAATGTTGTCTTTAATGAAAGTGTATTGTTTCTGGTTTTTTATTGCTTCAAGAGCTGGCTCTAAAAGTTTTACTTCACGCTCTCCTGCTCTCGTTTTTGTTGTTTCTGCCTCACTTGCGGCTTGAGTTAACGCTCTTTGGACCTTAACAGTCCCTCTAACCCAGTCAACATCCCCCCATTCCAGTGCAATTAGCTCTGATGTTCTAAGCCCAGTCCAAAAAGCAAATTGAATAAGATTTTTTGCTTGCCCGGTTAGTACAGATAAAATTAGTGATTGTTCGTCGCGTGTAAAAGGGTCTTTATCGGATTTTTTAGGGGGCTCTATGCGCTTATAATGCCAACCTAATATTGGGTTGGTTTCAATGATTTCATTCTGAACTGCGTCATCTAAAGCTGATCGAAGGGGGCTAATAAGGTTTGATATTCGTTTATTGGTACAGGTCAGTTCTTTTGCCCATAAATAAATATCCTTTCTTTTTAGTTCGTGCAATAGTATTGCCCCAAAATTTCCCACAAGAATTTTTATTGTTTTACGATAATCGTTGTATGTGCTTTTTTTGATAGTAGGCTCCTTATCATTAAGCCATTCCTTGAGATATTTTTCTACAGTTAAACCGCCGTGAGTGTGAAACCTTGCTATGTTTTTGCTACCAGGGAATATGACAGCGTAATCAAACGTATTATTATCTATTGCATGCTGAATAGATGACCGGTGCCGCTCTGCATTTATTAAGTTAGCGGAGGTGGGCTGGAGCTTAATTTTCTCCCTGCATCTTTCGCCGCGATTGACAGCCAAAGCCTTTTTACAGGGTTTTTCAGGCTACTTACAAGTTGATGGTTATGCAGGTTACCATCAGCTGGAAGCTGAAGACTGTTTTCTGGTTGGCGCATGCACGCCGTAAGTTTGATGAAGCACTTAACGCGCTCCCTAAAGCCAGTCGCCAAAATAAAATGGGCAGGGTATAAACCGCACTGCGAAAATTCACACGACTGTATGCTATTGAAAAACAGATTAAAGATTTAAGTGCTGAGCAGCGATATTTGATCCGTCTAGAAAAGAGCCAACCTATACTGGATGATTTAAAGCAATGGTGTGAGCAATCAATGACTAAGACCAGTAAAGACTCTGTCCTGGGCAAAGCCATTCGCTACACGTTAAACCAATGGGTTTATCAGACTCGTTACCTTGAACCTAGAAAAATCAGTTGGAGCACAGTTTCTAGCACAAGCTCTTGATTCCACAGCACTTCACAGAAAAGTGCTCCTGCTTTTTCTGCATTCACCACTTCCATGTGGTTCAAAAAAATGCCTGCTTAACCGAATGGGTGAAGCTCAGATTTTCTTAAAGCACCGTGAAACCAATATCTTGCACTATAATTCCGCGCCCAACTGATCTTTCTAGGTTGAAGAGGGGCATCTGCAAATTGATAACAATGCGGCGGAACGGCACATTAAATTGTTTGTGATTGAGCGTAAAAACTGGTTGTTTAACCAGACACCACGGGGTGCCGATGCCAGCGCGATACTTTACAGTCTAGTACAAACAGCGATAGCCAATAACTTGGAACTTTAGTTTAAGTGATCGATATACATTGAGACGTGCTTTGGGCACGCCAGTAGATATGATTTTAAGCTGGAAATACAGTTTTACGTCTGCTAAAAGAAATCAAACTTATAAAAGCAGAGCTAAATAGCCATATAGCGGCTGGGACTGGGATAGCAGCTACAGCTGCAACAGTAGTAGCTGCAACATAAGTACTACCAAGAACGCCAGATATTTCACCTTGTACATTAAATAAATATGAACCTGCCAATAAATCCGTAATGATAAATACCCCTGGGGTAGTTTCTAGAATATTGAAACCAGTAACGCTAAAAAGATTACCAATCACGGGCGCTGAAAAAGCTATATCAACTTCTGTATCAGCAAGAACTTCCAGTGACCAAAGATCATTAAAAATATCACCTTGATTATGAATTGGAGCACTAAAAGCTGGGTCTGCTTGTTGTTCAACAAACTCACCAATTTCGGTATAGTAATTAACTGTTATCGTATCCCCTGCGAGAATAGGGTATGAATTAGTAAATGTATTGGCATTTACAAAAAACGAAGACCCCATTAAGAAAACAAAAACAAACCCCTTAAAAAAAGACATATTAACCCCACTAATAATAAAAGCGTAAGAGAAGTTAGCTTTCTACATCACAGTAGATTAGGCTGACTTTTCCCCTTGAAAAACAAAAACAACAAAAATAAAATTCACTGTTGAAGTGAATATTTCAATAAAGTTATAAAAAGTATAGTTGCTATTTTCTAAAATGGTATTGTACTTAAGGATTATATATGTGTTAATTCGTTCGAATCTATTGTTGAAGTCATGTTAACGCAAGTTATTCTATGCTGTATGAGACCTTTAAAAGTCTTATATACTCGTATATTTTCTTTGAAATACTGTTGATTGCTTCTGATTTTTATCATTTCAAATCCAGCGGAAAGAAAAGTTGAGTTATATGACACATATGTACTATGTCATATGCCTAATCAATGCTAAATCGTTATGTTTAATTAAATAATTTTATGAAATAACTGACGGATTAGCACTGTTTGCATTATGTGGCCTGTTTTTTTGCTTTATAAATTTCACTACTTGATTTCAAGTAGGCAATCTAACTTGATTTTTCCAGTGTAACCTTAACAATTATTTTTTATGGGTTAGCACTTAAATCAACAAAAGTAACTTAACCCATCTTAGTGATTTATATTTCCCTAAGTCATTGATTTATAGTATTCGATAATTTTTCATCCGAAAAAGCCCTTTAAAATCAATGATGTTTTATTAAATTCCTCTGTAGTGCCATAAAACTTATGGTTACCCCTTGTTTTTTCTTGTCTTTTCATTGATGCTAGGGGTATGTATATTCGAAGAACCAAAATCAAAACATCAGAGACCGGTGACGCTTATTTCACTTACCGTATTGTCGAGTCCGTTCACAACGGCAAGCAAGTTAAGCAGCACACACTGCTCAATATAGGCAGACACTTTGCTATTGAACAGGCACACTGGCCGTTGCTAACAGCTAGAATCGAACAACTGCAGCAAGGCACTCAGCCGCTTCAGCAAGAACTGTTTGATTTAGCGGATGATTTAAACCAACTACTGGAAACAACGGCCCAACGCTATAGTGCACTTATAACCGCAAAACTGTCACAACCGGTCGAGTCGACGTCAGCGCAAGATTATCATCACGTTGACATTAATCATGTAGAAGCACTTCAGGCTCGTACCGTGGGTGGTGAGACACTGGCATTGTATGCCGTACAGCAGTTACAGCTCGATCAAAAACTGACCGCACTGGGCTTTAGTGTTAGCAACAATGCAAAAATGAGCCACATCAACAGTTGAAATCTGAGCCAGTTGACTCACACTAGGTGCTTTTCTTTTAAAAAGGAAAAGCATGATTTCAAAAGAAGAACTCATGAACATACAAGTACCTGATTACCCATGAGCTTCCGCCATTTTGAAAAAAGTAACCACACAGCCCGTCATTCCTGCATTCTCTTAGCAGGAATCTATTTTTTGCATGAATAGATCCCCGATAAAATACCTCGGGGATGACGGTGTGTAAGGTGTCACCGTTTTTCTCATCTATAAGGCGGAGACTCATGGGTAATCAGGTACAAGTATTACATCAACAAGGATACTCACAGCGAGCTATTGCTAAACAACTCTGTATTTCTAGGAATACTGTTAAAAAATATTTAATAAGCAATCCAGCTGAGCCTGAATACTCAAGCCGTCCTAAATCAGACTCCAAGTTAGACGTTTATAAACCTTTTTTGCATTCACGTATTGCTCAGGCATCACCAATTCATTTATCAGGTGTTGTGCTTTTTCGTGAAATTAAAGAACAAGGCTATACAGGGAGCCTCTCATTACTACACCAGTATTTATATGATTATTGGGGAAAACCTGATACTCAGCCAGTGATACGTTTTGAAACACCTGCAGGTAAGTAAATGCAAGTTGATTGGGAGCAAATGCGAGGAGGTAAAACGCCGATTCATGCATTTGTTGCTGTACTGGGTTTTAGTCGTGCCTTGTTTGTTGTGATGACAGACAATATGCGTTATGAAACACTAGAACAGTGCCATCGTCTGGCTTTTGATTATTTCTTGGGTATTCCGCAACAAGTCTGGTATGACAATATGAAAGCCGTGGTGATTGAACGGGATGTTTATGGCGAAGGGCAGCATAAACTTAATCAGAACTTTTATCAATTCAGTAAGGCAATGGGTTTTATTCCTAAGCTATGTAAACCATATAGGTCGCACACCGTCATCCCTGAGGACTTTTATCGGGGGATCTATTCATGCAAAAAATGGATTCCTGCTAAGAGAATGCAGGAATGACGAGGCTGTGTGGTTACATTTTCAAAATGGCGGAAGCTCATAGGTAATCAGGTAATAGTTTATATTCTGTTTTTCATGGGTTGAGGCTTTGATACAAGGCAATCATCTGTTATAGGCCATCAGTTTTTAACGAATCTGCAGAAAATCACCTTAAAACAAATAGCTAGTTTTGACCCATTTGGGTCATGTCATTTTGCTGCTGATGGTGTAATATCCTTCAGATGCTTTTATGTTTTCAGCATTAAACAATAACTTAAAATGACTACCAACCTATCGTAAGTTACTCTCGATTTTTACGTTAATAGGTTAACTTTACAGACGGTGACATTCCGACCAACGGGAGGAATCTTGAATCTAAACACAACTTGAGCAACAAGATTTCTCGGCAACACCGCTTCGCTGCTCCTTGGTAACTGCTTATCGACAACTGCTCCTGCGTTGTTCTACTACACACCCTCCATGGTGTTATGCGTTACCCAACTACATGCTGTCCATACAAGTTGTCCCGCTGGTCGAAATGACAAATATTTTAAGTTTGGCCTGTGCTTTGTTAATAGCCTTATCACTTAATTAGAAGTCAGGATTTAAAAGGTATTTTTTCACATCTTTTGTGGTGGAAAGCCAATATTATAGACCCAGCAATCTATAGAATATAGAACAAAATAGGTTTTGTTTCAGTACTACAACTTGGAATAGGGGGTAAGTTGTCACTACACGAAATCTTGGAAAGTTTACTTCAAGAAATCACGTTAAAAGTTGAAAAATAATTTATTGAACAGTTTATTAAGAGGTTTTTATGAAAACTACACCAAGAAATTCTATTGTCATAGCATGTATTATAGCAATAAGTTCTGGCTGTGATTCAGGCTCAAAACCAGCATCAATCAACCCAGGGTCTAAGAAGCCAGGAAAAGTTATAGCAAAACATAAAATACCACCGGGTGAATCAGAAAATCGTACGACAAATAAATTCAGGAATTCGTTGATCAAAATGGATACTGATTTGAATTTTTTGCGCTTGCAAGGCGAATGGGTGTTTGCGACACCGTTTAATAAACATGACGGTCTGGGGGATGGGCCAATTAATCCAAAAAATAAAGTACAACCGGGTGGCCGGCTGACTCTCCCAGCATTTCCATCTGAGAATGGCAAAGCAGCAGAAGGAAACAAATTTTTTCTACGTGTCAATGGTCTGGATTCACAAACATGTGTGGAATGTCATTTTATAGTAAACAATAGTACTGTACCTGCCAAGTTTGGTGTTGGTGGTGTTGGCGGCGTGGCTGCAACAGCATTCCCTGCGACCACTCGGTTTCTACCCGCTTCGCAAGGTCCTAAAAGCATAGATGCAGCAAATTTTAATGGTAGAGTTATTAACCCTCCTTTTGTATTTGGATCGGGTGGTGTTGAACTACTAGCAAAAGAGATGACGGAAAATCTGCATCAACAATTACGAGATGCATCCAATCCACCTGAAATAGGTAAACCTGTTCATTTAAAGACTCATGGAGTTGATTTTGGTTTTGTAACGTGGAAGAAAACCGGTGAAAACAATTCAGTTGAAGAAGTCCCTGACACCAAAACTAATTGTGATGCAATGGATAAGAAAAACAAAAAAATGGTAACGCTTGAACATTTTATAGCCATTTCACCTGCGGCAAAATTATATGCCTGGACGGGTAGTAGTGATTATGGAACGCGTGTTGAAGTGAAAAGTTCTGAAATGACAGCAAAACACAAAGGTCAATCTCCAGGTTTAGAACTGGATACAAAAAACCTTAAAGGTGTTGATGGAGACCTGGTGATCAAACCGTTTGGACGAAAAGGTAATAATGTGACAACTCGTGATTTTGATTGTGGCGCACTACGTTTTCATATGGGCATGGAACCCGTAGAAATTGTCGGGAAAGATAATGACAATGATGGTGACGGTGTAGTTAATGAAATTACCATTGCTGAATTATCGGCATTATCTATCTTTAATACCACCACACCTAGACCTAATCAGGATAAATATACTGGGCCTGGGGTAAAAGTTTTTAATGACATAGGGTGTAGTGGATGTCATGTACCTGTTATGAAAACCGAAAGGCATATACTGCCTTATCAGCAACCCGAACAACCTCAACATCCATTTGATAACAGAAATAAATATTATGAAGTTGATCTGGTAAATTCGTCAGCAAATTTCGAAGTGGATCCAGATAATAGTGATGGCATGTTGGTCAAGCTGTTTTCTGATCTTAAACGCTATGATATGGGGCATAGATTACAGGAGTCTTTAACTTCGGCCAGTACCGAGGAGAATAGAACTTATATTACAGCCAGACTTTGGGGTGTAGCTGACACGGCCCCTTATATGCACGATGGCAGAGCGACGACACTTACAGAGGCAATTAAATGGCATGGTGGCGATGCTGATGCAGCAAGAAATAAATTTATCGCCTTAAGCGATAGTAAAAAAGTTGATTTATTAAACTACTTGCGCAGTTTACATACACCTACACCTGAAGAGCTAGTGATAAATTAACAGAGTGTTTAAATAGTACCGATGCTTCTTAAGGTGGTTTGATGGAATAAAAAGACTAGCAAGGATGGTGATTTTGTTTCGTCAGACGCCTTATGTAAAAGAATAGGTATATGAATTTCAGGGATGAATTCATTGGCGAGAAATTTTTTATAATACGTAGTTCTACTTATGGATTTTTTGATAACTATTGCTGAAAATAAAATCCAGCACAAAGAGCATTCCTTGTTTCTACTATAGAACGCTAGAAATTAGTTCATCATTCCGTTTGTTCGTGTATAAATGAATTGTCATGCTTGATAAAGCAAATGCCGCAAAACAAACCTATCGTAACCTCAGTTTTCGGGTGGAATTTTGCGGGATCAATCATTTTGAATGATGGTAATAATCTGTATAGCATTTAGAGAAATAATTTGAATACAATTCCTCTGTAAATCACTTTTCTGATCTTTGTTATATTAGCAAGATCAAGCTGTCAAATTTACTCAATTTCTTGTGCCATGTGTTTGTCTCTTTGAAATTGAGCTATGACATTTTGTTTTATTTTAGTGGATGAAGTTCGTGGATTATATTTAATTTGAACGACCCTTTTTCCTTGAACATTAAAATAATTCTCTACATCCTGATTATGCGGTTTTCTACCCCAGTCTTCTCCAATAACAAAAATATCCGCTTTGACCTTTTGGCAAACTGAAAGGTAATCCAGTTCATGGTATGGGAGTACGATATTCACGCAACGTAGTGCTTGAAGCATTTCAATACGTTGTTCAAGTGGAATAACAGGAATATTGGGCTTGTACAGCTTGACCACTTCGTCAGAAGCAATGCCAACAGCAACAGTGTTACCCAATGAGGCACAATATTTCAATAATGCTAGATGGCCAACATGCAATAAATCAAAGGTACCTACCGTATATACTATCATTGTGCTGTTTAACTCCTAGATTAAAATGTTTTTCGTTTTTATGCTTTACTAATTTTATTGCCTCCTATAGAAGTTTCCAGCCATAGATTCCTGAAATTCCAAGTGTATAAATGACAAGAATATAAACATTAACTGGGTTACCAGAAAGCTTAGGGGTTTTGATTTGCGATACATTCAAAGCGGCAAGTCCTAAACTACTAATATAGAGAATGACTGAAAACACGCCCGTACTAAAAACACCTTCAAATAAAAAAATGAACACAAGTATTATATTGTTGTTATCAAGTGCTAGACCGGTGTATTTTGTCCCACCAGCAAGACCGAACACACTAAAATAACTCAATCTTATTGCACTAGCAGCGAGCATTAGAAAAGCTCCAAACAAAAATACAGGATCAAATTTTCCATAACTCAGTAGAAGAATAGCTGGAGCGACACCATAACTTACAATATCGATTAATACATCAAGCTGCCCACCAAATGCTCGGTCGTTCCCTGTTCGTCCTTTCATTCTTCGTGCAACGAGACCATCCGCCCAGTCAAATGCAACGGCCCAGATCATGCCAATCATTGTAGCGTAGTAAACACCCAATATACTGAAATAGATAGCAAATAATGTGCAGGCTAATCCTGCAAGTGAACACAAGTTAGGAATATCTTTCACATAAGAAAGAATGGTAGGTTGTAATTCTTGAGATTCTGCTTTGTTTGTAGTCATTGCGACCCTAAAACCAGTAATTATACTCTCAATTTAAAGATAGATTATGACTAATTTCGCAAGAGCATAGCGATCGAACTCAGTTGACCTGTAATACATAATCCTAGAAAAATCAGTTGGACATGAATTTTGTAGAAAATCTGGACGGAAAAGACAAATAATGACTCGCAGATAATGGCCGTAGTCCTTATCAAGAGTGATTCTGCAAGATTTTCCGACCAGATTTTTTACAAAACCATGGAGCAATTTTCCTCCCCACCAAATGGGTGAGTGTGAATAGACCTTATTAGACACGATACTCAAGAACTTGCATAGAAAACGGGTCTACTGAATGACGATTTCAGAGGGAAGGTTTTTATGTGGGAAATGGAAAGTAAAAACAAATAAAATTAGGTGTTTACAAGGTTATGACAGGTTAATTGAGCGAAGTGGCACGGCATATTACTGGGTCAACTACAGTGACTTGTTATAAGCTGATTTGCGACGAACTAATACTACACCTATTGTTATAGAAAGTAATAGAAGCACTACCCATACTATGCTTGCATTTTTTAAAGATTGTGTTGTGTGCTCTAGTAATGCCCTAGCTTTCGTTAATTCTGTTAGGGAATTTTCATCTTCAGGTGTGGGGCAATAAGGTGCAATAACCCCATTTATATTTATTACATTTATGATTGTGCCTGAGTCCATGTAAATACTCGAAGCGATTGCATCTGAGTATGTGACACGTTCTGTTAGTTCTTTATCATTTAGTGACAGTTTGTTTTCGTATGTTTGTAAGAAATCAGGATTGTCTAAAAGAACTGCACTACCAGTTATTGGATTGTTTATAAGCATGAAATGCGCGTACCCAGTTACACCTATTTGAAATATACAAAATGAAACGCTGCCGGCAATAAATAGCTTTGCTTTTGTTTTATTTGTGGAATCAATGCAATTAGATATTGACATAATAACGGCTAGTGAGGCTGCTGACATTAGACTAATGTCCCGAATAAGCATAAGTAACTAGTTGATCGTGGCTTGCTCTTCGGAAATATACAGGTAGTCAAGGTCATAGGAATATAGCTCGTGGCCTAATATGCCAATTGCTATGTTAAAGAAGAATTTCATTTAAGCTTATAACGCTTTGCTCAGCGGGTTTTGGTGCTGGGGCTTTTTCGTGCTAAAATTGAAGTGTAGCGGAATGCACAAACAACGACACAGTACCAAAAGTCCGCTGGAGCTATTTGTTAGCTGATTTATCTATTAGTTGACCATCAACATATTTATGTAAAACACTAGACACAAGAGTTTGATATGGCATGCCTTCCATAAGTGCCCTTGCTTGCAATGAGTGAAGATCTCTTGAAGACAAGCGAATATTTATACGCGCATCTTTTTTAAAGGTAGCTTCTGCAACAGCTCTATGCTCTGTTATCTGTTTTTTGATATTTTTGCTTTTCTTAAGTAAACCTTTATCAAATGCTTCAAGAATTTCTCTTTCTTCAGAATCTAGTTTATTCATTAGAGCCACCAAGATAATGTTTTGTAGCTTTACGGCTAGGAATAATTGTTTTCAAAAATATCTGCTCTTTATCCTCAACAAACGGAACGAGATATGCGTAATCTTCAATTAAGACAACAGAAATTTTCTGGCCCGGATAGCGCTCCAGATTTGGGTGGTCGTAGATATCGACTTCATTACCCAGCTGTATATGGAGAACAATCTCCTCAAATGAAATATTCCTTTCATTCCTAAGAGTATTGTTTTTATCCGAACTCCAAGCATAAGTCTTCATTAATGAACTATAGCCTATCGTGTGCCTTTTGTCATCTATTTTGTTTTACAGCTAACGTTTGAAATAACTTGACAGTTTTACACAGAATAGAGCGATAGCGGCGCAGCGTGTAAAACCGGTCAACGTTAATTGGCTTGTTATAAGCGCTCTTCTTTATGATGCCATACCCTAAGAATATACACATGTTTTTTATGAACCAAATAACGAGCAATATAATTACCAATTATTAAATCCCGTATCATTTCTGGATCAGGCGCCAGCTCGACCTCCACACCTAAATAGGGAAAAGTCTTTAATTGTGCAATTCCTTTTTGTATTAATTTGGCAATTTTTTGGGCAGCCTCAGGATTTTTTGAAGCAATGAATTCTCTTAGTCGTATTAAATCGCTAATTGCTTCACGGGTATAAGATAGCTTCATATTATAGGCGGTTTTTGTTCGTTATCTTTACCCCAGCTATCTAACCACTCATTGACATCTTGTTCCTCAATGAGCCTATTTGATTTTACTGACTCTAATGCTTCTAGTGTTTCATTCCATTTTTTTTCGTCAAGTGACTTGCGAGCAAGAAACTCCTTAATCGCTTGATTAATAAGATAGTTTTTGCTTCTATCAAGCTTATTTGCCAATTTTTCTAATGGATTTTCAATTTCAGGTTGAAGTCTTATGCTAGTTACACCCATGATGACGCCTTTCTGTATAAATACTACGTATTACATTGTAGTCTTAGGTGGGATTTATTGCAAATATAGGGGTTTTTAAGCTTACCGGATAGGTCAGGGCTTCACAGCCCTTTTCTGTATCGAAAACTGGTTAAACAGGGAGTACCACCGAAACATGAAATGGTTTAATAAAGCAGGACACTTCTAAAGACCGATTTATAATGTCATTAGAGGTGAATATGAGTAACGAAAACAAACCGACAAAACCCAAATATACATTAGAGTTTAAGCAAGATGCAGCG
>JAKIUK010000028.1 GCA_021647585.1 Methylococcaceae bacterium
AGAACACCCTTTGAAGCTCTTCAATGTTGGTATAGAATAGATCCTGAAATCTTTAGAAAATCACCCGATATGTTTCGGGCTGACCTTTTAAAAAATCATGGTACAACGTAGTGAAACCTGACAACTAATCAATTCAAAAAGAATTGTTTTTATTCTTGATGAGGCGCATCGCTCAACCTTTGGCGATATGCTTATCATCATAAAAAAGACCTTTCCTTCTGCGTTATTTTTTGGTTTTACAGGTACACCGATTCAAAAAGAAAACCAAAAGAAAATGAATACAACGGCTACGGTTTTTGGTGGTGAATTGCATCGCTACAGCATTGCCGATGGCATACGTGATGAGAATGTGCTGGGCTTTGATCCTTACAAAGTGATGACGTATAAGGATAAGGATTTACGCGTGGCAGTGGCTCTTGAAAAAGCCAAGGCTAAGGATGAGAGCGAAGCTTTGGCTGATCCTAAGAAAAAAGCGGTCTTTAATACCTTTATGAAAACGGTAAAAATGGCAGGCTATACCGACGATACGGGCAAGTATATTAAAGGCATTGAGGATTATTTGCCTAAGTCTCAATATTCGCGTAATGAGCATAAAGATACAGTGGTCGAGGATATTCTTGATAATTGGGTGAATCTAAGCCAAGCATCGAAATTTCATGCCATCTTTGCTACTGATAGTATTCCCGATGCGATAGAGTATTATCGCTTATTAAAAAAGGCGAAACCTGAGCTAAAAATTAGCGCGTTGTTTGATCCTAATGTTGATAACGGTGGCGGTGTTATCTTTAAACAAGATGGCTTAGTGGAAATTATCGAAGATTATAATGAAAAATATGAACAAGATTTTACATTTGCTACTCACTCAAAATTTAAAAAAGATATTGCGGCAAGATTAGCCCATAAAGATCCCTATATAAGAATAGAAAATACGCCCGAAAAACAAATTGATCTATTGATTGTTGTCGATCAAATGCTGACAGGGTTTGATTCCAAATGGTTGAATACACTCTACATGGACAAAGTGCTTAAATATGAAAATATTATTCAGGCATTTTCACGTACTAATCGACTGTTTGGCTCTGACAAGCCTTTTGGCACTATTCGTTATTATCGACAACCTCATACGATGAAGCGCAATATTTATGATGCTATTAAACTCTATTCTGGTGATAAACCTATTGGCTTATTTGCTGATAAGCTGGAAAGCAATTTGAACAAATTGAATGCAATTTATGATGAAATTGTGGAGTTATTTGATAATGCGGGTGTTGGTAACTTTGAAAAACTGCCCGCTGACGTTTCGGAGCGTGGCAAGTTTGCCAAACTATTCAAAACGTTTAACGATTATTTAGAAGCAGCCAAAATCCAAGGTTTTGAATGGAGTCAATCGACATATACATTTGGTGAAGAAAAAGCAGAGATAAAACGACATTTTGACGAAAATACTTATTTGGTATTGGCGCTACGCTACAAGGAATTATCAAGTAGTGGGGATGGTGCAGGAGGAGATGCTTCTGGTGATTTACCTTATGAAATAGATGGTTATTTAACAGAGATAGATACGGGCGTTATTGATGCTAATTATATGAATACACGCTTTGAAAAATTTCTTAAAACCCTAAAACAAGAAGCTGCTGATAGTGAACAGGTTCAAAGCACTTTAGACGAATTGCACAAATCCTTTGCCTCTCTCTCACAAGAAGACCAAAAGTATGCCAATATTTTTATTCATGATGTTCAAAGTGGTGAGGTAACGCTCGATACTAAAAAAACCTTTAGAGAGTATATTACAGAATATCAATCCAACGCTAAAAATTCAGAATTCGATAAACTTTATCAAACATTTGGATTAGATGAAACTAGGCTAAGAAATATGATGAACTCTGGTATTACTCAGTTAAATATAAACGAATATGGGCGTTTTGATGAGCTAAAGAACAGTGTTAATAAAGCAAAAGCGAAAGCATATTTTGAAGAATTGGAAGGCAAAACCATTCCAGTATCCAAGGTAAATATGAAAGTACATAAACTGCTTCAGGATTTCATCATAAATGGTGGTTTTGATTTAAAAGATAGCAATTGATTTCAAGGGATATGGAATATTTGGCGAATTGTTTGTGAGTATCATGAAATAAAAAATTTTTATATCATTTGGAATGTTATACAAAAATTTTGTAAATATATTTCTTACACATGGATAGCCAAAAAGTTGAGTCTATTTTTTTAAAAATATTGAAGAGAGTAATGTTATTTGCTATGGGTTCTGGCTTATTAACAAATGCACTTTATTCCAATATTTATATTCATTTGGGTATATTTTCCACTAATTGGGTTAAGTCACGGTCAAAATATAGCAAAAAAAATTAGAAGAGTACGAGAAATTTTTATGTGGTAATTCTGAAGAATATTGGAGTGAATGTATTACAGTACCAATTCGTAATTCTAGTAGTATGAACATAGAATATTTGAGTCAACAACAATTATCCCACACTAAATAAAAATGTCTCCAGAAGTATTTCAGCAAAAAATTCTTGCATGGTTTGATTTAAATGGCCGGAAAGATCTGCCTTGGCAGCAAGAAATCAGTCCTTACCGAACCTGGTTGTCTGAAGTCATGCTACAGCAGACGCAAGTGGTTACAGTTATCCCTTATTTTAATCGCTTTATTCGGCAATTTCCTGATGTAATTAAATTGGCAAACGCACCTCTTGATACCGTTCTACAACTTTGGGCAGGGCTGGGGTACTATGCCAGAGCTCGGAATCTGCACAAAACAGCACAGATTATCAGTAAAAAGGGTGGTGCATTTCCTGATGAATTGGATTTGCTTATGGAATTGCCGGGTATTGGGCGTTCAACAGCCGGCGCAATTTTGAGTATTGCTTTTAATAAAAGTCATCCTATTTTAGATGGAAATGTCAGGCGTGTATTGGCAAGATACCATGCAATTTCAGGATGGTCTGGCCATACTAAGGTC
Source organism: Methylococcaceae bacterium (assembly GCA_021647585.1). GTDB lineage: Bacteria > Pseudomonadota > Gammaproteobacteria > Methylococcales > Methylomonadaceae > QPIN01. The sequence continues at coordinate 2,978 of JAKIUK010000028.1, forward strand.
AGTAATAAGCTTTGGCACGTTAGCTCTTGTTACACTCCCATAGAGCGCTGTGCGGAATATACTCAGGCGATGATGGATTTAGGGGCTACTTTATGTACCCGTAGTAAACCTCAATGTGAAAATTGCCCTATTAACTTCGCTTGTGTTGCAAGAATAGAGGATAAAATCAATATTTTACCTACCCCAAAACCGACCAAGGTAATGCCGGTAAAACAGATTGTTTTTTTAGTCTTACAAAATAAACAAGGACAAATTCGTTTAGAAAAAAGGCCGGAAACGGGTATTTGGGGAGGGTTATGGAGTTTTCCAGAATTTGATTCTTTTGCAGACATTCAAGCCTGGTGTTTAAGAAATAATATTTCTATTCAATCAGCAACAGTATTAGATGAGCAACGCCATACGTTTTCACACTTTCATCTGGATTTCACCGCTATTGTGGTGGAAACAGAAAACCCTATAAATAATGTGATGGAAGTGAATCAAGCAGTCTGGTATAAAGTTGAACAGATAAGCTCTTTGGGGTTGCCTGCACCTATTAAGAGGTTTTTTAAGGATAGTCCTATAGATTTTTGAAATTAGCAGAGAGGTAGTTATGGCAAGAATGATTAAGTGTGTGAAACTGGGAATAGAGGCTGAAGGCATGGAAAGTCCTCCTTTTCCAGGACCAAAAGGGCAATTTATATACGATAATATTTCGCAAAAAGCCTGGCAGGAATGGATAGAAATGCAAACAATGATTATTAATGAGCAGCGTTTGGCCAGTTTTGATCCTAAAGCCAGGAAGCTTTTGGAAGAAGAAAGGGAAAAGTTTCTATTTGCGGGTGGATTTGAGATGCCGGAAGGTTATGTGCCTGAAAAAGGTTAAATGTAGACGAAAGGCTTAAGACAAAAGTTAAAAAAATACTTTAGTCTTTAGTCTTGTTCTTATCTCTTCATAGACTCAAAGAATTCAGCATTGGTTTTAAAGTCTTTAAGTTTTCCTAGTACAAATTCTGAAGCGGCTATTTCATCCATAGGCTGTAGAATTTTTCGTAAAATCCAGGTTTTTTGTAGTTCGACAGGATCAACCAGATAGTCTTCACGGCGCGTACCTGAACGATTAATATTGATTGCTGGATAAACGCGTTTTTCGGCGATTTTTCTTTCAAGGTGTAGTTCCATATTACCGGTACCCTTAAATTCTTCATAGATTACTTCATCCATTCGGGATCCAGTATCTACAAGAGCCGTGGCAATAATAGTTAAACTTCCACCTTCTTCAATATTTCTTGCGGCACCGAAAAAGCGTTTCGGTTTTTCGAGTGCATTGGCGTCCACGCCGCCGGATAGAATTTTTCCAGATGAGGGAGTTACCATATTGTAAGCCCTGGCTAAGCGAGTCAAGGAGTCTAACAATATAACTACATCGTGTTTATGTTCAACCAGGCGACGTGCTTTTTCAATAACCATATCAGCAACTTGTACATGTCTGGTTGCAGGCTCGTCAAAAGTACTGGAAACAACTTCTCCTCGTACACAACGCTGCATCTCAGTGACTTCTTCGGGGCGTTCGTCAATTAGAAGGACGATTAAGTAGCATTCAGGGTTGTTTTCTGCAATTGCATGAGCAAGATTTTGCAAAATCATGGTTTTACCCGCTTTAGGAGGCGAGACGATTAAGCCGCGTTGACCTTTACCTATTGGAGCAATTAGATCTATGACTCGGCCTGTAAGGTCTTCACTGGTGCCATTGCCTTGTTCAAGAATAAAGCGCTTATTTGGAAACAGGGGAGTCAGGTTGGAAAAAAGAAGTTTGTTTTTGGCATTTTCTGGTGCTTCAAAGTTGATTTTCTCAACTTTAAGCATGGCAAAATATCGTTCATTATCTTTTGGTGGCCTTATTTTACCACTGATTGTATCCCCTGTTCGTAAACTGAAGCGTCTGATTTGACTGGGTGAAACATAAATATCATCAGGTCCTGCTAAATATGAACTACCCGGTGTACGTAAAAAACCAAAGCCATCTTGTAGAATTTCCAGAACGCCATCGCCGAAGATGTCTTCGCCGCTTTTTGCCCGTTTTTTCAGGACAGCATAAATAACTTCTTGTTTTCGTGCGCGGGAAATATTTTCAATGCCTAACGACTCGGCAATGGATACAATTTCACTAATTTGTTTCAGTTTTAATTCAGACAGATTCATAGGTTATGAGGATTTAAAGGATATGATAACGGGTTTTGTGTAACCGTAAAAAAGATATAGATAATGAGGTTAACTACAGTGTGTATTTAGGTGCCCTGAATTGGACATCTGGCGATTATAGGCTACTCGTTGGCTTTGTGCAAATGTTTTCTGTCAAGTTTGAATAAATAATAGTATTAGGGACGAGATATAAGAAGATTAATCAGTATCACGTCCCTAATCGCTTTAGATATTACTATCTATAAAATCAGCTAACTGTGATTTAGTTAAAGCACCGACTTTGGTAGCTTCAATTTCACCATTTTTAAAAATCATTAAAGTTGGGATGCCGCGGACGCCATAGTGCTGAGGAGTTGCCGGATTATCATCAATATTTAATTTGACAACAATCAATTTGTCAGAATATTCATTAGCAATTTCATCCAATACGGGAGCAATCATTTTGCATGGTCCACACCATTCAGCCCAATAATCAACTAATACAGGAAGGTCTGCCTTAATAACGGTGTCATTAAAATCAGTATCTGTTACATGAAGGACCGAGTCACTCACGTTTATTCTCCATTGTTTTAAAAGCTAACTATAAAATCGATAGCAATATAATGTCAATCAATTTTAATCAAATTGATTTTTACGTTATGCTATACCGCATGAATAAAACGCATTTAACTAAAACACGCTTCAGTAATCTGGAGCTATCTGACGCTATCATTAAAAGCCTTAAACAAGCTGGTTTTATTGATTGTACGCCGATTCAAGATAAAACTTTGCCACTTTCGTTGAGAGGAAAAGATATTGCTGGACAGGCGCAAACCGGTACCGGAAAAACAGCTGCTTTTTTATTGGCAACATTTCAGCATTTAATAAACGATGATAGTGAAAAGATAAAAAACCCCAGAGCCTTAATTCTTGCCCCTACGCGTGAACTCGCTATTCAGATACATAAAGACGCGCTGTTACTGGGAAAACTGCTTAATTTGAATTATGCTCTGATCTACGGTGGCACAGATTATAAGAAACAATTGGATTCACTTAAATCCGATGTTGATATAATTATCGGTACACCAGGGCGTATTATCGATTTTTACCGGCAAAATGCATTTACTTTGGATAACATTCAAGTTTCGGTACTGGATGAAGCAGATAGAATGTTTGATCTGGGCTTTATTAAAGACATACGCTTCCTGTTAAGGCGTATGCCATCCGCAGAAAAACGTCTGAACATGCTATTTTCTGCTACTTTGTCCTATAAAGTGACGGAACTGGCTTATGAGCATATGAATAACCCTGTATTAGTCAAGATTGAAACGGAAGACGTGACATCTAAGGCCATTACACAAAGTGCATTTTGTCCAGCAAATGATCAAAAAATTCCTTTGCTTCTAGGCTTATTGATAAAACATAAGCCAGAACGGTGCATCGTGTTTGTAAATACCAAACGCTGTGCAGAACGGCTGGAATTATATCTTGATGCCAATGATTACAAAGTAGCAGTTTTAAGTGGTGATGTGCCCCAGGAAAAAAGACAGCGATTGTTAAATGATTTTCAGAACAATAAAGTAAATTTAATGATCGCAACCGATGTAGCGGCACGTGGTTTACATATCCCAGCTGTTTCACATGTTATTAATTACGATTTGCCGCAAGATGTCGAAGACTATGTACACCGCATAGGTAGAACAGCTCGCTTTGGGGCTAGTGGCGTCGCATTTAGTTTTATATGTGAAGAATACGCTTATTCTATGCCGGATATTGAAGATTTTATCGGAGAAAAAATTCTAGTCCATGCAATTTCCGAAGATGTGTTAGCGGTAGATATTAAACAACCGACAAAAAGGCCGCCCGGTAAAAATAACTATCAAGGGAGAAAGCCGAATTCTGCAAAAAAATCCCCTTATAAGTCTAGAAATCAGACAAAACCAAAAACCACACCAGCTACTGATAATAGTAAAGCTAAAAGGGCTGATAAGATTACAAAGATGGCATCAATTCCCGAAAATCCTCAATAGCAGGAAATTCGGTTATTTCTCTTTTTGCACGTTGAGTATCGGGTTTGCTTATGGATATTAAATGTTCAATACCATAAAGCCTGGCTGACTTTAAAACAGCCAGACTGTCATCAACAAGTAAAGTCCTTAGCTTATCAAAAGGTTGATGCTTATTTAGCTGAAACCAAAATGCCTGTGTTTCTTTAGGCATTCCATAGTCATGCGAACTGATGATTTGATCAAAAAAAGGATGTAAACAGGTTTTATCCATTTTTAAATCAAGACTATCTCTATGTGCGTTAGTCACCAGTACAAGTCTGCAATGGGATTTTTGAACAGTCTCCAGAAATTCAACAACATGTGGTAATACAGCTATTAACCCGGAAATTTCAGCTTTTAAGCCGGCAATATCAAGTTTTAATGCATTACTCCAATAATCCAGACAATACCATTCAAGCTCACCTTCCATTTTTTTAAACTGGGGTATCAGTTGCTGCTTAGCCTGTTCGATGGTCAGGTTGTTATTTTCAGCAAATCGAGAAGGCACAAATTCCAGCCAAAAATGATTGTCAAAATTCAGATCCAGTAGAGTTCCATCCATATCTAACAACACAGTGTCAATTTTTTTCCATTCAATCATGGCGGTAGGTTATAGTTAAGTAATAAGGAGTTTTTCAATTGCCTTGAGTAAATTATATTTAATAGCAACAATAACAAAAAATGCCAGAAAAACCGAAAATACTTAATAAAAAAATCCTTGCTGAAACGCGACTTTTTCGAATTGAAGCCATGGATATTAAGTTTAGTAATGGTGAACAACGCGAATATGAACGCTTGACTAGGAGTAAATCCAGCGGTGCTGTATTAATTGTTCCCATGCTTGATAAAGAGACTGTTTTATTAATAAGAGAATATTCAGCCGGGGTAGATCGTTATGAACTCGGGCTGCCAAAAGGAAAAATTGATGCGGGTGAAAGCCTGTTAAAAGCTGCGAACCGTGAATTAAAAGAGGAAGTGGGTTATGGTGCTAAACATTTGTATCATTTAACTTCATTGTCTATAGCGCCTTCTTATCTGGAACATATGATTGAAATTGTGATAGCCCAGGGTTTATATGAAGAAAAGCTGCAAGGTGATGAGCCGGAAGAATTGGAAGTAGTACCTTGGAAGCTGGATAACATACAGGGATTATTAGCGACAGGTGAATGCACTGAAGCCCGTTCAATTGCAGCACTCTACATGACCAAGGATTATTTAATCTAGAAAGATCAGTTGGGCGCGGAATCAAGAGCTTGTGCTAGAAACCATGATCCAAATGATTTTTCTAGGTTTAAGGTGAGCCAATTTTTAATCATATTGACATTCTTATCTATAAGACAACTGAAATATAAGTGGCCACAAGGAAGCTGTCCAAGAAAGCCACTGATGTACAGCGGAAGTCTATTGGGATATCTGTATTATGTTTTATACAGTGGTTCTAAAGCACTATTAGTTTTTTTTGCAACCTTTTCCCTGGCACTGTTTTCAGTAAAAGTCTGGAATAATTTTTTTCCCTGCCATGGTTCAGACTGATTAGCATAGAGATTCTGATTTAATAAATGTATTTCATCTCTTAAACGTGCTTCACAATGAGAAGCAATTGTCGACAAATTGGTATCGTTATATTTAATCTTACCCCAGGCTAATAAAGCATCTTTAGCTGCAGATTGATTATTTTCTGTACATGCTTGTTTTAGTGCTTTAACAGTATCGGATAATTGAAGTTCTTTTATAATAACGGGCTGCTCCTGCTGCTTTGGTTTGAGTTTGCTGAGAAAGAAAACAACAGTAATTAGCCAGCCTATAGACAGAAAAAAAGAAATCCACATCCACAGTTTATTTTCTACAATCTGGACTACTGTTGTTGGCTTGACAGCATCCACTTGAATTGTTGCATCAGTTACAGCAGGGTTTGCAAGAGAGCTTGCTGAGCCGGTAGCTGTGATAGTCTGTTCAGGAATTCGCGCTATTTCCATTTTTTTTGTTTGAGTGTTAAACCAGGGTATTTCTATTGCTGGTAAAGTATAGTTGCCTGATTTTGATGGGATATAGGCAATTTTTTCTTCTCTAAATGCAATAATGCCATCTACTTGTTTTTTTTCTTTTAAAATGGGTTGGTCGGGGTATGTTTTTAATTGGTTGATGTTTATGTCACTGTGTAATTCAGGTAACTGGCTGACAGTGGTACCTTTGGCAAGTATTGTTAATGTGCGAGTTAAAGGTTCTCCAACCTTCATTTTCGAAGTATCGCCAGACCATTTTTGTTCAAGGTATAAATGTTCTGCAGGAATCCATTGTTTACCGCTGAAAGATTCAGGAGCTGCTAGTACATTTAAGGTAACGGCCTTCGATGTTACCCGTCTGGTTTTAGTGGCAGGTCTATTAAAAAAACCATTAAACCTTGGACGAGTGTTGGATACTACCTCAGCAGTTAATACTAAAGGCTTAATTGTTGTGACACCACTTTTTTGCGGGAAAATGGCATATTTACGTTCTGTGATTACATAGGGTATGCCGTTAACGTCAGTATTATAATTCTTATCTTCACCCATTTTTTCTATCACAGCATTGTCCAATTCAGGCTCGTTTAAACTGGCTTGAGATATTTGCACTCTACGGTATAAACGTAGGGTGTACAATACTTGAGATTGAACATAAGGGGTCTCAGATGATACCTCAACCTCTATATATAATTCATCTGTTTTGCCGGTGTTTTTAATAGCACTTTTTTTAATAGTTACCGTGGCAGGCAGACTAAAATCATCTCCAAAAGCAATGGCAGGGATTTTTAGTTTGCCTACACGCTTGGCCATTACATTGACTATCCATTGTATGGATTTAGTCGATTGACCATTGATCCATGATGAATTACTGCGGTGAGTCTGGTTTAGTATTTCAAAATTGCTTACTAATGGACTGAAATCAGGGTCATCATCGGGAGATTCTGTTGCCGTAAATATTATTTGAAAAGATTCATTTATATTGATAGGGTTACGATCTATCGTTGTTTTAATTTCTACTGCTAACACCGAATTAATGGAAAGTAAAAATAGAACTAAGCTTAGAAATGAGAATTTACCTTTTTTGTACGTCATAATAAATAAGGGCTGAAACTTATGTTTGGTTGAAATGTAGCCGTTCACTACGAACAACACAGATAACACGAAGCTGGAAGCATTATTAGAAAGGAACAGTTGCATTGATGATTACCAGGCTTGATCGAGATTAGTGTTACGACCACGTTGACCGTATTGATATTTGAATTTCCGTTTTAACAAACCGGCTGGATCATCAGGTATACGCTTAAGCCATTGTTCATTTGCTTGTTCGGTTTCGTTTAGCTCAGATGATTCGGCTGTCTGTTGTGATTCAGTTTCTTTAGCTTTTTGCTGTTGTTCTTGATCTTGTTCTTGCTCTTGCTCATTTTGTTGGGTTTGTTCAGATTGTTTTGGCTCTGAGCTTTGCTGTTCTGATGACTCAGAGTTTTGCTGCTGTTCTGAATCACTTTGTTCACCAGACTGTTCAGAACTATCGTCTTGCTTATTATTTTCTTTTTTACTTTCACTTTGTTTTGAGTCGTCATGATCAGATTTTTGCTGCTCATCACCTTGTTGCTGGTTTTGCTTTTCCAGCTGTTTTTCTACCTGTTCTTTATTATATTTAGCATCTGCATTATCAGGCTCAATTTGCAAAGATTTGTTATAGGCTTCTATTGCTTCAGTTAATTTACCGGATTGAGCCAATGCATTCCCCTGATTGTATAGCCCGGTTGCTGATTGCTCATGTTGTAAAGTTTCCAGTGCTTGCTCAAACTGCCCGGCCTTATATTGAGCTGCGCCTTTCCATTGTGGATTATTAAATTGTTTGGCTGCCTGTTGGTAATTTTTTTGATTAAAAGCTTTATGAGCTTGTTGGTTTTGAGTTTGCCATAAGTCATTCCATTCCAGAGCATAACTGGGTTTAGGATAAGGAAATAAGCATAATATAGCAAAGGTTAACAGGCCTTTTCTAAAACTAAATGCGGCAAAAGGCAAAACTAAAAATAACAACCAGGGACCTTTTTCACTCCACTGATCTATTAACAAGCCATTATCTTCATTCGCTACCTTTTCAATGGGGTTGTCAAATTGATCTAACAAACTTTCAATATCGCTATCATCACCGCTAATTGTTTGATAACGCCCATTGCCTTTTTTTGTTAATCGGGATAAGACACTGCTATCAAGCTTGGGCACTACAATATTACCCTGAGCATTTTTAATAAAACCACCCTGGGCCATTTTAATGGGCGCACCATCAGCTGTACCCACACCTAATACGGATAAGTGATAGCCTTTCAGCGATTCGATAACATCTATGGTTTTATCAAAATCAACACCAACACCATCAGTGACCAACAAAATCTCACCTTTTTGTAGTCCGGTTTGTTTTAATAAAGTAACTGCTTTTTCTATGGCCGCAACCGTATTACTGCCTTGGCTGGGCATAATTTCTGTAGTTAATGCAGAAATTTGACTGGCTATCGTTTCTGTATCTTCAGTGAGTGGGGTAACAACAAAGGCATCACCGGCATAAACGATTAAAGCAGTTTGTCCATCTTTACGGCGCTTTAAAATATCGGCAATTTTATATCGCGCCCGACTTAGTCTGCTGGGCTTTATATCAGTTGAATCCATAGAATACGATAAATCTAGCGCAATGACTAAAGCCGCATCATTTCTGAACACAGACGATGGTAATCGTTCCCAGGTAGGTCCTGCCAAGGCAATAATAGTTAACAAGCTGCATACTGCACCCGCAGATAATGTCCAGCGACGTTGAGGGGTAGTCTTGTTCTGCAATACAAAGGGTAACAATTCAGGGTCACAAACATTAGACCAGCTACCTTGATTGAGTTTATTTTTCAGTAATAAAATGAAAAGCACGACAGCTGGAACAATAGCCCACAGCCAGTACGGCCTAATAAAATGAAATTCTGCAAAATTTATGTTCACATTACATCCTGCTTAAGCGGCTGATACTAATTATGCCCGCTAAAATGAAGGCAATGGCTAATGGCCAATGATAAAGTTCTGTTTTAGGACGGAAATATTGTTTCTCTTTTTCTACTGGTTCTAACTCATCTAACAGCTGATATATTTGGTTTAGTTCTTTGGTGTTTTTTGCCCTGAAATAGCGTCCACCGGTTTTTTCAGCAATTGCGATCAAGGTTTTTTCATCCAGATCTCTTGATGGGTTTACTTTGCGTGAGCCAAAAAAGCTGCGAACGATCATTTCATCAGCGCCTATGCCTATGGTGTAAATTTTTAAATCATTGTCTGCCGCCAGTTCGGCTGCTTTCAGAGGAGATACTTCACCTGCCGTATTCGCACCATCGGTTAATAATACCAGTACCCGACTATTTGCCTGTTGTTTTCTCAAGCGTTTAACCGCAAGGCCAATGGCATCACCAATTGCAGTGCTTTCTCCTGCTAACCCAATGGCAGATTCATTAAGTAAAGTGGTGACAGTGGTTCTGTCAAAAGTCAGAGGTGTCTGTAAATAAGCCTGCGTACCAAATAAGATGAGTCCCAAACGGTCTCCAATACGCCTCTTAATAAACTGTCCTGCCACATATTTTGTTGCAGTTAAGCGATCTACTTGTTTTTTTTTCAGGATAAAATCTTGCTCTTCCATACTGCCTGATAAATCAACTGCCAGCATTAAATCTCGACCGCTCACTGCTTGTTCTATGGGTTCTCCTAACCATTGGGGCCGCATGCATGAAAAAACCAGTAATATCCAGGCAATCAAAGCTATTAACAGAGGCCATTGTTTATTTTGTGAAACTGTTTTGCTTTCAGCTATTACAAAATCTTCTAAAAAGGGTACTCTTAATGCGGCCTGCTCTACAGGCGTATTAGCAGGAATCAACCAACGTATAAGAATAGGAGCAGGGAGAGCCAGTATTAACCATGGCCATTCGAAATGGATCATTTTTTATTTTCTTTTTGGGCTTTTAGCCAGTCTTCACACAAGCTGATGAGTAAAGGGATATCAATTTCAATGCTAGCTGTTTGTTGATAGTGTGCATTTGCTAAGCATCGCCCTGTCCCCTGTGTGAAAGGTGAATCTTTCATTGTGCTGTCGAGATATTGCAGCCAGTCTAGCCCTGTTAGACTAGCGGTTTCATTTCTGGGCGCAATACTGATAGCCACTCTGCGAATTAATTCGGAGATTTTAGACAGTTTTTCAATATCATCTAAAGCAGTGTCTTGTTGTATTTCTGTCAATATTTTTTTGCCGGTTTTCAATGCCGTATTTCGAGTGAGGCGTTTAAATAGCCTTATCACGAACCAGCATAGCAAAGGAATAAATAACGCTATTAGCCACCAACCCATTGCAGGTGGCCACCATCCAATGGCATCTGGCAGGTGAATGTCTCTTAAAGAGAGTGGTTGGGATTCCATTATCGCAATACCTCGAGTGGATCTTCAGCAGTGCTGGATTGTAAAAATACCAGTCCCGTTTTTTTTGCTACTTGTTGTAAATAATTTAATCGACTCTGGTAGCGTTGTTGATAACTCAGTATCCTTGGTTTATCACTGGTATCAATCACTGCATCACGATCATCATTAGTAAAGCGGTATCGCCCTTTAGCAGGAAGATGGTGTTCTAAAGAATCGTAAATATGAATTAATACAACTTCACAATGTTTGGAAAGTTTGGCCAGATGATTTTCTGACATCAGATTTAATCCTCGAAAATCACTAATAATATAAACCAGGCTACCAGGCCGTGCATGTTGAACTAATCGAGCCAAGGCATGTTCCAGAGTCATTTCCATTTTGGAAGCCGAAGCAGTATTTACCAGGGTGTTAAAAAAACGTAGGACAGCATGTTTTCCATTCTGTGGTTTTAATTCCTGACAACGTGAGTCAGTATAGATTTGTCCACCTATACGATCACCATGATGTTGAGCTGTCCAGGCCAATAAAGCTGCAATTTTTGCTGCTTGTACTGATTTAAAAACTCCACGGGTAGCAAAATGCATGGCAGGTCGATTATCTACCGAAATAAAAACCGGACGTTCACGCTCTTCACGAAAAACTTTGGTGTATGTTTTTCCTGTACGTGCTGTTACCCGCCAATCTATCGTGCGGATATCATCCCCTGGTTGATATAGCCTGGCCTCGTCGAACTCCATTCCTCGACCTTTAAATCGAGAAACATATCCTCCATTTTGACTTGATCTTATAGCAGAGTGATTAAGGTCTAGTGTTGAAGCAGACTTTGCTAGGTTAACCAGTGTTTTTAAATTGACAGAAACAAGGTCACTCGCATTTGTGTTGACACTTTTCATTTAAGGTACAGCAACTCTGGAAATCAGTTCTTTAATAAAATGATCAGTGGTTATTCCTTCGGCTTCTGCCTCATATGACAAAATCAAGCGATGACGCAGTACATCAAAGGCTAACTCCTGTATATCTTCAGGGCCAACAAAATCGCGCTGTTGTAGCCATGCCCTGGCCCTGGCACAACGATCTAGAGCAATACTGGCTCTTGGGCTGGCACCATATTGCAACCACCCCGCCAGGTCTTCACCATATGCTGCCGGATTACGCGTTGCTATAATTAGTTGTAATAAATACTGTTCAAGGCTGTCTGCCATGTAAATATTAAGAACTTCATTGCGGGCCTTCAGCACTGTTTGCTGACTGATGGTCTGGAAATGTTCTTTATGTTTTTGGAATTCACCCTTGGCTTCAGCGCGGGCAAGATGTAGAATTTCTTTTTCATGTTCTGCATGGGGATAATCAATTTTCACATGCAATAAAAAACGGTCCAATTGTGCTTCAGGTAAAGGATAAGTGCCTTCCTGTTCAATCGGATTTTGAGTTGCCATTACCATAAATAATTTAGGTAATGGATAGGTTGTACTACCTACCGTAATCTGTCTTTCTGCCATTGCTTCCAATAAAGCTGCTTGGACTTTGGCTGGCGAGCGGTTAATTTCATCGGCTAGTACCAGATTATGGAATAACGGACCCTTTTGAAATTCAAACGTACCTAGTTGTGGGCGAAAAATTTCAGTTCCGGTTAAATCAGCGGGTAATAAGTCAGGGGTAAACTGTACGCGATGAAAATCGGCTGCAATGCCTTGACTTAACACATTAATAGCACGCGTTTTTGCCAGGCCGGGAGCACCTTCTAATAGCATATGACCATCAGCCAATAAGGCAATTAACATTCGTTCAACTAATTTTTCCTGGCCAATAATATGTTCGCCTATGAACGATTTAAGTTGCTTAAAAGAATTTTGAGTGTTGCTAAGACTTGTCTCAGTCATGGTTAAATTATTATCCTTTCTATTTACTTGGGAACATGGATTCAATTACTTGCGAATCTTGACACTTAAATTTTAAGTCCATCAGACGAACTTAGTAGTGTAAAGTTCACTATTTTATTCAATAGTAAAAGAAATTGTAAGTTTTCGCATATGTCAGAATATAAAACAGCCCCAGTATCCAGTAATTCAATACCCTCTGGCATTCCTTTTATTGTCGTTAACGAGGCAGCTGAACGCTTTAGTTATTACGGCATGAGAGCTATTCTTGTAGTCTTTATGACCCAGTATTTAATGAACTCAACGGGGCAATTAGACGTTATGAGTGAGAATGAAGCTCAAGGCTATTTTCACTTATTTGTATCAGCGGTGTATTTTATGCCAATTTTAGGCGCTTTGCTGGCGGATGGTTTAATTGGTAAATACCGGACTATACTATTTTTATCATTTTTTTATTGCATTGGACATTTTGCCTTGGCGGTGGACGATACTCGAATGGGCTTGTTAATAGGGCAAGGTCTTTTAGCATTAGGCGCAGGGGGAATTAAACCTTGTGTATCATCGCATTTGGGGGATCAGTTTGGTGCTTCCAATCATTATTTATTAAGCAAGGTTTTTGGCTGGTTTTATTTTTCCATTAATATAGGTGCATTTGCTGCTATGCTTATAATTCCATGGTTATTAGCTGAATATGGTTCAGCAGTAGCTTTTGCAGTTCCCGGAGTATTAATGTTAATGGCAACAATTACATTTTGGAGTGGACGCTACCGTTTTGTTCACATTCCTCCAGCCGGTGCAAATTTTGTAAAGGAAGTGCTAAGTCCCTTTGGATTAAAAATATTACTTAAACTAAGCTTCATTTATGTTTTTATAGCGGTTTTTTGGGCTTTATTTGAACAAATTGGTTCTTCCTGGGTGTTACAGGCCCAGAAAATGGATAGAGTCATCTGTGGTGTTGAAATATTACCTTCACAAATTCAGGCAGCAAATCCCTTGTTAATTATGCTATTAGTGCCTCTATTTACCTATATTTTTTATCCAGCATTAAATAAGTTAATGGTATTAACATCACTTAAAAAAATAACATTAGGTTTATTTTTGACTGCAATTGCATTTGCCATTCCCAGCTGGATACAAATGCAACTGGATCAGGGATTTGTGCCACACATAGGCTGGCAATTAATAGCCTACATACTACTCACTGCAGCTGAGGTGATGGTTTCGATCACGTGCCTGGAATTTTCCTACACTCAAGCGCCTAAGAGTATGAAATCTTTTGTAATGGCATTATTCTTTTTGTCAGTTGCACTAGGTAATTTATTTACCAGTGCTGTCAATTTTATTATTTTAAACGAAGATGGCAGTAGTAAATTGGATGGTGCAGAATATTACTGGTTTTTTACGGCGTTAATGTTGGTTACTGCTATATTATTTACTTATGTGAGTGGAAATTATCAGGAACAAACTTATTTACACGAAGAGCAAGTTGGGTAATAGTGAGTTCTTCTGCATTAAAAGAGGGTAATATGAAATTAGTACAGCTTTTTGTAGCCATGTTAGCTACAACTTTGTTTTCGGGTAGTATCTTAGCAGGGGTATATAAATGTACCGATAGGGAGGGGAACACTTCATATCAATCAGCGCCCTGTACTAATGAAAATAACGCAACCGAAATTGACCTCCAAACAGGTGGATCGAAAAATCTATCAATCGGCTTAAAACAACGGGAAGTACAGCTTGAATTAGAAAAACAGCAGAAGGCTGAAAAACAAAAGAAAATTGCTCAGCAGAAACAACAAAAAAAAGAGGCTGCTGAACAAAGCGCAATGAATCAGCAGTTGATCAAAGACAATCCCATTCAGTTTTCTCCTTTTGCCATACCGCCTTATGTTACGGGTAAATTACAGGGACTGGCTAAAAATTATCAGTCTAGGTTGCCAGAAATAGAAAAATTCAGACGCTTAGCGGCTCAAAAAGCATTAGCAACGGGTGGATGTAAGCGGGTAGAAGCAGATGAGCTCAGTATAAAAAGCACGGATGATTTGTTAGTCTTTGCAGTAGACTGTAGTAGTGCGAAAACTTTCTTCTATAACGAAAAAGAGCTCATAGAATAATGGAGTTTAAAACAGTCTTTATTACTGGGTGCTCAACGGGCATAGGTTATACAACAGCGCAAGTATTAAAAAAACGTGGTTATAGGGTGATTTGTTCAGCCAGAAAGGAGGTTGATGTTGCTCGGCTACGTACAGAAGGCTTTGAAACTCTACAGTTAGATCTGGCTGATTCGGTCAGTATTCAACAGGCAGTAAAGCAGTTAGATAAGCTTACAGATGGAAAAATAGATGGTCTATTTAACAATGGCGCCTTTGGACAACCTGGAGCGGTTGAGGATTTAACGCGTGATGTTTTAAGAAACCAGTTTGAAACTAATTTTTTTGGTACCCATGAGCTGACTAATTTAATTATTCCACTCATGCGCAAACAAGGACATGGTCGTATTATTTATAACAGCTCTATTTTAGGCTTTGTTGCGATGCGATATAGAGGCGCTTATAACGCCAGTAAATATGCACTGGAGGGTTTAGTCGATACCTTACGCATAGAGTTGTTTGACACCAATATAAAACTCTGTTTAATCGAACCAGGCCCCATCACCAGCAATTTCAGAAAAAATGCTTTTGCTCTGTATAAGCAAAATATAGACCCTACCTCAAGCGTTCATAAGGATACCTATAGAGCAATGGAGCAGCGTTTGCAGAAACAAGGGTCCGCTGTACCCTTTACTTTACCGGCAGAAGCCGTTACTGAAAAAGTGATACATGCCCTGGAATCAAAAAATCCTAAAATACGTTATTACGTCACTTTTCCGACTTATTTGTTTGGCTATTTGAAGCGCTTGTTACCTGCATCCTGGATCGATGTGTTGCTAAGAAAAGCTCAATAATGGAAGAGTTTGATATTAGTTGCCCTTATTGTGGTGAAATTATTAATGTTTTAGTGGATGGCTCTGACGGCGAGCAGGATTATTACGAAGATTGCTCTGTTTGTTGCAATCCCATATTATTTAAAATGTCCTTTAATGAGCAAAACAAAATTGAGCTTAGGGTGAAACGGGATGATGATTAACGACCATAAGTCTTAATTTCTCACCCCTTGATGTTTTTGATAACTGTTTTAGGGAGAGTTAATTCATGCAATATTCACACTAGTTGTGCTAGAATCGAGCTTGCCATGTGACTAAATTAAAACAACCTAATTTAAAGTTACATGCTTATTACAATAACTAAAAGTGAGGTTTACTTACATGAAATTATTAAAAAGCGCTGTCGTAGCTATCTCATTAGCATTTTCTTTAGGATCTTTTTCTACTGCAGTGGTTGCTTGTGAAGATGGAAGAACCTGCTTTGGTCCTGCGGAAGCTATTAATATAACTGTTGGTCATGTTGCATTAGCAATTAAAGCGGCAGATGATAAATCTGGCAAGCAAGAAGTTTTGGCTCACATTAAAGCAGCAAAAGATGCCAGCAAAGAAATTAATGCTAATGATGTCGTTGACCGTAAACGTCAACGTGCTGTTGCACATTTGAAAAAAGCTAAAAAAGCACTAAAAAGCAATGACTTTCAAAGTGCTGAAGATCATCTAGGCGCTGCTGAAAAAGGTTTCGCAGAACTTAAAAGTTTTCTTTAATTAGCTGTTTTAAAAAGAATAATAATACTGATTTTTTAACGAGGTAGATATATAAATGAAATTATTAAAAAGCGCTGTCATAGCAGCATCACTGGCACTTTCTTTAGGTTCTTTTTCAACCGCTGCTGTTGCTGGTTGTCATGATGATGCAGGAAGAATTTGTGTAGGCAATGATCAAGCAGTTGCTAATATTGTAGCTCATATTGATGCTGCCATAGTAAGCATTGATGCTAAAGACGCTGGTAGTGCAATACAGCATATCAAAGAAGCTAAACGTGCTAAAAAAGAAATGAACAGTGAAGCCAATGCTCCAAAAATTGGTAGACTTTCAGGGCATTTTCATAAAGCTAGAAAGCAATTGAAAAATGATGACTTCGCAAATGCTAAGGGTGAATTGGAAAAAGCAAAACATGGTTTTCTAGCACTTAAGTTCTAATTCTATTTATAACCTAAAACGTGGGGTGCTTTATCTGCACCCTGCTTTGTTTATTCTGTCTATTTCAATCTTCAAATTTCTTGTTAAGAATTTAACAGTACTGTTGTAACCAAGTGGTTATTTTAATTTTCTGAGGAACAGAAATGTCCGATTTTAAAAAATATCGTTGCCTGGAATGTGAGCACCTCTATGATGAGGCCACTGGAGACCCCGATAGTGGGTTAGCACCAGGTACACTTTGGTCTGATATTCCGGACGATTGGGTATGTCCAATCTGTGGAGCTCCCAAAAGTTTTTTTAAGCAGGTAGTAGAATAAATATCAAATAATTTAGAAATTAATTTTCCCAAAGAATTGCTCAAGATTAATCCTTATTGGCATAAAATAAATGTTGAAACCTACATCTCTGGCCATAGCAATAGTTCGATTAGAAAAATTAACATTCCAGTCATAATCAGCTGAGAACTTCTTTGGAAATTTGACTTTATTTTTTACTTCCCAATAATTCATAGATGATAATGTAGTTATTGGGCTTAAACCAATAAATGTTTCAATGCCAGCTATGTCCTGTAAATGTTCGGCATAAATTTCTATGAGTCGAATATCATAGAAGGGTTGTGAAAAAAAACTGGAAGCACCCGCATCTGCTTTTCTTTGTATATAATCACACTCATCTTGCAGTCCGCTTCTATGTGGATCAAAGCCCGCATGGACAGTGATGTCAGGGAATCTTTGCTTAACGACTCGAATTAAATCAATGACACTGGTACCATAGAATTTTCTTTGTATGCCTTCAGGTGGGTCTCCAGAAACTAATAACACATGATCTAGCTGATTTTCTTCAATAATTTGAAAAATTTCTCCCGATTTTAGTGAAAAATCATGCGCTCTGAAATGTGGTGTAAATTGATGCTTGTTACGATCTATTTTTTTTCCAGTTTCCCAGCTTCTAATATCAAAGCGTTGGATATCGGGTACATTAATCATGTTGATTAATTCACCCAAGGAAGAAGCAAACTTATATTGTTCTTCAAATGCTTGATTTGTTCTTGGTACAATTTCAAATGAAAATTTCATGGTTTATTTAGTAGCATTGAAGGGATTTTTAGTGTGCCTATTGTACCTTAAGTTATAAATTCTGTGGCTTTTTTACAACATGATTTTATATGATCTGGAGTAACAGGATGGTACTGTACTATTTTTACGACCCAATGTGTAGCTGGTGTTATGCTTTTGATTTAACGTACCAGAAATTAGAAAGCGCGTTACCGGACTCAATTTGCAGCAGAAAAATAGTTGGAGGGCTTGCACCCGATTCAACTGTAATAATGCCACTATCAATGATATGTACAATTCAGTCTGCCTGGCAGCAGATTGAAAGAGCAGTGCCACATATTCAGTTTAATTATGAATTCTGGAGCAAAAATAATCCTATGCGATCTACTTATCCTGCTTGTCGTGCTGTATTAGCAGCAAAAAAACAATCTCCTAAATTTGAAAATAAAATGATTCATCAAATTCAGTGGGCATACTATAAAAATGCTGAAAACCCCTCTCTGAGTGCAACCCTGTTAAATTGTGCAAAGAAGATTAACCTGAATTATGAGTTGTTTGAGAATGATATTGCTAGTCAGGAGATTGAAATGCAACTTCAATATGAAATTCAATTTACTAGGCGTGCTGGCGTATCAACTTATCCTTCATTATGTCTGCAGATGGAAAAGAAATTAGTGCCTATCAAAATTGATTACAATGATGCACAAAAAATAATTGAACAAATTCAGCTATATATTAATTTGCCTATTAACAAAGCACAGGACAAACTTTAAATGGGTTGTCATTTCGACCAGCGGGACGACAGCAGGGATAGATATATTGCTCCTTGCAATATCTGCATTTACCACCTCCATGTGGTTTATGCAGAAGGTAGGTTAATGCAAGAAGCAATTACCGAGTGATTTTGTTGCTCAAGTTATTCTTAGACTCAGGATTCCTCCCGTTGGTCGGAAAGATACCGTTTGTGAAGTTAACCTACAAACGTCAAAATCGAGTTTAGCTTGTGATAGCTTAATAGTCATTTATAGTAATTAAGTTACATGGCTATATACACACCACAGGTTTTCTTTTGGAAGTGAGGCTAAAGCCTCACTTCCACGCTGAAAATTATTTTGGAAATTATGAATCTATTTTCAACCACCATCTGTGGTTAGTTCATAGCCATGTTAAGTTATGTAATAATAAGTAGAAAGTTATTGCAAGAAATTGAGAAAATTTAGATATGCCTATCGAATTACAAGCAATTGAAGTATTACCAAAGGGTCAGCAGCAATATTCAGTAATCTGGATGCATGGACTGGGGGCAGACGGTCATGATTTTGAAGCGATTGTACCCGAACTGGATTTACCTGATGACCATGGCATCGGTTTTATTTTTCCTAATGCGCCGGTACAAGCAGTCACTATTAATGGTGGAATGGAAATGCGTTCCTGGTATGATATTTTAGAAATGTCATTACAGCGTAGAGTAGATATAGAGGGGATTTATCACTCTTCAGATTTGATTGAGCAGTTAATTGAAAAAGAAATAAATAAAGGTATCGCTGCTGGAAATATTTTATTGGCTGGCTTTTCGCAAGGTGGAGTTATTGCTTTGCATACAGCGTTAAGGTTTTCTCAGCGACTTGCTGGTGTTTTAGCTCTTTCATGCTATCTGCCAACAATTGGCCAACTTAAAGCAGAGAAAAGTGAAGAAAATCAGTCTATACCGATTTTTATGGCTCATGGAACCATGGATACTGTAGTGGATATTCAAGTTGCCAAGCAGGTTTTTCATGGGCTGGAAGAATTAAAATACCCAATCAGTTGGCAAGAGTATCCTATGCAACATGGCGTATGTATGGAAGAAATTCAAGATATCTCACAATTTATCAAAGCCATTTTTTTTAAATAAAGTAATTTACATAAAAAAGGGGCTTTGTATGCCCCTTTCTAAATATGTTTGAAATGATAATACTTACAAGTCATCACTGATTTGCTTATGGTAAAAAGGCCATTTTTTTACATGCAAATATTTTCTGATGGGTGTTTTGATAACGGATACACAGAGTGCAATTGAAAATAAACACCATACCGCAGCATATTCGTTAGGGTCATCTGTAGTAACATCAGAAATCCAGGGTCCAATAATATAATGAAACCCTACAAATCGCCATGAGCCATAGATGACTGGTAAATAGAATGCGGCTAAAGCATAGGCGAAAACATGTAGGCCCCACTCAAACCCAAACAACCATTCTATTGGACTAGACATAAGACCATTTAATGGTAGTTGCCATGCAATATGCCAGTCTCCTGTAACAGAACAGGCTTGTACACCGCAAAACCCTTCAACACCGACTACACAGGCACCTGCCCAGTCAAATGGATATAATTTAACCAACATGGCTACCGAGCTCATAGCGCAGAGAGTATAGACAGTCGTTCGGATTTTTATTTTGACACTTTCTGGAATAAAGTACATGGCAACCATATTTACAAAGAATGGTTGAAAGGCAACATGTAAATAACCAAAAAGTGTAAGTACTTGATTGGTTGGGTTATCACATAAATCGATATAGACATATGTTGCAGCCTGTAATAATTCCATTAATGCAAAATATGTTAGTGGGATCCATAATTCCTTGGACTCCCCTTTATATGCAACATAAGCTGCAGTACTTAGACCTGCGACAGCTAAAACTGCTGACGCTTCTCCGCTCCAACACATTGGAACCCTCCTCTGTTAAATATACCTAGCTCATTGCTAAAAGTCTGGTATAAAAATAATTATAATAATCCTAGAATAATCAGTTGGGCACGGATTTATAGTGCAAGCTATTGGTTTCACAGTGCTTTGAAAAAATCTTAGCCTCACCCGTTAGGTTAGGTGGGCATTTTTTTGAAGTGCTGTGGAATCAATAGTTTGTGCTAGAAACCGTGATCCAACTGATTTTTCTAGGATAATTGTTTGTGATCACTAAACTAAAAGCGACCGGCCATTATATTACAAATGCTTAAACTAGTGGGGATAGACGTAGATTTATGCTGTATTTTGTAAAGAATAGCCTTTCAATTAAATATTGACCGGGGGAGTGGGTTTGAGTCTACACTAATGCATTCAGTAACTAAATAGAGCAGACTGAAGTCCGCTCTACAAAATTTAATCATCATTACAAGTAGCACCGTTTGACAAGGTTGGGCAAAGTGTTCTTAAGTGCCGAACGATCTACATATTAGAATGACAGGAAGCTAATTGATTGCGGCTTTATCTATATAAATATCTACACCAGCTACAGGTGAAATAGTAGCGACTGGCAGATCAGCACCTAGTTTCCATTGCTTAACGGGGTCGCGCTTGGAATCGCCAGTAACTATAAAAAATAATTTCCGGGTATTGGACAGTGTTTTTGCACTTAATGAGATTCTATCAGAAGGCGGTTTAGGTGAATTGTAGACTTCATGTACTGTATCATCCAAGTCGTTGTGCTGGTGTCCAGGAAATAAACTGGCAGTATGACCATCTTCACCCATGCCAAGTAGAACCAGATCAAACTGGCCAGCATCAGCAATGGTTAATCGATATTTCCTTGCGGCTTCAACTGCGCCTAACTCTGTCGGCATGCTAAAAATATTAGCTGGAGAGATGGCTACTTTTGATAATAAGGCATTTGTTGCCATTATGCTGTTTCTATCTTTATCATTCGCAGGTAGGCAACGTTCATCACCATAATAAATCATCCACTTTGACCAGTCAGTTTTTGCATTGGCCAGAAGTTGATAAATTTTTTCAGGTGTACTGCCCCCTGCTAAAACAATTTTAAAGCAGCCTCTTTTTTCTATAGCTGCCTCTGCAATGCTTAAAATTTGTTCCACAACTGCATCAGCCACTTGTGCTGCAGTATCAAACTGATGCCATTGTTTGATTTTTTGCATTTTTAATCACACTCCGGTGTTAATGATTGACGCCAATGATGACTTTCTTTGTCAAAAATACGCCGACACTCTTCAGGTCCATTGGAACCCGCCGGATAACCTGCAATATAATCACGTTCTTCTGACCATTTTTGTAAGATAGGGTCAACAATACGCCAGGCATGCTCGACTTCATCGGATCGCAAAAACAAAGAACGATCACCCTCAATCACATCCAGTAATAAATCTTCATAAGCATCAATATGATGTTCGTCTTCATGACGAAAACCAGCATCAAGACTGGTTAGCCGCGTATTCATTTCCAGGCCTGGCACTTTCACAGTCATTTCCATACGCAGACATTCTTCCGGTTGAATACCTATCAACAACCAGTTAGGACTGGTGCATTTTATCTGAGTATCACGGAAAAATTGCAAAGGTGGTTGCTTAAAACAAATCGATATGGATGATTGTCCTTTGGCCATACGCTTTCCGGTACGCAAATAGATAGGTACATCTTTCCAGCGCCAGTTATCGACATATAATTTTATTGCGGCAAAGGTTTCGGTGACACTGTTTTCAGGTACATTTTCTTCTTGTAAATATCCTTTAACCTTTTCACCATTAATGTTACCGCTGACATATTGTGCACGAAATGCATGCGCATTCACGGCTTCTTTGGGAATAGGACGTATAGATTTAAGTACTTTAACCTTTTCATCTCGCAATGCTTCGGCTTCCATTGATGCAGGTGGCTCCATAGTAACCAGTGTTAATAACTGTATCAGGTGACTTTGCAGCATGTCACGCATAGCACCAGAGGTATCATAATACTGCGCTCTAGACCCTATTCCCAATTCTTCTGAATGGGTGATTTGGATATGGTCTATATAATTACGATTCCATAGCGGTTCTAGCATGGTATTCGCAAAGCGAAATACCAGCAGGTTTTGAACAGTACCTTTACCTAAATAATGGTCAATACGGTAAATCTGGTCTTCTCGCAAATACTTACCAATACGTCTTTGTAAGGATTGGGCGCTCGGTAAGTCATAACCAAAAGGTTTTTCTATTACGACACGACTCCAGCCATTTTCTTCATTTAATAGCTCAGCATTATGCAGAAATTCTACCGTATCGCCAAAATCAGAAGGACTAATAGCGAGATAAAAGGCTTTATTTTGTGGGAATTTTGTTTGATCGTTTAGTGTTTTTGCAAGTAAGGTATAGCTTTCAGCTTGCTTTATATCACCTTTCAGAAAGTGCAATCGTTCACAAAAACGTTTAAAAACAGCTTCATCTACACCGTTGCGTGCTTTAAACTCGATCATTGCACGGACTTCAGCTTGCCAATGCTGCTGATCCCAGTCTCGACGACCAATAGCCAAAATTTTACTGCCTTCAGGTAATAAATTTTCGACATCCAGATGGTACAAAGCCGGCATTAATTTAATACGTGATAAATTTCCTGTCGCACCATAAATAACATAGGTACATGCTTCTGCTTTCATTACTATCCCTTATACATTATATGTAGATGACGATGTTTTGCCACCGTGACCGGTCCAGTCTGTGTGAAAAAATTCGCCGCGTGGTTTATCTGTGCGCTCATAAGTGTGTGCACCAAAATAATCACGTTGTGCCTGTAATAAATTTGCCGGTAATCTTGCTGTACGATAGCCATCAAAATAAGCCAGTGCAGAAGAGAAGGTCGGTGTGGGTACATTTAATTCAACGCCCAGGATAACCGCTTTACGCCAGCCAGCATCAGCTTTTGCCATGGCATCTGAAAAGAACTCTGCTAACAATAAATTGTCCAGCTCTGGATTTTTCTCGTAAGCCTTTTTAATATCGCTTAAGAATTGACTGCGAATAATACAACCACCACGCCACATCAATGCAATATCGCCATAGTTAAGAGTCCAGTCGTACTCTTTAGCTGCCTCACGCATTAACTGAAAGCCTTGTGCATAAGAGATAATTTTAGAGGCATACAGAGCATCATGAATAGCATCGATCATGGCCTCTTTGTCGCCGGTAAATGTACTGGGTTGTTTTGGTAATAATTGAGCCGCTTTTACCCGCTGATCTTTTTGGGCCGATAGGCAACGGGCAAACACAGATTCAGCGATCAATGTTAAAGGAATGCCCATATCTAACGCATTAATCCCAGTCCATTTACCAGTACCTTTTTGCCCAGCAGTATCCAGGATAGAGTCAACTAACGGCTCACCATTTTCATCTTTATAGGCCAGAATATTGGTGGTAATTTCAACTAAATAAGAGTCTAAAACGCCGGTATTCCATTTTGCAAATATAGCTTGGATTTCATCAACACTTAAATCCAGGCCTTCGCGCATAAGCTGGTATGCTTCACAAATAAGCTGCATATCGCCGTATTCAATACCGTTATGTACCATTTTGACATAGTGACCACCACCGTTATCCCCGACCCATTCGCAGCAAGGAGCACCGTCAACTTTGGCGCTGATTGCCTGGAAAATAGGTTTGACTGCTTCCCATGCCTCTTTATTTCCACCTGGCATAATTGAAGGTCCGTGTCTTGCGCCCTCTTCTCCACCAGAAACACCAGTGCCTATGTATAAAATACCTTTTTTTCTCAGGTAATCGGTTCGGCGATTAGAATCGGTATAAAGCGAATTGCCACCATCAATGATAATATCGCCAGTTGATAATAAAGGCAGTAGCTTTTCTATATATTGATCAACCACTTCACCTGCTTTAACCATTAGCATCACTCTACGTGGTGCCTCCAGGCTTTCAACTAGTTGTTCAAGAGAATGAGTGCCGACAACTTCTGTCCCTTTAGCTGGGCCTTCAAGGAATTCATCAACTTTGCTTGCAGTACGATTATAAACAGCAACTTTATATCCATTGTCATTCATATTCAGGACCAAATTTTGTCCCATTACAGCAAGACCGATTAATCCAATATTTGCTTTCATTTTGCTCTCTTGATTGATGGTTTAGTAAAACTTTAAATTCTAACATGGTGAGGTACTTTAAGCCTCACTATAATTGAAACTTTATGCAATTGTAGAAGCCAATGTATTATTGCACCTTTATTGCACCTTTATTGCACCTTTATTGCACCTTTATTGTGCAAATATAGTGCATTTTAACTAGTGTACAAGTTATTCGCTATATAATTTGCTACTATCATCCATATCTCCCGTATCGCTATACAGCATAGGCTGGCCTTGATTTAATATAGCGGCATCTACAACTTTGCAAACAACAATTTTGTGGTCACCTGCTTCTGAAAAATGATCAACCTGACAGTCAAAATAGGCCAGAGCATTAGTAAGTGCAGGTGCCCCGGTTTTGGTTTGTAACCATTGATAGCCACTCATTTTGTCATTGGTTGAGTGCCCAAAATGATCGGCCGCTAATTTTTGTTTGTTGTCCAACACACTAATACAGCATACTCCCCCATCCTGTAGCATTTTATAGGAATGATGTTCAGGATTAATACTAAAGCAGATTAATAAAGGATC
The DNA here is from genome assembly GCA_021647585.1 of Methylococcaceae bacterium. Taxonomy (GTDB): domain Bacteria; phylum Pseudomonadota; class Gammaproteobacteria; order Methylococcales; family Methylomonadaceae; genus QPIN01. Next base: position 28,103 of record JAKIUK010000028.1, read on the forward strand.
AAAAGAAACCTGCATAACCCAGGCGGCAGTGAAAGCATTTTGTTGTTGACCGTTATTGACACTAATCACGTAAACACCCTGGGTGATTAGTTTAAATATAGCATCAGCATTTTTTATCATGATTATCCTAGAAAAATCAGTTGAGCACGAGTTTTGTGGAAAATCTGGGCGAAAAAGACAAAAAATAGCGCGTAGTTAATGGCCATAGTCCTTATCAAGCGCTATTCTACAGGATTTTTCGTTCAGATTTCTTCACAAAATCGTGAAGCGGTTTCATTTCACCAAACGGGTAACTGGTAAAAACTTTCGATACAATTAATATACAACAAGTTACACACAAACCTAGCGTTCAACTGATTTTTCTAGGATTATGTCTCCATTGTTATACGCATTGATAAATCAATGGCTTTAATGTGTTTGGTTAATGCCCCTATAGAAATAAAATTCACACCGGTTTGTGCAATATTACGAATATTATTTAGTGTAATATCACCTGAGGCTTCCAGCTCGATATTATTTTCATTGCTAGCAACAGCAATTTTCATATCTGCAACAGAAAAATTATCCAGCATAATGCGGTCGGGTTTTGCTGCCAGAGCCTGTTGGTATTCTTCCAGTGACTCAACTTCAACTTCTATGGCAACGTCAGTTATTGCTCGGGCTGAACTGATGGCCAAGGCAATAGAGCCAGCTGCTAGAATGTGATTCTCTTTAATTAATACCCCATCATATAGCCCGATTCTATGATTAACACAGCCACCACAGGATACCGCATATTTTTGTGCGATTCTAAGGCCAGGTATGGTTTTTCGAGTATCTAATACTTTGCAATTGGTGCCAGAAACAGCCTCTGCGTATTGTCTGGCAATGGATGCGGTAGAAGACAGGGTTTGTAATAAGTTTAATGCTGTTCTTTCACCCGTCAATAAATCTTTGGCAGGCCCCTTCAGCTCACACAGCAAAGTATTTTCTTCACAAACAGCACCCTCTGATACAAACCAATTAATCACAATATCAGAGTTTAGTATTGTAAACACCTTATCAAACCAGGCTTGTCCACAAAGGGTCATACTTTCCCGGGTAACTACCTGTGCTTTGGCATTTATGGATGATGGAATAATACTAGCGGTTATATCGCCGCTACCAATATCTTCATCAAGAAATTTTTTTATTTCAATGGTCGTTGGATGGTTGCTCATGTGCTTAAATACTCTAGATTAACTGATTTATTGTAATTGTTTTGATTGTTAAATGAAAATAGAGAATCATTGGCTTAGTCAGGCCACTAAAGTCCCTTCACCTAATTTTGATGAACGACCTATGGATGAGGAGCTGTCCCTAATTGTTGTGCATTGTATTAGTTTGCCACCCGGACAGTTTGATGGGACTTATATAGACCAACTATTTTGTAATCAGTTAAATCCTGATGAGCACCCCTATTTTAAGGAAATTTATCAGATAAAAGTTTCGGCTCATCTTTTAATTAGGCGCTGTGGTGAGATTGTTCAGTATGTGGCATTTAATAAACGCGCCTGGCATGCAGGAGTATCTGAATATAACGGAAAAACAAAATGTAATGATTATTCAATTGGGATAGAGCTGGAAGGAACGGAAGCTCAAGAGTATACAGAAAAGCAATACCAGCAATTAACTACGGTAATAAAGGCTTTATTAAATCGATATCCAAATTTATCTGCACAACATATTACAGGGCATAGTGAGATTGCTCCTGATAGAAAGACTGATCCGGGTGAGAGTTTTAATTGGCTAAGACTTAAATCAAATTTTTAAGAAATTAGTCAAATTGATAGCTAATTTCGAAAAATGTTCGATCAGACAAGCGTTGTCCAGGTTCAAATTCATCTTTAGAGCCTAAATTGTTTTGATGTATCAGTGACAATTCAAGGTGTTGATTTTCTGTCAGATTAAATGTTTTTCTTAGGATGAAATCCAGTCGCTGGAATTGGTCTATCCTGGTCGTGCGCAGATATTGCATATCACTACGATAGTAATAGGCCAGGCTGGCATGCCATTGCTGCGGAAATTGATAAGCTGCGAGAACATTTAAAGAATGATGTGGTACTGATTCTCTATAGTTAATAAATCCGCCATTTTGCTGAATATTGATCCATGAATAACCCATGTGAACTAATACTTTTTGGTCAGGTTTATAATCAAGCTGAATTTCATAATTAAGGCTTCTCGCTACATCGCCAGTTACATAATTAAAAACGCCATCTTGGTCAGCTGTATATATTTGAGTTAAACGACGAAACCGCTGGTGGGCAAATTTTATATCAGCGGTTAGTTTCTGGTTCATAAACAGACCATGATATCCAGCCTCAAAGGTAATAACTTCTTCTGGTTTAAGTGTTTCAGGGGAATGTGCGCGAACATTAACTATTGACGATACAATATCGCTTATATTCATGTTTTGTTCGCCAAGGGTTGGCATTCGCGAGGCTCTTGATGCCATGACTCTGAAGCTATGCTGCTCAGACCAATGATAGTTCAACGCAATTTTGGGTGAGATATCAACACTAGTATATGAGTTCTTTTCCAGCAATGCACCCAGGTTTAAACTAAAATCATCAAGAAATTTCCATTCAATATTGCTGAAAAAATGATAGAGCAAATTGGTTTTGTCATCTGTACCAGACCAAAAAAGAAGTCGCATTCTCTCCAGTCGACTGCCTAAGCCCCAAACCATGCGTGTTGATTTAAAGGGTACTAAAGTATGCTGTAATTCAAGGTCTAAACGTTCTGAAAGTTGGTCGTTACTGAGTAATTTTCCATCCGAAAAAAAGTCATCATCTATTTCATGTCGGTGATGACTTAGCTGTATTGAAACCAGGTTGATAGGATTAAATTGATGTTCCCAGCGCAAATTTTGGTTCAGGCTTTTACTTCGTTCATAACGTTGAGGATCATTAAGGCTGTTAAGGCCTGTTTCATGTTTACCCTCACTATACCCAAAATTATATTGCAAGGTATCTTTAGGGCTTAACTGATAATCAAAGCGACTGCTAATCATATTAATATTTTGACTATCCAGTACGTTTTCCAATCCATCATTTTCGTTATGGGAAATGCTGAAGCGATACCCCAAGTCTTGCCATTGTCCGCCATAACGTAGATTTCCACGATAATAATCGTCCCCGCCAGCACGGAAGTTGACTTGTGCTCCCTGGTCTTGTGATGTATGAGTGGTAATGATGTTAGCTACACCTTGAAAAGCATTTGGACCATAAGTTGATGCAGCAGGCCCCCGGATTACTTCTATGCGTTCGATATCTTCGATTAATAAAGGAAAGTCAACCCAAAAAACACCTCCAAAAGTAGCATTATAAATTGATTGTCCATCCACTAGAATTTGCATGCCTCCAGCGAATTCATCACTCATGCCGTGATAGGAAGCAGCTATCAAATGGCCTCTTACTGAACCTACTTGCATACCAGGAACTAGTCGAAAAAGCTCTACGATTTCTTTAGCACCACTGGCTTTTATCATATCTTTATCAATAACAGTGATGGCTGCTGGAGCGTCCGACAGGGATTGCTTGAGTCGGGTTGCTGATAAAACTACGGGTGTATCATCTAGAAAAAAACTGCTTGCGGTGTCCTGGTCCGTAGCATGAGAGGATAAGGAAGTGGCACTGATAAGTGTCGCCAGATATGCTTTGAAATTATTCATTGGATTTGGTTGAGTTTTTAGCTACACCAAAACTTTCCAGTAACATAAGAAATACACCGATAGAGATTGCAGAATCGGCAATATTAAAGGCTGGCCAATGTCGGGATTGGTAGAACACATCTAGGAAATCAATGACATAACCATAGGCCAGACGATCGATTAAATTACCAATAGCACCACCTAAGACTAATGCCAAAGCACAAGCTAGCAGAGTTTCATATTTTTTTAGTCGATATAACCAGAGGGTCAGTGCAACACTGATAACAAATGCCATTGCAGCAAAAAACCAGCGTTGCCAACCCCCTGCTTCACTTAAAAAACTAAAGGCGGCGCCTGTATTGTGCACATAAGTCAGGTTGAAGCCGGGAATAATAGCAATAGATTCATAAAGATGCATTGATCTATCTATCGCAATTTTACTCCATTGATCAAGAATCAGTACAATGAGGGACAACCATAACCATTTAAGCATATTAATTTAACCTGATATTCCTTACTTTAACTAAGTGAGAATGGATGATTATTTGTTTCCACCTCCCTAATTATGCAAATTGACGTATCTCTCCAGCACCGTCTATATTTTCAACGCAGCGACCACAAAGTTCAATATGTTTTTTATGTTCGCCCACGTCATAGCGCTGATGCCAGCAACGTGTACATTTTGCGTGTTCGGAGGCAGAAACTTTAAGCTTAATGCCCTTTATTTCTGTCTGTATAGCATCTTCAGGGCAGAATTTCTCATCTGCAAGTGATGCTCCAGAAGTGATAAATATAAAATGTAATTCACTGGATAATTGATTTAAAACAGAAAAATATTCTTCATTACAATACAATTCAACTTCTGCATTTAAAGATGAACCAATGCTACCTTTTGATCTGACTTGCTCAATTTCTTTACTGACCGCAGTACGAACCCACATTATTTTTTCCCAGAATTCACGATTCATAACGGTATCAGTATCTAGTTCAAATAATTTTTTATACCAGGTTTCCAGAAAAATAGAATCACTACGTTCACCCGGTAGATATTGCCAAATTTCATCGGCTGTATAGCTAGTAATAGGAGCTAGCCAGCGAGCTAAAGCTTCAACGACATGGTACATAGCAGTTTGCGCTGAACGACGGGCTAAGCAATCTGTCTTTGCAGTGTATTGACGATCTTTTATTATATCCAGATAAAAACTACCTAAATCCATGGCACAAAAATGATGTACTCTTTGATAGATTTGTTGAAACTGGTAGGTTTCATAGTACGCAATCACATCTTGTTGTAATAGATAGGCCCTGTCTACAGCCCAACGATCCAAAGGCAACATGTCTTGAGTGGCGACTAAATCAGTTGCAGGGTTAAAACCATCTAAATTAGATAATAAGAAACGTGCAGTATTTCTTAAGCGGCGATAGCCTTCGGATGTGCGCTTTAGAATTTCATCAGAAACATTCATCTCTCCGCGATAATCAGTGGCAGCAACCCACAGCCGAAGCACATCGGCACCTAAATTTTTCATGATGCTTTGTGGTGCGACCACATTACCCTTAGATTTAGACATTTTTTTACCATCAGCATCGACAGTAAAACCATGAGTTAAAACAGCTTTATAGGGCGCGATATCATTCATTGCTGTTGAAGTCAGCAATGAGGATTGAAACCAGCCTCTATGCTGGTCTGATCCTTCCAGATATAAATCCGCAGGGAAATTTAGTTGTTCACGCCTATCTAAAACAGCTGCATGAGTTACACCTGAGTCAAACCAGACATCTAACGTATCCTGCATTTTGTCATAATATTCAGCATCTTCTCCGATGAGTTCAGCAGCCTCTAATTCAAACCAGGCATCAATGCCTTTTTCTTCAATGCGTTTAGCAACTTCTTCAATGAGCTCGCCGGTGCGAGGATGTAACTGCCCAGTTTCTTTATGCACAAAAAACGCGATAGGTACACCCCAGGTACGCTGACGGGAAATACACCAGTCAGGCCGGCCTTCTATCATGCTTTCTATACGAGCCTGTCCCCAGTCAGGTATCCATTGAACACGCTTTACTTCAGTTAAAGCCTGTTCCCGTAGATTGTTTTTATCCATAGAGATAAACCATTGCGGTGTTGCTCTAAAAATAATGGGTGTTTTATGCCTCCAGCAATGTGGATAGCTATGCAAAATGGCTTCATGATGTGCCAGTTTGCCTTTTTGTCTTAACACGTCGAGGACATGCTCGTTGGCGCTAAAAACATGCTCACCGGAAAAAAATTCAGTGGTAGGCAAGAATACTCCGTTACTATCGACTGGGTTATCAATGGGTAAGTCGTTTCTCATGCCTACAACATAGTCATCCTGACCATGACCGGGGGCGGTATGTACTGCACCGGTACCTGCATCAGTGGTGACATGATCTCCTAATATAATAGGTACTTGTCGGTCATAGAAAGGATGTTGCAGTAATTGCTTTTCTAATGCATTACCTTTGCAATACGCTATAACATGATGCTCACCTGCCTGATAACGCAGCATTACGTCTTTCAATAAAGTTTCAGCAACAACCAGTCGTTCTTGTTGTCCACCAATTTCACATTGAACAACGGCATATTCTAATTCGGGGTTAAACGCTACAGCCTGGTTAGCAGGTAATGTCCAGGGTGTTGTAGTCCAAATAACGACAGACAATGGACCAATGCCCTGATGTTCAGGGGCGTGATGACAGCTTGCTAAAAAGGCTTCTTCATCAATGACTTGAAAGCGCACATCTATCGCGGGAGAGTGCTTGTCTTCGTATTCAACTTCGGCCTCTGCTAATGCAGAACCGCAATCTGTACACCAATGAACCGGTTTGGCTCCTTTGCTTAAATGGCCTTTGGCCGCAATTTTACCTAAGGAACGGACAATATCGGCTTCAAAAGCAAAGTCCATAGTTAAGTAAGGGTTATCCCATTCGCCTAAAATTCCTAAGCGAATAAATTCTTGTTTCTGGGTTTTGACTTGCTTGGCAGCATAGCTACGGCATTCTTTTCGAAAAATAGCAGGAGATACTTTTACCCCTGCCTTACCTATTTTCTTTTCCACCATCAATTCAATAGGCAGGCCGTGACAGTCCCAGCCGGGAACGTAAGGCGCATCAAAGCCATTGAGTGTCTTTGATTTAATAATAATATCTTTTAAAACTTTATTAACTGCATGGCCTATATGGATTGCACCGTTTGCATAGGGAGGGCCATCATGCAAAATAAATTTTGGTCTGCCGGCAAATTCTTCCCTAATTTTTTTATATAGCTCCGCTTCATTCCATTTTTTTAAACGTTCTGGCTCACGTTGGGCAAGATTGCCTTTCATTGGGAAAGCGGTTTTTGGTAAATTAAGTGTTTTCTTATAATCCATCTTCTTGACTATCTAAATTAGGCGAAAACCAGTTTCGCAATAACAATATCTTTTTTGATTTGTGCTTTAAGTTCATCGAACGATTTAAAACAAATTTCATCTCTGATTTTTTGTTTAAAATGAACTTCAACATACTGCCCATATATTTGCTTTTCAAAGTTAAATAAATGGGTTTCTAATATAACCTTTTTCCCGCCATCTACAGTAGGGCGTGTACCTACATTGGCAATACCCGGTATGATTTTATTATCGATACCTGTCATGGTAACTGCATATACTCCCGTAACAGGCGTGTTTTTTCTGAACATTAGTATATTGGCGGTAGGGAATCCAATAGTACGACCTCGTTTGTTGCCATGTGCAACTCTACCACATACTGAATAATCTCTTCCCAGCATTCGTTTTGCTTTTGCCAAATCACCGCTACCGAGAGCATCTCTGATTAAAGTACTGCTTACACGCTGGTTTTCCATGTAAAGCGAGCGAGTATCTTCAACTTCAAAACCAAATAAAAGCCCGTTTTCTTTAAGCATGGCAAAGTTACCACGGCGTGCTTTACCAAAGTGAAAATCATCGCCTACCACCAGATGTTTTATTTTCAGTTTGTTAAGTAAAAAGTCAGTTATAAAATCTTCGGCCTCATAATTTGCAAAAGTCTGATTGAACCTGACAATCAGTAACTTATCAACCGGTAACGATTTAAACTGAATAACTTTTTCCCTTAAACGCATTAACCGGGAGGGTGCATTTTCACCAAGGAAAAATTCCAGTGGTTGCGGTTCGAACATCATGACCACAACCGGCAGGTCCATTTTTTTACCCTGTGCCGCCAGTTTTTCTATTACTTTTCTATGGCCTAAATGAACACCATCAAAATTTCCGATGCTAAGGACGCATCCGTCTGTTAATGGTTTTAGGTGAGCCAATCCCCTAATTAAATGCATGGATAGCTGTGATGATCAAAACCTATTATTATATCATTAAATGGCTGCATGTTCACGGAAAAATCTTTTCATATCTATAACTTACAGGCAATTGTGTTAGTTTTAGGTAAGCTGTTGTGCATGTTTTATAGGAAATCAGGGTTTGAGTGAGCTAGAAGTAAAGCGCTAAGGGAGATTGGATGATTATTTTTTCCACCTCCCTAAGTTAATAAAGCGTAACTAGAAAAACCAGCTAAGCTTATATCAATATTTAGTTGAGGTGGATTTCAATGGCATCAAAAATAAAAAAATTATTTACTCAGGTTCATAAAGTCCCACAAGTTCCAGAAGTTATTCGAATATTGATTAATCAATTTAATGATCCTAATGTCGAGATGAGGGATATTGCCAGAAATGTGGAAAAGGAACCTGTTATATCTCTTAAGGTATTACGATTGGTTAATTCAGCGGCATATGGTTTACCCAAGAAATTAGGTTCAATTGAAGAAGCTGTGGTAATGCTGGGTATGACCAAGTTAAAAACGTTGGTTATCGCATCAGGTATTGTAAGTGCAATGCCTGAAATTGAAGATTTTGATATCAAGCAGTTTTGGTTGGATAGTTTTTCTACCGCTAGTTATGCAAAGTGGTTGGCAAATGAGACGGGTAATGATGCTGATATAGCTTTTACAGCAGGACTTATTAGTGATCTAGGCCGGGTTTTGATTCGCTTAGGATTAGCCAAGGAGGCAAAAGAAATTGAGCGGCGTGTTTCTGAGGGGCACTCTCGTGCTTTTGTAGAAAAAATGCGTCTGAGTTTTACCAGTCAAGAAGTATCCGCTGAGTTATGTAGGTTATGGAAGTTTTCGGATGCGTTGATAATCCCCGTAGAGCAAAGTGCAGAGCCATTACAATCCGATCCAGTTTCTAAAATTGCATGTATAGTTTATATTGCGCGATTTATTAGCAGTAGTAAGAGCTCAGGCATGTTGCCAGATGATATGTTGCAGGCAATGCCAGCAGATGCTACCGAGCAGCTTGGCTTGGCTGGCGACTTTTTTAAACAAAAGCTGGAAGACCTTTTAGCTTTGGAATCAGGTCTGGATGGATTGCTGGATTAACCCTTATTATTTATTTAACAGGTTTCCGGGTCTAATGCCTACAATTAGTAAAGAAATAGCATAAATTAAGCCGCCTAATGCAACCCATAATACTAGATTGAGACTTCTGTCCAGTGCTGTCCATTCAGACCACTGATTACTATCAACACAGAAATATAAAAAAAATGCCATTATTTCATTGGCAAATATAACTTTAATCATAAAATTTGCCCAGCTTTTGCCGGGCTTATAAATGTTGTCTTTTAATAGTTTAGAAAGCAAAAGAGAGGCATTAAAAAATGCACCTAAAGACGTTGCTAATGCCAGGCCCGCATGAGCTAAGGGAAATACCAGCGCAATATTTAACCCCATATTAGCAAACATGGCATAAACACCAAAGCGAACGGGTGTTTTCATATCTTTACGAGAAGTAAATCCAGGGACCAGAATCTTAACCAGAATAAACCCCAGCAAGCCAACTGAATAGGCCATTAAGCTTTGTCCTGCTAACAATACATCACTAGAACTAAATTCTTCGTACTGAAATAATGTAGAAAGCATGGGCTTCGCTAACAGAAATAGTCCAACCGATGCGGGTAAGCCAATGAGTAAAACCAGGCGTAAAGCGCAGTCTAATGATTTAGAAAATTCAAGCTGATTATCTGCCGCATGGTTTTTAGATAGGCTGGGTAAAATAACAGTAGCCAGTGCGATGCCGAAGATGCCTAAAGGAAATTCAACCAGTCGGTCCGAATAATACAACCAGGAAACACTGCCAGCAGCAAGAAATGAAGCAATTAAAGTATCAAGAAGTAAATTAATTTGAGTGACAGAAACACCAAATATGGCTGGTAGCATAAGCTTTAAGATGCGTTTTACACCAGGGTCTTTGAATCCAAGCTTTAAATTAGGTAGTAATTCCAGTCGGTATAAGGCCGGGAATTGAAACAATAGCTGCACAATACCTGCTGCAAATACGCCCCAGGCCAATGCAATAATTGGATCATCCATCATCGGCGATAGCCATATGGCTGCAGCTATCATGCAAATATTTAAAAACACAGGGGTAAAAGCAGGAATAGCAAATTTGCCGTGGGAATTTAATATTCCTCCTGCAAAAGCCACTAAAGAGATAAAAAACAGATAGGGGAAGGTGATGCGCAGCATATATACTGCCAGTTCATATTGCTTGCCTTCATTAATAAAGCCTGGCGCGAAGAGTGCGATAAGTATGGGTGCAGCGATAACGCCAATAATGCTGACAAGTAGTAGGATTAATGCAAGTGTCCCTGCTGTTCGATCGATAAAAAATTTTAATGCCTGTTTGCTTCCTTGTTCCTTGTAATCTGAAAGCACAGGAACAAAGGCTTGTGAAAATGCACCTTCGGCAAATAATCGACGTAAGAAATTGGGGATTTTAAATGCTACAAAAAAAGCATCAGTCCCGGAATTAATGCCGAAAATACGGGCAAACAGCATATCTCTAATGAATCCTAAGATTCGTGATATCATCGTCATGCTGCTAACGATAGCGGTGGATTTAAAAAGTTGGCGGCTCAATGTGATTTCTTAGTGGTCATTAAATAAAGTTGACAATCATATCATTTAACAAGATAATACGCGGTTCTTAATTAACACAGAAAGAATTGGTAACATGGCTAATACAGCACAAGCGAAAAAAAGAGCGCGTCAGGCAGAAAAAAGCCGTGTCCGCAATGCAGGACAACGCAGTAACTTACGTACTTTTGTCAAAAAAGTAATTGCAGCCGTCGAGTCTGGCGATAAGGAACAAGCAAATGCAGCTTATAAGGCAGTTGTTTCTATTATAGACTCTGCAGTTACCAAGGGTCTTATCCATAAAAATAAAGCTGCACGCAGTAAAAGCAGGCTGAACATAAAGGTTCGAGCAATGGCTTAAGCCATCAGATTCAAAAAAAGGCCAATGTGCTTAAAGCATATTGGCCTTTTTTTTGTCTGTTTATTTTGGAGTTGGCAGTGGTAAATTCTATTATTCAGGATTTGGCTGCGATCCGGTTAGACAATGACCAAATTGTCCCTGTGTATCAGTTCGGCATCATCAGCATAACCCAGTAACTTTTCAAAATCAGCGCTGACTTTACCGGCAATTTTATTACTATCCGCTGAATTATAATTGACTAAGCCGCGAGCTATTTCTTCTCTATTTTCAGTCATACAAGAAACCAGGTCTCCACGATTGAAGTTTCCAGAAACTGATTTAACTCCAACGGCAAGTAAACTTTTTCCTGCATTTGTTAAGCTATTAACTGCACCGGCATCAAGAATAAGTTGCCCCTTGATTTGTAGTTGCCCGGCCAGCCATTGTTTTCTTGCAGCGAGTGGTGCAATATCAGGTGTCAGGTAAGTTCCAATTTCATTTCCTGAAATAACAGATTCAATCACATTTTCCGCATTTCCAGAAACAATAACAGTTGCAGCACCCGACCGGGCTGCAAGTCTTGCTGCCCGGACTTTAGTAAACATGCCACCTCTACCAAGACCGCTACGACTTTCTCCGGCGACTTTGTCCAGCAGTTGATTATTAACACTAATGTTTGAGATTAATTGAGCGGTCGGGTGAATACTCGGGTCAGCATCAAACAAGCCGGTCTGATCAGTCAGTATAATTAATAATTCAGCTTCAACTAAGTTAGCAACTAATGCGGCTAAAGTGTCGTTGTCGCCAAAGCGAATTTCATCGGTAGCTACTGCGTCATTTTCGTTAATTACAGGAATAACGCCAAAATCCAGCAAAGTTAACAGGGTGCTTCTGGCATTTAAATAACGTTGGCGATTGGAAAGGTCGTCGTGAGTTAAAAGAACTTGGGCTGAATGCAGTTTATGCTTTTGAAAATTATTCTCAAAAGTTTTGACCAGTCCCATTTGCCCAACAGATGCCGCTGCCTGCAGTTCATGCAAGGTATGTGGTCGCTGCTTAAGTCCTAGTCTACTAACGCCGACGGCAACTGCACCAGAGGAAACCAATAAAACTTCCTTGCCTTGTGAGTTAATATTTGCCATTTGGCTGACCCATTCAGAAATAGCAGTCTTGTTTAGCCCTTGTCCGCCAGCAGTCAAAAGAGAGCTGCCAATTTTTACAACAATGCGTTTTGCTTTGGCAAAATCACTCCTGCTCACTGTCATCCTGCCGTTGTTGATCCAGATAATCCATTATGGCGTACATTAGGTCTTTAGTGCCTTGCTTCTTAAGTGCTGAAATTTTAAACACCGGGCCATCCCAATCAAGCTCTTTTACAATGGCTATGCAATGTGCCTCGGTTTCTTCTTGTAAAAGGCGGTCTACTTTATTTAATACCAACCAGCGAGGTTTGCCGGCCAAATCATCACTCCACTTTTGTATTTCATGAATAATTTTTTGTGCAGCTTCAACAGGTGTATCTTGAGTCTCGTATGGCTGCACATCAACGATATGCAGTAGCAGTCCGGTACGCGAAAGATGCTTTAGGAATTGCAGGCCCAGGCCAGCTCCTTCGGCAGCGCCTTCAATGACACCTGGGATATCAGCTATGACAAAACTGCGTAGCGCATCTACTCGTACTACACCCAAATTTGGATGTAGAGTGGTAAAAGGATAATCGGCTACTTTGGGTTTGGCCGATGAAACCGAGCGAATCAAGCTGGACTTGCCTGCATTTGGCATGCCCAGCAGGCCCACGTCAGCAATTACCATAAGCTCAAGCTTAAGAGTTCTTAGTTCTCCTGGTTTGCCTTTTGAAAATTGTTGTGGGGTTCTGTTGACGCTGCTTTTAAAGCGGGTGTTGCCTAATCCGTGAAAGCCGCCCTTCGCAACAAGTAGTGTATCGCCGGGATTAATTAGGTCACCAATCTTTTCATCGGTGTTGCTTTCGTAAACCGTGGTGCCAGGGGGAATTGAAATATAAAGGTCATCCCCCTTTCTTCCTGTGCAATTGCGACCCATGCCATTTTGTCCGCGCTGAGCTTTATGCAGTGAATGGTAGCGGAAATCAGCCAAGGTATTAACGTTTTCAGTGGCAACAAGGTAAACACTGCCTCCATCCCCGCCATCTCCGCCATCTGGGCCGCCCATCGGAATATATTTTTCTCTGCGGAAAGTGGCTATACCACTGCCTCCGCTTCCCGCTTCTACTCGAATTTCAGCTTCGTCAACAAATCTCATGTTTTTCTTGGGTGGTATTGATAGGCAGGACTTGTACCGTTACCCATTCTTTGTGTTGAGTTGGTGTACAAACAAAAAAAGCCTCGTCATAGACGAGGCTTTTTTTGTATTTAGAGTTCTATAAATCAAGCTTATTAAGCAGCTACAATACTGATAAATTTGCGATTTTTAGGGCCTTTTTGCTGAAAAAGTACTTTACCGTCTGCTGTTGCAAACAAGGTATGGTCCTTACCAATACCTACGTTATCACCTGCATGAAATTTAGTGCCGCGTTGGCGTACTAAAATATTTCCAGCTAGTACTTCTTGACCGCCGTAACGTTTTACACCTAATCGTTTGGCATTAGAATCGCGACCGTTTCTGGTGCTACCACCTGCTTTTTTATGAGCCATTGTTTACTCCCGGGTATTATGCAGAAATTCCAGTAATCTGGATCTCTGTGAAGTATTGACGATGCCCCATTTGTTTCATGTGGTGCTTACGTCTTTTGAATTTAATGATTTTTATTTTTTTATGTCTGCCTTGAGAAACAACTTCCGCTGTAACTTTTCCTGACTCAACATAAGGCTGACCAATTTTAGTTTCGCTGTCAGACTGAATCATTAATACTTTATCGAACTCTACGCTATCGCCTGTACCAAGTTCTAATTTTTCTATTTTAAGGGTAGTACCTTCTTCTACTCGGTACTGTTTCCCACCTGTTTGAATTACCGCGTACATCTGCGTAAGCTCCGTCAAGCATTTAATCTGTTAAAAGTGAACAGAAAATTATATGTTTAAAATGAAGGTTCGTCAACTATTAATTGATCCACCTGTTTAAGATTTGCTTAAAATAACATAACAAAGCTATTGACACCACCCTATATTATTCAATAGCATACCCTGTTGGTTATTCAGCTAATAGAAAATTTTTAAATAATGGCAGAACAAAATGCAGTAAATGATTCCGAGTCTATTGATTTTGAAATCATCAAAAACTTAACTACAGAAGAAGCGAAAGCTGTTGATCAATTAATTATCAACGAATTAAGTTCGGATGTTTTACTTATCAATCAAATCGGTCATTATATAATTGGTAATGGCGGTAAGCGCTTAAGGCCTATGCTGCTGTTATTGGCGGCTAAGGCTTTGGGAAAGGTCAATGACAGCCATTTAATTTTGGCAGCTGTTATTGAGTTTATTCATACAGCCACTTTGTTACACGATGATGTCGTTGATGAATCTGATTTAAGAAGAGGCCAGGAAAGTGCTAATGCTGTATGGGGTAATGCCGCAAGTGTTTTGGTGGGAGACTATTTATATTCCAGCGCTTTTGAAATGATGGTGCGCACTGATAATATGCGGGTTATGGAAATTCTTTCCAAAACCACTACGGCTATTGCAGAAGGTGAAGTATTACAATTATTGAATTGTAATAACCCTGATACCACTGAACAGAAATATCTGGAAGTGATAGAAAGGAAAACCGCTATCTTGTTTAGCGCTGGAACGCGGTTAGGTGCGGTACTTTCAAATGCGGATAAAGCAACAGAGGAAGCGCTTGCTGTTTATGGGCAGCAACTGGGTATCGCTTTTCAATTAATTGATGATGCCCTGGACTATAAATCTACGGCTGAAGATTTAGGTAAAAATTTAGGCGATGATTTAGCCGAAGGAAAGCCTACTTTACCTTTGATTTATGCGATTGCAAATGGCACTGAAAGTGAAGCCAGCGTTATTATAGATGCTATTAAGCAGGGTTCCAGAGATGCATTTAATGCAGTCTATGCCATTGTGTTGTCGACCAAGGCAATTGACTATACTGAAAAATGTGCCGATGAGGCGGCTCAAAAGGCAATAGACGCCTTAGGCTGTCTGGATCCATCAGAGTATAAAGATGCCCTGATTTCATTAGCCAGGTTTTCTGTACAACGGAATCATTGATTTTTTTGTGTTAGGCGGGTTGCCGAAAAAAAGTTGCCAACCTTACTTGTCTTTTTATTCCTGACTAAACGATCTCAATCGTTACGTAGAATAACTATGCGCCTCTTGAGATAGTTTAATCAGAAACAAAAATTCTTCGCAATCTTAGTAACTTTATTCCATCAAACCACCGCATTTGGAATTTGACCCCGATAGGTGCGTTTTATCCTTACCTAACTAGACTAATGTTTAACAGGGCATTTAATTCATGAATAGCACTCATTAAAGCAGTATAACGAAGTTCTATTTTTTCTATCAGTTCAGATAAAAAGTCACCCATTATATTGTTTTCCATATTGTCTATTGCAGTGAAAAAATGATTTTCTAATTCACTAATGCAATCGTTATCAACTATCTCATCCAATATTTCAATAGTGTCTGAATCTGCAAGCAAAGCCACTAAGTTGTCATCAGTTGAATTTTTTATTTGTTTTGACAATATCTCAAGTGCTGCTGATATATTAACTGTCATATTGCTAATGGCATTTAATAAATTCAGATCAACAGTTAATTCATATAAGGCTTGGTTTGCCCATTTTAAATTAACTATTTGAGATTCAACTTGTTGTTTAATGGATGACATTATTTACCTGTTAGCTTTTCTAATAAACCACCAGAACGTACAACTTTTTGCTGTAATGTCTGGCTAAAAATAGAGTAACTGCTTAGTATTTTTAATCTTTTTTTTGCTCGTGTAATTGCAGTATAAATTAGTTCTTTAGTTAAAACCGGATTGATTTTATCGGCTAAAACACACAAGCATTCATCAAATTCTGAGCCTTGGCTTTTGTGTATGGTCATGGCAAAAACAGTTTCGTGAGCCGGTACTCGACTAGGTAGAATTTTTTTTATACTGCCATCAGATCGCAGAAAAAAAACAGCATTTTTATCCTTCTGACTATCGTACAAGCATATACCTATATCACCATTGTATAGCTGCATAGATACATTATTTTGAATGACCATGATCGGGCGACCTACATACCATTGTCCCGTTATTTGAATTTTATTTTGTCGTGCTAATAGTTCCTCGATTCTCTTATTAATCTCGACTACACCATAAGTACCTAGGCGATTAGAGCATAAAACCTGAAATTGACTAAAGCTAGTTAAAATAGTACTAAAATCACCTGAATTATTAATTTCATCTAGATAAGGGGTGTATTGCTTTGTAGCAAAATCAATTAAATCTTGTTCCAATAAAGCGACTTCAGAGGAGTTTTTTTCAAGTATTTTCCAGGCATCATCAATCAACTGGTGATTCACAGCTTCAGACAGTGCTTTAATATCCCCATGAAATCGGTATGATTTTTTTAATTCTACAGTATGTTCGGGTAGAGCAGCTGTTAAATCAGCTAGAACAGCCCCGGATTCCACAGATGCCAATTGATCTTTATCACCCAGTAAAATGAATCGTGATTCTGGTTTTAAGGCATCTACTAATTTGCTCATTAATGCCAGATCAACCATTGATGCTTCATCGATCACAACCAGATCATAGGCTAGAGGATGTGCTGAGTCGTGTTTAAAATAAGGTGAAGGGGGGCGTGACCCCAATAAACGATGAATGGTGGTTACAGTTTCAGGTATTAGATTTTTTATAGTCTCAGAACAAGGTAATGTATTTTTACTTGAACCAATTGATTCCTGTAGTCGCATAGCGGCTTTACCGGTGGGTGCAGCTAAAGCAATATGTAAAGGAGCACCCTGTTTTAAAGCTAATTCCTGCAACAAGGCCAAAATTTTCACCACTGTAGTGGTTTTTCCTGTTCCCGGTCCTCCACTGATCATACAAAAAGCCAGGCTAATTGCCTTTACTGCTGCCTCTTTTTGCCAGTCCGTTTCATCTATCAGTTTAATAAAATAACGACTGAGCAGTAACTCTAAATCTTTATTTGAGTAGGTCCGGGCAAGCTGTTTTTGTATTGCTAGTGCCAACCGGTTTTCATAACACCAGTATCTATAAAGATATAACCTATTCTGTTCTAAGACCAGAGGTGATAAGTCATGTTCAGATGCTAAACCAGATGCCAGGATTTGCTTTTGCGCTGATGCATCAACATAGATACAGCTATGGCCTTGAGATTGTTGGTAAGATAATTCCGCACATAAAACTTCAAAGTCAATTTTTTGTTTTTTATCGAATGAGGTACGCTGTGATAAAAAACGAGAGAAAGCGATATCCAGTCGGCTGTATTGCTGTTCAGCATTCATTTTCTTGCTTTTGTAACCTTATCGATCTGTACATTGTTGGTTGAATAGTCTAACTATACGCCAAAACTGAACAAAACACCTGGTTTAAAACGTGAGCTAGAATAATTTTCGGATAGCCTTCAAATATTAGGTAATTCCCCAGTTTTTAGGTTCTATTGTGTAGCGTCCTCTAATTCAGGAAAGAAATCCGACATCATCCGATCACAATAGGAGGATAAATTATTTTTGCTTAAACCGTAGTCCTTTATAGGTGATTCTATTGGTCCACGCACTGTATTAATTAATATTCCAAAAGCACTGGCATCCAGGCTGGTTGGTTTATCGCCCATAAAATAGGGTTTTTTGGCCAGAAATGCAGAAAGTGTATCTAGATCGATTTTGCCTAAATGGAAGATTTCATCTGAATTGTGTCTTCCGGTTCCCTGACCATAAATTTGTTTTCTGATGATGCGCTTATAAACCATTGCTGCAATATCCCGAATAACGGGAGGCATACCACCAAAGATAGCTTGCTTATTAACCTGCCAGTTTGTATTGGTATATTGCCAACGTGTATACATACCAATCCAATATAAATGTTCTTCAAGTAGGCGTTGCATCGCAGTCATGATGGCGCGCTGTTCTGTACTTAAATCGTTATCAAGTGGATCACCATATTTTTGCTTCAGATATTCAATGATAAACCGAGAATCAGAAATCTTTTGTCCATTATCTTCGATATAAGGAAGCTTTCCTTTAGGTCCTTTTAAGGGCATAGTGTCTATAACTTTGTAGGATAAATTGGTCATCCTCAGATATGTTTCAACTTTGACATTGAATTGGCCCAGGTTAGGAATACCCCAGGCTGGAGTAAATTGGTAAAGTGTTATCATCATTAATCCCCTCGTAAATAGTGATAAAATCAGGTTGTTATGGACCGTTCGGTCTATTATAGGAAAATTTTTTAATCAAGTATTGCTACGGAATTTGATGCTATTTCATTTAATTCTTTACGATTTAAATTAGCATTAGCCATGATCTGTAAACCATAGAATGTAGCCGTCAGTTGTCTGGCAATAGTCTGTATCTTGTGTTTTTCCAATACAGCTTTATTTTTCTGATCGTGAATGAGAATTTGATAAAACATATGTTCGAGCTGTTTTATTCCGCTGGTTACCAGAGTTGTTATATTTGCATCGGTGTCTGAAAACTCAACAGCACAATTGCCAAACAAACAGCCACCTTTACCATTGATAACACTATCAATGAGTTGTTTGAATATATTTGTAATTACAGTTTTGGCAGAAATATTATCGGTAGGATTGATAAACTGATAGACAGCCTCCGTTTCATGAAACCGAGCCAGTGTAATTAAAAATAATTCATATTTACTACCAAAAGTCTCATAAAAACTACTTTTACTGATATTCATCGCTCGTATCAAATCGTGTAGCGAACTACCTTTATAACCCTGTTTTCGAAACACACACAGCGCTTGGTCGATCGCAGTCTGTTTGTCAAATTGTATGGGTCTTGCCATAGTCAAGTCTCTTTTTTGATTGTACGAGCTGACAATAACATTTATAGAACGATCGGTCCACAACTATTATAAAATTAAAATTTACATGACTATTAACCTATCGCAGGTTAACTTCACAAACGGTGTCATTCCGACCAACGGGAGGAATCTTAAGTCTAAGCACAACTTGAGTAACAAGATTTCTCGGCAATAGCTCCTGCATTGCCCTACCTCCTACATCCGTGCAAGTCGTCCCGCTGGTCAAAATGACAACCCATTTAAAATTTGACCTGTGCTTTGTTAATAGTCATATAAAATTATCCCTATACTTTTTTATACCCAGTTGAACAGATATGAAATTTTGAATTGGATTAGTTGAAGATGACTTTATCAAGCAGTGTGATTGTGACTTATTTGTACTCTATGCTTAATTCTGGAGTACTATTTAAAATATAGTTAAAGTAAGGAAAATCAATGGGTAAACCAAGCATATCAAATCTTCCTCATTATCTTTGGAAAGATTATTTAAGTTGGGAAGGAAGCTGGGAGCTTATAGATGGCATTCCATATGCTATGAGCCCTGCACCTTCTTTGAAACATCAAAGTATTAGCCAAAAAATAGCAACTCAACTGGAGTTGGCTCTGGCCAATTGTCAGCAGTGTCAGGCTTTATTGCCAGTAGATTGGAAGATTGATGAAGATACGGTAGTGCAGCCAGATAATCTGATAGTTTGTGGAAAAATAGAAGGAAACTTTTTAATCCAGGCCCCTGCATTGATTGTAGAAATTTTATCTATATCAACAGCAAAAAAAGATAAAACAACTAAATTTAAACTATATGAAAGAGAAGGTGTTTTATTTTATTTGATTGTTGATCCAGAAAGTAAGGGCGTAAATATATATGATCTTTTGCAAGGGCAGTATGTCAAGCGGTTAGACGTTAGCAATGAAAAAGTTGAGTTTGATCTGAGAGTAGCGGGGAATTGCAATATTAATCTGGATTTTTCTAAAATTTGGATGTAAATCACAAAAAAGTACTTGTATAAATATGTAACCTTACTAATCTTGTATTAGTAGGTAATCTCAGTTGTTTTTTGGTTGGCGGCCACGGATGTCTACTTTTAATGTTTTTTAATCATTACAGGAATGCCAAAATGAAACAATTATTAATTTTATTAGCACTTTTTTCAATTAATGCATATGCGAAACCCGTTAATGTCAATACTGCGGATGCAAAAACAATATCTGAGTCTTTAAAAGGGATTGGTCAGAAAAAAGCAGAAGAACTTGTCAAATATCGTAAACAAAAAGGGCCGTTTAAAACACTGAATGATTTAACCAATGTAAAAGGTATAGGAGAAAAAACGGTAAAAAATAATGGAGGAGATATTCTTTTTACAAATGCAGGTAGTAAAAAAGCAAAGAAAGATTAAGAAGACAAAATAAATTAATGCAATTCGTTTTTTTATCGATAAGCCCATTTTATTATTTATTATAGTGGGCTTATATTTGTTCGTTATTTAAAAGCACTGCGTTTGTCAGTGCTTTTTTAATATATACTTCGCGCGGTCACGGATGTGGAATTTATATCAAGTTGATTTTTGTCAATAGCAAGGCGCTGAAACAAGCGCATAGCAAGCTATGCAACTGTTGCTGCAACGCAGTCTATCGGCCAAAATCGACCGATAGAAATCCGCAGTCGTGGCCGCGCGAAGTATATATCCCATGGGTTTTTAGAAACACATTTTATTAACCATAAATTAAAATTCTCCTGTCTCCCAGCTCAGATTAAGTACAATAGCATCTATTTATTTAATCCTTTTCCTTGAAAATGCCTATGACTAGAGCAAAACATATTGCAGAGCTTATTGCTCAAGGTGAGAACAGTGCGGTCGAATTTAAATCTGCACAGGTAAGAGCTGAATCAATAGCGAAAGAATTGGTGGCTTTTTCAAATACACAAGGGGGTGTTCTCTTAATAGGGGTTGAAGATAATGGTGAGGTTTCTGGGATTGATTTTGATGTTGACGCTACTAAAGAATGGGTGGCCAATATTGCCAGAGAAAATGTGATTCCCCCTATAGTTCCCATAATTGAAAAAAGTATATTCCAGGGAAAAAATATTATAAAGATTGATATTGGGAAAGGTCGAGACAAGCCTTATCAGACTAATAAACATCAATTTCTCATTCGAGTCGGTTCTACCAACAGAACAGCAACTCAAGCTGAACTTATGCGGTTATTTCAGCAAAGTGGCGTTTACCATTATGATAAGCAGGGCATTGATGCAACATCTATCAAAGACTTAAATCTTACTAAAATTGATGAGTATTTTGATAGGTATCAAGTGGATTTTTCACATGAAGATGATCCTGAAAGAATTTTAATTAATACAGATATTTTGGATGATCAAGGGTTAACAACAATAGCGGGACTATTAGTTTTTGGAATAAATCCACAGCGTTATTTATCTGAAGCCTGCATTTCGTTTGCTCATTTCTCTGGTACTGAAATTTCTGATGAATTAATTGACAAACAAGTTATTAGTGGCACGCTTGATCTGCAGGTGGATAGTACATTAGCCGTTATAAAAAATAATTTATTACAACCTTCCAGAATAAAAGGAACAAAAAGGTTTAATACGTCCTTTCAATATCCCGATAAAGTTTTTCGTGAATTATTAGTCAATGCTTGTGTGCATAGAAATTATGCGATTAATGGCTCAAGGATAAGAATATTTATGTTTGATGACAGGATTGAATTTATCAGTCCAGGGCGCCTTCCAAATACAATAACTATAGGAAAATTAAAGTCAGGAGTATCATACGCATCAAATCCTGTGGTGGTAAAATTTATGGAAAATCTACGCTATATTGATAAATTAGGTCGAGGATTACCTATGGTTTATCAGACAGCAGTACAAAATAATAAAAAAGTTATATTTGAAGAGGTTGGTGAAGAGTTTAGGGTAACTCTTGAATTGTAGATTGATTGAATCTTTTGGAAGGAGATTAGGCAACTAGCATCAAATAACTCGCCTATCTTACGAGTTTTTTATTCGATTTCTGCGTTGTGGAATCCATAATGCAGAAATGAGGGGGGTTAATTGAATCCGCCGAGCAAATGAGAGAAATCAAAGAAATAAGAAACGAAATTGTACATGAATAGATACAGGTAGGATTACAAAACTTATTTTCAGATGTGCTAAAACAAACTCCAGTTGTATTAAAGCTAATGCAATTAGATTTATAATAGACAAATCTAATAATTAAACTATACCGATATGTTATCAAATTCTAATGATGTTAGAATTCATATAAAATACATGAGTGTTTCCATATTAGTTCTACACAGGAACTAATCGAGCCATCAAGTCGCACATAAGTTCGCCCAGGGACTTTCCTGTGATTAATGCGCTTTGAACGGCTCGAATGGTATATGAGCTGATACG
>JAKIUK010000029.1 GCA_021647585.1 Methylococcaceae bacterium
GGTTAGAACGCCCTTTGAAGCTGTCCAATGTTGGTATAGAATGAATCCAGAAATTTTTATAATATCACCCGATATGTTTCGAGCTGACCTTTTAAAAAATTATGGTACAACGTAGTGAAACCTGACACTTAGGGAGCCATAATTGGCATGATATGCAGGCTGTACCATTTGACTGGGCAGATGGTCTCATTGCACGAAAAATGAAAGGACGAACAGGTTGCCTATACTGACGTTAGCCTCTCTCTTGAAAATTTATGCATAATATCGTAAAGTCATATGCATAACTTATGGAGAAAAATATGCGAACTACTCTTGATTTACCAGAAAAGTTGCTTCTTGAAGCAATGAAAGTAACTCACACGAACACAAAAACTGGAGTAATTGTTCGGGCATTAGAAGAATTAATTAGAAAATCAAAAATTTCTGACATTAAAAAGTATAAAGGAAAAATTGATATAGATATTAATCTTGATGAAATCAGAGACCGCCATTAGTGCAAGTTTTAGTAGATACATCCGTTTGGATTGATTACTTTCGGGGTAGTGGTGATTCTACAAAACTAGATTTGTTAATAGATGAAAACCTGATCGTAACCAACGAGATTGTACTAACAGAATTACTGCCGTACCTCGAAATAAAAAAGCAAACGAAAGTTATTGCACTATTATACGAAATAAATAAAATTCAATTAGATATTAACTGGAAAGAAATTATTGAACTTCAAGTAAAATGTTTGGAGAGTGGTGCAAATGGAATAGGAATTCCTGATTTGATTATTGCACAAAATGCAAAACAGAGTGGCAGTAAGGTTTACTCTTTAGATAAACATTTTCGATTATTAAATCAAGTATTGAACATTGATTTATATAAATAAAAAGGCTAATCGGGATAGAAAACTATTCAAGTAGCATCCTACATACTGATGCGTATACAGTGCCTAGCCAGGTATTAACTGAGATACTTCATCGGGCAAGTCGAATTCATATCAAGTTTCTATTGGGTTGTAAGTTGCGCCTCAACAACTGCTCTTGCGTTGTTCTACTATACACCATTCATGGTGTTATGCGTTACTTTACTACGTGCCGTCCATGACATTATGCATTGTTCTACCTACACATATCCATGTGTTTGTTGAAGACGACTCAACCACTATGGACTGAAAGCCCGAAGGTTGTTTAAAAACGACTGAAAGTCGTTATGTTGTTAAACAATGTATCGCTCTACGATGCTATTTTAATTGCTAAAACCTTGCACTGAAAGTGCATAGTTTTAAACTAGCGATTTGGGACAATAAAAATCCTGCACAATCCTGGTTAGGTTATTTATAGAAAGATCAGTTGGGCGCGGAATTATAGTGCAAGATATTGGTTTCATAGTGTTTTAACAGGTTTTTTTCTCCTGGAGGTGGTGAATGCAGATAACAATCTTGAAGAGATATCCTTATAAATACCCATCAGTATTTTTGTCCACCCATCTTTTGATATCGGTAGATAATATTTCCTTTTTCCAAAACGGTGCTTTAGATTTTAATACTTCCATAATATAGCGACTGCTATCAAACGCATCTCCTCGATGTGAACTCCAGACAGCAACCAAAACAATAGGATCATCAGGAAAAACATCACCCACTCTATGCACCACTAAAACATCAATCACACTCCACTTCTGCATGGACTCAGAAATAATTTTATCCAGCTGTTTCTCCGTCATTCCTGGATAATGCTCTAGAGTCATACCTTTAACATCATCACCTTCATTAAAATCACGCATAGTACCGATAAAAATACTGGTTGCTCCAAACTTGCCGCGCATGTTTTCAGCTGACTGCTGAAACTGCTGTATTTCCTGCCAGGGATCAAAGGATTCGGTAACTATTTTAATTTTCATCATCAACCTCCCGTTACTGGTGGAAAAAACGCCACCTCATCACCATCAGTTACCGTACTATCTAACTCGACATATTCCATATTTACCGCAGCTAAAATATTATCTGGTAATTTAGCATCACAGTTAGCCTGTTTCCAGACATCAATCACTGTAGTGATATCTACAAACGGCAATTCATCCTCAGACCGGCCCACTTTTTCTTTTAAACTGGCAAAATAACGGACTTTAATCGACATATACAAAAGTTCCTATAAAATATAAACACAGACTTAAGGGAGGTGGGAATAAATAATCATCCAATCTCACTTGCCTTTTTATTACTGATTAAATCTTCTCAATCGTTGCGTAAAATAACTATGCTCCTCTTGAGAAAATTTAATCAACAATAAACTACTACATGAAATTTGGATGATTATTTATTCCCACCTCCCTAAGAGTGTATATTATTTCATGCAAACATCTTTTGCTGAATTTTTATAATCAACTAAACAAATGACCAAACTTACTCATTTTAATCAATCAGGCGAAGCTCACATGGTCGACGTCGGTGAAAAAGCCATTACCCAGCGTACCGCCATTACAGAAGGCACAATTGAAATGCAGCCGGAAACATTGGCCTTAATTACCAGGGGTCAGCATAAAAAAGGCGATGTACTCGGCATTGCTCGAATTGCAGGCATTATGGCCAGCAAAAAAACTGCAGACTTAATTCCACTTTGTCACCCTCTTCCTCTTACTCATGTAGAAATTAAATTAACGGCTGAACCTGACAACAATCGTATTCATTGTCTAACCACTGTTAAAACCAATGGACAAACTGGTGTTGAAATGGAAGCCCTAAACGCCACCCAGATTGCCCTGTTAACCATTTATGATATGTGTAAGGCAGTAGACAGGGGTATGGTGATTCAATCCGTACAATTGCTGGAAAAAGAGGGAGGAAAATCAGGACACTGGCAGCGCTAATTCATGTCTTATTTTACCGAAGCAATACTCTCCGCCCTACAACTGATTATTAAATTTGACCCGGAAATATATCAAATAGTCTGGACATCGTTAAAAATATCTCTATGCGCTGCCTATTTCGCCACGCTATTTGGAGTATTTCTAGGAATATTAACAGCAATTACAGAGTTCCCCGGCAAACGTCTGTTACAACAGAGTCTCAACACCCTGATGGCCATGCCAACTGTAATGATAGGACTTATCCTCTATGGCCTACTCAGTCGCCAAGGCCCATTGGGTGAATTAGGATTACTATACACCGAAACAGCAGTTATATTGGGTGAAGCCTGCCTGATATTTCCGTTAATCATGAATCTGACGTTAGTAACAGTACAATCAGCAGATAAGCGACTGATAACAACGCTAAAGATAATGGGAGCAACAACACAGCAGCAACAAATAATTCCCATTCTAAGTGAATTACGCTACCCCATTCTGGCAGGTGTTATCACCGGTTTTGGCAGAGCCATTGGAGAAGTCGGTGCTGCGATGATGCTAGGTGGAAATATTCAAGGATTAACCAGAACTATGACCACAGCTATTGCCCTGGAAACCAGCAAAGGGGATTTTGAACAAGGATTGGCTTTAGGATTACTATTATTATTTATCGCCTTTAGCATTAACATGTTTCTACAAATTTTAAATAGTAAAAACTAAAAGCGTCCATAACTGATAATGACGTTCTTTGAAAAAATTTATACCAACACCTTAAAATAAGTGATATGACACAATTTTCTTAAAATACAGGTCATATAACCTATATTTAAAATGCCCATAAAAACCGTATTCAGAAAATCCTTTGAAAATCAAAAGCATATTATATTGGCATAACGATTGCTAATTTATAAATATGTTACTCGTAAAATAGGTACCTGTTGCGCAGCAATTGGTTAGTATATTTTGCTATAGTAACAAAGCACAATATTCATCGAGTGCCTCAAATAAAGCTGGGTTTTCATAGTTTCCCATCTTTAAATTAACCGCAAGATCCCCTCTCAGCTTCTCGCGGGTGGTTCAACAAGGAGTTCAAATATGGACATTATGATGATAGGGAGTAGGTTAAAGCTAGTCTATTCCCTATCATCTTACTAATTTCACTCTAGCCCCCCCTATCCTTGAAACGGCTCAATCAGAATTCTTTTACAATTTCAGGCATTTCTTATACTTTGTGATAAATATCTGCACCTTCTTTTAGAAACTGTTCAGATTTCTCATCCATACCCTGCTTTAACGCTTCCTCAGCTTTTAAACCTTTTTCTTTGGCATAATCCCTGACATCCTGCGAAATTTTCATGGAGCAAAAATGAGGCCCACACATTGAACAAAAATGAGCCACTTTTGCTGAATCTTTAGGCAATGTTTCATCATGGAATGAACGTGCTTTTTCTGGATCTAATGCAATATTGAATTGATCTTCCCAACGAAATTCAAAACGTGCTTTAGACATCGCATTATCACGTGCCTGAGCACCCGGATGACCTTTTGCCAAATCAGCAGCATGCGCAGCGATTTTGTAGGTCACTATCCCTTCACGCACATCTTCTTTATTAGGCAAACCAAGATGTTCTTTTTGGGTTACGTAACATAACATGGCACAGCCATACCAGCCTATATTTGCAGCCCCAATCACAGAAGTAATATGGTCATATCCAGGGGCAATATCAGTAGTCAAAGGCCCTAATGTATAGAAAGGTGCTTCATCGCAATCTTCCAGTTGCTTAGTCATATTGACTTCAATCATATGCAATGGCACATGACCCGGACCTTCAATCATGGTTTGCACATCATGTTTCCAGGCAATTTGAGTAAGTTCACCTAAAGTTTCTAATTCTGCAAATTGTGCTTCATCATTAGCATCATAAATTGAACCAGGACGTAATCCATCACCTAATGAGAAGGAAACATCATAAGCCTTCATGATTTCACAAATTTCTTCAAAATGTGTATATAAGAAACTTTCAGTGTGATGCGCTAAACACCACTTTGCCATAATTGATCCGCCACGAGAAACAATACCTGTCATGCGCTTGGCTGTCATGGGTACATGATGCAGACGCACACCTGCATGAATAGTAAAATAATCCACCCCTTGCTCGGCTTGCTCAATTAAGGTGTCACGGAAAATTTCCCAGGTTAAGTCTTCTGCTTTACCATTCACTTTTTCCAGTGCCTGATAAATAGGTACTGTACCGATGGGTACTGGTGAGTTGCGTAATATCCATTCACGTGTTTCATGGATATTTTTACCTGTCGATAAATCCATAATAGTGTCACCGCCCCAGCGGATACCCCATAGCATTTTTTCAACTTCTTCTTCAATCGATGATGTAACAGCAGAATTTCCTAGGTTACCATTAATTTTTACCAGGAAATTCCGCCCAATAATCATCGGTTCTATTTCTGGATGATTAATATTGGCAGGTATAATTGCACGACCTCTAGCCACTTCAGAACGTACAAACTCAGGTGTAATGGTTTCTGGAATTTCTGCACCAAAACGTTGGCCTGGATGCTGACCTTTATAAAGCTCACGCATTTCTTCCATATTCTGGTTTTCACGAATAGCGATATACTCCATTTCTGGTGTAATAATCCCTTGGCGAGCATAATGCATTTGACTGACATTTTTACCCGCCTTTGCTTTACGGGGCTTTCTAATATGCTCAAAACGCAAATCCGCTGTTGTTGGATCAGCAAGACGTTCCTGACCAAATTCAGAGCTTGGTCCGCTTAATTCTTCGGTATCATTTCTTTCTTCTATCCATGCATCCCTGATAGAAGCAAGACCTTGTTGCAAGTCTATTTCTACATTAGGGTCTGTATAAACACCTGATGTGTCATAAACATATAAAGGGCCATTTTTTTCTGAGCCAAAATGAACAGGTGTGTCGGACAAGGCGATTTTTCGCATCGGAACTTGAATATCGGGACGACTACCTTCAACATAGATTTTTTCAGATGCTGGATAGGAATCAATTTTTACACTACTGGCTTCAGTAGCTGTAATATCTTTACGAACAGCGCTCATGCTTAGCTCCACTATTATTTAAGTCAAGCGCAGGGAAACAGTGGCTTTCCTACGCCGGTGTTAGCCGGATTCAGGTTCAAAGGGTTTTTCTCAGCATTAAAAAATGCACCCCTAGCCTTTTGGACAATCCATTAAAATATATGAAAATGGCATCAATTGCAAGTCCATAACTTTATCCAAATCTAATTATATGCCTTAGTAAACAAAGGGTTTTATATACTTACAAAGCTCAGCTTTTGCTCAACTTCAATTTGAGTGCAAAAATCTCAGAAAAATTCTTTTGTCATAAAACAGCAATAGAATTGTAATATTTTCGTAAACTTTGACATAATTAGCGCTCTTTCAATTTGCCTGGAACTGACTAATGAGCGATCAAAATATACAGAGCAACTCCCTTTTTAAACAAGATACTTTTAAAGCCTTATCTGCCTTTACCTTTATCTTGCTTGTTATTTATTTTGTATCCGCCTTTATTCTTCCTGAGAACAGTAGCAATGTTCTCGTCGTTGCTGCTGCCTTTGGTGCTTATATGGCACTTAATATAGGTGCCAACGATGTTGCTAACAATGTGGGGCCAGCAGTAGGCTCTAAAGCCATCTCATTAGCGGGTGCTATTATCATTGCCGCTGTATTTGAATCAGCAGGTGCCATCATAGCTGGAGGGGACGTTGTCAGCACTATTAAAAAAGGAATTATTGACCCCTCCTTAATTTCCGACACCGATACCTTTATCTGGTTAATGATGGCCGCTTTATTAGCAGCGGCTATCTGGCTAAATATTGCAACAGCATTTAATGCACCGGTTTCAACCACACACTCAATAGTGGGTGGTGTTCTTGGTGCAGGCATTGCTGCCGGTGGTTTTGGTATTGCTAACTGGCCTGTATTTGGAAAAATTGCTGCTAGTTGGGTAATTTCTCCATTATTTGGAGGCATTATTGCCGCATCATTTCTCTATTTAATTAAACGAACGATTACTTATAAAGAGGACAAAATATCAGCGGCCAAACGAATTGTACCTATACTTATTTCACTCATGGCATGGGTTTTTTCAACTTACTTGATTTTGAAAGGCCTTAAAAAAATATGGAAACTTGATTTTCTTACTGCCGGTAGTATTGGTTTTGCCATTGCAATTACTGTTTTTTTTATTATTACACCGCTCATTAAGAAATCAGCTGAACGCCTCGAAAACTCAAAAGTCAGTGTTAATACCCTTTTTACCCTACCCCTAATTTTTTCTGCTGCACTACTTAGCTTTGCTCATGGTGCCAATGATGTTGCTAATGCCATTGGCCCTCTTGCAGCAATTAATGATGCTATTTTCAATTCGGGTATTACTGCAAAAGCAGTCATTCCTTTATGGGTCATGCTGGTTGGAGCAGGTGGTATTGCAGTAGGTTTAGCGTTATATGGACCAAAACTTATCCGCACAGTAGGCAGTGAAATTACTGAGTTAGATAAAATGCGTGCTTTCTGTGTTGCTATGGCTGCCGCTATTACAGTAATTATTGCCAGCCAGTTAGGCCTTCCTGTAAGCTCGACTCACATAGCAGTCGGTGCTATTTTTGGAGTCGGTTTTTTACGTGAATACTTAAAACATACTAATGCGAAAAGAATTGCAGAAATCCGAGAACACCATGAACATCATGATCCTGAAAAAGTTGAATTGTTGCTACAAGAATTTGAAGGCGCCTCACTTGAGTCAAAAGCAAAAATCCTGTCTGATCTTAAAGCTAAAAAAGCAATTACTCGATTAACAGGTAAAGAACGTAAAAGTTTGAAAAAAGTTTATAAACAAGAACTGGTTAAACGCTCGCATTTATATAAAATAGCTACAGCCTGGGTAGTTACTGTTCCTGTATCTGGTCTTTTAGCTGCATTTTTGTTTTTTACTATTCGTGGATTTATGCTTCCATAAGTACTACTTCTTGTTAACTTATCATTTTCATACCACACCAAACACTACTGCTAAAATATACTCCGCGTAATTTCCGTTGCGGAGTATATTAATTAAAAAACAATAGAAAATTAGGGCCATCCACGTATAATTGACTGAGCTCTATCGTTACTCAGAAAGATTGGTGGACCCTGGAAGATTTTAACCCAGCTGTGCAATGAGTCCTTCCCCCCGTTCAATTCACAGCGTCCAAAAAAACTTTGTTTCACTTTCAACATTCATCACTAAGGAAAAAACAGGATGAACACATCTCGAATAGCAAGTAATCGGTTGCATTAAAATAGCACATGGTTTTTATTTCAAATAAAACCAATAGCCTTTTCAACTGTTGTACTTATGTAAACAGGAAAACGGCAACTTACAAAAAGCATAAAGTAAATGCGCCATCCCCTGTCTCGTTATTTAATGTCTTGGTATTTTTCTGCTTATTCATTTCAAATCCAGTTTATGCAGAAACAAAATCAATCCTCATCATTACTAACGACCACGTACCTATTAATAGCCAAGTAAGTACACTATTAAAAAATCATTTCTCAGAAAAAGATACTATTTCTGTTTCTGTTCATCATTACCAAAACATTAGTCGAAAACAAATTCGAAATACACCTGCCGCTCTCATAATTGCATTAGGAATCAAAGCTTCAAAACTTGCCTCACCCTCCTCAACACCAACATTATATACTCTTATTCCTGAAAACAGCCTTCAAGATATAGGTTTATGTGTATCTAATCGCTGTCCTAAGACACCAAAACGCATAGCCAACAATTATGCTATTTATCTGGATCAGCCTTTATCCAGACAATTAAATTTACTGACTTCGCTACTGCCTTCAACAACAAAAATAGGGGTATTAACAGCCTCTTTTTCGCACAATAAACTAAAACGCCTACAATTAGAATCAAAAAAACATAATTTAGTTTTGAATTCTAAGTATATTAAGGATGAATCCAATCTACATAGACAACTCAATGAACTAATAAGCAATATTGATGTTCTTTTTACTCTCCCCGACCCTTTAATCAACAACAGAACGAACATTCCTTTTCTATTGTTATCAACCTATCGCTACAACATACCGGTCATCGGGTTTTCTAAAGCCTATGTAAATGCAGGCGCCATTGCTGCTGTATATTCGTCAGCCGAACAAATTGCTCTACAAATCAGTGAATTAGCAATCGATATTCTTTTTTCTACCAACACTATTTCAAACACCTATTTTGCACCAAAATATTTTAGTATTGCTATCAATGAAAGTGTCTCTCACAGTCTTGAATTGCATTTACCTGACAAACAAACAATAAAATCTAAATTATTACTTCTTGAAAAATGATTTTTATTTATAGAGATGTTATTATTCAATCAATTACACCAAACAATTTTTAACTGATGTCGACGGACACTGAAGCCCCAAGTTATCCTAAATCTGTTTTAGAATTTAAAAGCACTTCTTTCAGCACGCCTGTTCTAGTCCTATTCAGCACAGAACTAAAGCAAATTGAGTTGCAATTAAAAGAAAAAATAGCGCAAGCGCCTGAGTTCTTTAAACACTCAGCTCTATTAATTGATCTGCAAGAAGTTAATAAACAAGATCAAGTTATTGATATTACAGATTTGGTAAACTGTTTATATGCTAATAAATTGTTACCTATAGGTATTAGTGGTGGCAATGACGAACAGAACCGTTTGGCACTTGATCTACATGTTCCAATACACACAATTCGTGGAGTAATTTCTAAGAAAGACTCACTACTGAAGAATTCGGCTACCGAAAATACAGAAACCTCTACAAATAAGTCGATGATGGAACCCGTTTCCGCTACAGTAGAAAACATGTTTATTTCTCAACCTATTCGTTCAGGACAACGCATTTATGCAAAAGGTGATTTGACGATCCTTTCACATGTGAGTGCCGGCGCAGAAATCATGGCAGAGGGTAACATTCATGTCTATGGCTCCCTCAG
The DNA here is from genome assembly GCA_021647585.1 of Methylococcaceae bacterium. GTDB lineage: Bacteria > Pseudomonadota > Gammaproteobacteria > Methylococcales > Methylomonadaceae > QPIN01. The sequence goes on from JAKIUK010000029.1 coordinate 9,843, forward strand.
AGGTAGAGCTTTAGCAGGGGTTCAAGGTAATATTAAAAGCCGAATTTTTTGTTCTGATTTGCAGGCCGAGCTGATTTCCATTGCTGGGCATTATAAAATCAGTGAAGAGCTAGATAAAGCGGAATATCGCAAACCAACACAAATTTATTTACAAGATCAAGCATTAATCATTAAAAACTTGTAGGAAAAACATATAATAATTACATATCGATATTGATGAATTTTTATTCGCGTTTCGCCTATAGACACGGTAATAAATACAAATTATTATGCATTCATTCTTTATCATTCCGAACACACATTCGTAGAGGATAAAACATTGGCTAGAATTATTGTCGTCACATCAGGAAAAGGCGGTGTTGGCAAAACAACCACAAGTGCTGCTATCGCTATGGGGTTGGCTAAAAAAGGCCATAAAACGGCCGTTATAGATTTTGATGTCGGTCTACGAAACTTAGATTTAATCATGGGGTGCGAACGCCGTGTAGTCTACGACTTCATCAATGTTATCAACGGCGAAGCCTCACTACGTCAAGCACTAATTAAAGACAAACGCTGTAACCAGCTATATATTTTACCTGCATCTCAAACACGAGACAAAGATGCACTAACACAAGAAGGTGTGGGTAAAGTTTTAGATGAACTTACCAAAGATTTCAAATACATCGTATGTGATTCCCCTGCCGGTATTGAACGTGGGGCTAATTTAGCAATGTACTTTGCCGATGATGCTTTCGTTGTCACTAATCCTGAAGTAGCCTCTGTGAGAGACTCCGACCGAATGCTGGGGATTTTAGCAAGCAAGTCTCGTAGAGCAGAAAACGGTGAAGAAGCGATTAAAGAATATTTACTTCTTTCTCGTTATTCGCCAAAAAGAGTCAAACTAGGTGAAATGCTAAGCGTTGAAGATGTTCAGGATATCCTATCATTACATTTGCTAGGCGTCATACCTGAGTCTCAATCTGTTCTCAATGCTTCTAACTCAGGTGTTCCTGTGATTTTGGATGAACAAAGTAATGCTGGACAAGCTTATGCCGATGTTGTCGCTCGTTATTTAGGTGAAGACACACCTCACCGTTTTATTGATGAAGAGAAAAAAGGCTTATTTGGTAAATTATTCAGGAGCAAATAATGAGTCTACTAGACTATTTTAGATCTACAAAACCAAGCTCAGCCTCTGTTGCAAAAGAGCGCCTACAGATTCTAGTTGCTCATGAACGCGTATCGCGCAATCAACCCTCATATTTACCACAACTGCAACAAGAACTGCTGGCAGTTGTAAGAAAATATGTCAAAGTAAGTCAAGATGCGATTTCTGTAAACTTCGAGCAAGATGATGAACAGGAAGTATTAGAGCTCAATATTGTTTTGCCTGATGAAACGGGTAAAGATAACTAATTTTTAACTACGAAAAGAGAAAATAACATGTCAGATACTATTGGTAATGCAGCAGGCGAAATATGGAAATATCTGGATAAAAACGGAGCTACCAGTGTTTCAAAAATAACTAAAGAAACTGGATTAAGCAGAAATGACGTACAAAGAGCTATCGGCTGGTTAGCGAAGGAAGATAACCTCAACTTTGAAATGGAAGGGCGCACAGAATTGTTGTCTCTAAAATAATTTTCCGCAACAATCAGAAACAGGAGCATAGCTATTTCTACGTGACGATCGAAAAGGTTTATACAGAGATAAAAAGTCAAGTGAGATTGGATGATTATTTGTTTCTACCTCCCTTAACATTATTATTTTCTGTTTCTGATTGCTATATACCAGCACCTAAGCTTTATAGCCGTCTAAACGTCATAACACGCTTAACTAAGAAAGCTATCAATATCAATTAATTCGATAGCCAGTTTTTCTATGTCTTGTTTTTGTGCGGCTGTGTTATAACCCCATATTGCCAGGAATAATTTAACAGATTTTAATTTTCTATTATTTAAGACCTTGGTAAGCGAAGATAACATGTCCTCAATAAAATAAATTTTTTCCTCAGCATGTTTGTTGTCCAGCTCTATTAAAACATCTTCTTTGCTCATATTCCTATCCAGACCAAAAATTCTTTCCGCAGGTAATTGAACCTGATTAGCATCAAGTATTTGTCTAACAAAACGCTCTTGCTTAGTAGTGACTATATACCAGATACCCTGCTCTGATAAACCTTGTAATTTTTCTGCAATCCCAGGAAATAATGGGTTCATTCCCACCCAATCATCCAGATCTTTTTTAATCCAGTGGTCTCTGGTTTCTCCGAATAATTTTTTAAGCATATCAACACTCAGTTTTGAATCTTTAATAAGCTTTTGTTTTTTCTCTTCGTATTGATCCATAATAGCTTCAACTGTCTCACCATTATGCAACAGCCTGACAATTAAAATAGCCTCATAGCCCGTCCCCATCACAGGACGAACCTGACGAAACCGCTCTATCAGTCCTGATGGAGGCAAGGGCGTAGTAAAATCAGTCCAAATTTGCGCTGCTGCTTTCCATCCTGAAATGCCCGTTTCTATAGTACTATCACAAATCACACCATCAAAGTCTAACGCGTATATAACTGATTTTTTCATGTATTCTCTTAAATATAATTTTTAATGACTAATAACATATCGCAAGTGACTCTCGATTTTAACGTTTGTAGGTTAACTTCACAAACGGTGTCATTCCGACCAACGGAAGGAATCTTGAGTCTAAGGCAACTAACAACAAATAACCCACCCATCTTACTGGTCTTTTTATTCGTCTTCTGCGTTGTGGAAACAGTTACGTAGCTGGCTATGCGCCAGTTCCTACGCATTGAATACAAATAAAAATCCTGCGCAATCTGGGTAGGTTATTTATTGCCAGCTGCCTAAGCACATTTCTGAGCAACAAGATTCCTCCCGTAGGTCGAAATGACGGTTCGTTAAAAATTTATAAACAGCCATAAATGACTCATTCTAAAGTTTAACCTGTACTTTGTTAATAGCCATATAATTTTAAAAACCAAATAGAGCCCGTGCTAATGTTACAACATCATCTACATTCAAATTTCCTGACTGCTCGGCTAACTGTCACCCCTGTGAGACCCATGGAGTTTCGGGGACGTTTTCAAAGAGAAACCACCCTTACCCGACTATAGACTATATGACTTCTTTTTGTTCTACATCCCAGCCAGGAAAAACAAGTACAGCAGGATGAACCTGTAATGCTCTTGCAAGAACTTTTGCTCTTTCTACACCTAAATTGACTCTGTCATGCTCAATAGCTGAAAGTGTTGATTGGGGGATACCTATACGAGTTGCTAATTCGTTTTGGCTTAGTTCTTGAAGTTCACGAATAATACGAACAGACTCACCTATAGATACTTTTTTTCTAATTGGAGATTCTTGATAATCTTTCATATTATTTTCTCCTGTAATCATATGCTGTCAGTTTGACTACTTGTACAAAAAACTGATCATTTTCGATTTTATAAATAACTCTATTTTGAAGATTCAGGCGCCATGATCTGTGATCTTTCCATTCTCCAACTAATGCCTCATCTTTAAAGCCTTTAATCAGCTTTAATCCATTTGGACTAGAGATTGATACAATATTCTTCCATTTTTCATATCGCTTCAAAATCTCAATTGGTAATTGAGTTAATTTGCTTTATAGACTTTTTATGCTCAAATATTCCCCATGTCATGCTTTACAACCCTGAAGCAGCTCTATAATATTTTCATACGCGTTAAAGAATGTGGACTTCCAAAAGAGGTACTTCAAAAATGGCAAAACGAGGTCAAACTCGAATAAAATAAAAAAATAGAAGAGGAAACAGGGGTAGCTCTAACATTCCAACATCCCTCCTACTAAAATGCATCACTGATCTTTTAATCATTTACCTTACCCTAAGATACCTCAACAAAACTATGCAAGCCCCGGTTAGATTTAACCGACAACCACTGTTTCAAATAGCTCAGCTCTTCAGTCTGCTCCAAATCATCAAGGCTCCCTTTGTTTCTCAACAATCTAAATGCCGAAGATAACACCTTATAGCTCTCACCTTTGATTCCTGCCCGTCTCAATCCTACGCTATTTAAACGATAGTGCTTTGCAGGTCTGCCACCAATCAACATAAACGGAATAACATCTTTATTCAAGCCTGTTGTACCTTGGACTATGGCATATGAGCCTATGCGACAAAATTGATGAACAACAACTGCTCCCCCCATAAAGACATTATCGCCAATCTCAACAAAGCCACCAATTGCTACGTTGTTTGCAAAAATTGTTTTATTACCAACCACGCTATCATGAGCTACATGGCTATTGTTCATAAAAAAACAGTCAGAACCTATTTTGGTAACGCCCTCTTCAACTGAAGCTCTATGTGCAGTAAAGCCTTCTCTAAACACATTATTGTTACCAATCTCAAGCCAGGAAACGGTTTCTGCTTTAAAGCTGGTATCTTGTGGTAAATCGCCTAAAACAGCATGGGGATGCAAAATATTACCGTCTCCCATTTTGACATAAGACTGAACTACAACATGAGCGCCTAGCTGACAATTCGCCCCCAACTCAACATTATCCTCAATCACTGCAAAAGGACCAATTGTTACATTCTCGCCTAAACTAGCACTAGGTGCTATATAAGCCGTCGGATGTATATTCTGTTTCATTAAAGATAAAACCTTTATTCAATATTAATATAGTACGGTTAATACACTTCTTTTGGATAAAAAAAGATCGCTTTTTCTCTTCCTTTAACCTTGCACCTTTTTTCTTTCACCTGCAATAAATTTACCCTCTAGGATGAAATTCAGCATGTAACCGCTGTAATCGTTCCTGTGCAATATGCGTATAAATTTGAGTTGTAGATAAATCAGAATGCCCTAACAGCAACTGCACAACCCGCAAATCAGCGCCATGATTAAGTAAGTGAGTAGCAAAAGCATGTCGCAAAGTATGCGGTGATAATGCTTTATTTATCCCGGCCTTTTTAGCATAGCGCTTAATAATATGCCAAAAAGCCTGCCGCGTCATACCCGACCCCCGTTTGGTCACAAACAAAAAATCACATTGCCTACTTGCAAGAATATCTTTTCTTGCTCCGACCATATATTGTTCCAGCCAATCCATCGCTTGCTCACCCACAGGCACCAATCTTTCCTTACCGCCCTTCCCCATCACTCGCACAAAACCTTGCCTAAAACTGATCTGGGCAAACTTTAAACCAATCAATTCAGAAACTCTTAAACCCGTTGCATACAGAATTTCCAACATGACTTTATCTCTAAAACCTAATATATCAAATAGCTCTGGCGCATCAAGTAATAATTCAACATCTATTTCCGATAATGATTCCGGCAATAAGCGTCCAATACGAGGTGCTTCAATTAAAACAGTAGGGTCTATTTCTATAGATCCTTCTCTTTGCAAATAACCATAAAAACGTCGTAAACTGGATAAAATACGAGCAGAAGAACGACTACCAACACCCTCTTTGTAACGATTTTCCAGAAACAAGGCAATATCGCTTTCTGTAACTTCAAGTAGCGATTTATCTTTTAGCCATTTTGCAAAAATCTTTAAGTCACTTCCATAAGCTGCCAGTGTATTTTCACTTAAACCAGACTCTACCCACAGAGAATCTAAAAATAGATCTATTTGTTCTAACGCACTTTTCATTTCAGCATAATCAATCTAAAAGTGTATGCAGGACTTTATAGAATCCTCGCTCCTAAATATAATAGTTTGATAAATAGCTTTTTTGTAGGGCGGACTTCAGTCCGCTATAAACAATAATAGTAATTATTCATATCAGAAGTTACGAACTAATGTCCACCCTACCTTCTTTATCAAACCAAAGTTGTTGGATTTCTAGCCTCTGTCAAAATCAAAAGAATTCAGCTTCCATTGCTAATAGTTTTTTCTTTATTTCCAACGGCTTACCGCTAGCTTTCCCCATGTAACCACCTAAACCTGACACTGAAACCACTCGGTGACAGGGTATAATTCCTGGAAAAGGATTGTCTCTACAAGCATTTGCCACTGCTCTGGCACCTGACCCTATGATGGTCGATATCTCTGAATAGCTTAACACCTGCCCAGCCGGTATTTTACAAATTTCTATCCAGACTTTATTCCTAAAATCCGAACCCTGTTTTTTAAGGCGAACAGTGAAAGTACTTTTTGGGTTTTTAAGGTAATCCTGAATTTGTTTACTTAAACTATCGTCAACTCTATAAACCTTTGTTGATTCATCTATAGCCCATTCAGTTTTTGTTATTACATTATCAATTTGGTACACAACAAGGTTTCCTGCAGCCGTATGTATTTGATAACTCTTTTCTACACTGTTCTGTAACTCAACCCACTGAATAATCAATGTTACATTACCTTATAATATGTCGTTCAATTGATTCGAAATAAGTTTTGCAATTCTATCGGTTGCCCCCTGATTACTATTTACAAATTGTTTAGCCCTAACTGCTAGTTCATTTCTATAACTGGCATCATCATATAAATGCATGACGTTATCTATTATTGATTGTTTGTCAAAGCATTGAATCGCTGCATCCAAATCAAGCACATTTTTTGCTATTTCTTTAAAATTAATCATATGCGGACCAAACATAATGGGGATATTCATTGCTGCAGGCTCCAATACATTATGTCCACCTACCGGCACCATACTACCACCAACAAAACAAATATCTGCCGTGCCATACAGCAGTTTCAACTCCCCCATAGTATCAGCTATATACACGTCTGTATCATCTGTACATTCGTTTCCAGTGCTGCGCATACAACTTTTAAGTTGCATGTTTTTAGCCAGTTCATTTACTTGCCCAAAACGTTCAGGATGTCTGGGAACAACCAGCAAGAGTAACTCAGGTATTTGTTGCTTTAAAGATGAATAAATCTCATAAAACAGCTCTTCTTCCCCTTCATGTGTGCTGGCTATAATCCATACAAAACGCTCTGGGAATGAGGTATTCTTTAGTTTTTGAGCTTGCTGAATAAGAGTCTCATCTAATTCCAGATCAAACTTTAAATTACCAACAGCACTTGTTTGCATTTCCTTTGCACCAATCTCTATAAACCTTTGTTTATCTTCTTCAGTCTGGGTTGCTATCCAGTTAACACCCGCTAAAGCTGGCTTTACCAGGCCAGGTATTTTCTTATACCCTGTTGCTGAATTTACAGATAACCGGGCATTTATTATTAACAATGGAATTTTCTTTTTGGCACAGTGTGCATAGAGGTTTGGCCAGATTTCCTTTTCCATGATAATGGCAATCTTTGGCTTAAAAACATTGATAAAGCGACTAACGACACACGGCAAATCATAAGGCAAATAAACATGTATGACGGTATCTGCCAAAACTGCCTGCACTCTAGCAGAACCTGTAGGTGTTGTTGTGGTAACAAGAATTGTATCTGCGGGGTATTGCGTTTTTAGCCTCTTAATTAGAGGAAATACTGCTTCTGCCTCACCTACAGAAACCGCATGAATCCAGATTACCTGAGTGGGGAAATTTTTATTATATACAGCCATCCTCTGTTGCCAGCGTTTTCTATATTCAGGGGCTTTAAAGCCTCGCCAATATAAGCGAAATAATACAAAGGGGACTAACAGATAAAATAGAAAGGTATAAAATAATCGCATAAAAACCTTTATGAGAAAAATAAATTACTTAGCATGTTTTTCATTCCGAGTGGAGCAAGGAATCTGAAAGTTTTGGCTCGCGGCTAAAAATAAAAGATTTCTCCCACTGGTCGAAATGACAGTTCGTAGAAATTAATTGATATTATTGATGATGAGCTTTGCTATCCTTACAGATCAATAGCCTACATTGTTTTTGAAATATGCTAAAAGTTACAGTATCTTTATCTATTCAACCATTCCATATATAGACGAACACCATCTTCAACAGACTTGAATTGATAGTCACAACCGGCTGCTCTTAAGTTTTCCAGGTTTGCTTCGGTAAAACTCTGGTAACAGCCTTTTAGATGCTCAGGGAACGGTATGTATTCAAGTTTCCCTGCCTGATGATAGGCTAACACAGCATTAGCTACGTCATTAAAAGTTTGGCTACGACCGGTACCTGTATTATAAATACCTGAAACCTGAGGATTATCCAAAAACCAACAATTAATATCGACCACATCACCAACATAAATAAAATCACGTTGTTGTTCACCGTTGCCATACCCATCACAACCTTCAAAAAGCCGAACGCTTGCTGACTCTTTTATTTGCTTATTCAGATGAAAGGCAACACTGGCCATACTGCCTTTGTGCTCTTCATGTGGGCCATAGACATTGAAATAACGTAGACCAACAACCTGTGCTGTTAATTTTGACAGGTACTGTCGGAGATATTGATCAAACTGAAATTTTGAGTAGCCATAGACATTTAATGGCCCTTCATACTTTTTATATTCTTTGAAATTATTATCAGATCCGTACACTGCAGCACTAGAGGCATAAATCAGAGGGATTTTATGAGCCTGGCAATAATGAAATAAAATCTTGGAGTATTCATAATTATTTTCCATCATATAGCGTCCATCCCACTCGGTAGTAGTAGAACATGCTCCTTGATGAAAAATGGCCTTAATCGCTTCAGCATGAAAAAAGCCTTGCTGCAACTTTTGCAGAAAATCCTTTTTATCCAGATAATCGGCTATTTGACAATCAACCAGATTTTTATATTTAATCCCATTGGTCAGATTGTCAACAACGATAATATCATCGTAACCTCGCTGATTTAAACCCAGCACCAGGTTACTGCCTATAAAGCCTGCACCTCCGGTTACGATGATCATTCTACTTAAGCCTCAGCAGCAATTCCTATAGACATTGTAACTACAACATCGCTGTGTAGGTTAATATCAATATCATATTTACCTACTTGACGAATTACGCCATCAGGCATTCTAACTTCATGCTTTTCAACTTTTGAACCTGCTTCAGTAATTGCATCAGCAATGTTCTGAGTACCCACAGAGCCAAATAATTTACCTTCCTCACCTGCTTTATGACTGATGACAATTTCCAGTTTTTCTAAAGCGTTTGCACGAGATTTAGCAGCTGACAGCTTTTCTGCCGCTGCTTTCTCAAGTTCAGCACGACGTGCTTCAAATTCTTTAATTTTGTCTGCAGTTGCAGCAACTGCTTTACCTTGTGGAACCAGATAATTTCTACCATAACCACTTTTAATAGTAACCTTATCACCCAGGTTTCCTAAATTAGCTATTTTTTCAAGAAGAATTACTTCCATCTTTCTTACCCCTTACATCGATTTTACATCGAACAATCAAGAACACTAAGTTCCCGTTTTATTTGAAATTTTACTTCGTAAGTCCAACCATACATCTACAATCCCTACGATAATTACTATGCCTATCATATGAGGAACCAGCACTAAAGTTACATACAAAAATGGCACCATAAACCGCTTGGTTTTCATTCCTGAAAAAGCAGTATGTAATATAGCAGTTCCAACAAATGTATATAAAACAGCAAAAATAATCGTTATATTCCAGCATATTTCTGAAACAATGCCAGACATAAGCCATGCAAGCAATACAATCAAAATGCTTGCTAAAGCTACTTTAGGCCGCACTTTAAGAGAAAGATATTCTTCTCTAAAACCGCCCGGATTATACAATGCCGCCTGCCACCATCTAGCCAAAAAAAGACCGAATAACAATCCGTACACTGTGCCTGCAGCAATTCCCCCCGTCATATAATGGGAAAACTCTTGAACTGATCGCTTTATTTCATCTATCGGCACATCAGAGCCGCTAGTGAGCATAGGCTGAACCATTTGAGTCAATATCGCATTCCATAACAGAGCAGGATCGGTGACATAAAGATAAAAGCCTATGACGCCTAATACACCCAGAATTACTGCAATCTCTACGGCAACAGACAGATGTTTCCCTTCTCTCAAAACAGTTGAAATCAGCCAAATGGGTAGCCATAAAACTAATCCATAAAGCAAAGCAAACTGAAAATTACCAAAAAGAAAAAAACCGAGTACTGCAGCAGAAAGACAAGAACAAATCAGAACATAAAGTCCTTCATACCATCCCCGTCTTAAAGTAACTAATGCAACAGAAGCCGAACTTACGATACTTACAGGAGGTAGCAGTAAAGATAGTAACGCCAAAGAGGATGCAACCATCATGGCCTGCATCCGTCCTCTCATTATATATGCCGCTAAAAACTTCACTTATATCTACCCGTTGTTATTTATGTGCGTCGCAATATGGCAACAATGCAACAAAACGCGCCTGCTTTATTGCTGTTGACAATTGTCGTTGATACTTACCAGGCGTACCTGTAATACGGCTAGGAACAATTTTTCCCGTTTCTGTAATGTATTCACTTAACAAATCAAGATTTTTATAATCTATCTCTGGAGAACCTTCGATACCGAAAGTACTCATTTTTTTTCGTCTCATGTTACTTGCCATGATAATCCTCTTTAATCTTAGTATGTGTCGTTATTCAGAATCTTCTGTCGCTTTTTCTTCTGATACTTTAGCAGATTCTTCTTTTGCCTTTGCTTCTTCTTTAGCCTTAGCTTCTGCAGCTTTAATTTCAGCCGCTTTAATTTCTGCAGCCTTATTTTCCTCTGCATTTGCAGCAGCTATGAGAGAAGCTTCAGTTACCGCCTCTTTCCTTGATAAAGTCATACTACGCAAAATCGCATCATTAAAGCGAAAACCACTTTCTAGCTCAGTCAACGTTTCCTGATCACATTCAACGTTCATTAACACATAATGTGCTTTATGGATTTTTTTGATGGGATACGCCAAATGTCTACGCCCCCAATCTTCAAGGCGATGTATTACACCACCCGCCTCTTCGATAGTTGCTTTATAACGATCAACCATCGCTTGAACCTGAGAACTTTGATCAGGATGTACTAAAAAGACAATTTCATAATGTCGCATATTTTCTCCTTTCGGTTAAGCCTTCCACTTTGCCTTCCAAAGCAGTAAAGCAAGGACGGAGTAAAAACTCCGATGAACTGCCCATTATAGTTTTTTTATCCCATTTTGCAAAACATTTTAGTTCTGTTTAAATAAAAACTTACTCAGCCTACTGTACAGCCCATTATTTTGTATAATCCATATCTTGTGATTCTTTAATTAAATACTGCTATGCACAATCAATTCAAAACTATTGGCATCATAGGCAAGGATAGCGACCCACGAATTATAGAAACAATTTCCAGTTTACATCAATTTCTTGAAAAAAAATCATATGCCGTGATTATTGATACACGTTGCGCTGACCTTTTAGCAACAGATTCAGTAAAGTCTTGCAAACCTGATACATTAGGTACTTTATGCGATTTAGTCATTGCTATTGGTGGTGATGGGACCTTTTTGGGTGCTGCTCGTGCCATTGTCGATTACAACATTCCATTAATTGGCATTAACCTGGGAAGACTTGGCTTTTTGGTTGATATTTCACCAGAACAAATGCAGTGCAAACTGGACAGCATCCTGAATGGAAACTATTTAGAAGAAAAACGTTATCTATTACATACTAAAATTATTCGCAATCATGAAGTCATTCATCAGGAGACTGCAGTCAATGAAGTGGTAATTCATCGCTGGGTAACCCCCAGCATGATTGAAATTGTAACTCATATAAACGGTATCTATTTAAATTCTCAGCGCTCTGATGGTTTAATTATTTCTACACCTACGGGTTCAACAGCTTATTCTTTATCTGCAGGTGGGCCGATTATACATCCTTCTTTGAATGCACTGGTTTTAGTGCCGCTAAACCCACACACTTTTTCCAACAGGCCAATAGTACTAGATGACTCTTCAGAAATAGAAATTAGTTTCTGCCAAACTACACAAATCAATGCCTTAGTCACTTGTGATCACTTAGAGATTCCTGAGGTACTGATTAGTGATAAAATTTTAATAAAAAAAATGCCCAACCCTATTAGAATTCTTCACCCGGAAGACCATGATTATTTTAACATTCTACGGAAAAAACTGAGTTGGAGCAGCGGCTATCATACTTAGGAATGGGCACGAAATAACTTGAGCAAATAGCGAAAGATTTTTGTTCATTATCAAGGCACACAAACATGAGCATAGCAGGCTATGTGATTGTCTGTGCAACGCAGAGGATGGGCAAAAAGATAAGCTAGTTGCTCAAGTTATTTCATGCACATTCCTTAGGGAGGTAAAAACAAATAATCATCCAATCTCACTTGCCTTTTTATCCCTGTTTAAATCTTCTCAATCGTCACGTAGAATAACAATACTCCTGTTGAGAGGATTTAAACAGAAATATAAATTCTGTATGATATTTGGATGATTATTTATTACCACCTCCCTGAACTATGTTATTAAACCTTAGTATCATTGACTTGGCTGTTGTTAAGTCATTAAACCTGGATCTTGAAAAAGGTATGTCCGTACTCACTGGCGAAACCGGTGCAGGCAAATCTATTTTATTAACCGCACTGGGCCTTGCATTAGGTGACCGAGCGGACTCTGGCTATGTTCGTCCCAATGCCAAGCGTGCGGAAATCAATCTGGATTTTGACTTAACTGATGCACCTTTGGCAAAACAATGGCTGGTAGATAATGACCTGAATGACGATGAACAATGCTTTATCCGTCGTATAGTAAATCAGGATGGTGGTTCAAAAGCCTATATCAATGGTCGCCCAGTTACCCTGCAATCTTTAAAAAAACTAAGTAGTTTATTAGTAGAGATTCATGGTCAACATGCGCATTTAACATTATTGGACCCTGAGCAACAACGCTACCTACTGGACAACTTTGCTAACAACCAAAGTCTATTAAATGAGGTACTCCAGGTTTTCCAATCATGGAAACAAACAAATTTCGAATTGAATAATTTGATTAAAGCAAGTACTGACCAGGTTGAAAGAGAAGAGTTACTACGCTATCAACTTGATGAACTGCAACAACTAGACCTTGAAAATTATAATTACCCTGCCCTATCTGAAGAACATAATAAATTAGCCAATTTAGAGCAGATTTTAAAAGAAGGTCAAACACAGTTGGACATCCTGTACGAAAATGAACATCAATCGGTTAACCAAATGCTCAGCCACAGCTTGACCGCATTAACTGAATTAGCACAGTTCTCACCGGAGCTAGGCGAAATAAGTGAAATCTTGATCGAAGCACAAATACAGGTTGAAGAAGCTTCACAACAATTACGGCGATACCTGGAAACTCAAGAAGCTGATCCACAACGTTTAACCTGGCTGGAAAACCAGATAGGCATTATTCAGGATATTAGCCGTAAACACCAGACATCTCCCGATCTGCTTCCTGAGCTTGCCTTAAACCTGGAACAACAACTTAACGATATTACTCACAGCAGTGAGCGCATAGAAGAATTATCCCAACACACTCAGCAATTACTCAATGAATACAAAGAACTCAGCAGCCTACTCTCTGAAAATCGGTGTAAAAATGGAAAAAAACTGCAAACACATATTTCAGCAATGATAAAAGAACTGGGCATGCCCCAAGGAGACTTTCAAGTTCAGGTAACATATAACAATGATGAAACACCGAAGGCAAATGGCAACGACAAAATAGAATTTTTAGTTAGCGCCAACCCTGGATTACCCGCTAAACCATTAGCTAAGGTTGCCTCTGGCGGAGAGTTATCGCGGATTAGTTTAGCTATACAAGTAACAACCAGTACAGACAAAACCACTCCCACAATGATTTTTGATGAAGTTGATTCCGGTATAGGCGGGGGTATTGCAGAAATAGTCGGCCAAAAATTACGCAACCTGAGCAATAATCGTCAAATACTCTGTGTAACCCATTTACCGCAGGTCGCCTCACAAGCACATCAACATTTATACGTCAAAAAGGATCAGACAGAAACGACCTCATCCACTGTCAGTTTGTTAGGTAATAAGGAACGAATTGAAGAAGTTGCTCGCATGCTGGGAGGTGTGAATATCACCGCCAATACATTGGTACATGCTGAAGAAATGCTAAATCTAAAGCATTAAATTAACTCATTCAATATGGGATGTATAGTCTAACATTTCCACCTTATCTATAAGGACTCAGATTTTATCTTACATATTCAAAAGTTGAACAAAATCAAATCAAATCGTACATTGAAAGACCGCCATCGACCCATTGCGTTCATAGAGTAAATTGCTTTTAAACGGAATAACCATGAATTAACCTAGAAAGATCAGTTGGGTGCGGAATTATAGTGCAAGATATTGGTTTCACGGTGCTTTAAAAAAATCTGAGCTTCACCCATTCGGTTAAGCGGGCATTTTTTTGAAGTACAAGGATGTACTGAATGCAGATCATGCAGGAGCAATTATCTGTGAAGTGCTGTGGAATCAAGAGCTTGTGCTAGAAACTGTGATCCAACTGATTTTTCTAGGATTAAGTACCGTAGCTGTCGTCATCGCTTATTTTCTCTGCACTCAATTTGGCAAATATCAAAACCAGTTCTGGCTCTTTCAGCTCCTTCTTTTTCAGCAAATTTTGTTCGCCTCATCAGCTCATATGTTTTCAAATCGAACTGTCTTCACAGCGATCAACTTTTGTTCTTTCAACAATGAATTTCTTTTCCGCTTATTACTCTCAAAATAGAAAATAGCCAATTATTAAAAAGTTTCTGTATAACTGACTCTATCATTAATACCTTTAAACAATAAATGCTTCAGCATCTTATATTTTATAGAAGGATAAGATACTTATTTTCATGGTATACGGCTACTGAATGGCATCAAAAGGGAAATTAACTGTTTGCTTCAAGCCTGCTATTGGCTATTATGAGCCAGCCACCAGATGAATGATGTGCATGCTATTCCCTTACCTGTCAGTAGGGTCTAAGCTAATTGTTAACATGTTTTATTAAGTCAGAGCTATTACAGAAAACACCTTTACACCCAATCCATCAAGAAACCATCTTTAAACCACTAAAACCGTTTGGTTTTTTAATCATTTCGATTTGAGTTTTAATACGTTTACTCACCCCTTCAACGTGGGAAATAACACCTACTGTTTTACCATGGGTTTTCAGGCTTTCCAGCGTTGTCATCGCTAAATAAAGAGATTCTGCATCCAGATTACCAAAACCTTCGTCCAAAAAGAGTGAATCAACTGCGTGGCCATTATGTGCCATTTCCGCTAAAGCCAATGCTAACGCCAGACTAACAATAAAGCTCTCTCCGCCTGACAATGTTTTTGGTAATCTGCGAACATTATGCTGCTTGGTGTCTTCTATTTCCAACCCTAAACCATGCTCGCTATCCCTCTTTCGTACATAATAACGACCACTGAGTTTTTCCAAGACCTGATTTGCTTGCGATAATAGTTTATCAGTCATAATCTGCTGTACTTTACGTCTAAATTGAATACCACTTTCATCTTCAATCAACCGGATATCAGCTTCACATTCTTCGGCTAGTGCTTTTTGACTGACTAATTTTGTTGATACTTCAGTATATTTTTCCTGCAAGTCATTTTGTTTATTCAATTTGTTTTGTATAGATTTGATTTCCTGTTGTGTTATATCCAGTTTTTGTTTAATCGTTTTTTGCTGCCCCAGAAGTTCGTCTTCAGTGCTTTTTGTCAGCTCAAGGGCTTGCTCTGCTTGCAGCTCTGATTGCGCCTTATCCAGATTATTCTTAATATTTCTGATACTCTGCTTCAATTCCAGCTGTTGTTGTTGCAATTCAGGCTGACGCTGAACTAACGCAATGTTCTCTCTAAGCTCATTTAAGTTATCTTGTCCATTACTTTTTACCTTCTCTGCCAATTTCTGTTTTAGAGATGTTAATTCAGTTTCCAGCTGCGAAAACATTAGTTCTTTCTCCGCAATCATTTTTTGTTTTTCAATCAAAGATAAATGTAAACCTGCACCTTCTTGCTGTTGCATTTGCTCTGAGCACTGCTGCATATCAGCATTGATTGTACTGATTTTAGTCGAACAAGCTGTTATTTTTACATCCAATTCCTGTATTTCTTGCGTTAGCGTTTTTTGACGCATATCCCGGGTCTGATATTCTTTTCTTCTGGCATTCAATCGCTCAAGCAAAACATCTTCTTTACCCTTGGCGGGCATCTTTTCTCCCAGTGCGTCTAGTTGTCCCAGTACTTTTGCCGCTAAAACCTGCTCTTCAGCCTGAGATTTTGTATAAACCTGATCTAGCTCATCCGATTCATCAGGCCGGTTATCCCACTCTGCAGCTAACTCTTCCGATTCTGATTCCAAACGTTTTAATATGACTTCATTATTTTCTATCGCTGACTTGGCTTGTGAAATTGAATTTTGCAGCTTAGTGACATTTTTTAACAAATTGCTAATATTTGTTAATTGTTGTTTTTCTGACTTGAACAAATCTTTCATTAAAGATAGGTTCTCAATATCCAGATCTACACTGGCCGTATTTAATCGATTAGCCAGGCTATTCCATTGTGAGCAGACTATTTGTAATTTCTCCTCTTTTTGAGAGTCTATCTCAACCTGTTTTTTAGCTGCAGAAATTTCTTTGGAAAGGCTCTGAGCATTTTTCTTTAATGCTTTAATTTTTTTCTTTTGATCCACTAAAACCTGACTGGAGACTGAAACGGCGGGTGCATGTTTAGCATAAGGATGTTCCAAAGCACCACACAAAGCGCATGGTTTCCCATCAACCAGATACTGCCTATCTGCTTCCATTTTTTTTAATAGTCTTTCATTAAAAACAGCAGCCTCCAAGGTTTTGACTATATTCTGTTCCCGCCCGATTTCCAGTTGTAAACGATCTGCTTCAACGTTTAACTCCTTTTCTTCTGCACTCACACTCTTAGAAAAAATAGATAAGCTAAATAATCCTTTTTTGTTTAATTTTGCATTCACATTTGCTAAATCATATAATTCCTGAAAATTATTTACCCGCTCTTGCTGCTCAACTTTCATCTCTTGCAAATCCTGCAAAGATTTGCCTTCAGCCAAAGTTTCTAATGCCTTTTCTTTCATCTCTATCTGAGCCTTTAAATCGATGTTTTTTTGACTCAACATCTTTTTATCAGAGCTTTTTTTCTTTAATCCCTTCGTGGTATTTTTTGACCATTTTGCATAGGTTTTTTGCTTTTCTGCTGCCACAGTCAATTCAGCTCTAAGCGTTTTTAATTTCCCTGTTTCTGGAAAATTATCCAATAAACTTTTATCTTTTCCATGTTCCTGCAGCCAAATTCCTGTGGTGTTTAAAGCTGATTTTTTTTCTTCTATTTGCTGATTCAGGCTTTGAAGTAGAGAGTTTTCTTTAGGTAGTTCAAATTTTAGCTCACTGAATTTAAGCTTTAACTGATCTATGCTACTTTTCTGCTGCGCAACTGTTTGTTCTGGAACAGGGGCAGCCATCGTCTTCGCCTTATCAAAACCACTGGATTTAAGCTGATTTTGCAGTAACGTCAATTCACTACGATAAGAATCTAATGTTTTTTTACTTTGCTGCGTTTGCTCAACTTTATCGTCAACAGCGGTTAATTCGCCTTCCAAGCCCAATACATTCTGCAAACTGTCAATTTTTTCAAGAATCTGCTGATTTTCTTCCAGTTGAATTTGCTGTTGCTGCTGCTTATCAGTAAATGTTTCTAGCTGACGCTCTAAACTTGATATTTTCTGAGCCTGGGCTAGCTGTTGCTGAACCTCATCTTGTTCATTTTCAAGTTCAATCTGCTGCTCTTTGAAATCGGCCAGGTCATGTTCACTGGCTTCCTGCGTTGCAACATCCATCACTGGAATTGCATTAAGATCCTGTTCTAATTGTTGCAGCCTGGTTTGCGCTTGCGTGTTTTTTTCTTCAGCCTGTTTTTTATATTCCTGGTAAAGATCGACACCACTGATTTTTTCCAAAATATCCATACGCTCACTGTCCAGCGCATTTAAAAAAGCAGCAAAATCGCCTTGTGCCAAAACCATTGATTTACTGAATTTATGGAAATCCATTCCAGTCAATTCAGCCATTCTACTTCTTACTGTTTGCGCGCTATGTTCCAGAATTTGTTCGCTACCATTAAGTTGAATCAGTTTCATTTCTGGCGCTAATAGTTCGCCAGTTAAATCTCCGTCTTTACGCTTAACATGCCAGCTTGATTTGAATTTATCATCCCCTAGTGAAAATTCAACATGAGCAAAACTTTCTGTAGTCGACTTGGTCATTACATGGTCAGCCGGTCTGTCAAAACGAAAAGTTTCACCGTATAACCCAAGAGTAATCACATCTAAAACACTGGATTTACCCGAACCATTGGGTCCAGTAATGGCGAAAACACCACCATCAGCTATCGGTGCCTGATCAAAATGAATTCGATTTTCACCTTCCAATGAGTTGATATTTTTGAAATAAATGTTAAGTATTTTCATTGACTAACTACTCTGACCCAGTACAGACAAACTCAAAATTCATATTATATACCCTGATCCACAGTTTACAGATTCTAAAAAAGTAAAAAATACATCAACATTAATTGAACATTGTTTAATTATTGGTTATAGTAAATCCATTCTGAATTTTTGTTACCTGCTAATATAGAAGTTGTCGTTGTCAGTACACAAAAAGTTACTTTTTTTATAGGTTTTTACTGGAGAAAATAATGTTAAAAAAAATCTTACACTGGCTCTTAACCTTAATTTATAAGGTTGAAGTCAAAGGTCTGGATAACTATGAAAAAGCCGGGGATAGAGTCCTCATTATCTCCAACCACACTTCTTTCTTAGACCCTTTGTTGCTTGGAGTATTCCTTCCTGACAATATTACATTTGCCATTAATACGCATATTTCTGAACGTTGGTGGATTAAACCCTTTCTAGGACTTTCCCATGTATTTCCATTGGACCCTACCCAGCCTTTATCATTAAAAGCACTGATTAATCATTTACAAAATGATACCAAAACTGTGATTTTTCCAGAGGGGCGTATTACAGTGACAGGGTCTTTAATGAAGATTTATGACGGCACCGGAATGATTGCAGACAAATCAGAAGCATCAATACTTCCGGTGCGAATACATGGCGCAGAATACACCCACTTTTCCAGACTCAGAAATATCGTTCGCTTGCGTCTGTTTCCTAAAATTACCATACAGATTCTTCCTCATACAAAAATAGCAGCCAACCCCGAATTAAAAGGAAAATCCAGACGTAAATATTGTGGACATGTACTAACTGACTTAATGAGTGAAATGATTTTTGCTACCAGTCATTATCAACAAACCATTTTTTCTGCTCTTTTGGAAGCACGTACCATTCATGGTGGAAGACATACAGTTGTCGAGGACATGGAGCGCAAACCTCTCTCATACAATACTTTAATAACACGCTCGATTGCTATTGGTAATGCCTTAATAAACATCACCCAACCAGGAGAAAACGTAGGTGTTTTTTTACCAAACTCCAGTAAAACATTAAATGTTGTTTTAGGTCTACAACTTCATGGCCGCATCCCTGCCATGCTTAATTTTTCTACCGGTTCAGCAGGCATGACTTCGGCATGTAAAACTGCACAGATAAAAACAGTATTAACTTCCCGACGTTTTATTGAAATGGCTAAATTAAATGTGGATGCGGATGCACTGGCAACACAACTCAACCTCGTCTACCTGGAAGATCTGGCAAAATCAATTTCCGCTGTAGATAAGATTCAAGCCTTAATTCAATGTAAAACGGCTAATTACTGGTATAACCATCTGTCCATCAGCTCTGATAGCCCTGCTGTTGTTTTATTTACCTCTGGAACGGAGGGGGAACCTAAAGGTGTAGTGCTTTCGCATTCCAATATCCTGGCCAACCTTAACCAGGTAAAATCACGTATTAGTTTTAATGCTCAAGACGTAGTTCTCAATTTCCTCCCCATGTTCCATTCGTTTGGCTTTACAGTAGGCACTATGCTACCCATACTTAATGGTATGACTACCTTCTTTTATCCATCCCCGCTACATTATAGTGTTATACCTGAAGTTGCCTACGATATAGGGGCAACCATTATGTTTGGTACAAATACCTTTTTAGCCGCATATGGCAAAAAAGCACACGCCTATGATTTTTACAATTTGCGCTATGTGGTGGCAGGTGCTGAAAAGTTACAAGATAGTACACGGGATTTATGGGCAGATAAATTTGGCATTCGTCTTCTAGAAGGCTATGGCGCAACAGAAACCTCACCCGTCACTTCTGTCAATACCCCGATGGATTATAAAGCAGGTACTGTAGGCCGTTTCATGCCTGAAATGCAATATCAGCTGCAAGCAATCCCCGGAATTGAAGATGCCGGTCAGTTACATGTCTATGGACCTAATATTATGCACGGTTATTTACTCTCAGATAATCCTGGGAAGTTAGTACCCCCAGAATCAATATACGGTAAAGGCTGGTACGATACTGGAGACATCGTTAATGTTGATGAAGATAATTTTATAAGCATTCGTGGTCGCAGTAAACGTTTTGCTAAAGTCAGCGGAGAGATGGTTTCTTTAACTGCAGTTGAATCACATGCGGTTAAAGCCTGGCCTGATGCCCTACATGCTGCCACCAGTTTACCTGACCCCAAAAAAGGGGAGATAGTTATATTGTTAACCACACAAAAAAGTGCTAACAGTAAGCAACTGTCTGACTCATGCCCTGGCGTTCATGCGATAAGCTTACCAAGGAAAATTATAGTTGTTGACAAGATCCCGGTCTTAGCAACAGGTAAAGTCAATTATCCTGAAGTCACTAAATTAGCCACTGAAAAACTTAATTAAATCATGATACAAGAAGCAAAAAAACTGGCTGTATTGATAGATGCTGAAAACACACAATTATCAGCGTTGCAAGCGATCATGACTGAATTAGCAAAATATGGCTACATTATTGTAAAAAGAGCTTATGGCGACTGGGCAGCACCCGCTCTGAAAAACTGGAAAGACCCTTTGAACGAATTAGCTATACAACCCGTTCAACAGTTTTCCTATACTCAGGGCAAAAATTCTTCTGATGCCGCCATGATTATTGATGCCATGGATTTGCTATATTCCAATAAATTTAATGCCTTTGCGATTATCACAAGTGATAGTGATTTCACAAAATTAGCCACCCGATTAAAAGAATCACAGATTTATGTATATGGCGTTGGCAAAAAACAAACGCCTATTGCATTTAAAAATGCGTGCGATGATTTCTTATATATTGAAGTTTTAAAAACATTAGATTCTGATGAAGAAGGAAAAAACTTAGACCAACTGTCTAAAGACAAACAACAGAATGAGCAACCAAAAAACCAATTTAGTCGGCAACAACTTTGTCAGGATTCAAAACTGATTAACACCTTAAGGAATGCCGCTGAAGAGCGCTCAGAAGAAGATGACGACGGATGGGCACTGCTTAGCATATGTGGTAGTTTCATAAAACGCCAATTTCCTGATTTTGACCCCAGAAATTATGGATATTCCAAACTATTAACCTTAATTGAAGCAACAGACTTATTTGATGTCAAAAAAGACACCATGAAAGGCTCTAATCACATCAAAATTTACTATAGGGATAAAAAGAAACATAAAACATAAAACATAAAACATAAAACATAAACCAGCATATGCTACTGAATTCGAATAAAAATATAAAACATAAGCAAAAAACAGTTAAAGGCAAAACCTCATGAACAAAACAATATACCCATTGCTTATAGCCCAATTCCTTTCTGCTTTTGCTGATAATGCCATTTTATTTACCGTGATTGCATTAGTGATGCAATCAACACATCTGGCTACATGGTACGTACCTGCTTTACAAAGTGTGTTTTTAATTGCTTTTGTTGTATTCGCTCCCTGGGTAGGCGCTTTTGCAGATAATCATGCAAAATCTAAAGTTTTAATCATCGCCAATCTAGTTAAAGCATCCGGAGCAGGGTTACTGTTATTAAATATAGAACCTTTGATTGCCTATTGCTTGGTAGGAACAGGTGCAGCTATCTATAGCCCGGCCAAATATGGAATATTACCTGAACTGGCTGATAAGGAATCACTGGTAAAAGCAAACAGCTGGATAGAAGGTTCTACTATTTTAGCCATTCTTTTAGGTATGGTTATCGGTGCTAAAGTCGCTGATTATTCAATTCAATATGCCTTAATCGGTACCATTATTATTTATGTTATTTCTGCCTTGGTCAGCTTGTTATTACCGAAAAAAATCAGTAAACATGCTGAGCCAGGTTCTAAAGTTATACTTTTTTTTCAACAAATACGGCTTTTTTTTACCACCCCCAGATCTCGTTTTGCAATTTTAGGGGCTTCTATATTTTGGGCCACTGCAGCAACGGTTCGGGTTGTTATTATTGCCTGGGCTCCATTAATATTAATGACTCAAAACGCCAGTGATATTGCTGAACTCACTTTATTTCTTGCCATTGGGATTGTTGTCGGCTCTGCATTAGTCCCTCACTTAATCCCCCTGGATTTTTTAAGCCGAGCAAGAATCCCCGCCTATTTAATGGCCCTTTTTATAATTGCATTAAGTTTTACCGATACCATATGGACTGCACGCGCTGCGCTTTTTGCCATAGGGTTGGCTGGAGGTATGTTTATTGTTCCGATTAATGCAGCTCTACAGGAACTGGGTCAGGAGAGTATTGGCAGTGGCGGTGCTGTTGCCTTGCAAGGTTTCTTCCAGAATGTCGCTATGCTAGTTGCAGTGGGTAGTTATACTTATGCCGCATCGCAACAAGTTAATCCTGTCATGGCCTTGGCAGCATTAGGTTCTTTAGTTTTCATAGCCACGTTCCTGGTTTCATTACACCTGCCTGAAAATAAAACAAAGTGAAATTATGATTAAACTTGCTTCCAGCCTTTAATAAAATTATCAACCAGCATCACGACTATATTTTCAATATTATTTACCCCTACCAAATCCAGTTTTCCTGTTAATGATAAGGTACAAACGCCATGTACTCCACTCCATAAAGCATATGCAGCCATTTTACTTTGTTGTTCATTATGTTCAGCTGATAACCGTTTAAATTGTGCCTCAACTAGACTAAATACATTATCGACTTTCTGCTGATACCATTCAGGTACAACATCATTTTCGCTCAGGTGATGTTCAAAAATCATACTCCAGCGGTTAAAATTATGACTTGCATAAGCCAAATATGTTTTAGCAAGCTGCTCGATTGTTTGTTCTGCGTTGTCCTCATTAACTACTAATTTAAGCTGCTGGGAAATATCATCCAGTGTTCTTCCTTTAACATGCATAATCAAATCTGCCATGTTATCGAAGACCATATAAATACTACCCACGGTATAGCCAATCTCCATTGCTACTTTACGAACCTTTAACTCAGAAAAGCCCTCTTCAACCACGATGGTTTCAGCTGCTTTCAACACCATTTCCTTTATTTCTTCCTGACTATGTTCACTTCTTCTTGCCATTATTTATATTTTGCTTTTCACTATGCTTGAAAAGCATTACCTTACACGACAAAAGCTCAGGAATCGACTCTAATTATGAATTACGAATTACTCTCTGTTGTTGATGAAAACGATCAGGTGTTTGACACCCTTCCTAGACATGTAGTCCATGCCTCAGGACTACGTCACCGCGCTGTACATATCCTGGTATTTAATCAACAAGGACACCTATTTTTACAAAAAAGATCAATGAAAAAGGATTTTAATAAAGGACTCTGGGATACCTCTGCTGCGGGTCATGTTGATGCAGGCGAACAATACACTGTGAGTGCAATAAGAGAAGTCGAAGAAGAGTTAGGGATAAATATCGAAAATAGCTTGCAAGCATTATTTAAACTCTCCCCTATTCCACAACTCGGTATGGAATTTATACATGTCTACCAATGCATGCATAATGGCCCTTTCAAACTTAATAATGATGAAATAGATGAAGGACAATGGTTTTTGACTGGTACTATTTCAGAACGTGTTTTAAATAATGATCCAACACTAACTGAAACGTTTAAAACCATTTGGCGACAATTCATTTCTAATTCCTAAAATCACTCACTCGGTTATGAATAGAGAAAACTTAGAACATTTTTTCACTGATTTATTGGTTCCAGCCTCATTTAACGACTATTGTCCGAATGGTTTGCAAATTGAAGGCGCGGAACAGATCAATAAAATCGCCTTTGCAGTTTCTGCCACTCGAGACTCAATTGAACAGGCTGTTAAGTTACAAGCAGATGCTTTAGTCGTACACCACGGCCTGTTTTGGAAATTTCATGGTTCTCGTACTCTAACGGGTAGTTTTGCCAAACGTGTATTCCCATTAATTAACAACAATATTAATTTATTTGCTTATCATTTGCCCCTGGATGCACATCCTGAAATTGGCAATGCAGCTGTTTTAGGACAGCAAATAGACTGTCAGCAACAGACTGCTTTTGGCGATTATAAAGGCTCCCCTACAGGAATCAAGGGGGTTTTCAAAAGCCCCATTTCTCCCAAAGAATTACGTTTAAAATTACAAACCGTATTAAATCATCATATTATCTTGGCGAGTCATGATGAAAATCAATTGATTAGCACAATTGGGATTATTACTGGTGGTGCTAACAACGACTGGGTGTTAGCACAAAATGCAGGGTTGGATGCTTATATTACCGGTGAAATATCCGAACATGACTGGCATGAAAGTCAGGAAAACCATATTCATATGTTTGCTGGCGGTCATGCCGCTACCGAAAAAGGAGGAATACTGAGTCTAATGAAACAGGTACAAGAGCAATGTAGGTTGAAATGTGTGTTTATTGATAGTGAAAACCCGGCTTAAAATCATTAACTCAACTTTTCTTAATAAAATCTTATTCCTAATGATAAAAACCTGAAAAAACCTGTTAAATCACTGTTAATCCGATAATTTACACTACAACCCCACATCAACTGATCTTTCTAAGATTAAGCTGAATAGCATGGCTATAACTAAACTCAGGAAAAAATGATGCTGTTCAACATGAAAACTAAGGCATTGTTGATGAATTTTTAGGTCAAACAAAATGCTCAAACAATTTTTATTGCAGAAGATATTAATTCAGTGATTATTTTCTGTTTTGGTAAAGGTATCAGCAGGAACCAATAATAAAACAATTGTAAGAAAAATATGTAGATTAGCAGAAGTTTCCTGCGAAATAATAATTGATACTATAATTTCCACAACAAGTATAGCTAGTAATGTCCACCACCCAGGTAACCCTGTATCTCGAATTCGTTTAGCCATAAGGTTAAATCCAGCAAAGCCAAATAAAACCATACCAATTCCAAAAATGATAATAAAAGGCACAGAAAACCATGCTCTAAGCATATCTTGTATTTGCTGAAAATCACCACCAATTAGATTTTCACTTGCGCCAATGGCAACAATAAAAGCTAAAACCATTGCAATTACCAACAACTGCATTAATAGTGTATAACCTAAATAAGAGAGTCGTAGCAATCGTCCTGTCTTAATCTCACCAAAGAATATTTTAAACATTTTTCCCTCGCATTTGTTCACTCCAATAAAATCAATAAAAGAAACATAAACTTTTTACCCATAGCAAGCTCATTCTTAGCGCCCCCATCTCTGGGATATATAATCAGTTGCATCTTCTATATTTAAGTCTCTTGTCCCTCCTCCTGTACGCAAATAAAATTTGGCATCTTTATTTTGTTTAAAAAAAACCGGATGTGGTGATGGGTTGACTATTAATCTACAAACATAATTTTCATTAACAAGATGAAACATAACATGAATATATTGGCAAAAACGTGCGCCTAAACTTGAAGCGATTGTAGTCATCAACAGTTGCTCATAGCCATCGCTGTCTTTCCTTCGCAAGGTATTAAAATCGTTTTCTAAACCTAAAACTTTACCGTCATCAGCAATACCAATTAACAATGTACCACCGACATGACTATTCATAAACCCAGCAAGTGTTTTAATAACGGCTGTTTCAATATTTTTATTTGTGCATGCCTGTTGATAATCCCAGCGAAATGATGATTTGAATTCTAATAATGGCCCTTCTCCCTGTTGTATAGATGCTTTTAAATCACGTTGCAATTCAGCTGTTAATTGTTCTATTTGAGCGAGCTTTTTATGCAATTTCCCATAGACCCATGCTAAAACCACGCCAAAAACTATCCCTACTTTAGCAATAAACCAGGTTTTTATTGGAGTATGCCCTTGTAATGACGCTATGAATCGGCCCGATATGTAATCAAAAGCTGTCATATTTTCCACACCATGTTCATGAAAATATACAAAATCATATAATGGGTAAAAAATTAAAATGCCGACTACACCGCCAATAAAAGCAGCTGCCAAATACAATCTAAATTGCATTTTAACCAACCTGATCAATAAAACCATATATCTTTTCATAAATATTCTTAACACTCTGACCAATAAAATAACTATTACCAAAGCACAGTCAAACTTTAAATGGACTGTCATTTCGACCTGCGAGAGAAATCTTGTTGCTCAAGTTGTACTTAGACTCAAGATTCCTCCCGCTAATCGGAATGACAACGTTTGTGAAGTTAATCTATAAACGTCAAATTCGAGAGTAAACTGCAATAGGTTAATAGTCATTTAATGATATTTCAAAACATTTAGACTTAATAAATTTCAACATCATTCTTTCTTTATTAACCAGTAGGTAATTCCAAGCGCTAATACCACTGCCGCTGTTGCAAAGATATACATAGGCGTTAACTCTTTGAAATCAAAAACAATCACTTTTCTGGATATCGCCATTAAAGCAGTCGCTATTACCAACTTAACCGGTAAAACATCATCTCTTATATAAATCGTTATATTAATAAAAATCTCTATGCCTATCAATACAGCAAGAAAAGCACCAAAAGTTGCAAAAATATCTGATATATTTATCAAATATAAAGGCGGAGTCATTAACCGTTGATAGAGCACATAAATAACATCTCCTACACCCCAAATAATTACCAATGCCATTAGAATAGCTAACACTTTTACGGCCAATCTAATAGTGAGATGAAGAAATTGTATTAAAGGATCTTTATGTTCATCAGGCAATTCAGCATGGCGGCTATTTTTAGTGTTTTCTTTTTGATCCATTTATTTTCCTTATATTATTGTTTTTCAAAAAGTTACAAATAATTTCAATAAATTACTTCTTGCCAAATCATTGTAAACAATGGTCTTTAGGGCATATTATGAGCTATGAAGTCAATAATTAACATTAATATCAGTGTCCTGAAGCTTATGCGTAATGTATGTAGACAACTCAAGCTATTTCAATAATGAATAGTTCCCTGTATTCTATACACCTTAAATAAGAGTTAGGACTCTAATATCAGAATGAAAAACAAACGATCATCACTTTCCTGGAGAAATTATTTTGAGTTATGTAAACCCAAGGTGGTTATACTCATAATTTTTACTGCTATCGTAGGCATGCTACTAGCTGTACCTGGAATACCACCACTTGATCTGTTAATATATGGCACCATAGGTATTGGTCTTGCTTCTTCTTCGGCAGCTGCTATCAATCATTTTATTGATCAAAAAGCAGATGCAGAAATGGCTAGAACTCAAAATCGTCCACTACCTACAGGCGATCTCAATTCCCAGAATGTACTAATATTTGCTGCGATACTTGGTATTATTGCAATGTTCGTCCTGGTCATCTTTGTTAATCCCCTGACTGCTGCTCTAACATTATTATCCCTGATTGGATATGCTGTTATCTATACCGTCTATCTCAAACACATGACTCCCCAAAATATTGTGATAGGAGGTGCGGCAGGTGCTGCTCCACCGGTACTTGGCTGGTGTGCAATTACAGGTGAAATACACCCTCATGCATTATTACTGTTTCTGATTATTTTTATTTGGACACCACCTCATTTTTGGGCATTAGCGGTAGCAAAACGGGAAGAATATGCTAAAGCAAAAATCCCCATGCTTCCCGTCACACATGGTCCGGAATTTACCAGGCTTCAAATTTTGCTCTATACCGTATTGCTACTTATTGTCACATTACTCCCCTATCTAACAGGAATGAGTAGCTTGATATATCTTGGCACTGCACTCATGTTAGGTCTTGGCTTTATCTACTATGCAATCAAAATGATGCTTGATAAAGATAATAAAACAGCAATGAAAACTTTTTTCTATTCTATAAATTATTTAATGATTATGTTTGCTGCTTTGTTAATTGACCACTATTTCCCAATAACTTTTTCTTCATGAAACGCCTTCAAGCCGAACATCCGTTTGCCGAATTCATAAAAATTCTAGGCAAAGGAAAAAAAGGCTCTCGCCCATTGACACAAGATGAAGCATATCGTGCAATGTCCATGATATTAGCTGACCAGGTTGAACCGATTCAATTAGGCGCATTTTTAATGCTAATGCGTGTAAAAGAAGAAACTGCTGAGGAGCTGGCAGGGTTTGTACAAGCCTCACGTGAATCGCTGATTATTCCAGAACATAATCTAAAAATAGATTTAGACTGGTCATCTTATGCAGGAAAGCGTCGCCACTTACCTTGGTTTTTACTCTCTACATTATTGCTGGCTGAGAATGGTTTTAGCGTTTTTATGCATGGTGCCGGAGGACACACAGAAGGCCGAATTTATACCCACAATGTATTAAGATACCTAGGCTACAATTGTACAACAAGTATTGAAGAATCATTATTACAAATTAAAGAGAAAAATTTTAGCTATCTTTCACTAGAGCATTTTTGCCCAAAATTATACGAAATGATAAATCTTCGTCCACTAATGGGTTTACGCTCACCTGTACATACCCTGGTCAGACTTATTAATCCACTAAATGCATCACACACTATGCAAGGAATATTTCACCCCAGTTATAGACAGGTACACCAAAAAGCAGCATTGCTATTAAAACAGCCCAGCATGGCTGTACTCAAAGGTGAAGGAGGTGAAACTGAACGAAACCCGGATATGGACTGCCTGGTTCAATCAGTACAAAACCAAGAATTAACTGAAGAGCGTTGGCCAGCAGTTTTTGCTCGTCGTCATGTAAAGTCAGATAATATGGACCCACAGCTACTTGCTCAGCTATGGCGGGGAGAAATCAATGATGAATTTGCTGAAGCAACTATTATCAGCACAACAGCTATTGCTTTAAAGTTATTGAGAAGAGCCAACACACAGCAACAAGCTAATGAATTAGCCTCACAATATTGGTTAAATAGACCATCAAAAAAATCATAATTTTTTACTAAATTTAAGGAAGTGGAAACTCTATTTCTACTTTAAAACCGGATAACCATATACCCATAAAGCCTACAAAAATCCAAAGATCCCTTTCGCGCACAGTGCTGAATAGTCCTGCATGCACAATTCTACTATTATTCTGTCATTGTTATATTGATAGTGTACTAGCCCCTATCTTTACCATTCTTGTAGTAACCGCCTCCTGCACAGGTCATTTTTAAGCCAAATAGGCTGATTTTTTTTCGAAATCCGCCAAGGTGTCATCGCAGCTTTTTTAGCATTCCAAATAAGTCAATTGGAAAATATGGTGGTACAATTAAACCATCAGAAAACAATAACATACCAGCATGCAGCTAGAACCTAAAATTATTAGCCTAGACACTGACTCATTAGTAAATTGCTATGAAATTCGGGAAACTTTAAGTGTAGATATTTTTGGCATTATTTATAAAGCCTGGGATACCAAGCATAAAAAATTAGTGCTTATAAAAGAATATTTCCCCATAGGTATTTCTGTTAGAGCAGATAATAGCCATATAATTAACCCTAACAAAAACAAAAGGGATGATTTTCAATATGGTTTAGATCAATTTCTTGATGAAGCGAATGCTCTGTCAAAGTTTCATCATCCTAATATTATATGCGTTCAAAATTATATACCTGCGAATAACACGGGTTACCAATGCATACCGTCAATACAGGGACAAACCCTAACACAAAAGATTATTCAACATAACCCCACAACACTCCCTGAAAAAGATCTTCTA
This sequence comes from Methylococcaceae bacterium, assembly GCA_021647585.1. Taxonomy (GTDB): domain Bacteria; phylum Pseudomonadota; class Gammaproteobacteria; order Methylococcales; family Methylomonadaceae; genus QPIN01. The sequence goes on from JAKIUK010000029.1 coordinate 39,833, forward strand.
GTTCTTCTTAAGGCTATTGTTTCAGGCCTGCAATATATTCACGAACAAAAACATTACCATTTTAATATCTCTCCCAGCAATATTTACATTCGAGAACGAGGCGATCCAGCACTGATTAATTTTGGCTCTGCGCAGCGTGCTATCGCAGCTCGATTAAAGAAACTTCCGAGTATTGCCTGTTCTGGATACACTCCCAATGAACAATATGGAAATAACCTGAGTAAACTAGGCCCATGGAGTGACCTATATGCTTTGGGAGCAGTATTGTACAAATGCATTAGCGGCCAAGACCCTGTCAATGCCAAAACACGACACAACAAAGTTTTTAACAAAAAACTTGCAGACCCTTTAATACCAGCAACAACTATAGGTCATGGACTTTACTCAAAAGACCTGCTGTCACTTACTGATTGGATGCTTGCTCCGGCTATAATTGATCGCCCCCAAAATACGGCTGAAATTCTTTTCAAACTGAATCAAAACCCATTGCTTTTTGCTGCCAAACAAACAAACACTGCCAATGTCTTACCCAAAATTTCAATACGTTCAGTTGATACCAAATCAAAACCACAAAGCATTGAAAATATCCTTAAAAAAACTGTTGCATTAGCCCCTGAGACTCATTCTGCTGAAATTAAACATCAAATCGCCAATACTCTAAATGATGAAACGATCACGGCTCACCTTCCCCCCCAACCTGAGGACACGGTACCTCAAAGCCTTGAAAATATCATTGAATCTCCACTAACACCAGATTTAGACACTCAATCTACAAATATCAAACAGCAAAAAGAAAGTACTACAATTAATAAACCGGACACCGCTGGAGATGGCACCGAATCAATTGAAACGCCAATACAAAACACTAGCTTTTCTATTGAGAAAACTGCTGCAATTGATTTAATCTCTCAGCCTATTGAAAACAAACCTAACTCAGATCCTTTTAAATACTGGTTGTCTTTTTTTCTGATCAGTATAATCATAGTGGCCATTGGTATTAATCAAAAACAAAAACTGCAACAACTGACTGCCTATATAACAAATGAAGCACCAGAAACAATTGATTATGACACTGTAAATCAAAAATCGCTGGTCAAAAATAAAATAGCAATTGATGACCAGGCTGCAAAAATAAAAAAACAGCAAAAACTGGAGCAACTCAAACAACAAGCCTCAGCTAAGCACCTTTCCATAAAAACGCTTCAAGAAATAAAAGTACTATTAAACAACGCTGCATCTAATATCAATCAACTGCGTTTAACGTCTCCAAAAGGCAATAATGCATTAGAAAAATACCTGCACGTACTACAACTACAACCTAACAGTAAACAAGCGAAACTCGGCATGTTCAAAATTTCAGATAAATATCTGGAATTAAGCAATAAACATATTCAAAAACAAAATCTTCTCAAGGCCAAGCAATTCTTAGAAAAGGCTAAAACCATAGAGCCAGGAAACCCAAACATTTCAGAAGTAGAAAAAAACCTTAAATCAGTAAAAAAAACCCCTCTAAATAAGCCCTTTAATAGAAGAAATAACAAAGTAGCTATAAAAAAAGCTATACCAAAATCGACAGAACAAAAATCAACTAAATCTCCAATTAAAATTGAAATGGTCTGGGTTAACTCGGGTTGTTTTAATATGGGGGACAATGAAATTTATGCAACGGAGCATAAAGTCTGCTTAACGTCAGGATATTTCATAGGAAAATATGAAGTTACTCAAGCATTATGGCAACAAATAATGGGAAATAACCCCTCTATTTTCAAAGAAAACAATAACCCCGTTGAAAATATCAGTTGGAATGAGGTACAAACATTTATCCGTAAGCTTAATCTAAAGACAAATCAAAAATATCGATTACCAACCGAAGCCGAATGGGAATTTGCTTGTCTTAGTGGTGGAAAAAAGCAACATTATTGTGGCAGTAACAGTGCCGACAGTGTTGCCTGGTATAAGGATAATTCTGACAATAAGGTTCATCCTGTTGGGCAAAAACAAGCAAATAGTTTAGGCACTTATGACATGAGTGGAAATGTATGGGAATGGGTACAGGACTGGTATAGTTCTACCTATTACAATAATAGTCCAATCAACAATCCACTAGGACCTGTCAAGGCCTTAGAACATGTTGTACGAGGCGGAAGCTGGTTTAGTGGCACCAACGTACTTCGATCAGCCTATCGCGTTTGGTATGGTTCAAACGTCCGGGTGAGTTATCTAGGGTTTCGTTTATCTAAATCACAGTAAAAGGTCCTTTTCTAATCCCAACTTTTAAAATACTTTTTTAAGCTACAATTAGAAGAATATTTCCACTTGTATCATAAACAACACTATTGACCTGAATACTTTTATCAAGTGCAAACTATCATGACAACATCACCCCACCAAGGCTCAATTAACTTAACGCTTGAAAAAATAACAAAAGATTTTGATGATTTAGCATTTGTCATCAAACAAAAAGAATCTGTATATTCTCTGCTTCCATCATCCATTTCAGAAAAACAGATGCTGTGCACTGATTTATTAGAAATTGTATCTGAGGATACTTTAGAATATAACGCACTAATTTCTAGCATTGCTAAAAAAACAGCGAAAAAAATCCTATTATCCGAACAAATTTCTAAACAAGAAAATACTGAATCGTGTTATCCCGTTCTGACTCTCATAAGAAACCTAGAAAAAGAAATACTTACTGAAGAATTAAATAGTGACGTATTACAACAATCAATTTCTGTGCAAACAGCTGAACAAATTACTTTACTAGAAAACATCAATATTGAAATAATTGAATATCAAGACCTTGAACCTGAAATTATCATTCTAAAAGAAAGTCTTGAATTGCTTTCACAAGAAATTTCATTGATAGATGTCCCACCTGTTATTTCTGACACTAAAATAAGCAAGATTGATAATACAGATTCAGTTTATATTTCTTCACCTAATACAAAGGAGAAAAGAAAGCAAGATATTACGATAACTCTATCTGATCATGAAAGACCAATTGATCAAGTTATTCCTCCTTCTTATGCAGACGTTGATCTAAAATCACAATTAGTAATTCACAAAAAATCGGGAAACAAGCAAATAATTGATGTCGAACTAGTGGAAATTAATAGTAAAAATGCCATTATTAAAACAACGTCTTCTTTACGCACTCATATTAAAATAAGTTTAAACCTTATCTTTCAATCAGATCCAGGAAAAATAGAAATTCCTGGAAAAATTATTAGCAATACAGACAGAAAAACCTATTCCATCCGATTTAAAGAACACCAGAATGAAGCTGTTGTTTCTCTATTAAGCCAGTTACTTGAAGATATAGTTTACAGCAACCAATCTGAAACGCTAGAAACGTCAAGCCCACTCTCGGCTAAAAATATTTCTATCGAAGAAGAGCTTACTAAACAAGAATCATTATTTTTGTCATCATTTTCAGATGAGCTTGAAGATGATCTCCAACTTGATTTAGATGATTTAGAAAATAACAGACGTAGAACAATTCGTTTTGTCAGAGATGATATAGGGGCACATTTAATCGTTTATAAATTAATAGGAAAAAGCAAGCCCATAAATGTTGAGCTACTTGATGTCAGTAGTAAAGGTGCGCTAGTAAATGCACCCAGTACCAATTTTCGTATCAATACAAAAGTTGATCTGGAACTCATTTTTAAATCTGATAGTCGTCCTTTTACCATAACAGGCACAATCGTCCGAAAAACTGAGGATATGAATGTTGGCATAAAGTTCAGTTCATACCAAAACGATTTAGGCGATCATTTACTAGACACACATACCAATTTAGTCTTTAGATAACGTTATACTTGCCAGACAATTCAAGTCTATATCCAGACAGTCAATAATTCTATTAGCCTTCATCAACATTTTCAATTGTAAATAATACAGGGATACCATCAAAATACTTCCGTATATCTCTGCTGGTTTTAATGTTATGGTCAAAAAAATTGAATAATAAAGCAACACATAAGCTGATAATAATTGCTAATATAAAACCTATCACAATAATTTGATATCGTGCCGAATGCACCGGCGTTAAACTTGCTTTTGCAGCACTAAGAATCGTGACCTGCATGTCCAATATATCTCTCATTTGAGGCATATTTTGCTGCCTATATGAAGTCTCAATGGAAGAGGCTAATAATGATGCTTCCATTGTAAGCTGTTCCATTTTAATCGCAATTTCTTTCAATTCAATATTACGTTTATCCAAATTCTTTATACTTTTTTTCATATCTGCAATGTTTTGCTCTGTTCCCTTCAAGACAGATTTTTGTTTTTCCAAATGCAATCTAATCTTTTCCTTTAATTCCTTATAGCTAGTCTTAAATAATTGATCAAGCTCTTTCACTTCAATACGATTTGGTAAAAATATTTTATCCGCTTCGAGTTTTTCTTTTTTTATACTTTTAAGAGATTCAATCAAACCATTTAGTACCTCATTACTGAGGAATGAATATAAATGCATTTCACCATCATTAAACATAGAATTTAATATCTTAATGTCTTCTTTTAAAGATATCTTTTCCTTTTCTGAGACAGCAATCTGCGTCTGAAAATGTTTTTTTAAGGCTAAGTTATTTAACAGCTCATGATCAATATCAGGAGCATTATGTTTCTTTATTAAAGCTAAAACCTCCGCTTTTTTCTTTTTCCAGCCGTCCAAATAAGATGAAAGTGAATTATCTAAAGAGGCATTTTTCATAATCAGTCCCTCTCCTTGTTTTCGCGATTCTAAATAAATCTGCATCAGAGTATCTAAAATAAATTTTGCATCCTCTGCATTATCCCATGACAAACTTAAAGAAATAATATTTGAATCCGTATCAACATCAATAATTAATGCATTCAATATACTGTCCGGAAGACTCTCTTCATCATGATAAGCAGGATTTTGCACAATTAGTTTTTGTGCTGTTTTTAAAAGTACCCGCCTTGAGGTTAATCTCTCAGATTCTGAAGAAAGTCCATCAATTTTGATTATAGAAGTTTTTATGATCTCATCATCAGAAGCCTTTAGATCCGTTCTATTTTCTTTTACTTGAAATAACAAAGACCCATCCGCCTGATAGTTATCAGGCGCTAAAACCACGTATGCAACACAGGAAAAAAAGACTATAACAAAAGCAATTTGGGCAGCTTGCTTTTGTGAATATAAAATGTCAGCTAGTGTTCTAGCAAAATTTTCATTATTTATGTTTTTCATGCAACCAGACTAAAATGAAATAAACAGATTTTGATAAAATCAATCATATACTAACGAATTCAACCTTTATTATTTTAAAACAATTATCAAACTTTACTACTTGCAGTTAGAAAGAAATCGAAGTACCAAGCTTTATAAACTTCTTCATTAACTTTGCTGATAAGGAATTATGTACAGCAGATTTCAGTCCACTGGTTTGCAACATAACACTATGTTCCAACAAAAAACCGAATTATCTATCACGTCAATTTAATTCAGGAACAGATGCGCTTGCAAGCTTGAGTTTATTTTTGAATATTCTAAATTAAGAGCTGAGCTAACTTGAGCAATTGTTTTAGCATTCACCTTAATCTCGCCAATCATAGGTAACAATATGTAACCCTTTGCGTCTACAGTGACTGATCGCCTCAACCCTTTCGATACTGCACGTAGTTCTAATTTAAGCTGGTGAATTTTAGTTAAATAATCAGGAATTAATACTATAACATCTGGACGCTTAAAAATTTTACTGTATATCAATACTAAATCATTTTTTATTTTCATTACAGTATCACCTGCTACTTCATATTCTCCAATAATAGGTAACGTAATTTTCCCATCTCGGCCTATTTCATATAATTCATCAAACCTAGGTGCATTAAGAAAATTAACAACGATACTGTCACCAATAGCTAGTTCATAGTCAGCATATATTAGCTTTGATTTAATAGATAAAAAAATATCCAGTTGATCACCAGGCGATATAAGGTACTCAGTAAATGAATTGTATTTATTATCATTAACAGTGTTTGATGAGAATTTACCTATCGTTTCTTTTTGCTCTTCATTAAAAAGGGCCTTGTTACTAATTTCCATGCCTTCTTCAATAGTAGAAGAAATATGAGTTTCCCCCTCATCCTTAACTACGGACTCATATGGTATACATGACACTAAAATCATTTGAAAGACTAAAAATAAAATAATACGTGTCATAGCTTTGTTAGCAAAAATAATTCCAGATAATAATTATAATATTGAAGTTTCGAATGTTTTATATGGCTACATACAACCAGTTAACAAATTAAAAACCTCTCGCACATTCACATTAATGATTAAATATAAACTATATCCAGTTATCCAGCCAGCTTGGAATGTAGTTCCTTTTATTATTAAGAATTACGCCAATAATATTGGCACCAAGTACTTCAATGGTTTTGACTGTTTTCTGCACAAGTTCTTTTTTCGTTTTATTACACCGAACAACCACAACTAAGCCATCAAAACTTTGAGCCATGAAAAGAGAGATAGATGATGATGTTAAAATAGATGGAGCATCAATAATAATAAAGTCATAGTAATTTTTTAAAGTCTCTAATAGTCTTTCTAATTGACCAGTGTCAAAGTTTTTTGTACTCACCTTGCCTGGATTACCACACGACATAATATCAAGTTGCTCAAGGTCGCTCTTATGAATAACCGTATCTTCTTGCATAGATGCTGCCCCAGATAACAGCTCCAAGAACCCCTCCTTTTCGTTATCCAGTTCATACCACCCATTCAGGGCATGCTTACCTGAATTGGCACTAATAATTAATACTTTATCAGCAGAATTATTAGCTAATGAACGAGCCATCGCTATAGCTGTTGTAGTCTTACCTTCACCTTCAACAGAACTGGTAACCATAATTGTTCTAGGACATTTACCTTTTTCAGTAGCTAGAATGTCTCTCTTTAAATTAACCACATCTTTGAGTAGTGTATTTACATCAAGTTTACCAGAAGATACTAAGTCATATCGTGTGTTGGAATGTTTCAAAACAAAATCAATCTTATCATTTGTATTTTGTCCATCTACAGAATCAGGGGTATCTGACAACTGATTAACTACATTATTTTGATGATCAAATTCATTTTCAAACAAAATTTTTCCATCCAGAGTCAAAGTGCTATTTTTAATTTCCTGTTTTATTTCTTTAGACTGCTGGGTTTTCTCAGAAATATCAGAACTTAGCTTTTCAAATTCTTTATTTTTTTCGTTAATAAATTCGACCAGTTCATCTCGCTCAGCAGTTTTATCAGTTATTTCGGATTCCAGTTCAGCCCTTTTTTCGATTAATTGCTGAATTTCTATTTGTAAGCTATCGGGTGTTAGTGACAACACAATTTGTAAAGAGTCGATGTTACTATTTTCAGTTTCAATAACCCGTTCTATTTTTTTTTGTTCTATTTCATCAAGAGCAATTGCCTGCTCAAGCTCACTTTGTTTTGTGACATCCAAGTCTATAGCCTTGACTAGCTCATTGTGTTTTATTGTATCCTGCTGAACAACCAATTCTAACGGTTCCACTTCACGAAACAGATCAACGAGTATATTTTCTAGTTCATTAAGCTCATCAGTATCAATGCCAATTTGATAGTTTAATCTTTCAATATCTGTCGAAGCAGTAGAAATCTCAGCCATCAAACCATCAATTGTTTTTGATTGTTGATCAATTTCTGATTGTAAAATCTCACTCGCTGATATATCAAGGGCTATAGTCTGTTCTAGATCGTTTAGATCAATGCCCAATTGTTCTAAAGTTTTAGTAAATTCAATCTTTTTTAAATTATCAGTTTCAATATCGGGAACTAATGAATTCAACTCTTCTTGTTCTATAGTTAAAATTTTAACCAACTCTTTATAGTCGGCCTCCTTAGACGAAAGATTTAGCATGAATTCATCATAGGTCTTGGTAATATCTGATAATTCAGCATCTAATAGAGTTTTATCCTCTTCAATTTCTACCAGGTTTTTACTCAGATCATCACGCCTAGTAATCAAAGCAGGTATTTCTAACTCATCATTTTTGGCTGTATTGGAAAGTAAATCTTCCAATAAAGTATTCTGATCACGACTGATGTTATTTGCATTCTGTTTTAAAGTGGCCAAATCATCTTGTTGTGTTGCTATCTCATCCTCTAACTCATTACATGGTTCCGTTGCTTCCAGAATAGCTAACTCCAAAGCATAACGCTCAGACATTACTTTTGCTGATTTTAAACTTGTTTCTTTACGTTCAGCAACAGCAGTTGAATCGTTAAATGTTTCCTGTTTTTGTGTTAACTTCGAAATTTGACCTAACAATTGTTCAAGAGAACTTTTTTGCTCTGAAAGAGAACTAGATAGAACGTTAAATTGAATTATTTTTTCACTGGTATTTTGCTCTAATTCTATTATCTGTTCGTTAACATTAACCAACTCCAAGCTTAACCGATCAACATCAGATTGTTGTTTACTGATCAATGGTGTTAATTTATTAGAAAGAGTTGTTTGCTCCGAAATCTCTTTTTCAAGAATATCAATTTCTGTGGACTTTTCATTTATCAACGATATAAAGGATTCCAACTGTTCATTTTTTTCTTGAATTAAATTATGTAACCTCTCACCCTCAGTTTGAATTTGTAAAATTTCACTAGCCAGGTTATCACGAGATTGAGTCTGTTCTGAAATAGATACTGCTAATGTTTCTTGTCTACTTTTTTTCTTATCCAAGCTATTAGTAAAAGACTCTAGCTCTAATTTTTTGTCTGAATAATCTGTATTATGGCTATCATATTTTTTTTCTTTTTTCGCCAGATCATCTAATAAAACTTCATATTGCAATTTATTTTTTTCAATGGCTGCTTTAACTCCATTGATTTCATCAGTACTTTGCCTACTCTTTATCTGTAGATCTTCAACATAAGTTTTATTCTGCTTAATAATTTCAGTTAATTTGGCAGCTTTCGCTTTCTTTTCTGCTATGCCACTTTCAACTTCGATAAAGTCTATTCGCTTTTTATTTTCAGCAAGCATGCTTGCTAATAGATCTAATTCGGTATTTTTTTTATTTATTGAATCCTTTAAAGATTCAAATTCAGACGTTTTTTCACTTATTTGTAATCCAAGCGTTTCGAGATTAACTGTATTATCTTCCACAGATGAACGTAATTTTTCTCGTTCTTCATTTTTGTTGTTAATATCAATTTCAAGAGCTTCCTTTTCTTGTTTTTTCTCTGCTATCGCTTTATTCAAGATGTCATGCTCAGCAACTTGAATAGAAATATCTGTATCTAGTAATACTTCTTCTTCACCCTTCTCAATGATCAAATTATTTAAATCTTTTTGCTTTATCGATTTCTTTAAAATAACAGACTCAAGGCCATAATATGTAGCCATTTTCCCTAACATGATAGCACTCAAAGAAGCATCAAGTTTTTCAGTATTTTTTATCGATTCCATTGTCATTCAAATTAACCAAACATTATTATTGTTTACTATATAGTTCGAAAGAAATTTTAGTATAGAAGTATTCCAGCAAAATAATAGCCCAGCATAGATACTCCTTACCATGCTAGCATAAAGTTTATACTTCAGCAATTTATGTCCCATGCTATTTCTCTGATTTAATAAAGAACTTTTCTACTAGTTTTCAAAAAGCTTATATATCTATAGTCAGGTTAATTAACTCACTTTCAAATAGAATTTTTATCTATATAATCAAGCACTGTAGCCATAAACACAAAGCCCTTTCCGTGTAAGCAACATAGCTGTTATTGAGAAGTAAAATCTGCCTTACCAACGACCGCCAAGGATGGTGGAAGTGCAGAAAGATTGCCCGGAGCAATCTCTGCCTTCCCTGTAGGCAAAGCCTCCGCTCCTGGTTATTCACAAGGATGTGATGTATGCAGGTTTTCATGGAGCAAAAAGCTGTCACGCCCAAGCCACAAGGATGTGGTGAATGCAGATTATGCATAATGCCATAGAAGGCATGTAGTAGAGCAACGCAGGAGCAGTTGCCGAGGAGCATTTATCTGCCTTACCTACAGCCGCCAAGGATGGTGGAAGTGCAGAAAGATTGCCCGGAGCAATCTCTGCCCTCCCTGTAGGCAAAGCTTCCGCTCCTGCTCACGCCCCTTACCTACTTCCCTGTAGGCAAAAAAAAACCCAGGCCATCAGACCTGGGTTTTTGTATAAAAGCTTGGCAATTCCCTACTTTCACATGGCAACCTGCCACACTATCATCGGCGCTAAGAGGTTTCACTTCCGAGTTCGGGATGGGATCGGGTGGTTCACTCTCGCTA
>JAKIUK010000104.1 GCA_021647585.1 Methylococcaceae bacterium
AGCCATCAAGGTATACGAGTTTTAGGAAATAGCCTGGGTTTTTTACAAGGCTATCAGGCCAGCCGTCACTCAATGAGTTGTTCCGTGTTGGGTGAGCGAGATGGCGGTATGCAAAGAGATTATTGGTATAGTGTATCCAGAAATGCTAGCGAACTGGAATCAGCTAAAGATATTGGTATCAAAGCAGCAGAACGAACTATCAAACGATTAGGGGCACGTAGTCTGACTACCCGACAATGTCCGGTATTATATTCGGCAGAAGTAGCGTCCGGATTGATTGGGTCTTTAATTAGTGCTGTGAGTGGTGGTAGTTTGTATCGAAAATCCAGTTTTTTAGTTGATTCTTTAGGTTCACAGGTATTATCGGGTTTTATTCACATCCATGAGCAACCCTACTTAAAAATGGCTCTAGGTAGTTCAGCATATGATTCTGAAGGCGTAACAACAGCAGCTAGAGATATCGTTAAAGATGGCATTTTGCAAAGCTATGTTCTCAGTAGTTATTCTGCACGTAAACTCGGCATGAAAAGTACTGGAAATGCCGGAGGAGTACATAATTTAACCATAGATTCCGGAGAAAATGATTTTACCGCTATGCTAAAGCAGTTAAACACCGGACTATTAGTGACAGAACTTATGGGGCAAGGTGTCAATGCAGTAACCGGTGATTATTCCCGTGGAGCCTCTGGTTTCTGGGTGGAAAATGGGGAGATACAATACCCGGTTGAAGAAATTACCATAGCCGGTAATTTAAAAGATATGTATAAAAATATTGTTGCCATAGGCAATGATGTGGATTACCGAGGCAATATCAGGACAGGGTCTATATTAATCGAGCAAATGTCGATAGCGGGGGAGTAAGGCATTATAATCCCTCTCGGCAATTGCTCCTGCATTGCTCTACTTACCTACATCCTTGTAGGCATCCCTTTGGAGAAGGCTTTAAAGTATTTTCAAAATATCTTCAATTAACTGTGGGCCACGATAGATTAAGCCGCTATAAATCTGTACCAGACGAGCGCCTGCGGCAAGTTTATCCTGTGCATCTCTGCCAGATGAAATGCCACCGGCTGCAATAATGGGGATTTTCCTATTAAGTTCAGCAGCTAAACCCGCAACGACATAAGTTGATTGTTGTTTAACTGGAGCACCACTTAAGCCACCAATTTCATTTGCATGAATATGACCTTGAATTGTCTCTCTGGAAATAGTGGTATTAGTAGCAATTACACCGTCAAGATTAAATTCCAATAATAATTTTGCGATATGAGTAATTTCATCGTCATTCAGATCTGGGGCGATTTTAACCACTAAAGGTGTATATTTATTGAATTTTTGCTGAAGTTTTAATTGTTCTTCTTTTAATGCTGACAATAGTCTTTTTATTTCGTCACCTTGCTGGAGCTGACGCAGGTTTTTAGTGTTGGGGGAAGAAATATTAAGGGTAATATAGCTGGCCAAAGCATAGCTTTTACGTAGTCCGGTTAAATAGTCAGCAGTGGCATTTTTAATTGGGGTGTCAAAATTCTTACCAATGTTAATACCTAAAACACCTTTATAGTTTGCCAGTTCAACCTGTTGCAGTAAATGTTCTACTCCCATGTTATTAAAGCCCATGCGATTAATGATAGCCTCATGTTCGAGAAGTCTGAACAAGCGAGGTTTAGGATTGCCGGGCTGTGATCTAGGTGTCACTGTACCAATCTCAATAAACCCAAAGCCTAAAGCGGCGAGAGCATCAATGTAATCTCCGTTTTTATCCATTCCTGCGGCTAATCCAACCGGGTTTTTAAAATCCAGCCCCATGACAGTAACCGGTTTATTATCTGAACTGGCTTTGCTTAAGGCAGATAAGCCCATTTGATGAGAGAGTTTTAACAGTTTAAGCGTAAGGTAATGAGAAATTTCAGGATCAAGCGAGAATAGAGCAGGACGAAGTAAAGGATATAGATTCATAAGTTAAGGTGATTTGTAATTTTATTATGCTGAGCAAATTAATTCGCTAATACATTAATTCTACTTTGTCAGATTATAAATGTAGGGTGCGTTGTACGCACCAAAATTATTTTTATCCTTCCAATGCCGAAATGGTGCGTACAACGCATCCTACGAAGATGCTTTTGTTTAGGATCCATTCAAATGTGACAAAGTAGAATTGAGGTGTGAAGATTTAATAACTCCCGAAACTTATTAAATTCTCACTCCTAAGTTTGTAGGGTTCAGGGTCTACACAGGGTTTTCTATCTAAAATCAAATCTGCCATTAATTGTGCAGATGCGGGCCCCATGACTAAACCATTTCTAAAATGCCCGGCATTAATTGCTAGATTTTTAATTTCCGGGTGTTTATCTATATAAGGTATGCCTTGCTTGGTACCAGGACGCAAGCCTGCCCATTGATTTATCAAGGGAGATTCTTTTAGAGCAGGAAGCAATTCGGTTGCAAAGCCAGCTAACTTGTCTTTAGTTTCCTTTGAGATGCTTTTATCAAATGCACAATGTTCTACTGAGCTGCCCACTAAGATTTTACCGTCTTTACGTGGGATTAGATAATAGTCATTATCTAATATCATATGCGATAAAGTCTCTGGTTTAGCATCAAATAACAACATCTGCCCTTTTACGGGTGATATTTCTGGTGTCAGTCGGCTATTAGGTAATAATTTTTTTGTCAGCGTGCCGGTCCATGCGCCTGAACTGATGATTAATTGATTAACATTAATATTACCCTGGTTTGTAGACAAAGTATTAATGCGGCCATTTTTAATTTTGCAATCGCTTACTTCACAGTTTTCAATAAATTTGGCGCCTGCATCTAGTAAATATGCTTTTAAAGATTTTAACAGTCTTGGGTTTCGTGCTTGAGCAATAGTCGGGAGCCATAAGGGCATGATTGTTTTAGTGTTCAAATCCTTAAAAAATGAGCTATCTGCCTGGCTATAAGGGATATGATTGTTTTTACACCAATTGCTGGCAAGTTCAATATCCGGGTTTTTACAGATCAGTAATCCACAGTCATACCATTCCGGGTCTATTTTGGTGCTATCAAATAATTCACTGGATAAAGCCGCATAGTTTTTTATACTTTCCAATACTAAAGTGCTAATGGGCCGCGGCTGTCGCCAGGGGTATAGAGGGAGCAATATTCCGCCGCCAGCCCAGGATGATTCCTGGCCTGAGAGAGATTTGTCTATCAGGGTAACGCTAAAACCGGCCTTAACAAATTCTCGGGCAGTTAATAGGCCGATAACACCGCTACCGATAAGGGTGATTTCTGAAGTATGAGTCATGTGTCAAGAGCAAGATATTTGGTTGTTGGTTTCTGTATCAACACGCTTAAGAATATAGTATACAGCAGCTTTAATAACAAAAGGGCTGTTGTTTTTTTTACACAATAGTAACTTTAATGTTAGAAGTGTTTTATAGGCTGTTGAAAAATAAAGGAAGAAAAAAATAAAAAAAATAAGTTTAAAACTTGTAAGGATTTAAATTTGCTGCTATCATTACCAACGTAAAAACTTTTGTTGTATATCAGCAAATGCGTATAAAAATAACAACAACCTCTTGAGGGAGAAATCGATGATTAAAAAAACAAAGATAGCGCTTAGCGTTGCTACAGCGTCATTAACATTAGCTGGAGCGTTGGTTTCTCCACAAGCGGCTGCATTAACACAAGCAGAAGCAAATGCTAAAAAAACGGCTGCTTTAGAGTCACAAGTTGATCAAATGGCAACCATGATGAAAGCCATGCAAGCAGAATTAAGTCGAGTAAAAACAATTGCTGCTAATGCTGCTGATAACTCTAAAGTACAAGAGTTGGATCAATGGATGGCTTCAGTAAAGAATGCACCTGTTCAGCCTTTAGTTAAAGATCATGCTTTCATCGTACGTGGTGGTTGGATGCGTTTTAATGACAATCGTGATGGAACTAGTGCAGGCGGCCTAGGTACTCTGAATAGTGCGTTAGGTCAGGGAGAAAATTTTGGATCAGATAGAGATGCCTACTACTATGGTGGTGCTATTGATTTTAATATGAATAACGATTTGTTTGGAATGATGGATGGTGTATCATTTGGTATTGAATTAGGTATTGAATATGCACATTTGGCTGATAAAGAAAATAATGCTAATTCACTTAATGCCGTTGCAGGAGCTACTGTAGTTAACCAAACAGCAGATGTTAATCAGTTAAGAGTGAGCGCATCACCAAAAATCAGATTTATGCACGGCAGTAAATTAAGACCTTGGATAATCCCAGCAGGCTTAGATATTAACATCATTAGTCCACCATCTAATGCAATTACTGTATTAAACACAGGTATGCAGTTTGGAGCAGGTGTTGATTATGAATTGTTGAGTAATGTAATAGTTGGAGTAGATGGACGATATCATCATACTTTTGATAACATTGATGGTGTAGATACTGATGCCTTTACATTAGGTGGGAATATCGGTTTCAAATTCTAAGTTTATTCAAACTTAAAGAAACCCAGAAAGGGAAGGTGTCAAAACCTTCCCTTTTTTATGCCTGAAGGAAAATTGAGCAGACGAAAGACGAAAGACGAAAACGTGTATGCTAAAATATTTGAAAATCTAAGATTTAGAATATTCAGAGAGTTAGAAACTAACTTTTAAGGGGCATGCTTTGAAAACACACTACCATTATTTTTCATTACTCTGCTTAATAAGCTTATCTGTACTAATAAATGGCTGTACGATAGTTTATAAAGGGACAGGGAAAGTAATGATCGGTTATGCCGAGGATCAGGGTGTGCCCTACATCCTGTCGACGGCTGATGTGGCTTTGACGTGTTCAATGGTCGAATCCTTTACTCCGTTTTTGTTAAGTTTTGCACAAGTGACTGAATCACCGGATAAGCTGGCTATTATGTTTTATTTGATGGCTGGCAATTGTGCTGAATTTAAAGCCTGGGAAGAAGAATTGCGGTATCTACGGGCGATATATTCAAAAAATCCCATTGAAGCTCAAGACGCTCGCATTGCACAGCAACGATTACTTGCTCTGGCTGCCTACAGACAGTTAACCGGGTATCATTATCTGGCAAAAGCTTTTGTTGAGCCTGGCGATGAATGTCCTGACTTTGACTCCGACAACGATGAATTATACTGGCTAATTGGTCTTATCAATGGGTTGCAGGCGATTATTAACGATATAGCTTCCGGGGGAACAGTTGAAGTCCCCATGAATATCGCAGCAAAAGTGGGTCGGGGAGCCGCTTGTTTGAACAACAAAAAATGGTGGGGGACACCAGAAGCCATTCAAGCCGCTATCTGGATGACCATTCCTGGTAACCAGCCGATCGATAGAGATCCAGAACAAACGCTAAGTCATTCGGTAAAAATGGGATTACAGCAAGGCATACGGATTCCTCAAGTGCTGGCTGCACAAGTTTATCTGGGGCTGGGTGAAATTGAACAGGTCAAAAAAATCATTCGTAATCATGCGGAGTTGAAGCAGACCGCTGCAAGTCAAACCTATAAAAGTCTGAATCAAGTATCGAGCCTGCAAATACAGGCTATTTCCGATCGATTATGGACTGAAGCGACCGGGAAACGCACGCCACTTGGAAGAATAGGCTTTTTTTGGGATGATGCAGACAAGGCAGTTGACATTATAGATATTGATGAGCTACTTTGATCTTAATCTAAATTAAGACAATAAGTAGGAGAGTGCCCTTGAAAATTGTTATTGATGGGTTATTCAGACCGTTATTGGCATTAGTATTGTGCATGAATAGTTTTGCCGTCCTGGCAGAAACTAAAAGTTTATGTGTTTTTGACTTACTGGGGGCAAATGGTCCAATCTATGCCCAGATGAAGGATTATAAGATTGCAGCGATGGCCTGGAATGTTGATTTGCAACTCAAGCCATATACCAGTGAGAAACGTGCCGCTGCTGATTTTAAATCCGGACAGTGCGATGCAGTGAGTTTAACCGGTATACAAAGTCGTCAGTTTAATCTTTTCAGTGGCAGTCTGGATGCAATGGACGCGTTGCCGACATATGCCCATTTAAAAATGGTTATTACCACTATGAGCTCGGAACAGGCTACTCCATTAATGATTAACAAACCCTATGAAGTTGTCGGCGTTATTCCCATAGGTGCGGCTTATTTGTTTGTCAATGACCGGTCATTGGTTAGTGATTATGCTGATATGGCCAGTGACCGCACTGGAATACGTGTTGCAGTAATGGATAGCGATCCCGCACAAATTGAACTGGTGGGAAGTATTGGAACAACCTCGGTGAGTACTTCGATCGCTGAAATGTACAAAAAATTTAATAACGGCTCAGTTGACGTATCTTATGGGCCTGCGGTGGTTTATGAAGCGATGGAACTGGAAAAGGGTATGCAGGCTAACGGGGGAGTAATTCGTTTCCCTGTGGCGCAATTAACCCTGCAAATTATGATTTATAAAGACAGATTTCCTGAAAAGTTTGGATATGAATCACGACTATATGCTTTAAATCAATTCGATAAAGCCGTGATGCATGCAAAAAACCATGAACACAGGATTGCCTCTCAACGATGGATTAATGTCTCTGAGAAAGATCAGGACCGGTATCACCAGATGTACAGGAAAACCCGAATTATACTTCGTAACAAAGGTATTTACGATTGGAAAATGCTGACTCTTATGCGTAAAGTGCGTTGTAAATTAAATCCTCAGCATTCTGAATGTATTACGGTGAAAGAATAATGAAATACTGTTTTATTGATATTCAAATCTAATGAAAATATCGGGCTGGAAGTAGCTGATGACAATTACTTTAAAGCGTAGGATGT
This sequence comes from Methylococcaceae bacterium, assembly GCA_021647585.1. GTDB lineage: Bacteria > Pseudomonadota > Gammaproteobacteria > Methylococcales > Methylomonadaceae > QPIN01. The sequence goes on from JAKIUK010000104.1 coordinate 6,809, forward strand.
TTCGCTGGGCAGTTGTTCTGTTATTAATGGCAGTTATATTTTTGGCAACTGCGACTCTGGTGGTTAATCACTCAGGTAAACTGCTCGTCGGATTTATAGAAGACTATGCTGTCCCCTATGTTTTAAAAACTGATGATGTGGAAATGGGCTGTGTGATGGCTGAAGCTTTAACATTGGTGATCCCCAGTCTTGCACAGATCAATGCATCACCCCATAAACTCGCGGTAATATTTGGCTTTTTGTCGGGCAGTTGTGCTGAATTTAAAGCCTGGAAAGAAGAACTGCGATATATGCGGGCAATACATGCAAAAAATGTTATTGAAGCACAGGATGCCAGAATTGCACAAAAAAGATATCTTAATCTTGCTGCTCGTCGACAGCTTAAAGGATATCGTAATCTTGAATTAGCCTTTGCCAAAATTCCCGGTAGTGAGTGTCCTGATTTTGCCAGCTGGAACGAAGAGTTTTATTGGTTGGTTGGTTTGATGGATGGTTTGCAAGCAGTGCTGAACGACCTGGCATCTGAGAATGGTGCAAATGTGCCTTTGGATATTAGTCTTAAAGTGGGAAGAGGCGCTGGCTGTTTGAATAATGAAAAATGGTGGGGTGTACCCCGTGCTATTCAGGCGTCAATCTGGGTTAGTTTTCCAGATAATAAACCGGCAGGGATAGATCCGTTAATCGTGTTGGGCGAATCAGTACAAATAGGCCTACAGCAAGGTATGCGTATTGTTCAGGTGATTGCAGCAAAAATTCATATTGGTTTGGGTGATAGTGAACGAGTTAAAGCATTGATTCGAGATAATGTAGGTACTAGAAATACCATATCGGCTAATCCAGACTTTATATTTCTGGATGAGGTTGTCACTATTCAATTACAGGCAATATCAGATTTTATGTGGACAGAAGCAACTGGAAAGCGTACCCCTATCGGTGGACTAGGTACTTTTTGGGACGATCCTGAAAGCTCGGTGGACACGGTGGATATAATTGATATACTTTGATTGCACGGATAGTTCAGTCTGGATAACTATTGAGGAGAAAGGTTGATGGTTTTATGTAAAAAAGTTTTATCAGGGATATTCATTACTATGTTGATGATGACGATGGGGAATGTTGCTCAGGCAATACCAAAAAAAATGTGTGTTTTTGATTTGTTAGGCGCAAACGGTCCGACCTATTCGCAGATGAAAGATTATAAAACCGCAGCGCTTGCCTGGGGTGTGGAACTGGAGCTCAAACCCTATACCAGTGAACGTGTTGCTGCCGAGGATTTTAAATCGGGACTGTGTGATATAGTGAGTTTTACTGGGATGCGGGCACGACAATTTAATTCTTTTAC
>JAKIUK010000105.1 GCA_021647585.1 Methylococcaceae bacterium
GCATTCAGTACATCCTTGTACTTCAAAAAAATACCCGCTTAACCTATGGGTGAAGCTCAGATTTTTTTAAAGCACTGAGAAACCAATATCTTGCACTATAATTCCGCGCTCAACTGATTTTTCTAGGATAAACGGAGGGAACCAACAAAAAACGGACAATTGGATTACAATTTTGTCATTTAAGGAAGTCGCTTTAATAATATACGGAAATTTTAGGATGTACTGAGGAACAAAGCGCATCGAACACAAAGATTCATTTCGCTCCTCTAATCGCAGCACATCCTACAGATTGTAGTTTTGGGTATAATTAAATTCTGAATTCTTAACGGGTTATCTTGATGGGAAATGCAAAATAACGGATGTACCTTTGCCTGTTTGACTATGAACGGAAACAGTACCCTGATGTAAGTCCATTATTGATTTAACTAAAGATAACCCCAAGCCTGTGCCTTGGGTATTTTTAACACGCGCTTTGTCTGCCCTATAAAAACGATCAAATATTTTTAATCGCTCTTTTTCGTCTATCCCGATACCGTTGTCACAAACTTGTACTTCGGTAAATTGATCAACTTGTTTTGATATCAAAATGATTTCACCTTCAGTATTGGTATAACTAATTGCATTGGCAATAAGATTATTTAGAGCTCTGCGTAATAATAAAGGATCTGCATAGACCCGGCCATGACCTACTAGCCGAATTTTAATTTTTTTATCGGTTGCTAAACTTTCGTAAAATGTTCGAATGGTTTCCAGTTCTTTTTCGAGGATGAGTATTTCACAGTGAATTTTTGTTTCTGGTGATTCTGCTCTGGAAAGAAACAGCAATTCTTCAATCATGCGATTCAGTCGATTAAATTCTTCCATATTGGATCCTAGTATCTGTTGATAATCTGAAAGTGTCCGTTGTCTGGATAGTGCGATTTCTGTTTCTCCCATCAAGTTATTGATCGGGGTGCGTAATTCGTGTGCTAAATCTGCTGAAAATTGTGACAACCTGGCAAAGGATTCATCTAGTCTATCCAGCATGTCATCAAAAGCGGCAGCAAGCAGTGCAAGTTCTTTAGGCCATTTTTCAGAAGCAATAGTCTCATGTAAATGATTAATACTAATGGTCTGCACTGCCTGAGTGATTTGGTTTAATGGTTTCAAGCCTTTTCGGGTAATCCAGAAACCCGCAAGTGTTGTAAAACAAACTCCGACCAATAACACCAAACCTAGCATTTTTTGATATTGCAACAATAAAATTTCATCTTGCGTTACATTAAGTGCCGCCTGAACTTGCCAGTTGTTGCCACTTTCACTACTTTGGGGAAAGTATTGGGTGATTAATAAAAAAAATCGCTTATCTTTTGTTTGAATTTTCACATCAGATGCAAATATCTTGTCTTCGGTATATTCTGAAAAAACCGATTCAGGAAATAAGGAAGACATATTTTTTGTTTCAACGACCCGTTGATGTTGTGAATTTAACACGCGAAAATAAGAATAGTGTGTAGAAGAAGGGTGAAATGAGGCGGAATGTGCTTCAGTTGCGTTTTTGCTCTCTTCTCTGACCAGTTGTTTTAATAACGCCTGGTCAATCGGTGATTGTTGTAAAGCCGACTGTAATTCGGTTAATTCAGCTATCAGTAACGCCTTGTGTTCATGGTCAATATTATTGAGCAATGTCCAGTAAAGAAAGCCGCAAGCCATTAGTAAAATAGTGCTGGCTGAAATGACATAAAGCATGACTAATTTAGCCGCTAAAGACCATTGCACTGATATTTTAGCGTTTTTCAAAAACATAACCTACACCCCGAACAGTATGGACTAACTTATGCTCAAAATTATCATCGACTTTACGTCTTAGCCGTCTAACAGCGACATCCACTACATTAGTATCACTGTTAAAATTAATCTCCCAAACCTGCTCAGCAATAAAGGTACGAGACAAAACCTCGCCTTGTCTTCGAGCCAATAACAGTAACAACTGAAATTCCTTGGGGGTTAAGTCAATACGAAGCCCATTGCGTGTGACTTGATGTTTTATTGCATCAATTTCCAGATTAGCAATGTTGATAGTATTTATTTCACGTACAGGGCCTCTACGAAGAATGGAGCGAATACGAGCCAGCAATTCGGAAAAAGCAAAAGGCTTGATTAGGTAATCATCCGCTCCCAGTTCTAGACCTTTTACTCTATCTTCAACACTATCTTTTGCGGTTAACAATAATACAGGCGTTTGTTGTTTTGCCCTGCGTAAATCTTCAAGAATAGACCAGCCATCTTTCCCTGGTAGCATCACATCCAGAATAATCAAGTCATAATAAATATGATTAATATTATGCTGACCATCCATACCATTGTTGGCAATATCGACTACAAACCCTTCCTCAGTGAGTCCTTTAGCCAGAAATGAAGCAGTTTTGTGTTGATCTTCAATAATCAAGATATGCATAAATAGAATTAGATTTTTGTTACGAATTACCTAACGTGTACGGAATAAGTTTGGCAACTGGCGTATAGCAAGCTACGGTCGCAACCCGTCTCTTGCTCCAAGCGGCAATTACACTTCCATATCCTACGTAACTTATGTGGATTGTAACCACAATACAACAATGACAGAGTACTAGTTGACGAAGTTATTTCGTGTACGTTAAGTTAAAAGGGTTGTTAAAAAGCATTGAATCTTGTATCAGCTTACTCGCTGTTTTGAGATATGGGAAAAAGATTCTCTGGCATCAAGCTCTCTTGTTCCATTGCCTGTTCGCAAATAATATTTGGATATACTCCCCATATTGCAATAAACAGGGGTTGCAGAAGATTCAATAAAAATGCGGCAAATATCTTTTCCTTCTATTTCGTGAAAAACACAATGTATCTGGGAACAAACATCTCCACCCAATCTTATTTTTATTAAATCCATAAGACAAAGCTCAAAGCCATCACGATTTTTATGTCGAAATGTTTGGTAATCATTTTCCAAACCAACAATTTGGCCATTATCCTTGACACCAATTAATAAATTACCGCCTTTGTGATTCATTAATCCGGCAATACTTTTAGCAATCACTGTTTCAAGGTCTTTATTGATTTTTTGTTGTTTAAAATCCCATCGTATAGAGGATTTAAACTCAAGGCGTTCATTTTCATTACTTTTAATTAAAGTAGGTAAATCTTCGGCAAGTTCTTTTTCCAACTGGTGAACTTTTTGATGAGAACGCATTAAAGACAAATGATAAAAGGCAAAGATACAACCAATGCCGGCTCCCAATAATGCAAAAACCAGACTCATGGTCAACATTTCTACTCGGAAAGAATCAGTAAAACGATCAATAAGAAAAGTCCAAATATCTTTATATGCACTTAATTGCAGACTATCATTAAATTCAAACCAATAAACTGCTTTAGTAATGGGATGTAACAATATGACACTTATCAACGCACCGATTAAAATATGAAAGGTGAAAATTCGAAGTTTAGTAGATAAAAACATAGAGGCTTAAAAGCTGTTGTGAAGTTGCCGTGTGAATAGATATTTAGTATGTCATAAAAAACTGACCCTTGAATAAATAAATGTAAATCTAGTTAACCACCAAATTTGTCAAATAGTATATTTTCCTGATCGACACCAAGGTCTGATAGCATGGCCTGTACAGCGGAAATCATCATCGGTGGTCCACATAAATAATATTCACAATCTTCCGGTGCAGTATGATTTTTTAGATATTTGTCATACAGAATCTGGTGAATAAATCCTATTTCACCTCTCCAGTTATCTTCAGGTAAAGGTTCAGAAAGACCAATTGTCCAGTCAAAATTAGTAAATTGTTCTGAAGCAGAGTTGAAATCCTCAATATAAAAGACTTCCCCCAGACTTCTGGCGCCATACCAAAATGAAATTTTTCGTTGACTATGCAAGCGTTTCAACTGGTCGAAAATGTGTGAACGCATGGGCGCCATACCGGAACCACCGCCGATAAATATCATTTCGTTTTCTGTTTCACGGGCAAAAAACTCACCATAAGGCCCGTATATGCCAACTTTATCCCCGGGTTTCAGATTATAGATATAAGAGGACACTACACCAGGTGGCACCTCGGCTTGTCTGGGTGGTGGCGATGCAATACGTACATTAAGCATAATAATCTCTTTTTCATCCGGATAATTGGCCATGGAATAGGCGCGGGTAACCGCTGTATCAGATTGTGAATGATATTGCCAGAGATTGAATTGATCCCAGGCTGGTCGGTATTTATCAGCAATATCGAAATCAGAATAGGAGATGGAGTAGGGCGGCGCTTCCAGTAAAATATAACCTCCAGCGCGAAAATCCAGCTGTTTATCAACAGGCATTTGCAAAATTAATTCCTTGATAAACGTTGCTGCACATTGATTAGAACGAACGATACACTCCCATTTATTGACGGTCATTAACGATGCAGGCAGTTCTATCGCCATATCTTCTTTAACAGTGACTTGACAGCCAAGTCGGTAATGAGATCGTATTTGGCTATGGCTGAGTTTAGCTTTCTCGGTAGCCAAAACACTACCACCCCCTTGAGTAACAACAAGGCGGCACTGTCCACAAGTGCCGCAACCGCCACATGCTGAAGGCAAATAAATTCCTTGTTCGGACAGTACTTGCATCAGTTTATTTCCCGCGGGAACTTGTAGAGTATGTGCAGAATTATTGTTAATCAGAATGTGAACCTGACCGCTGGTCACCAGTTTTGAGCGGACAAATAGAATGACTGATACTAATATCAGTATAAGTCCAGTAAAAGTGACCATACCCAAAACAATCACTTCCTGTTCATTCATCATTTTGTCCTCTTAATTGCTGTAGAAAAGGACCGTAACCATCGATACCTAACCAATAGTGCACCAGGTTGTTAACACCACGACTGGTCAATGTGGCACCGGAAAGTCCATCAACTTGATATATCGCTTTAGATGAATTTGGCACCACTTCTCCTTTAATTACCTGAATGGCGACATTGTTATTGGTGTCAAAAGCCTGTTTGCCCTGCCAAAGTTTTTGCCAGTGAGGATTGGTAATTTCCCCCCCCAGCCCGGGTGTCTCTCCTTGTTGATAGAAAGTAATACCCGAAATAGTTTTAGCATCATTTTCCAGAGCCAGAAAACCATATAAAGTTGACCATAAGCCTTTTCCATAGATAGGCAGAATAATTTTTTTTATCTTAGTGCCATTATTTACGAAATAAACCGGCATGTATTTAGGTCGCCGTTTGATTTTGGCAATATCCAAATTTGTGGGGATTTCCTCTCCATAGGCTTGATTTTTAGCCAGAGCATCAAAACTTAACTTTTCAAGCTTTAATGTACTTTCTTTTAAGAATGTTGCCGTTTTTAAGTCCAGCCATTGAGTTTTAATGTTTTGCTGGTAAATCGTATTAATGTTGGCATTTTTAGAATACAGATCAGCAACCAGCAAAATGTTTTTAATTTTTTCCAGGCGCTGATTTTCTTTTTGACGGGGAGCTAATTTTACCGCAGCGACTGATACTAACAAAGAACCGACCAGGCAAACACCTATCACCACTTGATAGGTGTTTAAAATACTGTTGTTATTATTTGTTGATTTGACTTCTTTATTAGGGCCGATAGGTGCAGGTCGTAAAAACCAAATTTGATATAAAGAAATTAAAATCTGCAAGCTTAAGGAAAAACCTAACAAGGCACCTGCAATTACGACCGTATAGGCGTAAACAGGATCCCATTTGGTCAAGAACCAGGAGAGGATATCGACAAAGATGGCTAAAAAAGGCGTGATGATCAATGGATATTTAATCCACCCAGGTAAAACCGCCAATATAAAGATATAACCTAGAACAAATAAAACCAATCCGATACCGAACAAATGAATATGAGAAAGCTTGACCAAGGTATGTATGGATTCGCCTGTATCAACCTTTGCGACTTTTTTTATGCCAGAATAAGTGGATAAATCAGGTATATTCAGACCTGATGTCGGTGTATGGCATTGCAAACAGGTTTTGTTAAGAATGGGATATATCTGTGATGAATAATCCTTTCTAGGCACACCATTTTTAAGCCATTCAACAATAATATGCCGATCTTCAATCTGTATATAAGCCGCCATCGGTCCACGAATGGCTGCTTCCAGACGCGTCCCACTGCGATTTCCATAGTATGTGTCAGCAACATCTTCAATGGATATCCCCGGTTTTCCATCATGTCCCTGATGCGAGGTATAAAGATAGTACATAGCCATGAGATAAGCCGAACCTATTAACAGTAGGTAACAGGTAAATAAAAGTTTTTCGCTCAGACTGCAATCGATGAAACTGCGATTTTGCTTTGTTTTATATTGCATAATGAGTACCGGCTTTAAGAGGGACAGACTCCCAGATGGCATCCTTCAATTGGATGCCATCTGTTCCGTATAAAATTGAACCCTCTGGTGTTAATTAGCTGACTTCAGGTATTCTGTTATCGCTCTTGCATCTTCTGCTGCCAAATTTGCTCGTACCCGCATATGTAAAACAGCGATTTCCCACTGGGCATCACTGTATGAATCCGGCAATCGCATATTGTGGCAGCGGCTACAATTATCAGCCCATAATTTAACCCCTGATTTTTGAGTTACTTGTGGTTGATTACTGGGTGTTGCAAAACTACAAGCACTCATCAATAAAAGCAGTGTTGCTAAACTTGCTTTGATAGTAAAGTCATTTTTTCTAAACATAATGCCTCCTCAAAAACCGCTGGTTACTTGGAACATCAACGCATTGTCATTTGCTGCTCCTTGCTTATCATCAAACTGGTAGGAAAATTTAAGCAGCGTGCTGGCAGCTAAATAATAATTAAGGCCGACTGTCCAGCGTTGTTCATCATTAAAATTTACAGCATTGGGGAGATTGATCCAGTCATAGCGAAATACGCCTTCCATATCTCTAAGGTAGGGCATTCGGGATAAACTGGGGCGATATGCAAATTGTCCGTAACCTCCTGAACTGTCATTATCAAATGCTAGTGATGGACTGCTGGAACGATCAACCTGGCGATCTGCATATTGTCCACGTAAATCAATGCTACCCATTAATAGTTTACTCGTCCGCAGATAGTTCAAATCAACTGCATGGGTAATCACATCCAAGGTATCGCCATTAAGATCATCAACACCTGCGAATTCAAAACCATAACCCAGTTCAAAACCAGAAAAAGGCATCCAGCCAATCCGGCCGCCAACGGCTTTGTTATTATTGCTATCATTAACGTCTTTAAAGCTTAGGCTTCCGTCAGTACGCATTGAAGGGCCATTCGAGACATAAAAAGCATATTCACCTCGCGTTGAACCCAGAGGAAGCCCGCCTCTGACTTGTATACCAAGTTGCGAACCTGCCTGCAGACGGTTGTTTCCAATCATGGTAATCGGTTTATCAGCGAGTTTATTTATCCAGGTCGGATGTAAACGTTCAATAAAGTAATTGGAAGGATTAAGGAATTTTCCTGCCCCAAAAGTAATATAGTCATTCAATAAATACGAAAGTTGGGCATATTCAAGCGCAACTTCTGTCGCATTATTTTCAAACTCTAATTCTATTTCACCTTCGAAAATCAGATCGTCTCGAAGCCGCCACAGGAAAATGGGGTTAAATCCTGCATTAAAAGACGAAGGAGAACTTTCAGAATCGGTATAACCGGCAAAGCCGTATCCTGTTAATAAAAATCCTGTGGTGCCATCATCCATCGCTTCGTTTTGTGCCTTAAGTGTTGTTACCTCATCTTGAAGTTTTGCAATGTCTTTATCTGTTTTAGCCTTTTGAATAGGCTGGACATTTGAAGTTTGTTGTGATTGTTGTTGCAGAAGAAATTGAACCTGCTTTTTAAGCTCGCTCATTTCATTTTTTAATTGATCATATTGTTGTCTTGAAACATATTGACCATTGTTTCGGGCATCTGCAGCATAGACTGTTTTTCCACTGGCTGAAAATAAAAGACTGATGCAGGTGATACCCAATATAAATAGTTTTTTCATGGAGACCCTCTTTATCTAGTCAGCTATAGTAAGAACCAGCAAAAAGAAGTGGGAACCCTCAGAATAGGGTTTTTGTTTGTAAACAAACAACCCTTATCGTTGGAGGTGTTCCCACTATGAAGAAGCGTACCTATCGTACAA
>JAKIUK010000030.1 GCA_021647585.1 Methylococcaceae bacterium
CCAAACTGCGGCATATTGGCGCGTAGGTCATACACCCAGACATTTTTGGTATTGCCTGTGTCTTGTCTAGTCTGTTTGGGTTTGCTGAAAAACAGCACATTGGTTTTTACCCCTTGCGCATAAAAAATACCGGTCGGCAGACGGATAATGGTGTGCAGATTGCATTTGTCCATTAAATCCTGACGGATGGTTTTGCCGGTGGAGCCTTCAAACAAGACGTTGTCCGGCAATACCACGGCGGCACGTCCACCGGCTTTTAACAGGCGGTGGTAGATTAAATGCAAAAAGGCCAGTTGTTTGTTGCTGGTGTAATGCAGTAAATCATCACGGGTGGGTTTGCCGCCACCCTGTTTCGTACCAAACGGCGGATTGGCTAACACCAGAGTGGCTTGTGGCAGTTGTTTACCCTCATTAGACAGGGTATCGCCAAATAAAATACCGGATTGTTCATCATCCACGGCCAGATTGTGCAGCATCAGGTTCATCATCGCCAGTCGGCGGGTGTCGGGAACAAACTCCATGCCGTAAAAGGTGTTGTGCTGATATTTGTTGTAGGCTTTTTCATTCAGCGACAATATATCGTTATGGGTTTCCAGATAATGATGACTGCTGATTAAAAAACCGCCCGTACCGGCTGTGGGATCGACTATTACATCCTCCAGCGTTGGTTGCATTAATTTAACCATCACATTAATCAACACTCTTGGGGTAAAGTATTGCCCGGCACCGGATTTTTTCTCGGTGGCGTTGATTTCCAGCAAGCCTTCATACATATCGCCCAAGCCTTCTGCTTTGGCGCTGTACCAGTCTAGTTTGTCAATTTCGGTGACTAATTTTTCCAGTGTGGCGGGTTTACGGATCACGGTATTGGCATTGGTATAGATGGCTTTGGTGATTTGTGAGCCATGTGTGCCTAAATGAATCAGTAATAATTTGTAGTGTTCTAATCGACTGGCAGCGTTTTGGCTTTCCAGATCTTTCCAGCGGTAGCCTGCTGGTAGCCGATTTTCGGTATCGGTTTCCTCTGCCATTTTCAGGAAGATCAGGTAGGTGAGTTCGTTAATGTATTCGTGGTAGGTGATGCCGTCATCACGTAGTACGTTACAGAGGTTCCATAGTTTGGCGACTAAATCATGTGTACTCATTTTATATGTCCATTATTTGTTTTTTCGTTCCCACGCTCCCGCGTGGGAATGCATACCTTACTCACCATTGTGTACAAACCTCCAGCAAACCTGATTTCCCCAAATAATCCCGCGCACTGGAATAACGCCAATACTCCGCCTTATCCACATAGCCCCGTTTAACAGGATTTTGATGGATATAATCGACTTTTTGCCGCATTATCTCATCGCCTTGAATCAACTCAGGATGCACGCCCTCTTGCCAAAACTGATAAGCACGGTCATTTTTATGGGCTTTTTTATAAAAAGCCAGTTGCTCTAGGATTTGCTTTATCTTATGTTCTGAAAGATATTGAATCATCTGTTTGGCTGTATAGGACTTATAACGTGCAATATCACGATCTAAAGCCTTACTTTGTAGTACAAAGTGGCAATGATTTTCTAAAATCACATAAGCATAGACTTTCAGGCCATCTTTAGACAGAAACTTAAGGGATTCCAGTAGAATTTTCACAGTTTCAGGGCGTGTAAATACTGGAATCCAGTGTAATACTGTCAGCGTAACAAAGTGTGGTTGTTCAGGATGGATTATGTTGTAGCGGCTTCTGCCCATTTGCTAGGCTCCGTATGCGTTCCCACGCGGGAGCATTGGAACGAGGTGATGATAGCTAAAGATATGTTTGTTTTCTGTTTTAACTAAGCGCCCGGCTATCTGATTAGCCACATACACATCTATATCAGCCATTTTTGCTTTTTTGTAATTGATCCAGTGTGGGTAGCCCTTTATCTGACAGGGTAAGGCATTTTCCCAGTACCTCTAATACACGCTGAACTTTTCGAATACCTAAATCCGAATAATCATTACGCTCTAATGCACCAATAGTGGTTCTGTCCAGCCCTGATAATTCTGCTAATGTTTGCTGGCTCCAGCCTTTTCGTTTACGCAGTGCGCGTACTTGTTGGCTAATTGTGTTTAAATTAGTGCTATCCATTTTTAGATGTGTTCAGAATATTATGATGTAAGTATACCTCATTATTTTATTTTTTTATTAAATGATGTGTATATCCATCTATAATTAACCTACGACGAGTGTGACTTTAAAACAATGTAGGGTGTGCTGACGATAGGAAGCACAGCAATGGTGCTGATAAGATGTGCTTCCTATTGTCAGCACATCCTACTGCCATAGTGCTTTATTAAATTGTTCTAATATCTCTGTTATAGCTGGCTGGAATAATTTATTGGCGCGTTTTATTCCGCCTAATTGGTTTTTAAATACCCCTTCGTCCAGTGCTTTATTATCTACAATCGTGGTAGCTTTCATTTGCTTGGCTATGGCTTCTAGCCACTGTTTTTGTGGATTTTTCCAGGTTTGGCTCGCCAGAATTGTTGCTAATGCATTATCCACGCGTTGTTCAAAAGGGATTAATGCTTCACCAACTGCGGCTTGTCTGATAAAGCCGATAATTCTGGCGGTAATTTCTTCATTTTTGACTTCCTGCCAGGCTGTGCGTAAATCCTGTTCACGGAAATGATTTTTTTCTAATTCTACCGCTAATGCTTTTAGGTCTTGTCGGCTTAATTCCCAAGGTCTTTGTACCACTGTTTGTAATGCAATCATCCGGTTGCTGTTGGCATTTATAAAGGTATCAAAAGCGTGTAGATAATCTTCCGGTTTTTGTCCTTCGCCATAGCCGTGGCTTACATCAACCACTTCATCTTCATGCTCGGAGATAATGATGGTTTTTGTACTGACACCTATTTTTTTATCCAGAATTTCACCTAACCCTGGGTGCTGAGTAAACCATTCGGCAATGTGTTTAAGTGGCATATTTTTGAGTTCTTCGGCAAATTCCTGCGCAGGTTTGCCAACGATGAGTTCAAATTGTTGTTGCTGGTTTTCAGTCAAATGACGGCGTTTGCTTTGCAGTTTTGCCAGGAATTGGTCTTTCGCTAACTGTTGTAATTCGGGGGCTGTTTGTTGTTTTAGTTCTTGTTCTAATTTGCTAAAGGTAATATCCGGCTGAGTGGCGACCGGTTTCATGCTGTTGACTTTTTCCAGTTGCTTATAAATATCAACGGCATCGTAGATATTAAAGCTTTCTTTGCCGATTTCATCACAGCGGCGCGTGGCACGCCCTAACATTTGTTCAAATAAAATACGGCTGTTGACTCGGCGTAAAAACACCAGATTGCAAATAGCGGGTACATCAATACCGGTGGTGAGTAAATCAACGGTGACGGCAATATTGGGGTTCCTGTCATTTTTATAGCGGTTGATCTTTGCCAGCGGTTTGTCGCTGGTTCCGGTGATTTTTTGAATGGCATCATCATCAATACCGCCCAGATAGTCATCACACACTTCTTTAAATATCTCAACCACCAGATCAGCATGTTTGTCAGTGACACAAAACACTAAGGTTTTGGCGAGTAAATAAGGGTCAATCAAATCATTTTCTATCAGGTGTTTAATCACCGCTTTATTAAAATTTCGGTTTAATACCGCTTTGTTAAACTGGGTAATATCAAAATTGATTTCATCAGGGGTATTGAATAATTCAATTTGATGGGTGCTAGCATTGTAGCTTTGTACTTGTTCGTTAATTTGATAATGAATACCGTCCTGAGCCAGTTTTGTGGTAATTCGGCGTGGCGGTTGATGGTCAACCAAAAATCCGTCAATCACCGCTTCGGTGTAACTGTAGCTGTATACTGGTTCACCAAAAATTTCAGAGGTATGCAAAGCAGGTGTCGCAGTTAGGCCAATTTTAAAGGCATCAAAATAGTCAATCACTGCGCGGTATTTAGATTGATAGTCATTCTGGTCACGAAATGTCAGTTCAGTCTCACTGAGTTCCCGATCCAATAGATAACCGCGATGACATTCATCGATCACAATACAATCATATTGCCCTACACTGGGTTTCCTCTGCTTATCGTCAGGGTAAAGAATGCGCTTGACCATGCCTTGTATGGTGGCAATATGGACTTTGGTATCATCATCGGGCGTTTTATCACCCAGTCTTTTAAGGCCAAAAATATCTGCAAAGGTTTGCAGGTTTTCCATCCGCGTTTCATGAAATGCATCAGCCGCTTGCTCCCCCAGAGCTGAGCGGTCAACCAGAAATAGAATACGGCGGAAGCGTGCTGATTTTAATAAGCGGTAAACCAGTGCAATACAGGTTTTGGTTTTCCCTGTGCCGGTTGCCATGGCGACCAGTGCTGTTTGGACACCATTATTTATTGAATGTTCTACCGCTTTTATGGCATCAATTTGATAGGGGCGTAAGTTAAAATCGTAGGCAAAATCCATCTGTTGCAGTGTTTGTTCTGCCTGTTGCGGGTTTTGTTTTAGATAGGTTTTTATTTCTTGTGGGGTGTACCAGCCTTGTAACGCACGCCTGTGGTTGGTACTGTCGCGGACATCTAAAAACCAGATACCGCTTTCTTGTTGCAGTTGTTTTAAATAAGTGCGACCGTTAGTAGCAAAGACTAATGGGACTTTATAATCTCCCCATGTCTGTGCACGCTCTAACTCGTTAGGGTCGTTTAATCCCATTGCATAGCGTTTGGCCTGGTCTATTGCACTATAAACATTTTTTGCACCTTTTTTAGCCTCTATGCTGGCAACGGGAGTATGCCCGATAAAGAGTACATAATCGGCTGGGCCTGTTTTAGTTGGCCATTCGGCTATGGCTTTATTGTGCCCTTTTTCGGGTCTTGCGCCTTTGCCATAAGTCAGGTTTTCTGAATCAACCAGCCATTCACATTCTCTTAGTTGTGCATCAATTAACAGCCTGGTTTCTGACTCATCCATTTCAAACAGCGATTTTTCTATCGCTTTAATAGTGTCGGATTTTACTTCCGCTGGCTGAGCAGTAAATTTAGCGGCATAACTTTTGTTCTCTACTTGCTGCTGTTGTTTTAACTGATTAAGCTGTTGTTCCTGCTCTTCTGCCAATGCTTCCCAGACGGTACGCTCTTCCTCCATTAAGGCTGCACGGTCTGTTTCAATTTTAAGTTTTTCTGTTTCGGCCTGACGTAACTTTTCTGCCGTATTTATGCGTTCTGTTGCTTCACATTGTTCCGCTTCCATTAGACGGATACGAGCTTCCAGTTCTCTTAACTCGGCACTGGGATCTTGTGGTTTTACAAATTTGCCCGCGTTAAAGTTTTTGTCTCCGGCAAAAATCTTATAAAACCAGCAGGCAAGTTTCCATGCCAGTTGCAGTACGATTAAAGCATCACGGTGGGTCGAGGAATTAAATTGATGATTGGCTTCATTCCCCTGTTTGCGAATAACGTGAAAAGCATCTTTAACGGTAGGGTCTAAACTGAGTTTATAATCCAGCTCTCGCAATAAGTCGATTTGTTTAATATTACTACTGTATTCTATCCCCACGCGTGCGGCGATGTCCTGGGCCAAGGCTTCACCTAACTGCCGAACTTTTACCAGTGTTGTGTTAGGGTCGGGTACAAAGCAATGCTCAGCGGTTTCAGCTAATTTAAAGAGTAATTGATCATATTGTTTAAGAAACTCAAAATTACTGGTGTTGGGCATTGTTTTGCTTTCTGCTTGTTTGGGTAGGGAAAAGTTTGAGTTTGGCGAGAATGATAGAATATTTTCATAGTATATTATGACATTTTAAGAAAGAATAACAGTTTAGCTACGCTAATAATCAGACAAATCACGGTAAATATGCAAAAAAATCAAAAACAACGCTTAATGGATTTAGGTGAAGAAACTCTCGCACAAGCCTTACTTGATTTAGCTCCCCGTTCGGATGACGTTGAGGCAATGATACAAAAACTGATTTCCACACCTGAAGAGGCTGTTGCTAGGCTTAAGAAAAAACTGGCTAGTTTAAAGCGTTCACAGCGCTTTATTGATTGGCGAGAGGCCGGGCATTTTGCTAATGAGCTGAATAATTTACTGGATGATATTGAGGCTAACATTAGTGACCCACTTATTGGCATGAAATTAGTCACGTCCTTTTTAGAAACTGACAGCAGCGTGTTTGAGCGTTGTGATGATTCCAGCGGTTCTATTGGGAGTATATATGCAGATGCTAAGAATTTATTTGTCGATTATGCCAAACGCTATAAAGACAAGAAAAAAATCTCGACATTGCTATTAAAACTAACTGAAACAGATGACTATGGCGTAAGGGCTGACCTTATAAGCAGTGTGGCTGAGTGTGGTATTCCTAAACCTTTAATGCGCTCTATGATAGAGACTTTTCAACAGCGAGCCGATACAGAGTCAGGAGAATATGAAAAGCGCCATCACTTAATGTTAATTGAATTTCTGGCTCGACAATTAAAGGATGCGTCATTGTTTGAAGATACGCGTATTACAGGCTGGGGTGAACCACTTGGAACCGCTGCTTTGATTAATGTTGCCCAGGTTTACTTTGAACAAGGGGATATTGATACCGCCGCTTCTCGCTTGAGCCAAATAGCTGAAAACGAAAGTTTTATGTCAGATGACAAGGAGAAGTTATGGCTTGCTATTTATCAACAACAGGGCGAGAGTGCTAAAACAGCTGATTTATTACAACAACGCCTCCATCGCTACCATAGTATTGGTACTTTAGATGCTTTTGTGGAAGCTATTGGTGAGGAAAGACGAGATGAGGTGATTACAAGCGAAATCAGCTTTATTTTTGAGCAGGATAAGCTGGATATATTAGATGCTGGTTTTTTACTTGAAATCAATAAAATTGATGAGGCTGAAGCCTATTTATTAAAACATGCGGATCAATTAAACGGTAATTTTTATGACAGTTTGCTGTCGTTGGCCGAGGCTCTTGCTAATGAGAATCGTCCACTAGTAGCCAGTTTAATTTACCGAAGTCTGTTGCAGTCTATTCTTGAGCGTGCTTATTCCAAGGCTTATTCTCACGGTGCCCGCTACCTTAAAAAGCTGGATGTCTTATCTGATATGGTTGAGGATTGGGGCAGGTTTAATGACCATCATGCGTATAAAGAACAGCTTGTGCAAACACATGGCAGAAAAAGAAGTTTTTGGTCAAAGTATGGTTGAACCTAAAAAATCTAAGATTGTTAATCCTCATCTAAAGCTTTACATTCTCCCTTACACGCACGGAATAAGTTTGGCAACTGGCGAAGTAGTGTATTCGTATTCAAGGCGAAGAAACAGGCGTATATTGAGTTATTCTTGACATCTGCTAATAAAGCAATGAAAACGCCAAAAAAACCACGAGGCTAGTCACTGCAATTTCAGCGGTTAAAGGTTTCAAATATAAAGAACTCAGCAATTCTACAAAAATGGAATCAATAGACTTTCATTGCGATTAATAAGGAGAATAAGCTCTGCTCATAGGAACAGGATCAAGATAAATTTATATCGTTTTGGAAAATTCAGGATCTTGTGTCTGCCTGATTAGAAAAAGCATCAATAAGAGAGCAATGATCCGTAGATTTATCTTGCTGACAACCTTTAACTAATCCATCAAGCGCATTACGAAGTGCAGTTAAGTCTTTTAATTGCTCGTTAATTTGTTGGCGTTTTTGCTCGGCCATTTTTTGCACATCTTGGCAATGCTCACCATCCAATGATAATAATTCTGCGATTTCTTTTAAGGTAAAGCCAGTTTGCTGGGCACGTTTAATAAACTGAATTCGGGCAATCGCTACTGTTGGATATTGTCGATACCCAGTTACTGGCTTTACAGGTTCATTTATCAGTCCTTTGCGCTGGTAATATCGAATTGTTTCAATGGTTACATTGGCTAGTTGAGCTAATTTCCCAATTGTCAGTTTCATTTGTATGCATTCTTAATTCATTAAATTAACGTTTTATAATAGCAAACCACCTATTAGAATGAGATTTTATATTTGTTGCGTGGACTATCTATTCAGTACATTACTTGCACAAAGTGAATAATCACACCATGTTTCCTGCAACATATCAAATAGTCGTCCATTGTTAGTCGGAATCCCCGTATGCCCTTCTCGTGTCAACTTTTCTCGTAATACCTCTACGGTTCGTTTGCTGACTAACCAGCCAATTTTAAATGATAAACTAGTACTCTTTCATTGTTGTATTGAACCTAGAAAAATCAGTTGGACATGAAATTTGTAGAAAATCTGGGCAAGGCAGAAAAATGCTCCTGCATTTTCTGCATTCAATATATCCATGTATTTTAAAGACAAATAATCACTCGCAGATAAAGCTTCCGCATCCTGCTTACGCCCCTTACCTACTTCCATGTAGGCAATGGCCATAGTCCTTATCAAGAGTGATTCTGCAGGAATTTTTGTCCTGATTTTTTCACAAAACCATGAAGTGGCTTACTCTCACTAAACGGGGGGGCAGTAATCTTGACTCCCCATATCATTCAATCGATTTGGTAAATTTTCAGAGGTCAACTGATTTTTCTAGTTAAATGGTGATGATTCCGGGGATCGAACCTGGGACCTCGGGGTTATGAAGCCTGAGAGTCAAATATAACTTTAATTAAAACAATAACTTACTTTATGCCAAAATCCCATACTCCGTTGCAAAGCGTTGCACCGCGTGACAGTCTAATTTCAAATCGTTGCAAAATCGTTGCACCCAGTATCAGTACCCTATAAATAATTTTTGAGTAAATCTTTAGCCCAATCTGCCAAGGTTATATTCTGTTGTAATTTATGACCATAGCGAATAACCGCCACTTGCTGAAATGGACTATCAATTCTGGAATTATTAAGAATACGAACCTGGTCGCATAGTGGTAGGGTTTTTTTAATATTTTTGAATAACCTTGGAATTCTGCTTGCCACTTTTTCATCTGGGACATTATGCCCTCCTTCACTCATACGCTGTGCAACACGAGCTTGATTTAGAGAAACTGTATCCAGATGAATAAACACCAATATAATCTCATAACCTAATGCTTTCGCCTCGGCAACGAAATCAATTTTTGATGGATGAGAGAATACTGTTTCAAAGCAGAAATTCCTCCCTTCATGCAGGAGTTGAAAACGCATTTCTGTTGCCAGTTTAGCCGCATCATAACTATGCTCTTCAGGTGATTGCGGATATAATTCTTTTGCCAAAATATCAGCATTGATAAATGGCAAACCTAATGGAGCCAGTTGTGTTCGATAAAAAGTACTTTTTCCAGCCCCATTACCACCTGCCAAAATCCATAACTGCTTACTTTCAGTCAAGAGGTAAACTCTTCAGCAGATACAAATTCACCGTTTTTAAACTGCCCCACTAATATATTACCCTCCTGATCAATTCGTTCCAGATAACCTGGTTGAGTTAAAGAAGATTGATACTTAATGGCACTGTCTGTCACTGTTTGCGTTAATGTTCCCTGTTGCCGTTGAGCTTCAAGCAAATTAAAAACATCATCAGGATCAATGGGTTTGCCATAGATGGGTTCAACTTTTACTTGCGTCAACCCTGTTGCAATAGATATTAATGTATCAGGATCTAGCACTGTGGATACTTTTCTACCTATATCTGCCCAATATTCTATCTGTTCAGCAGTACTACGATGAAATCGCTTCCCAGTTGATTTTGCTGCTTGCATCAAATCATCCTGCAAACGTACTGGTGATAATGCTTTAGCCATAGTTTAAACCTTCAAATTAATAACCAACCCGTTAATTGTAGCATAATGCTACAATTTAAAAGTGACCATTTATTCCCACCTCTTTATAGTGTAATCACCTTGATTTGATTAACCAAATATTGTGAGAAAAACAATCCCAATGTTTACACGCCTATATTAATCTATTTTGGTTAAATGGGGATTACATGCGGGTGGTACTTTTTTTAACCTATAAAGAGAATCCGATTTCTAAAGCAGGTACTAAATGGTGGAGAAAAGCATTAGAGCGAGCAGGTATTGAAAAATTTACCTGGCATGGTTTACGCCATACTTGTGCAAGTTGGTATATTCAGAATGGGACACCATTAAATGTACTACAAGAACTGGGTGGTGGGAGTAGTTACGAAATGGTGCAACGTTATGCCCATTTAGAACCTGACCATCTAAGTGATTACGCTAACAAACTTGAAGGAATCGTTGCAAAATAGGTTGCACCCGACAATGTAACAAAACTAAAAACTCGCTAAGCTATTGATTTAATGGTGGCGATACCGGGGATCGAACCTGGGACCTCGGGGTTATGAATCCCGCGCTCTAACCGGACTGAGCTATATCGCCTTTGTGTACATCACCTGTTTGATAACAGGGTCTCTATAAGAGCGGAAATTATATATTTCACCCTTCACATTGTCAAACATTAAATCTGAAATGCACTACGTCCCCATCCTGTACAGGGTAATCTTTTCCTTCAAGCCGCCATTTACCAGCATCTTTAGCGCCTTGCTCACCTTTATTCTCAACAAAATCCTGATAAGATATAACCTCTGCTCTTATGAAGCCTTTTTCAAAATCAGTATGGATTACACCAGCAGCTTGGGGGGCTGTTGCATTCACAGGGATTGTCCATGCTCTGACTTCTTGCACACCCGCAGTAAAATAAGTTGCCAGATTTAATAATGTATATGCTGCTCTTACTACCCTATTGAGTCCAGGCTCATCCAGACCCAGGTCCTCCATAAATTCTTGCTTTTCATCCTCTTCTAGCTGCACAATCTCTGCTTCTATTGCTGCACAAACAGCAACGACATTCGCCCCTTCCTGCGCTGCAAAATCTTTTACTTTCTCTAACATGGGATTATCTTCAAACCCATCATCTTGAACATTAGCAATATATAACGTTGGCTTGATAGTAATTAAACAATATTCTTTAATTAACTTTACTTCCTCTTCTGTTAAACCCAGTGACCGAACTGGTTCACCTTGATCAAGATGCGCGGATATTTTTTCTAAAACAAGCTTTTTTGCCAATTCATCTTTGTTTCCAGACTTTGATGCTTTGACTGCACGCTGCAAAGCTTTTTCTACTGTAGCCATGTCCGCTAAAGCCAGCTCTGTGTTAATCACTTCTATATCGTTAATCGGATCAATTTTACCTGCCACATGTACAACATTGTTATCTTCAAAACAGCGCACTACATGTACAATGGCATCAGTTTCTCTTATGTTACCCAAGAATTGATTGCCCAGTCCTTCCCCTTTTGATGCACCAGCCACTAAACCAGCAATATCAACAAACTCGATGGTAGTAGGCAGCACTCTCTGTGGTTGAACTATTTCGGCAAGTTTATCCATTCTGGAATCAGGCACAGGCACTACGCCAATATTGGGGTCAATAGTACAAAAAGGGTAATTTTCTGCGGCAATAGTCGCTTTAGTTAGTGCATTAAACAGTGTTGATTTCCCTACATTAGGTAAACCGACAATTCCACAATGAAGTGCCATAGGATATGCTTCTCTTATCTTGTTTGGATGTGGCTAGAAATAGCCAAAAAGGAGTGATTATACTAGCGAATGCAAACTTCTTAAATTGTTTTTTTCAACATATCCTTAGAAAATAGAACCACTTTATTCCTACCCAGCTCCTTGGCTTTATAGAGTGCAGTGTCAGCATAATGAATAATTTTATCTATATTCATTTCACTTTCATGATCAGCTGTAAATGATTCTGCGCCCAAACAAAACAAACCGATACTCACTGTTTGTGAGAAATTTTCTTTATCTTCCCATTTCAATACTTCAATAGTTGATCGAATCCGTTCTGAAAAAACCTTTCCATTGGTGCAATCCGTATTTGTAAAAATAACAATAAACTCCTCACCACCAAAACGGACTAGAATATCTGATTCTCGTACCTGCTGTTGTAACGCTTCAGAAATTTTAACCAGGACCTTGTCACCAAACCCATGTCCATAGCAATCATTGACATCTTTAAAAAAATCTAGATCAA
Source organism: Methylococcaceae bacterium (assembly GCA_021647585.1). Classification (GTDB taxonomy): domain Bacteria; phylum Pseudomonadota; class Gammaproteobacteria; order Methylococcales; family Methylomonadaceae; genus QPIN01. The sequence continues at coordinate 11,986 of JAKIUK010000030.1, forward strand.
GAATTAACAGACAAAGTGCTTGTCCATATCGTTTAGTATTGGCCACTGCAACTTCAACTTGATCGTAAAAATACCGCCGGTTATACAACCCGGTTAATTGATCAAGCATTGATGCACTTTCAAAATGCTGCCTGAGCTTTTCAAGGTCTATCAAAGCTTCCTCAAGCTTTATAGTCCGATGCTTAACTTGATCTTCCATATTCTGCAGCAATCGGAAATTAGAAATCAATTGTCCCATCATATTTTTGTATATTTCAAGTAATCTTACATGCCATTCGCTGAAATAATGCGCTTCAGGGTGAGAAATATTAAGTACGCCTAACAGTTCATTCCCTGCTGCAAACACAGGAACACTAATAACCGAACCTGGCATCAAACATTCAGAGTCCTTTATATGCTCTGAAAACCGCTCATCTTTTTGACAATCAGGACAGTTTTGTAACTCACCCGTCTCTGCTGCAGCACCAATAACACCCTCCCCAACTTTAAACTGTATAGGACTATAGTCTTCATTGGATTCTTCAGCTATTTCACAACTACTTGTGCCGGTTAAATTAACCAGATACCCTTCATCATTCAACAGAAAAAATGAGCACCTCTCCATATCCTGATTATGAATCAGAGCAGCCAGGGCATTTTTAATTAATTTTTTTTCGTTATTACCCTGGCAATTTATCTCTGATAATTCCCTTACTGCAGACAAAGAATTGAACAAATCAATTATGATATCTTGCATACCAAATTTATTTATCTCGTCCAATAAAGGATTTTCTTCCATTACATTATCACCCACTAATACATGAAGCTAATTCTTCGATACTATCTTTATTATTAATCACATCCGTTACAACACTATCGAATAACTCTCTGGATAAAGATAAACGTTGCAATAAGCCTGTAACATCGGGCAAATTGTCCTGTTTATTACAAACAATATATGAGCTAATCCAATGTGTTAGTTCCAATAGTTCTATTAACAGTTTCTCTTTTCCCTCAAATTCAGGCTGTCGGAATTCTTTAACAACTGTTAGATACACTTCTGGTAATTGCCATCGATCTAGCAGTATTCCGCCCAGTTCATATTGTGTTTGCCCCAAATATAAACGCATTGCTTTGGATACCGAGCCTTCAGTTTTATCTGAGTTTTTAAACACATCATTTAGCTCTGATGGAAACAAATAAACAGCAACCAGCAACCCAATATTTAATAATAAAGCAGATGTATAAACAGTACTTGGAGACATCAGCTCATCATTTATATGTATCGCTAATCTCTCCGCAATAACAGCAGAAACCAAAGCATGACACCAGAAGTAATTTGCATCAAACAACTTACATTTCGAGGTATCCATTTCAACATTTAGTACGATGCTTATTGCAAGGCTTTTTACTAATTTTAGACCTAATATTTGAATAATAGCGACGCGTAAATCTTTAATTTTACCCGTACGACCAAAATAAGCAGAGTTTGCCAAACCTAATAATCTAGCTGTTAATACGGGTGAAAGCAATATCACCTCAACTAACTCATCAATGGAAATCTCAGAGTCATTCACTGCAGTGATTATTCTTAAACTTGCTTCTGGAAGAGGAGGAAGATTCTTTATCTTTGCCACTTCAAGAGCTATTTTTTCAGTTTGGTTCATTTATCATCCTTAGCTAAACCCGATATCTTCAGTTCTACCACTAACTTCCTATATTCGTCGCCATTCAATGCATCATTAAAGATAAGAATAGTCTGTTTTTTTTGGTTTTGCATTTTAAAATGCAAAATAATCAAAAAGCGTGTAATAACAGTCGAGGGGGTGATTGTGATTGGATGATAGTGATTCCCAGCAAAATCTATTGCCCATCCAGCTAACAAACTAAAACGAAGAATATACTTTTTTGGTGTATTCTTTTTATTTATAAACAAGCTGATTAATATTAAAATACATATTATGAGTTTGTCTGTCACGGCCAGTGCATTAAAGACTGTAGCAACTAGAGCGATAAGATGTAAAAAAACAAGTCCCTTACTCTGCAGGGAGGATGGATTAACTATGAATATTTGAGTTGTTGCGAATTTTTTTGACAAGTTTGATAAGACCTTTAGATTCAGGCTGCTGATTTCCTAATAAAAAGAAAATCAGTTGCGTATCCTGCAAACTCAAAAGCTCTACAAATAGAACCTGCTCTTCCCTATTTGCCTTAATATAATATCGATTTAGATAGCCTTCCAACAGGAAATCCAGCTCTTTTGTGCCTCTTCGACAACGCCACTTTAATTTAGCGATTAATTCCATTTCGCAACAATGCACCATAAGAAATTGCGAACAACTTCATTTGCTAGCTATATAAAGATAATTTTCTTTAACATTCTTCATCGTACTGCCTGAAGTATCATTGAATAATCCAATTATCCTTGCTGACGAATAGCCATCATTTTTTTTATATCTGCTATCGCCTTTGCAGGATTCAGTCCTTTGGGACACGTATCCGTACAACTCATAATGGTGTGACACCGATATAATTTATATGGATCTTCCAGCTCATCTAAACGTTCTCCTGTATTTTCATCTCGACTATCTTCCAGCCAACGAGAAGCCTGCAACAAAACAGCAGGACCTAAATACTTATCACTGTTCCACCAGTAACTGGGACAACTGGTAGAACAACAGGCGCAGAGTACACATTCATACAATCCATCCAGTTTTTTTCGTTCTTCCTTACTTTGTAATCTCTCTCTATCAGCAGGTGCTGGAGTTTGCGTTTCTATCCAGGGTTTAATTGATGCATATTGAGCAAAGAAATTAGTCATATCAGTGACTAAATCTTTAATCACATCTAAATGAGGCAAAGGGAAAATCTTAATCGTTCCTTCATAATCCTCTATGGCATTGATACATGCCAGGGTATTTTTTCCATTGACATTCATCGCACATGAACCACAAACACCTTCTCTACATGATCGTCTAAAGGTTAATGTAGTATCAATTTCATTTTTAATTTTTAAAATTGCATCCAATACCATTGGACCACAGCTGTCTAAATCAATATGAAATATATCAACCCGAGGGTTTTCACCATTTTCAGGATTCCAGCGATACACTTCAAAACGCTTTAGATTTGTTACATTTTTTGGTACGGGAAATTCTTTCCCTTTTTGTAACTTGGAGTTTTTAGGCAGGGCAAATTCGACCATTAGTAAACCCTCTTTTTAGGTGGAATAACTTCAACTTCATCTGTTAATGTATACATATGCACAGCTCTATAATCAATTTTTACTTTATCATCCGCCAACCACAACAACGAATGTTTTAACCAGTTTTTATCATCACGATCAGGATAGTCTTCTCTAGCATGACCACCACGGCTTTCTTTTCTATTTTCAGCCGCAGTAATGGTGACAAAAGCTTGGTCAAGCAAATTGTCCAGTTCCAGAGTTTCAACTAAATCAGTATTCCAGATGAGTGATGTGTCTTCGACTTTAACGTTGGCAAAAGAGGCCCTTATTTTTTTTACTTCAGCAACACCTTGCTGCAAAATCTCACCTGTTCGATAGACAGATGCATGACCCTGCATAGCTTTTTGCATATTCAAACGAATATCAGCCGTTTTCTCAGAACCGTTAGCATTTCTAATACGATCAAAACGTGCCAAGGCTGTATCACAAGCTCCATTTTTTAAAGGGGTATGAGAAGTATCCGGCTTAATTAATTCTGCACAGCGTTGAGCTGCAGCCCGGCCAAAAACAATTAAATCTAATAATGAATTTGAACCCAGACGATTGGCGCCATGTACGGAAACACATGCCGCTTCACCTATAGCCATTAATCCGGGAACAACAGCTTCAGGGTTACCCTCTTTCAGAGTGACCACTTCTGCTTTGTAGTTAGTTGGAATCCCCCCCATGTTGTAATGCACTGTTGGCAAAATAGGGATCGGTTCTTTTGTTACATCTACATCAGCAAAAATCTTGGCTGTTTCAGAAATACCAGGCAAGCGCTCTTTAGTAATTTCAGGATCAAGATGCTCAATATGCAGATAGGCATGATCTTTTTCAGGGCCAACACCCCTTCCTTCTCTGATTTCCATGGTTATTGCCCGACTCACCACATCACGTGAAGCTAAATCTTTAGCATTTGGTGCATAACGTTCCATAAAGCGTTCGCCTTCCGAGTTGGTTAAATACCCCCCTTCCCCACGAACACCTTCAGTAATCAAACAACCCGCACCATAAATACCTGTGGGGTGAAATTGAATAAATTCCATATCCTGCAATGCTAAACCAGCCCTTAACACCATGGCATTACCATCGCCAGTAACAGTGTGAGCAGAAGTACAGGAAAAGAAAGTACGCCCATAGCCTCCGGTAGCTAAAATAGTAGAATGTGCACGAAATAAATGCATAGAGCCATCATCCAAACACCAGGCAAGAACTCCTTTACACGTCCCCTCTTCCATAATCAAATCAAGCGCAATATATTCAACAAAAAATTCGGCATTATGCTTTAAAGCCTGTTGATACAGTGTATGCAAAATAGCATGTCCAGTTACATCTGCTGCAGCACAGGTTCTTTGTGCGGTTCCTTCACCGAATTTTGTGGTCATGCCACCAAAAGCACGTTGATAAATTTTACCATCTTCAGTTCGGGAAAAAGGCACGCCGTAATGTTCTAATTCAATGATGGCAGGAATAGCCTCGCGACACATGTACTCGATTGCATCCTGATCACCCAGCCAATCCGAGCCTTTAACCGTGTCATACATATGCCAACGCCAATCGTCTTCGCCCATATTACCTAAAGCGGCACTGATTCCACCTTGTGCAGCTACTGTGTGGCTTCGGGTAGGGAAAACTTTAGTAATACAGGCGGTTTTCAAGCCTTTTTCTGCCATTCCGAAGGTTGCACGCAATCCCGCACCGCCAGCGCCAACAACGATAGTATCGTAAGTATGCTCTATAATTTTATAATCTGTGGACATGCCTTATGCTTTCCTTATCCAATCATTGAAATGCGAAAAATAGCCACAATTGCAGCTATTGCGAAAAATAAAAAGGTTAATTTCATCAACCAGATTGAAGTGATTTTTCGCCATTCCGTATGCACATAATCTTCAATCACTACCTGTAAACCAAGTGCCGCATGATAAAATGCAGCAATAACCCAGGCAATGGCTAAAATACTATCTAATGGTCCCGCTAACCAGACAATGATCTGTTCATATGATGCGCTCAACAATTGCTTGGTATATAAAACCATCCACAACGATAAAGGAATTAACGTAATAGCCGTAATTCGCTGCATCCAGAAATGACCCGTTCCCGCTTTTGCAGATCCTAAGCCCCGGACTTTTGCTAAAGGTGTTTGAAAATCCATAATCTTAATAAAAAATTAGCGTTAAAACAAAAGACAATGCCAATTCAATAATGGCATTTCTATCCATTTCATCTTTCTCAAAACCTGTCCCCACATCCCAAATCAAATGCCTAATGCCATGGCAAAGATGAAAAAACAAAGCATATATAAAAAACCAAATAGCAATACGTATCAAAGTATAATCCAGCACCGCCTGGAGATTTAGAAACGCTTCATTGCCTTGTAAAATGATAAAAAAACTGGCGACATAAGCAAAAAGCCCTAGCGCTAGAACAACACCTGTCATACGATGTGTAATTGAAATGATACCCGTTAGCGGTAACCTATATATCATTAAATGAGGCGAAAGCGGTCTGTTATTTTGTGCCATCTTATTTTCTTAGGTAGTTTGGAGGCTGAATGCAACTTGATTATAGTACTTTTTTATATCAATTCCATTACATAATTTGTTTCTTCTCGTTAAACTATTACAATAATTTACTTTAATAAGACATATTACCCATGAATATAGATTGGATAGATTTTTTAAAATCTAACAATGCCACGTTTACTGATAATTCAGAAATATTATTTTCTGAAGATAATCCAATAAATAGCAATTCTATTACCGCAATTGCGCATTTATCCATCATTAGCATTTCTGGCAAAGATGCCTCACAATTCCTACAAGGCCAACTCAGCTGCAATATAAATAAACTCACTGACTCTACCAGTTTTTTTACTGCCTTTTCAAATGCTAAAGGACGCACCATCAGCTCCTTACTCGTTTTAAAACAAGCAGAAAACTATATATTAATCCTTCCTGAAGAATTAATTGAAAAAGTTATTAACAAACTACGGATGTATATTTTACGTTCTGAGGTAAAGATAAAGAATATAACTGATGAATTGGCAATCATTGGAGTAACAACAAACCAAGACTTATTACCAATACAACCAGAAACTAACTTTTCCATCAACAACAGTTCAGAAATTACCATAAAGTTTCCTTCAAAGGATAATCGTTTCTTAATTGTAAGTCCTGTCAGCCAAGCAAAAGCACTTTGGACCCAATTAACACAAAATAACAACCTGACTATTTGCAATTCAACTTCATGGCGTTATCAGGATATTTCCGCAGGTATACCCTGGCTTACAGAAGCTACCTCCGAACAATACATTCCCCAAATGTTAAACATAGATAAATTAGGTGGAATCAGTTTTAACAAAGGTTGCTTTACAGGCCAGGAAATCATCGCTCGTACTCATTATTTAGGAAAAGCAAAACGCGCATTATTTCTCGCCGAATGTAATAGCACTGCACTTCTTGATAATGATATACAGATAATTAAAGATAATAACGAGCAATCCACTGGAAAAGTACTATCCTTACAATCTAATGGGCAAACTATTAGATTGTTAATCGTTATGCCAACAGCTGATTCCGAGTTAAAAAACCTTATTTTTAATAACTCAAATCAAGATAAAATTAATTTAATAGATTTTCAATAAAGGTTCCAAAACAATGCAATTTAAATCTGTTCAGGACTTTCTGGTACATGTACAGGAAGAACTTGATGCAAACCGTCTGGTGCTACCCACTTTACCCGATGTTGCTTTAAAGGTAAGAGATGCTGTTGCCAAGGGAGAAGTCTCATCACAAGATCTTGCTGAAATGATTGTTACTGACGCGGCATTGTCAGCCAGACTGATGCAAGTTGCTAACAGTCCGTTATATCGAGGGACCGTTGAAGTAAATAATATTCAAATGGCTGTTACCCGCTTGGGAAGCACTACCATTAGAACATTAATTACCAGCCTGGTAATGCAGCAAATGTTCACTCCGACTACAGAAGTTTTAGAACAGTATTTTAGAGAGACATGGGAACAAGGCGTTAATGTATCAGCCATTTCTCGTGCTCTTGCTGCATTTGTCCCTCACCTTAACCCTGACGAAGCCATGCTGGCTGGCTTAATTCATCAAATTGGCAAGCTACCTATTTTAATGCTAGTTGAAGATATCCCTGAATTTAGAGATAGTCCTTCTCGATTGAACAAATTATTGGAAAAAGCACACCCTGAAATAGGTAAAATTATTATGAATACCTGGGATTTTCCTGAAGAATTAAAATTGGTAGCGTCTGAATATATTAATTTTGAAAGAGATAGTAGTGAAAAAGCTGATTATGTTGATTTAGTACAAGTTGCTTTCTTACAAAGTATTGCTGGAACTGATCACCCGGCCTGTAGAGTTGACTGGAATACTGTATCCTCTTTTGCAAAACTCGGCCTGGCATCTGATGCTGAAATTCTTGACATCGAAGGCGTATCAGAAGAAATTGGGCTTACGCATTCCATGCTAAAGTAGCATTTGACCTAGGAGGCTGTCACATTTCAATGGATACTATACAAAAGTATCTTCGTAGAGTGCCTTGTACGCACCATTTCAACAATAGAAGGATAAAAAATATTTTTGATGCGTGCAACGCATCCGACATTTATAACTTTAAAATGTAGTATTTTTATTCATTCCATAACAACAATCGACCCTATTGTATTACAGAAGCACTGTTTGCATTCAACAAAAAAACCACAACAAACCTGATACAATAACCTCACGAATATAATCAAACCCGTCACAACCATTCAAAACAAAACTACTTATCATGATCAATCATCAAGCGGCTCATCATTTTAGACGCCTGGGCATGTTAACCATCTGTGCCGTTTATTTTGTTATTCTTGTTGGTGGTATTGTTAGGGCATCGGGGGCAGGAATGGGTTGTCCAGATTGGCCCACTTGTTTTGGCCAATGGGTACCGCCCACCGAAGAGTCTCAATTACCGAAAAATTATCATGAAATATATGCTGAACGTGGCTATGAGAATACCCAATTTAATCCGGTAAAAACCTGGACTGAATATGCCAACCGCCTGGTCGGAGTTACTATTGGTTTTTTGATTTTTTTAACTGCCTGGTCATCCAGAATTTATTTAAAAAACGATAAAGCTATTTTTTACCTCTCCTTGTCCGCGTTTTTTCTAGTCGGATTCCAAGGCTGGCTTGGTTCAGCTGTAGTTGCAAGTAATTTACAACCTTTCATGATTACTCTGCACATGTTATTAGCACTTTTTATTGTTGCCCTACTGATTTATGTTATAGCGAGATCGCAACAGCAGTATCTTGCTCAAATAAATAGCAGTCAAATACCCAGCCTGGTAAAACCTGCCATAATCTGCGCCTTGGGGTTAACACTAATACAGGTAGCCATGGGAACGCAAGTCAGAGAAGCTGTAGATTTTATTGCCCATGAACATAAATACATTGGAAGAGAATTCTGGAGAGACAGTTTCCCACTCGTTTTTTACATTCATCGTTCATTTTCAGCCATTATTTTATTTACCAACTTATGGATAAGCTGGAAAATATTTAATGCAGTAGATAAAAACAATCTTATCCGCCGTTGCTGTTACTTACTTATAGGCGTAATTATTACTGCTATCATTGCTGGCATTACGCTCGATAGATTAGGAGTCCCCCCTATTGCTCAACCTATTCATTTGTTAATGGCTAATCTGATATTTGGCATACAATTTTTTATTTATATTTGCCTTGTCTTTTCATCAGATAAAAAAATAGCCGGGCTGAAATCTGGAATATAATTGTATAGTTTTAAAACGTTAAAATTGACTTTTGGCCCAATAAATCCTATATTTTAAAGGATAGCAAGTAAACTATGATCCACTTGAGCTTTAGACAGTATCTTTAGTTCTACTTTGTTACATTTGTATGGATACTATACAGAAGTATCTTCGTAGGGTGCTTTGTACGCACCATTTCGACAATGGAAGGATAAAAAATATTTTGGGTGCGTGCAACGCACCCTACATTTATAGCCTGACAAAGTACTTAAGTCTGATATTTCAGTCCTTATCTATATAGAGAGTTATTATGCTAGCATCTGTATCGACCATTCAGTCAGCAATACAGCAGACTCATACGCCACAGCATACTTTTGAAACTAAGAAAGACCTGACTGAAAATTTAAAAAAACAAAATGAGGATACGGTAAAATCTGAGTCATCAAAATTAACCGAAAAAGCATTTGAACAACTTAGTAAGGAAGAGCAAGCTAAAGTTCAGCAACTAAAAATTCGTGACCTTGAAGTTAAAGCGCATGAGCAAGCACACCTAAGTGCTGCAGGTACCTTGGCTATTGGTGGTGCTAGCTTTACCTACACTAACGGGCCCAATGGCGTACGTTATGCAACGGGTGGCGAGGTAAGTATTGATACCTCAGCAGTCAATGAAGATCCTGCCGCCACGATTAGAAAAGCAGATGCTATTCGACGCGCTGCACTCGCCCCGGCAACACCTTCTTCTCAAGATCAATTGGTTGCTAATAATGCCACTGCAATGGCTGAAATGGCTAGAACCGAATTAATTCAACTGACACAGGAAGATAAAGAAAACGCAATAAAAACTAAAGAAACCAGATCAGAAGAAGAACAAAACGACAGTAATAAAAAAAATGAACCTAGTGAAAATTCAGTTTCAATAACAGGCTCACTCATAGATTTTTCTGTTTAAAAGCTAGATCTCCACAATCCTGTTCTGGTCAAAGCTATCTACTACCTTTCTCCCCATGTAACCTCTAGGGTTACTGAGTATTCTCGCACCAGCAATTCTATAATCACCAGGACTGTGAATATGCCCATGAAACCAGGCATCTATTTCATGCTCATGAAACAAATATTTTAAATCATTACAATAAGCCATCTTCTTAAGTGAGTTGGTAGAATCATCCCAGCTCCACTCTGTAGGTGCATGATGGGTAACTACGATAGTTTTTCCTGAATAGGATTGAGCTAATTGCTTTTCTAGCCACTGTTTAGAGATATGATGAAGCTTGGTGAAAACCGTTTGATCAAAAGGTTGGTCTTCATACATGATTTTTCTAAAATCGTTTAGGGTCTTACCAATTGCTGCAGATTTTTCCTCACCTTCTAGAAAAAGGTCTGCCCATAAACTGCATCCCAGAAAGCGAATACCTTTATAGTTAAAAACATTATTTTCTAGAAAATGAATACGACTCCCTGCACATTCATCCCGCAGCAACTTCAGTGTTTCTTTGTATTCATGGGTATAAAACTCATGATTACCCGCCACATAAATCACGGGTTTTTTAAGTGTTTTAAGCCAATCAACACCTTGCCTAAAAATACCAATATCACCCGCAGCTATAATTAACTCAGCATCATTATCTGGTGGAATCAATGGTCCAAATTCCAAATGAACATCAGAAAAGTAATTTATCCGCACAATTTAGCTCTTATGTATAGCGCCTATGGAGTATAATTATCTAGTATATCATCTTTATATCTTAAAAAGCCCACGGCCTAAATAAAGATAAAGATAAAGATAATCTCTATTCAATTCAGAAAAAAAGATCATGTCAATTAGTCCTAGAAAACATACACACCAAGTCTTGGTTGGTGATATCAAAGTCGGAGGTGGAGCACCAATAGTTGTGCAATCCATGACCAATACAGATACAGCTGATATTGCCGGAACCGTCAAACAAATCATGGAACTTTCAACTGCCGGCTCTGAACTGGTTAGAGTAACAGTTAATACTGAAGAAGCAGCTCAAGCAGTCGCAGAGATTCACAATAAATTAATTCAAAAAGGTTTTTCAGTACCTATTGTTGGGGATTTTCATTTCAATGGACATAAATTACTGGATAAACATCCCGAATGTGCAGAAGCGCTGGCTAAATTTAGAATCAACCCGGGCAATGTTGGGCGAGGTAAAAACCGTGATCCACAGTTCCAGCAAATGATTGAATTTGCTTGCAAATACAATAAGCCTGTTCGAATTGGAGTCAATGGAGGAAGTTTAGACCAGACGGTTTTAATGCGTTTGCTGGATGAAAACAGGCTCAAAGATAATCCACAAGAATTACCCGCCATTACCCGTGAAGCCATTGTAATTTCTGCCCTGGAAAGTGCAGCAAAAGCACAAGAATATGGCCTGGGTAAGGATAAAATAATTTTATCCTGCAAAATCAGTAACGTTCAAGAGTTAATTAGTATTTATCAGGACCTTTCAGAACGTTGCGACTATGCTTTGCATTTGGGATTAACCGAAGCTGGCATGGGATCAAAAGGAATTGTCTCTTCTTCTGCTGCATTATCCGTACTAATGCAGCAAGGTATCGGTGATACTATCCGTATTTCATTGACCCCTGAACCTGGTGGTGCTAGAACAACAGAAGTGGTGGTTGCCCAGGAAATGCTACAAACCATGGGCTTTCGTTCTTTTACGCCGATGGTTATTGCCTGTCCAGGTTGCGGTAGAACAACCAGTGATTATTTCCAAAAACTAGCCCAGGAAATCCAATCATTTTTACGCGATCAAATGCCTACCTGGAAAGAAAAATATAAAGGCGTAGAAGAGATGGAAGTTGCAGTTATGGGATGTGTTGTTAATGGCCCGGGAGAAAGCAAAAATGCAAATATTGGTATTAGCTTACCTGGTACAGGAGAAAGCCCAGTAGCCCCCGTTTACGAGGACGGAGTAAAAACAGTAACCCTTAAAGGTGACAAAATAGCGGAAGAATTTCATGGCTTAGTGGAACGTTATATTGAATCTCACTACGGTACACATTGATTTGTTTAGGTGATTTGATGGAATAAAGTTACCAAGATTGCGATGATTTTTTGTTTCTGATTAAACTATCTCAAGAGGCACATAGTTATTCTACGTAACGATTGAGATCGTTTAGTCAAGAATAAAAAGACAAGTAAGGTAGTTAACTTTTTTTCGTCAACCCGCCTTAATCCTAGAAAAATCAGTTGGATCACGGGTTCTAGTACAAGCTCTTGATTCCACAGCACTTCAAAAAAATGCCCGCTTAACCTAATGGGTGAAGCTAAGATTTTTTTAAATCACCGTGAAACCAATATCTTGCACTATAATTCCGCGCCCAACTAATCTTTCTAGGTTAATATCTAACCGTCTTTTCAAAACTTAAATCCGCTCTTCATATAATTAAAATAGAGCAGACTTTAGCCTGCCAAAGTACCAATAAATAAAAGCACTCTGCCTAATAAAAAAAGCTTATTAATCGGAAATCGTAGTCCACTTGGCTGCCAATTTCCCTGATGCTATACCTAAACCAACACCTATAAGCAGTGAACATGAGATAACCAGCAATGGGTTTTCCCAAGTTACATTAAGAAGGATATTTGGAGAAAGCATATCAGGTGTTTGCAAAAGATAGCCAAAAGTAGCTGAATAGCCAAGTACTGTTGCTGGTATACATGCCAGCACTGGTAAATTTGCTGCCAGACAAGATACAACTACCGAAATACAAACAACAATTCCCGCCATCAATGGAAAGCCTAAAGCAGCATCAGCCGGTATATTAGTTAACTGAACTGCGGCATACCAAGCCATAACTACACCAAATACGCTACAAATTGCAGTATTCTTTGCAGCTTCATCGTTACCACCTAAAGCAAAATAGGCTGCCCAGGAAATAGTTGCCGCCCAGATTAAAAAGACACCCGCTAATGGCCCAACAGCCAAAAAGACAGCTGCCCCAGCTAAAACACCAATACTTAAAGAAAGTGCTGTAAGACTATTCATATAAAATCTCCAATGTGTCACCTCATAATAATTATTATGTTAGTTCGTAGTGAGGTGGTACTACAAAACCTAATTAAGCCGCCAAACTGATTGTAGTAAGCAGAATGTTCGACTGATTTAAGCACAAACCAACAAGATAAGCAAAGCCCTTCTGAACAACGCTTTAGTTCTCACTTGACTACTACTCATTCAGCATACCCTGCTTAATAAAAGCTGAAGTAACTATATCCATTGTAGAAATATGATTTACATACCACTTTGGCCATGTATCTCTGACATAAATCGCCAGAACGTGCTGATCCTTTGTATCTTTCCAGGCTTTAACTATAGATTCCAGCTCTTCAAATGCATTAATATGTTCACCCTGATGACAATCGTAAGCAGGAAAACCATATTTTTCCATCATAGAGTTTTCCCTGTTAAAATGTGCTCGAGTATGCTCTAGCCAGCTATCACACAGTCGAGTTATTTCTTCTATATTATTATCTAAAATAGCAACATTAACGCAATTAACAATATCTAATTCATTCCGGTGCACATCATTCATTGCATCCATAGCCACTTGAGGAATATCCTCAGCGTGTAGTACATTTTTATTTTCCATTCATCAATGACTCAATGTTCATATGAAAGTTGCTCATTATAAAGTGCCGCAATTAAATTTGCCTGATAAACCATACCCACAAGACGCCGATCAGAATTAACTATGGGAATTTGCCTATGTCCATGAATCGACATCAATGAAACAAGCTCTGTTATGTGCATTGTATCTGACAATGTAACAACTGAACTGGTCATAATAAGACCAACAGCTTCTGGTTTGCTGGCTTTAACATCGGCAGTACGGCGGATAAAACCACGAAATTTATCCTGAAAGCTTTCGTAAGCATTTAAATCAACAAACTTAAAAAAATCATTCCAGGTTATAATGCCAATTACTCGTCTAGCCCTGTCTAATACCGGTATGGCTTTTAGCTTATGAGTACGCATTATCTGCCAGGCTTGTTCAACCTCAGTCCCATACTCAACAACGATAACATCTTTTATCATAATATCAGCACATAAAATATTGCCTTTAATCCGTTTAAAAGCATTCCTTTCTACTTGCGTTAATATATGACTCAATTCAGCATGGGTCATATCTATAAAAATATCACTATCTTTTAAGGCCAAATTTAAGTCCTGCTCTGAAAAACCGACTTGGTGGCTAGGCTCAACCATATTATGCCGCTGACGTTTTTCTTTTTTTACAGGAAGTGGACTAGGGTAAGGTCTTCCCATCACCCAACGATTAACGATGATTACCAGCACCAACATAACCATTACATTGACAGCAACTGGAACAAGTACAAAAGAATAACCTAAAGAGGTTATTGATGTGCCCGCCATAATAGGCGTTAAACTTGTTGCCGCTCCTGGAGGATGTAAGCATCGCAAAAATAACATCATCAGAACAGAACCACCAACTGCTGTCGCTGCCGCTGTAGAGGTTTCCGTAATATTCAAAGCGCAAAAGATACCCACTAGAGCAGATACCAATTGCCCCCCAACAAATGGCCAGGGCTGAGCCAATGGGCTTCCAGGTATAAAAAACAAAATAATTGCAGAGGCACCCATGGAAGCAATAATCATAGGATAGCCAGGCCAAGGCGAAACAATTTTAGTCAACAAAGCGATAAAAAAAATAGAACAAAAACAGGCAAGAAGAGAAAGTAATTTTGCTTTTAGACTGAAACTGACTGGGTCAATTGTAAAATATTCAAAGAGCCTGATAATTTTCATTATTAAAACTAGTAAATTTGTTAGACATCTACTTCTCGCGGTCACGGATGCGGAATTTATGTATCTAATTCAGTTTTGCCTATTTGTATTTTAGGCAAAAACCAACCTAGGAGGCTGTCCGAGAATAGAAACCGTAGCAAGGGGAACCCATTTTGAGTCAGTATTTCCGATCATTTAAGGCGAATAGTTGCGCTATTTAACGAAAATGATCGGAAATACTGGCCAAAATGGGCTTTTCCGCAGTAGGTTTTCTATTCTCGGACAGGCTCCTAGTATTATTAACACATACATAACCGAACGAACGAACGAACGAACGAAGTATAATCTACCAGCCTTTCTTTGATAAGAAAACAGTAAACAAGTAATATTTCCAGAAAAAGGCCATCCATGGCTCACATAGAAAAATATTACGATATTTCACTAAACATGTCTTTTGCTGCCCCGCAATCAGGACATTCCCAATCCTCAGGTATATCTGCCCATAAAGTTCCAGGAGCAATTCCAGTTTCAGGGTCACCTTTTGCTTCATCGTAAATATGACCACAGGTTTTACATTTATATTTTTTTAACTCTGCCATTTTTATTTCCTTTTATACATAATTTATGGTTAAAAAAGATAACCATACCAAATTGTAGCTTAAAATAAATTGATAATAATAACAATTCTCATACCATACATTTAATTTACTAAAACCTACTTAATACCTTATTTTTACAGGGTAATTGATCTATAATAAGCGTATAATTTGTATTATTATTTACTTTCTTGAGGGAAAAAACTTATATGTCCGATCTACAAAAGTGGGATGTCGAAGACGAAGAATTTTGGGAGTCTGAAGGCAAAAAAATAGCCAATCGTAATCTATGGATTTCTATTCCCAGCTTATTAAATGGCTTTGCTGTCTGGTTGTACTGGGGCATCATCACTGTACAAATGCTAAACCTTGGATTTCCTTATGAGAAATCTCAATTATTTACACTAATGGCGATTGCCGGTTTAACCGGAGCAACGTTACGAATACCCAGCAGTTTCTTTATCCGCTTATGTGGTGGCCGCAATACCATCTTCTTTACTACTGTACTGTTAATACTCCCTGCATTAGGTGCCGGTATTGCTTTGCAAGACAAGAACACACCATTCTGGGTATTTCAGATTTTAGCTTTACTCTCTGGTTTTGGAGGCGGTAATTTTGCATCATCCATGTCGAACATCAGCTTTTTCTTCCCGAAAAAAGTACAAGGTTTAGCATTAGGGTTAAATGCAGGCTTAGGTAACTTTGGTGTTACTACCATGCAAATCCTTATCCCGCTGTCTATGACCTTTGGCCTTTTTGGAGCGATGGGGGGCGAGCCCATGATTCTTGAAGCTACCTCTGGGACTCTGATTGGTAAAATACCTGCAGGTACTGAAACTTATCTACAAAATGCCGGATTTATCTGGCTGTTATTTCTAGTTCCTCTGGCCTTTTTTACCTGGTTTGGAATGAATAATATCCGTACGGAACATGTTTCTCCAACCGTTCGCAGCCCCATCGTCAGTTTCAGTATGATTAGTTTCATGCTGTTGATCAGTTTTATCAGTGCAATCTTTGGCTTATGGTTAATGTTACCTGAAGCTGTTCATGGCTCTGGTTTTCAAGTTCCTAAAGAAATAGCCTTATTTATTGTAATCGCATTAACGGTTTCTTTATTAAAGATTATTCCCGGTCAAATTGGTGAAAGTCTGGGGCGTCAATATCTGATTTTTGATAATAAACATACTTGGGTCATGAGTATTATCTATACCATGACTTTTGGCTCTTTTATCGGTTTTGCGGCTTGTTTTCCGCTAGCTATTAAAGTTATTTTTGGCTATCAACATATAATGATTGATGGTGTCATGAATCATGACGTTCCTAACCCCAACGGCCCCAGTGCATTAATGTATGCGTGGACAGGGGCTTTTATTGGTGCTCTAATTCGTCCAGTAGGTGGAATGATTGCTGATAAGTTTGGCGGTGCCTGGGTCACTCATATCTGTTCATTCGTAATGGTTCTAAGTGCGGGTGGAGTTGCTTACTACATGAAAGCAGCATACAGTTCTGCAACACCTGAAGAATTTTTCATTCCCTTCTTAATTCTATTTTTAATTTTATTTGCAGCAACTGGCATTGGTAATGGCTCAACATTCAGAACCATTTCTCAAGTATTCCCTAAAGAACAAGTTGGTCCGGTATTGGGCTGGACATCCGCAGTTGCTGCTTATGGTGCTTTCTACATTCCTAAAGTATTTGGAGAGCAAATCAAGGCTACTACTCCAGAAGTTGCCTTAATGGGCTTTGCTTCCTTTTATGTGGTTTGTATTATGATAAATTGGTGGTTTTATCTGCGTAAAGACGGTGAGTTTTATAACCCATAGTATTCTGGGGCGCTGGCTTTATTTAGCCTGTGCCCCTATTTCATATATTATGACTCGAAAAAGTTTGCATCATTACAGTGAAAAAGAGGTTTTTCAATTCATTACTTTTAGAACATAAGACAGCATAGACCCTTATTTACGGAAACTTTCTAAGTTGATGGATATTGTGATCAATCGAATAAGCGTTGCTATTTGAATAATGAGATTATTACTATGATGATCACTTATATTCAATCTCTAGAGCCTGATTTTTATATATTTATTGCCGTCAGCATTATGCTAAATCATGTACTTTTATTAATTCAGCAAAAGCAAGAATTACGTATTATCATGCAAAAAATCAAAAGCAGCACAGCATTTCAAATCAATAAACTGCTTTCAAGAAAAGGAATTTTCTGGGAAAAGTCTTATTTTGATAAAGCAGTTCGAAATGAAAAGCATTTTAATACCGTTTATAGATATATTAAAAACAATGCTTACAAAGCAAATTTAAAAAATAAAGATTTAAGGTTTTACGGGGCATATAGCAGTTAATAAATAAAACTGAGGCGCAGGCTTTAGCCTGCTCTCTGCAAAATAAGCAGGCTAAAGCCTGCGCCCCATTGATAACAAATTTATTTAACAGGAGAAAAATCGATGAGTCATTTTTTAGACCGTCTAAGCTTTTTCAAAAAAGTCCAGTCTACTTTTTCAGGTGGCCATGGCATAGTCACTAATGAAGATCGTCAATGGGAAGACGGCTACCGAAACCGCTGGCGTTTCGATAAAGTCGTTCGCTCTACTCACGGTGTAAACTGTACCGGTAGTTGTTCATGGAATATCCACGTCAAAAACGGCCTGGTTGCATTTGAAATGCAAGCCACTGATTATCCCCGTACCCGACCAGACATACCTAACCATGAACCTCGCGGTTGTCCACGTGGCGCTAGTTTTTCCTGGTATTTATACAGTCCATTAAGAGTAAAACACCCACTTATTCGTGAGCGTCTGGTCTCTTTATACAGAGAAGAACGCGATTCAGGTAAAGACCCTGTTGAAGCCTGGGCTGCCATTCAAGAAGACCCCGAAAAACGTAAAAAATACACCGCTGTTCGTGGTTTAGGTGGTTTTGTTCGCGTTGACTGGGAAGAAGTTTCTGAAATTATAGCTGCTTCTAATATATACACTATTAAAGCACACGGCCCAGATAGAATAGCAGGGTTCTCCCCTATTCCTGCTATGTCGATGATTAGTTATGCAGCCGGAAGTCGTTACTTATCATTAATCGGTGGCGCATGTCTTTCATTTTATGATTGGTATTGTGATTTACCGCCTGCTTCACCACAAGTTTGGGGTGAACAGACCGATGTACCTGAGTCAGCGGATTGGTATAACTCTACCTATATTGTAGTTGCAGGTTCAAATTTACCAATGACACGAACACCCGATGCGCATTTCTACTCAGAAGTACGCTACAAAGGTACCAAAATAGTTGCAATATCGCCTGATTATGCAGAATACGTTAAATTTTCTGATCTTTGGATGCCTGCAAAACAAGGCACTGATGCCGCTATCTTTTTAGCTATGGGTCATGTTGCCTTAAAAGAATTCTTTATTGATAAACAAGATGCTTACTTTGAAGAATATGCCCGCACATACACTGACATGCCAATGTTAGTGGTATTAGATAAATACAAAAGATCTTATGTGAGCGGTCGATTTGTACGTGCCGCTGATTTTGATGATTCTTTAGGTGAAGACAATAACCCTGATTGGAAAACTGTTGTTATTGATGAAAAAACGGGTGATATTTTTGCACCTAACGGCTCTATCGGATTCCGTTGGGGAGAAGAAGGTAAATGGAACCTGGTCTCCAAAAAAGGCAGAAAAAACACTAAACCACGTCTCAGTCTTATTTTTGATAAAGACGACACGGTTGATGTGTTATTCCCTGATTTCCAATCAGGTATTGACGTACCGATGAAACGTAAGGTACCCGTTAAAAAAGTCATCATTAATGGCAAAGAAACATTTGTTACAACAGTGTTTGACCTACAGCTAGCACAATACGGCCTAGACCGTGGCTTAGGTGGTAGTGCTGCAAAAGGTTACGATGATGCCAGCATTCCAAATACGCCAGCATGGGCTGAAAAAATCACTGGGGTAAAACAAGCGGATATTATCCGTAGTGGTCGTGAGTTTGCTGACAATGCATCTAAAACTATGGGTAAATCTATGGTTATCGTAGGTGCAGGTATAAACCACTGGTATCACACTGATATGGCTTACCGTGCCATTATGAACCTATTGCATATGTGTGGCTGTATTGGTCAAAGTGGTGGCGGCTGGTGCCATTATGTGGGACAAGAAAAACTACGTCCACAAGCAGGCTGGGCACCCGTTGCTTTTGCATTGGACTGGCAAAAACCACCCCGTCATATGAACGGCACTACATACTTCTACTTCCATTCTGATCAATGGCGTTATGAAAAATTAGAAGCGGATGTTTTGTTGGCATCAACTGCGCAAGCTAGTTATAAAGGTCATAATCTGGCTGATTACAATGTGGTGTCACAACGCTTGGGCTGGTTACCCTCAGCGCCTCACTTTAACAAAAATCCATTAGATATTGTTAAAGATGCTGAAACAGCAGGTGCCACAGATGAAAAAGGTGTAGCTGATTACCTAGTTGAACAATTAAAATCAGGGGATATTAAATTTGCATCAGAAGATATTGATGCACCTGAAAATCACCCGCGTAACCTGTTTGTCTGGCGCGCTAACTTGATTGGCTCCAGTGCTAAGGGTCATGAATATTTTCTTAAACATTTACTGGGCGCACAAAATGGCGTGATGCAAGATGTGCTTCCCGAGGCGGAAGGACAGGAAATTGTGTGGCATAAAGATGCACCGATTGCCAAACTAGATTTAATGGTTGATATTAACTTCCGTTTAAATTCAACAGGCGCTTATTCAGATATCGTGTTACCGACTGCAACCTGGTATGAGAAAAATGATTTAAATACCACAGACATGCATCCATTCATCCATCCATTAACTCAGGCTGTTGACCCAGGTTGGGAGTCGCGTTCAGATTGGCAAATTTTTAAAACGATCGCTAAATCTTTCTCTGAATTAGCTGAGAAACATCTCGGTGTTCAAAAAGATGTGGTGGCTTTGCCTCTTCTGCATGACACGCCCGCTGAACTTGCTCAGGCTATGGATGTTAAAGACTGGAAACGGGGGGAATGCGAACCTGTTCCAGGTAAAACAATGCCTGTATTAAAAGTAGTTGAGCGTGACTTTGCCAATACCTACAAAAAATTCACCGCTTTAGGGCCATTACTGCCCAAACAAGGTAATAACATTAAAGGTATCGACTGGAATACAGAGAAAGAATACGAACATCTAAAAGCAATTAATTACACCATTAAAGAACAGGGTATCACTAAAGGTATGCCTTCTTTAGAAGATGATATTAGTGTTTGTGAAACTATTTTATCTCTGGCTCCTGAAACCAATGGTGAAGTAGCGGTTAAATCGTGGAAAGCGTTAAGTACTAAAACAGGGGTTGATCATACTCATCTGGCTTTACCGCGTGAAGACGATAAAATCACTTTCCGTGATATTAAAGCGCAACCTCGTAAAATCATTACCGCACCCACTTGGAGTGGTATCGAATCTGAAAAAGTAAGCTACAACGCATGTTATACCAATATCCATGAACATATCCCATTCCGTACCCTGACGGGACGTGCTCAGTACTATCAAGATCACCAGTGGATGCGTGATTTTGGTGAAGCATTCTGTACTTACAAACCCGCTGTTGACATGCTTTCAATCGCTGAAATGATGAAGAAAGTGGGTGATAAGCCGCATTTAAAACTTAACTGGATTACTCCTCATAGCAAATGGGGTATCCATAGTACTTATCAGGACAATCAACGCATGTTGACTCTATCTCGTGGCGGGCCTCATCTTTGGATTTCTGAAACCGATGCCGAGAAAGCTGATATTAAAGATAACGACTGGGTAGAGGCACTTAATATTAATGGTGCGACCATTGCCAGAGCCGTTGTTAGTCAACGGGTTCCTGATGGCATGGCCATGATGTATCACGCGCAGGAAAAAAACGTTAATGTGCCTGGCTCTAATACTACCGGTAAACGAGGCGGTATTTTAAACAGTGTCACCCGTATTACCGTTAAACCGACACATATGATTGGCGGATATGCCCAATTAAGTTATGGCTTCAACTATTATGGAACCATTGGTTCACAACGTGACGAATATGTCATCTTGCATAAAATTGAAGATCAGGACATTCAGTGGTTAGAAGAGCCGTTAACGGCTGAAAAAGAACAACAACTGAATCCAGAAGGCGTGCATCAAGCACCATACACTTACACAGATGAGTCGGAGACACAACAATGAAAGTAAGAGCAAATTTTTCACTGGTGATGAATCTCGATAAATGTATCGGTTGCCACACCTGTTCAGTAACTTGTAAAAACGTCTGGACTAACCGTAAGGGAATAGAATACGCCTGGTTTAATAATGTTGAATCTAAACCCGGCATTGGTTATCCAAAAAACTGGGAAGACCAGGAACAATGGAATGGTGGCTGGGTTCTGGAAAAAGGTAAACTGCAATTAAAATCAGGTAGTCGTAGAAATATTTTGAAGAATATTTTCATGAATCCTAATATGCCTACGATTGATGATTACTACGAACCTTTCACATATGACTATGCCACACTGCAAAACAGCGAATTAGTTGAAGCAACTCCGACTGCAAGACCTCGATCGTTGATTGATGGATCGCGCATGGAAAAAATCGAGTGGGGACCCAACTGGGAAGATGATTTGGGTGGTAAGTTTAAACACCGTAGTAAGGATACTAACTTTAGCGACATGGAAAAACAGGTTTATGGCGAGTTTGAACAAACCTTCCTCATGTATCTGCCACGCATGTGTAACCATTGTGTTAATCCAGCCTGTGTTGCCGCCTGTCCTTCAGGCTCTTTATATAAACGTGAAGAAGACGGTATTGTCCTGGTTGACCAGGATAAATGTCGTAGCTGGCGTATGTGTATCAGTGCCTGCCCGTACAAAAAAATGTTCTACAACTGGGAATCTGGCAAAGCAGAGAAATGTACAGGCTGTTACCCTCGCGTAGAATCAGGCTTGCCAACAGTTTGCTCAGAATCCTGCGTAGGTCGTATTCGTTATAATGGTGTGATGCTTTATGATGCAGACCGTATTGAAGAATTGGCATCAGTAGAAAATGATCAGGATTTATACCAGGCACAATTGGATATTTTCCTAGACCCCAATGATCCTGAAGTCATTAAGCAAGCCAAAGAAGACGGTATTCCTGAATCCTGGATGGATGCAGCACGCAAATCTCCAATTTATAAATTAATTGTAGACTGGAAAGTAGCTTTCCCATTACATCCAGAGTTTCGAACTATGCCGATGGTCTGGTATGTACCACCTCTTTCACCTGTGCAATCACAAATTGACCAGGGCAATCTGTCAACCATGGCAGATGGGGCCATTCCAAGCATCGAAAACCTACGGTTACCTATGAAATATTTGGCTAACATGTTTACTGCAGGTGATGAAAAACCCATCGTAGCCGCTTTAAAACGAATGATTGCTATGCGTAGTTTTTATCGCTCAAAAAATGTTGAGGGTAAAACAGATTTAGCGGTATTGGAAGAAGTCGGGTTAAACGAAGAGCAGGTCAATGAAATGTATCGTTATATGGCGATTGCAAATTACGAAGATCGTTTTGTGATTCCTACCAGCCATGAAGAGCTGCGTCAGGAAGATTTCCACAGTTTCCAAGGGCAAAATGGTTTTAGCTTTGGTAATGACGGTTGTAGTATTAGCCCAAATGCTTCGCTATTCCCAGATAAAAGAACTAGCACAGAAGATACTTTAGAATTTGTACGATATCACCCTGCAGCTAAACGCTCTGATGGGGAAACAGCATGACCCAAATCTATAAAGTAATTTCCATTCTGCTGGAATATCCGACTAAAGATTTAGTCACTCATTGGGATGACATGAATCAGCTCATTAATGAACTGCCTGATCTGACCGTTGAAGATAATAAAGTGCTTAGTGGATTTATCCTCTGGGCATCCAGCCTATCCTTAACAAAATTTCAGGCAGAATATGTTAACAACTTTGACATGACGGCCGAAAATTCACTTTACCTGACCTATCACTTATTTGATGAACAAGACCGCGATAGAGGCCCTGCCCTGATTGAACTGACAGAGCTTTATAAATCAACTGGTTTTGAGATCAGTGATGGTGAACTACCCGATTATCTACCATTGATACTGGAGTATGTCTCTACTATGGATGATGAAGCAAGTGCTCATGCATTTTTGCAGCAAACATCTCAAGCAGCAGACATTATCGCCTGTAATCTTGAAAAAAATGAAAGTCCATACGCATCACTGGTCAGAATGGTGGAACGTCATGGACATGTCGCAGACATTGCAGCATAGGCCTCATTATGAACTTAACAAATTTACTCTTTGGAATTTATCCCTATATCGCTCTGACCACGTTCTTTATTGGCAGTCTGATTCGTTTTGATCGAGAGCAATACACCTGGAAAGCCGATTCCAGTCAGATATTTGAAAAAGAGCAACTACAAAAAGGCAGCATACTTTTTCATATCGGTGTATTAGCCTTATTTATGGGGCATTTTGCGGGACTTGTTACTCCACATACATGGTTTTTAGCCATAGGCGTCTCTGACATGATGCACCAGATAGTTGCTATATCTGCCGGGGCAGCATTTGGTTCTCTCTGCATGATGGGCGGTGTGATTTTATGGAAACGTCGCATGTATCACCCTAGAGTCAGAGCCAACAGCCGCTTTATGGATCTTTTTATTCTAAACTGGATATTAGTGACTTTAGGCATAGGCTTACTAACAATTCCCGTTTCTATTTACCATGCCTTTAATGGAGATACTTCAGCCATGATTGCTTTGGCAGACTGGGCACAAGCTACATTATCACTGAATGCCGATGCATCGATACTCGATAATGTGGGGTTCATCTACAAACTGCATTTATTTTTTGGCATGTCTGTGTTCTTTTTGTTTCCTTTTAGTCGTCTGGTTCATGTCTGGAGTATGCCCTTAGGCTATATGTTCAGGCCTTATCAAATTGTACGTACTAAATTTGTAAAACAAAGATAGTTCTTCCTGTTATTCCCCCCCCCTTTTGAAAAAGAGGGGGGGGGGGGGATAAGAGTATTAATAGCAATAAACGAGTTTATGGAATTTAAATTTACCGACCCGGCTACTGATTTTTCAAATGGCTTACTAGTTATAAGTGACTATCATCATGACTTTTTAGCGAGAGGACTTCAATTAGTCGAATTAGCAAAAGAAATAAAAAAACAGGGTATGACTGAACAGTTAGCCAACCAGTGTATGGAAATGTATTGCCATTATTCACATGCCACACATTTACACCACAAGGATGAAGAAGAAGTTCTTTTTCCTTTATTAGTTGATCAATCCAGTTTAATTATAGGCATGATAGAACGCTTAATCATGGATCACGAAGAGATTGAAGAATCGTGGGCAACCTTATCAACTCGATTAAGTCAGCCTGAAAAAATTACAAACTTTGATCATTTTTTACACATAACCCTAGCGTTTGAAAAAATACTTAGAGAACATTTAACCCGCGAAGACGAGGACTTTTCACCACAAATAAAAAAAATACTAGCTGCTGAACAAATAAAACAAGCAGGAAAGAAAATGTCTGAACTCAGACATTTAGCTTCATAACACGTTCTTTCCATGCCTCGGTAATTGCTCCTCGACAACTGCTCCTGCGTTGTTCTACTACACACCATCCATGGTGTTATGCATTACTCTATTACATGCCATCCATGGCATTATCAGGTATGTTTCTGTATTACCTTTAGTGTTATCGGTATACGCTTGCATTCCTCACTTTCATGTCATTCATGACATGACTCCAGGGAACAGGAATTCATACAAATTGAGAGATCAATATGAACGATAAAAATATAAAAAAAACAAATATCATCACCTCAGTTTCAAACCAAAATACAAAACAATTTTTCATCATCACCTTTATTGTTATTGTTGTATCAATAGGATTAATTGCATCTGAACCCAAGCGACAGATGAGTACCAATATAGGCACTATGGACATGAGTAATATGAACATGGATGGTATGGATATGAAAATGATGAGTCATGTTAATTTCGGCCCGGGTGATCCCTTTCATATACACAAAAAAACTGACCCAACAAAATATGAACAAGTTGCTGATATTAGCAAACAAGCCAGTGATTTACCCGCAGCCATACACCGAAAAACCGCAAAAACAGTAAACATCAAACTTGTTGCCAGAGAAGTAATATCTGATATTGCAGCTGCAACTCCTTTTCATTACTGGACTTTTGATAATACCGTACCAGGTCCTTTCCTTAGAGTAAGGGTGGGTGACACCGTGAATCTGACTTTGCATAATGATAAAAGCAGTTCTCACGACCATTCCATTGATCTACATGCAGTAACAGGACCTGGGGGCGGTGCTGTATTAACTACAGTTGAACCCGGTAAAACCAAGTCTATGCAATTTAAGGCTTTGCTTCCAGGACTATTTATTTACCATTGTGCGGCTGGTAATGCACCCACTCATATTGCCAACGGTATGTACGGTCTAATTCTAGTTGAACCTGAAACTGGCTTACCACCTGTCGACAAAGAATTTTATGTTATGCAGGGTGAACTTTATACCAAAGGCAAGATAGGCGAAAGAAAGTTTCAGGATTTTGATGGTCAGAAAATGTTTGATGAACGCCCCGAGTATATTATCTTTAATGGTCGAACGTCTTCACTCGTTGACTCCCCCATACAAGCGAAAGTAGGTGAAACCATTCGTTTGTTTGTCGGTAATGGAGGGGTATCAAAAATTTCTTCTTTTCATGTGATTGGTGAAATTTTCGATACAGTTTATCCAGAAGCTTCTATGGGACTGCCTTTAAAAAATGTCCAGACCACTTTAATACCCGCAGGTGGAGCCACAATGGTTGAATTTAAGCTAGATGTTCCTGGAGATTATGTCATGGTAGATCATGCATTAACTCGTGTTGACCGTGGTGCCTGGGGACTTTTGCATGTTACAGGTAAAGAAAAAACTGATATATATTCAGCTATTTCAAAACCTTAAAAAAAGTACTACCCTTAATTTTTTTCCTCGTTCCCACGCTTTGCCTGGGAACGAAACACAAAGACTAATTCAAACTTAATCTAATCTGGAGATATTAATGCAAGAACTTGATGGCATCAGTAGCGGCCAACAAACCAAAAGTCTTGCTGTAAGCACCATAGCTTTTACGGTATGTTTTGCAGTCTGGACAATTTTTTCCATCATCGGAATTAAAATAAAACAAAACCTGGGACTTAATGACACAGAATTTGGTTTATTAGTGGCTACCCCAATACTGACTGGCTCTTTGAGCCGGATTTTTCTGGGAATCTGGACTGATCAATACGGTGGCCGTATTGTTTACTTTTGTTTAATGATAACCACATCCGTTGCAGCCTGGTTACTATCCACTGTTTCAACCTATGAAATGTATTTAGTAGCAGCACTTGGTGTGGGGCTGGCCGGTGGTTCATTTGCTGTAGGTATAGCCTATGTCTCTCGCTGGTATGACAGTGAACATCAGGGTACAGCGTTAGGTGTTTTTGGTATGGGTAACGTAGGCGCTGCAGTAACAAACTTTGGCGCACCTTTCTTACTTGTCGCTTATGGCTGGGAAAATGTCGCTAAAATATACTCAGTAGTGTTGTTTGTCATGGCAATCATCTTTTGGTTTACTACGGAAGAAGACCCTGCAACAAAAGCAAGAAAAGCAAAAGGTGAAAAAGTAAAACCAGCATTAATGCAACTGGAACCTTTAAAACATCTTAGAGTATGGCGTTTTTCAACCTATTACTTCTTTGTTTTTGGAGGTTATGTTGCACTCGCATTATGGCTACCTCGTTATTATATGGGAGTCTACGGTCTAGAAATTCAAACAGCCGGAATGCTGGCTGCTGCCTATGCTTTACCAGGCAGTCTTTTTAGAGCCTTAGGTGGCTGGATGTCTGATAAGATAGGCGCCCGCAAAGTCATGTACCTAACTTTCATGTGTTGTTTAAGTTGCCTGTTCTTTTTATCCTACCCGGCAACTGATTACAGCGTACATGGCATTGAAGGCCCTATTAATTTCACCCTTGCAGTGGGTTTGGTTCCTTTCGTAATTTTAACCATTATTCTTGGATTTTTCATGTCACTAGGTAAAGCAGCTGTGTACAAACATATACCTGTCTATTATCCTGATCATGTAGGTTCAGTAGGTGGCATGGTTGGGTTGATTGGGGGGCTAGGTGGGTTTGTCCTGCCTATTTGTTTTGGCTTAATGAATGACTTTATAGGCGTATGGACCAGTTGTTTTATGCTGTTATTTGCCATTGTAGCTATTTCATTAACCTGGATGCATACATCAATTGTATTGTCAGATAAGAGACTACACCCAGAATTGAAAGGACCTAAATCGTTACCTGAAATGTTAGATTTCCCAGAAAAAGAGTAACTACAATAACCAGGAAGTGAGGCTTCAGCCTAGCCTAATATGCAGAACATGAGACTCACTTCCTATGTTTTCTGAACTTATGTAACCGCAATATCACCTCGTCCTGTTGCTTTTGCTTGATAAACTACATCATCCAAAGCGTGTCAGTTGGATCACGGATTCTAGCACAACCCATTGATTCCACAGAACTTCAAAAAAATGCCCACCTAACCGAATGGGTGAAGCTAAGATTTTTGACCTACATGGAAGTAGGAAATACAGGTTTTGCAGGAGCAAAAACCTGTTAAAACACTGTGAAACCAATATCTTGCACTATAATTCCGCGCCCAACTGATCTTCCTAGGATAAACCGTTATCCTAAAATTGGCTGTTAACATTCTTGCATCTATAAAAACATAATGCGTATCAGAGAAATAATGTATAGAATAATAGCTAGTGGGTCGAATCTGAAGAATGCAGGTTAAAACCTGCGGCCCAAAAGATGTTTCTAATGAGGGTATATTTGGTAAAACTACAACTTTAACCCACCACCGAATAATAATACCGCTTATCAATAAGGCTATAGAAAAACCACTGACTTAGCCAAACTGCATTAATTCAGGTTTTCGCTTTCCTCAGGTTTTTTATACAAAAACTTTTCCTTGAAAAAGTGATCAATTTTATTGGATTGTTGTAGACTGAAGTCATTAAACTGATCAACTCGCTCTTGCTGTTCTGTAATTAATGACCTATTACCTGAGTTAATAATTTGTGGTTTGATCATCACAATGGTTTCGGTACTACTGGAAAAATCATCGTCTTTAGCAAACAAAGACCCCAGAAAAGGTATATCTTCTAAAATAGGAACACCTTGGTGATTGCTGGTCACATCATTCCTTATCAACCCACCAATAAATACAGTTTGACCATGTTCCACCAGCAACCGTGTATGAACTTCAGTGGTTGATAAACTGGGAATACCATCATTAAGGGTTGTTTTACTGACTTCTGGATGAATGTCCATCATAATACGTCCAAAGCGATCTATATACGGCAATACTTT
Source organism: Methylococcaceae bacterium (assembly GCA_021647585.1). GTDB lineage: Bacteria > Pseudomonadota > Gammaproteobacteria > Methylococcales > Methylomonadaceae > QPIN01. The sequence continues at coordinate 40,842 of JAKIUK010000030.1, forward strand.
TAGAATCACACCTGATTCAAGAAACTCAACACTTTCTGTGGTCACCTGATTAATCGTCGTGGTGACACGATAGCCCGTTCTTTCACCAATTATCACTTCAGCTTCCTGATGTTCTAGCGCTAGTAAACTAGGTGTTGAAAGCGCTCGCACCCGGCCTTTTTTACTCAGTAGATTCAACTGGACTTCAATGTTTTTATTAAAATAATTAAAAAATAACCCAGCAGGGCCTGCGGCTGACCCTATAGCCAGGTCCGTAATCTGCTTACCCAAATTTTCCACACCAATATTGCCAGAACCGCCACCGCCTGCAAAGGTTTTCGTCCAGTCGAGTCCAAATTTTTGGGTATCATCCAGACTAATAGTAAAAATTTTCGCTTCCAACAAAATTTGCGCAGGAGCCTGATCAAGTAATCGTAACAGTTTTTCTATGCGATCAATAAATTCTGGCAAGTCTTCAATCACCAGTATTTTTCTATCTTCCAGTATATCGATTTTGCCATATTCCGAAAGATGATTTTCTAAAATTTCTGACACTTTCTTGCTGTCGGAATACTGCACTTTAAAGGTCCGTAACTCTGTCATTCCTCCGGCAATGGTTTTACCCACTTCACTACGTTTAGCAATCAGGTAACCCTTTTTAATACGCTCAACAGCCAGCCCAGCAGCTGAGGCGATCGCGTAAATTGCATCCCTGACACTAATATCATACAAATTGACAGATACTTCACCTTCTACCCCACTCGCTAACAGTATGTTTACATTGTTCTCTCGTGATAGCATTTCATACAACTCACTGATTTCAGTTTGCTTAACAGAAAGTGAGATTAGGTTTTCACTGTTATTTTTTGCATAACTGGTCTGAGTTAATATTCCACAGAACAAGATGGCAAATAGCACTGCCCCTGGTAAACAATCAATTTTCATACTATTCGTCAGTACCATCTAAAGTTAAACGCGTGCGTTGCTGTTTTTTAATTAAAATAACCGAACGTTCATATACCTCAATCAGCTTGTAACCCTCTATTGATTCACCTATCTTAAGAATACGGCCACTCACATTCGCCATAGAACGTCTACCTGCACGTAATGTTGAAAACAACTTTAGCTCCTTTGTTAACGCTTTATGCTCAGAATTGGCCGCTTCACTGTCTAACACAGGCTTTTTTTGCAATATCGGCATAGCAAAAGGATCATGAATAATTTGATAAGGGTTCAATTTCTCATTAGCTGCTGCCAGTGCTGATACAAAGTATAGACATAAAATAAAAACAGTAGATAAGACGCGCATTATTTTTCTACAAACTGATAAGAAACCAGCGTTAAACTCATACGTCGCTGGTTTGTTTGACCTTCTTTGCGCAAATTGAATTTTTTAATCAGGATAGGGCCTAATTCCTGTTCCAGTTCACTTAGCCAGTCAAACAGACTAAAATAATCAGTACTTAATTCCACTTGAAATGGAAGCACCTGGAAGGTAAATAATTTTTCAGTTTTTCCCGGCTTAATACTAATTAATTTAACCTTATGATGATCGGCAATGTTATCAAGTTGTCCAATCACAAATGCAATCATCTGATTAACAGGTAATTGTGGACCTGTCCCTTTTAAATCTGTCTCTAATTGCTGCACCTGTTTATTAAAAGAAACAATCTGACTCTCCAGGGGCATACCTGTTTGCAACTCATTTTCAAGTAAATATAACGTTTGCTCAGACTGGCGAAGTGATTGCAAAGGTTTTTTAATCACATAAAGATAGCCTGCAATCAGGGGCAACAACAACAAAGAAATTAACAGAATAGCTAACATCCTTGGTTGAACCTGTTGTTGCAGCATTTTATACATTACCCACCTTAAATAGATTATTGACAATAACAATGATTTGGAAGTTAACTACCTGGTAAGTCATGTAGCTAGTTAGAATAGTACTGATTACTTTTACGTCTTCAATTTCAGGCTGATTAATCAATTCACTCACAAAATGGGAAAAACTGGAATGGTCTTTAGCCTGCCCTCTAATATCCATATGGGTATTCAGTTTCCAGGCCTGTTTTTTTTTGTTATTACTTCCTTCCTGCTCAATGATAATAAAATATCCAGTTTGTACAGTATGCGGTTTCACTTCAGTCATTTCTCCTGCACGTTGAAATGACCACTCTTCAAACCACACAGAATCATTCATGACCCGGTCAATTACTGTAAATATATGTCTGACAGAGGGACCTCCTCGCAACCCCGATAGTATTTCAAGATTCTTTTGCAAAACCCGCTCAGTAACCAATAATTCATTATATGTTTGCTGCTGCTGTTTGTTAAACGACTTGTCTTTTTGTAGCTTGCTAACAAGCAACCGTGTTTCTTCCACTTTGTTAGCTAAACTGAATCTACCCATAACAATTAGCAGACAAATAACAACAAATACCATCAAAAAAAGATGACACCAGTGCTGGATTTTTTGTCGTTCCCGATAACTGGCTGGAATTAAATCCATTTCATGTCTCATCAGAATTTTCCACGCATGGACAACCCTGTTGCCACTGCTATCCCTGCCAGCGGTCCCAAATCATCAAAATGTAGCGGTTTATCGTCTAGCTCAAGGCCATAAAAAGGATTGATTGTTTTAACCGGAATAGAAATTAAGCGATCAATAATTTGATCAACTGAAGATACCCGGGTCAAACTTCCCATCAGATAAATCAGTTCCACTGCCCCGCCTCGGGTTTCAGAGGCGACATAAATCAGTACATCTTTAATCTCATCGGCTAAAGACTGAAAATTAGGACTTAAAATATCAATCAACACATTTTTTATGCTGGTCTCATCTTCATCTAAAACCAAATCATCTGGCTCAACCTGATGGTCCGCTAAACCATAGCGATGTAAAACTTCAAGCGCTGTCTGGATATTGGTATCAAAGGCTTTGGCAATGGCTGTTAAAATTTTATCCAGGCCGAAGTCTATCTCACGGTCTAACAGCAATTCATTATTCCAGATTACTGTTAAATATGATTTTTTGGCACCGAAGTTGATCACCAGAATTTTTTGAGGCTGATCAGGGGGAGTAATCACCGAAACCAATCGCTTGATTGCCAGTGGGCCAATTTCCAAAGCTTCAACTTTCAAACCGCAACTTATTAGTAAATCAAGATAACTTTCCACTGCCTCGTGTTTTACCATCGCCACCAGGGCCATACGGTTAACTTGTTCCGTACTTTGTGGATTTACCGATATATAATCAATCACATAATCGGATAAATTTTCTCGCGTTCGATGTTTAAGTGCTTCCAATAAAGCCTGTGATTCAACACCCTGTGCTTTACATTGGTAATTTAAAAAAATGATTTTCAACAATGCAGTGGGAACACTAGCTACAACCTTACGTCCTTTAAAACCATTTATTTTTAATGTTGATTTAACCAGTTTTTGTAACAACTCAGGATGTTCAAGTAACCCGGCATAATCAGAATTATGATAATCTGAAATAGCACTGGTAATAACAGGATTACCTGATGCAAAATCAACCTGCACCATATTCAATTTCTCCGCTCCCAAATCAAAACCGATCAAAGGTTGTGTTGGAAACAATCTACGGAAAAAACTAAAATCCGGTTGAGTCAATGGCATAGCTAACCTTGCAAATTTGAATGTTTACGATTTAATTGTTTATGTGCATATAAAGCCAGGTCAGCCTTCTGGTATACAGATTCAGAATTACCAATAACAGCCAGGGGTAAGGTGACATAACCCCAGCTCAAATCGAAATAGGCATCTTCCTGTTCCTGATTGATTAAAGCCTTAATTTCCTGAGTGATATCCTGCATAAACACATCTGGATCAAATCCCACAAGCAATAAAATAAATTCATCCCCCCCAATTCTTATCAATTCCCCTTGTTTATCAACTGCCGCTTGAATGGTTTTACTCAGTAAAATCAACACACGATCTCCAAAATCATGCCCAAAAGAATCATTCAGCAGTTTAAATCTATCAATATCAAAAATAATAAAATGGAGGTCATTATAGGTGTTAACATGGCAACTGATTAAATTACTCACTGCGGTATCGGTATATCGCCGATTCCAGGCCGAAGTCAACGGATCAATATTAGACAGAGTATATAACTCAGCGTGGGCTTTTTGTAAGTCGAAATGAGAAACCAGTTCTTTTTTGCGAATTAATACTGATCGTATGACCAATAACAAACTGGTAGAACCCGCAGCTAATAGAAAAAATTGTAGAACCTTAATGGTTTCTTCATCAAATCGATTACTCACGCTATAAGTAGACAAGGTCAACAAGGAATAAATAGCCAGAATGACAAAAAACGCCTCGCGTAGCCCCCAGGGAACCATCGGGATAATCATGAATAACAGCACAATATTAGCCAGCAGCAGCGGACTAAAACTACCTGTCTGATGGGCAATAAATACGTATGCAGTAGCACTAATAACCAATAATGTCATACCCAACGCATGTAGCGTAGCAACATCTTTTACCACCCGGGCAGAAACATTGATATGCGCAGCTAGCGCCATCACCCAAAAATAATTGATGCCATAGCTGTCCATTTGACCCAGTTGCCTGAATAGCAACATGGCAACTAAAATAAGAAAAATTAACAAGGTACTCATTAATTTAAGACCCTGCCGCGTTTCCAACATCAATTGCTGTTGTGCAAAGCTTTTGATTTCAGGATCTTTAAAGTCATAAACTGACCAAAGTCTGCTTAAAATTTCTAAGTTAAAATGCATTACAATCAAAGTTCCATTCGAACAACTTCATTATTTTCATACGATAGGGTATGGTAAACATTCATTAGCAATTGATAAAAAGAGTCCGTTTATGACTATCAATAAGCTTAGCACAATCCTAAAAAAATATAGGCGCATAGGTCGCTATGAATAATATTCAGTAACCTTCTCCTGCGTTAAGTAAAAATTCTGATATTTATCATTTAGAACATTCGATCTGAATATTATCCAGAAATAAGTAATCCTTAGGTCCCATATTAGGAGAAGTAATAATTCGCAGTACTGTATCAGCAGAGAGATAACTGCTGATATCTGTACTGAAAAACTGATAGGCTGTCTCGTTCGCAGGCCCCGCAAAACGTACGACCTCTGTCCAGGGTCCAGCCACTCCCGTACTAGACATCTGCACCGAGGCATAATCGTTACTATTATCAAGACCCGCGGGTTTGTAGTCGAAAGACAAAGTAGCTGTAGTGGCATTACTTAAATCGAGGGCACGCATTACACCCTCCCCGCCACTGTCATTATCACGTACGTGGAGTTGGTTAGTTGGCATTGCGGGAACTTCATAAAGATCAGCAAATACCTGCTCGTCTCCCTTGGTTGGACCGTTAGTTTCATTGATTTCCTGCCAGTCGCCCAGCCAATTAAAAATGCCATTGTTACCGGAGTAAACTATGTCATTAAATTCATCACGAAAAGTGCCGTTACAGCCTGTTGATAATGGAGGGGAAGTGACTACTTCGGCACCCCATTCCAATGCTCGTTGCAATAAAGTCAGACCATCTGCATTCAGGGTGTTGACATCAAAAGTATTGCCACCCCAGGGCAATTGAACTCTTCTTCCTACTGCTGTTCCTGCTGTGTATGTGGTTGCACCCACGTCCAGCGCAACCAAAGCCGGCCTGCTAATAATACTGCCCAGGTTTTTCAAGTCAACCGACCGAGTCCCTGACACATATGCCAACGAATTAACCGCTGTCATGACAGTTAAATTTCCAAGCGAGAAAGGCTGAGTAATATAATGGCTATTATCCGTAATATTCAGGGTATCTCCCGAATCCCAGGTAATCGTGGAGGCCATGCCAAATTCATCCGAAAGGTCATCCTCTTCAGTGACCACACCTATTGTTGCATTCACCAGCTTGGTGTTAAGTCGGGTTGAATCTATGTCTTCGGTAATAAATACCACATCATTACTGGCCAAAGCAGTATCAAAGGCTGATTGAGTATCATCCATGTCAATCAGAGTAACTAAATAACCCCAGGATTCAAACAGTGCTTTTTTATCTGTCTCCTGCACAGTCAGACTAGCTGGATTCACCACTACTAGCAAGAGATTACCCACTGCCGCGCCTGAACAGACCACACCGCATTCACAGGCATAGGTTATGGTCAACCGTGGATGTCGAGTCGAATTGCTATCATCACTGGTATAGAAACGTTCACCATCGATTTTCGGGGCGATAGTGCGTAATAGCACACCGTAATTGGGTTGGCTGCCACTTACCCATTTTTCGACCACACTCCTCAGTTGCCATTCATAGCGAATTTTGCTGATTGGTCCCACCAGCGTGGTATCAATCACTTCCGGGTCGAAGTCTCCAGCGGGGGTGTTCCAGGCTTGTGTGCTGGTTCGGTTGTCCCATGAAACTCTGGTCTCATTCCAGGAATTGGTGATTCGGTGCGCACTTATTGGCACATTCGAATCCCAGCCTTGCCAATGAAGTAGTGACAAAGTAGCACTCAGAATCTTTACCCCGTTCGGTACGGCTCCCAAATCAAATTGGTACAACGCGACGGTCTTGTCATTGCTCATTGTTGAAACCCAGGTTTCTCTAGCCGAACCGTAGTTATTAGTGGTACCGGGATACCATAGATAGGCATCTTTACCGCTAGCAGCATCGGGTTGCAATACCAGCGTTATGGGGTTTTGATAGACCTTTTCCCTATTCCGCAAAAGGGTATAGCTTGTGCCATTGGCAAGTGTACCCACAACTTTGATATTTGTAGGTGAACCAGCCGTTAATGTCGTGCCGTTAGTGTCGGTAAATGCCGCAAGATAATTTTGATTGCCCAGGTTATGGGTTGGAATATCACTATAGCCCGTACAATTTTGTCGATTAAGGTACCAAATAGCATGGTTATAGCCCGCTTGTGCAACATATAAGGCTGTGTCTTGCTGCTGTTCACGGTTAACATTACCGGCATTGATTGCACTTTCACGACTGAGCAGATAAGCCACAGAGGCCAGTATCGCAAGTGTCAGCACCACAGGCAGCAATATAAATGCGCTTTGTATGGATAATCTGCATGCTATTTTGTTAGTGGCTGCCATATTTTTGGGTTCGGTATATTAAGTTTAACAGCTTTTGTGGTGAGTAAGATTCCTCCCGCTGGTCGGAATGA
>JAKIUK010000106.1 GCA_021647585.1 Methylococcaceae bacterium
AATTCGTTTTTGCATTCGTGTGATAGCCTTGGGACATATTAATTCCTTTGTGGTGAAAGTTTTAATATGTTATCAGGGCTGTCCTTTTAATTTTTAAATTCAGGTATAACGTGGTGAAACTATACATATAGTAACCTTCAGTATCAATTTCCCAGATCCAGGCAGGTGATTTTTCTACTAAACTACGAAATCGTGACTCACTTTCCAGCAGTTTTATTTCCAGTTCTTTGGTTTTTGTTATATTTAGATGTAAGCCATCAATCCAAAGGGCTTTCCCTTTATTATTACGCGTTATTTGAGCTTTTACATTGACCCAGCGGATTTCATTGTTATTTGTGTGTATACGGTATTCAAGCTCAAACCGCTCAAGGTTACTATTTAAGGCATTACTGAATTTGTTTTCTGTTGCAGCTAGGTCTTCGCTAACAACAAGTTTTCGCCATGAAGCATAGTTATTTTGGAAAGTTTTGGGATTTATTGCAAAGATATCGTAGCTATTGTTATCCCACCAGGTATGATCATTAATAACATCATAGCTAAAAGTCCCCGCATCAGCCGCATTTAAGGCAGCTTGTAATTTGTCCTGATACTTTGTTTTTTTAAGCACATGTTTTAATGCACTTTTGTATTTTATAATTTCACTGATATCGTGTGCAATACCCTCAACTGCAATGACAATTCCGGCTTCATCAAAAATGGGATTTTCATTAATTTCCAGCCAGCAAGTTGAGCGGTCTTTTTTATATACCTCAATTGGATACGCAGCTTGTTTGTTTCCAGACAGTGATTGATTAGTGTACTCAGTAGCTTTGCGATTTTCTGGGGAGTCAGTTAAATATGTTGAATAGTGATTTAAAAATTCGTTTTGGCTATAACCCAGAACTAGAGTGATTTCGGGGCTAATAAAAGTAAAGATGCCTTCTGTATCATGCGAAAAAGAAAAATAATCTATAGCTGAATGCTTACTCAAAAAATCAGCTGAATCATCAATTAGCAGTTGGTTTTGGGGTGTTTTCATGCATAATCCTTTTCGCTATCACTAATATTTTAGGTATTCCATTAATGCTATTTCATCGCGTATCAAAATTTTTAATATTTTGTCAATACTGATTGAGTCAAGTGCATCAGATAAAACGACAACGGCTTTATGGAGATCAATGTGAACATAATCTACCAGAAGCCCGTGTTTTCCATGGATGCCCAAGGTTCCTGTTTATCTAGAGGGTTCCCTTTTTGCAGCAGTTCAATAGAGATATTATCGGGTGAACGGACAAATGCCATATAGCCATCCCGTGGTGGACGATTGATAACAACGCCTGCATCCATCAGTTTCTGGCAAAGCAGGTATATATCATCGATTTCATAAGCCAGATGCCCAAAATTTCGCCCACCTGCATATTCCTCGGTATCCCAGTTATAAGTTAGTTCAAGGGTAGGGGCTTCTATGCTCTCAGCATGGTTTTTATCTAAAGGCGCTGCTAAATATACTAAAGTGAAGCGTCCTTCTTCGCTTTCTATTCGTTTGGTTTCTGATAATCCCAGTTTATTGCAATAGAAGTCCAGGGATTTTTCCAGGTTATTGACTCTAACCATTGTATGTAAATATCGCATAGGCTATATAAATCGAATTAAATGTGAAAAACAGTTATATTATGGTTGATTCTAAATATTTTACCTCATTTTTACTATGGAGACTTTAATGACTGACTACCCTGAAAAAACCTGTGATATTGATCGTCTTGTACGTCACCCTAAATTAGTTGAAGCTGCGTTAAGTGGGGAAAAAACGCAACAACGTCGAGACGGTGTTTATGCTTATCCGGGTGAAACCTTCGAATTGGAAGGTGTATCTTTCACGGTCACTTCTTTAGAACGCCATAGCCTGGGTGATATGACGGATGCTGATGCAAATGCGGAAGGTTATCCCAGTCTTGATATGTATAAGGGCATAATTTTAAAAATGCATGCAGGAATGACTTGGGAAGATGAGAGCCTGGTGTGGGTGCACAGTTTCAAGAGGGATGATGCTGAATAAATGGGACTTTGACATAGGCATTGTTTTTACTATAATTAGAGAGTATTGAATCATTTTATAAATCATGACTTTATCTAGGAAGCTGTCCGAGAATAGTAATACCTACTGCGGAAAAGCTATTTTGGCCAGATTCTCTGTTCATTTTCGTTAAATAACCCATTATTCGCCTCAAATGAACGAAAAATCTGACTCAAAATGTCTTTCCCTCGCTACGGATTCTATTCTTGGTCAGCCTCCTAGCACTACGGAAGACCCTATTGCAATTTTTAACAAATTACCCTTTGCTGTAGACGAAAATTCTTTTAATCAATGGTTTAGAGATCTGGATAAGGCCAATAAAGCTCAAACATTCAAGCTATTGTTTTCAACATTGCATGTCATGGCTAAGGAAGATATGCCTGCTAGAAGCAGGTTTTTGTTTGTACAAAAGCTTTCGTTACTTAGTGGGAAAATTTCAGAGGAATTGCAGCAGACGTATAAAAGAAAGCATTTTCCTTTTTCCAGGGAAGATAGATTGACGTTAGAGTTGTCTGCGCGTTGTGCTATGGAAATTTCTAGAAACTACGCACAATTATGCGATGATTACGACTTTAAAGCTAATAACCTCTTTACCCGGCAGCAAAAAGCTTTCATTCTATTTGACGCTATTCAAGCTCAAACTAAAGTTCTTTTATATAGATCGTTAATTTATGAAAAGCCTAAAAAAAGATTTTGGCATTCATGTTATTTATTTTATCTATCTGCAAAAAAAAATGATGTTATAAACTTAGCTATTGAAGGGAAAAGATCAAGCTTTATCAATAAATTTAAGCAATTACTTATGTTTGAATTAAGTAATGTGCAGCAGTTTACTACGGAGGAAATACTTGCTGTATTTCGGCTGTTAAATAATGTTTCTGATCAGGTGTGTTTATTAACCAAGGTCCCTGAGAAAAAATATAAAGGTGTTCCATCTCTTGACTTAAGAAAGGATGAGCCGCCCGCGTTAGTTGATCGAGAGGATGAACAGGGGCAACCTTATATTTTTTATATATCAGCTATTAGTGCTATAAAACGGTTAATCGAGGCCTTATCAAATAAAAAAATTCCTGCTGACTGCAATAAATCAATGTTTTTACGTTTGATTAAGACCTTGAGCATGAACCAGCAGCGTAAAACGGATAGGGAGCTTGCGAGTGGTGATTTATTTGCTGTGATTGGTTTTGATGAGATTGAAGCGTTTATAATTGATAACAAAAAAAAGCAGATGGGTATATTGATCAGGTTCCTGATGATATGGGAGGTCTTAAATCGGACCTTATTCAAAAGGTGGATGTTGGATCACATCGTCTTACAATTGATGATTTTCGGAATGACAAACAAGCTAATTTTGCGATTATAAGCGGTGATATTGGTGGCATTGATGAAGTAACAAATACTGAAATCTGGGGGAGCCAAAACCAACTGTTGGAGGAACAAGAGCAAAACAAAAAACCTGTTGAAAACGCTGAATTTCTTGATAAAAGTACGACGGGCTTTCAATTATGTTTAAAAGATGAGAAATTAGCGATTAAAGTCGGTGATATTGTTGGTTTGATAATGCCTGAAACGCTAGTGATCACAGTCGTTCGTAGAATTATTCAAGCGCTGGAAACTGAAACTCTGGTCGGAGTGGAGACACTGGGCGATTTTTCAGATTTGCTGCATATTATTAATACAGACAACAAGGGGGCAATTTGGGTCCTTTATTTGAATAGTAATGAAGAAACTGAAAGTATTGTTATCAAGACCACAGATTTCAATAATGAAGCGTATTTATTTGCTGATAATAATGAAAAAATCACAAAATATCGTGTGGAAAAACAATTGAATGCGTCTGCAATGATGAGGCATTTAAAAGTCAGCCAATGTTAAGAAACGCGCACGGAATAAGTTAGGCAATTGGCGTGGTATTTTTGTTTGTATTCAAGGCGTAGCAATAGGCGCGAAGTACATGGATGTGCAAGTGTCGCTGGAAGCAGGATGCTGGTGCGGCCATAGCAAGCTACGCAACTTTTGCTACAACTAAGGAGACAAGCAAAAATACAAGTAAATTGTTCAAGTTATTCTGTGCACGTTCCTAAGTGAGATTGGTGATTATTTGTTTCCACCGCCCTAAGGCCACCTCTATCTCAGACAGAATTATTTCTATTGCTGAGATGGAGTGCCAGGTTGAATAATGTTTTTTACAGCTAAATCTTTAATAATTTGTAGGCCACTTTGAATGATTGTTTTTGGGTTTGGGTGTTCTGATTCCTGAGCAATTTGATGTAAACAGTTTTCACAAGACATGGCTTTATTTTGTTGCAGAATTTGTAGCAGCCTGAATGTGACGGGAGGAATTTGAATGAAGTTAACTTCATCGGCAATATCGCGATAGACTAACAAATAAGTAGCTTGTTCCGGGATTTCTTCAGGTAAAAAAGAAGGGGAAATTTGCTGCACTGGAAATTGATATACCAAAGGCCATGCTAATGCCGATAAGGCAATATTTTGCTGGAAGATAGTAGTTATAAATTCGGTTGTATTAGCTGTGATTTCTTGTTTGGCAATAGAGAGTGCCATTTCTACCCATTCATAATGGGCGAGTTCTAATAAAAAGGGATAGTCAGCACTGTTTTGGCGTTCGTTTTCTAAATAATCTAAAAACTCTTCAGGAATTTCAGAAAAATAAGGTGTAGTACAAAGGTGTCGGGCATAAAAGTCTTGTGATAATTCAAACCATTGTTGATCATCCAGAATTTGTCTTAAAACCGGGAAGTTACTGCTTAAAAAACTATCAATATTATTAAAAAATAATTCGCGATAGGTCTCTATACGTTGTTGTTCAACGTCCTCTGGCCTGGGGTTGTTAAACGGGTCCCTGATATAGGCAGCGAACTCTAATTGTTTGGCTTTAAAATCAACGTGCATTATGCAGATATTTGGTCATGTTGTTTGTGCCAGGCATTTTGTATTGAGCTGATCGTGTCTACTTCTGTTAATAAAACAGCGAGTGTAGGAATATTAAAATCACGTTCAAGCAAGGTAGGAAACACGCCGTAAAGTTCATAAGCCTTAGCCAATAATTTCCATACCGGATCTATGATGTCTGCACCATGCGTATCTACCAGAAAATCATCTGCTTCTACATAATGTCCGGCAATATGAGCATAGGCAATTCGATGGGCAGGAATTGCACGTAAAAAATCTTCTGCATTGTAGCCATGATTGATGCTATTGACGTAGATATTGTTAATATCAATCAGGATGTCACAATCAGCTTCTTCAACTACGGCATTAAAAAAGTCAATTTCATCCATTTCCTGACCAGGAGCGGCATAATAGGAAACATTTTCGATGGCTATTTTTTGTTCAAGAATATCCTGAACACGTTGTATTCTTTGGGCGACATGGGTGACTGCATCGGATGTAAACGGGATAGGCATCAAATCATATAAGTGACCTTGATGACTGCAATAACTCAGGTGTTCACTGTAAAACTTGATTTGATGTTGATGCATGAAATTTTTAACATCCAGGACAAATTTTTCATCCAGAGGATCAGTGCTTCCAATAGATAATGACAGCCCGTGACAGACAAAATCAAACCGCTCTGTCATTGCTCTAAATTGTTTGCCCAGTTTGCCACCAATGGTGATCCAGTTTTCAGGAGCAACCTCATAAAAGCTTACGTTTTTTGCCGGAGTGTCAACGATTTCTGTTAAAAAAGAACGCCGCAATCCAAGGCCTGCGTTATGAACCAGGTTTGTCACTGTGTTCATGATTACCTCAGGTAAAGTTAGTGCAGGAGGGTTGCCCTCGGGCCAATTTTAAAAAAATGGCCCGAGGGCTGCGTTCCTACAGTCTTATAGATATTAGACCTAAAAAGGAGAACTTATTCACCTGCAGCTTTGGCAGGGTCAACTTTGGATCCACAAGACATTTCACCACCTTTCATATCCATGCTACCCATTTTTCCTTTCATTTTTTCCATCATGGCACCGCAAGACATCTCACCACTTTTCATTTTTTCCATCATGGCACCACAAGACATTTCGCCACCTTTCATATCCATACCTTCCATGTTGCCTTTCGCGCCTTTTTTCAGGTCGCCACAAGAACCTTCTTTACCTTTCATCATGGCACCACAGACATTTTCCATGCCTTTTTTCATTTTATCGCCATCCATCATGCCAGCACATTTTCCTTCACCGCATTTGCCTTCCGATGATTTTTTAGCGGCTTTTTTGCTATCTCCGCAGGAACCTTCTTTACCTTTCATCATGGCACCACAGACATTTTCCATGCCTTTTTTCATTTTATCGCCATCCATCATCGCGCCACATTTTCCTTCACCGCATGATGCTTCGTTAGCTTTTTTACCCCAAGGTTTAATTGTGTAGTTTGCGGAAGAATCAGAATCAGCAACTTGCATATAACCGTCAGATAACTCGGTCATAGCAAATGGGTTGGCTTCTGCATTTGCAGCTGATGCAGTGAAAGCAGAAATGACAACTGTACTCATTGCTGCAGCTAAAGGTGTTTTTTTAATTTTTTTCATTATAGCCCCTCAAATTTTTAATATAGTTTTGGTTATAGTCCAACACTCAAGAGCATTCGTTGCTACTTAAGATATCAAAAAGGTAAACTTCCGACTATACAGAATAAAAAGAGTTCCAGCTAGAGATGGTTTGTATTTAATATTCTGCTTTATCTTTAAATTCACACAAATCTTCAATAACACAGCTTTGGCATCTGGGTTTACGTGCAATGCAGGTATAACGACCATGTAGTATTAATAAATGATGGGCATCTATTTTGTGCTTTTTGGGCACCCATTTTTCCAGGTTATTTTCAACGATGACTACATTTTTGCCTTTAGCCAGTCCCGTGCGATTCGATACTCTGAATATATGTGTATCTACTGCAATGGTGGGATGACCAAAGGCGGTGTTTAAAATGACATTTGCTGTTTTACGACCCACACCGGCAAGTGCTTCAAGTTCATCTCTGGTTTGAGGGACTTTACCATTATGCTTTTCCAGCAGGCGTTGACAGAGCTTAATAATATTTGCGCCTTTGCTGTTAAACAAACCAATAGTTTTTATATAACCTTTTAACCCATCTAGACCTAAATCTAATATTGCCTGGGGGGTATTGGCTACAGGGAAAAGTTTTGCAGTTGCTTTATTTACACCTTTGTCTGTAGCCTGTGCAGATAAAACGACAGCAATCAATAATTCAAAGGGAGTTGAGTAATGCAGTTCTGTTTCCGGATTTGGTATGGCGGCGGCTAAACGGTCAAATATGGCCAGGCGTTTTTCTTTATTCATTTTGGGTGATAATATTTGTATTTCTAACTGTTTAAATTTATAAAGAACTGTCATTTCGACCGGAGGGAGATATCTTGTTGCTCAAGATTCCTCAGCAGCAGCTCTTAGGTAACTGCTCCTGCGTTGTTCTACTACACACCATTCATGGTGTTATGCGTTACCCTACTACATGCTGTCCATGGCATTATCCTGTCATAACCTTGTAAACACCTAATTTTATTTGTTTTTACTTTCCATTTTCCACATAAAAACCTTCCCTCTGAAATCGTCATTCAGTAGACCCGTTTTCTATGCAGTGTTTTTTATAAA
>JAKIUK010000107.1 GCA_021647585.1 Methylococcaceae bacterium
ATATTGGAACATTCGAAAGTTCATGTGAAACACCGTAAAATCAATGGGTTAAGAGTGAACTTAAGCCAGTTTAAAAAAGTCAATACATTCAACTTTAGCCTGATATATGCCAAATAGCTATTTTAATGCAATTGCTTACTTAAAAAAACAAACTCCGAAACTTTAGTTATAAGTATGATATAGAGCGTGAAGCCCGTGTTCACCGTTACCGGTATGATAATCTGAAAGAGTAAGATTGTGTTGAACATTTTTCCACCAATCATCCCCGGCACCTTTAGCTATAAAAGTTTTGGCTCTAGATATATGCGGTTCGGAATTTTCTGGCTTTTTTATCTTACTTTCAGCCGCTTATTTTCTCTGATGGTTCTTCCTTTGTGACTCGTCAGTAGTAGTACTGGCAGGCTTCTATATTCTGTATTAGTTGAATCCAGAAGTACATCATTGCCCAACTGCGTTGATGAAACATTTGTAAATGAGGTTAAACTTATGAAGAATAACCCTGCTATAAAATATAAAAAATCCGTAATGTGGCTACTCATATTACTCTCCAGAAAAACACACCTAAATACTTACACTTCAAATGAGAATTATTTAGATTACTGTTAGTTAATTCCTTTAGAAGCTAAAAGGTTCAAATAGCTATAAAAATAAATCAGACGAGGGTCTAAAATCAGCTCGCTCATTAGACGGTTGCGATTATTTTTGTGAGATCAAAGTTTCTGAAGGCACGTTACTTCATCACATATTTCCAAGACCGCCATGTTGGCATTAATCCCGCAGTTTTGCCCATTTGTAGTTGTACTGCATAGAGCATGAGCAGAAAGCTTTAATATCTTTCTACTTTCATCCAGGGTCAAGTCAGGCTTAAGATCCAATAACAATGCAATAATGCCAGATATATGAGCTGCTGAGATCGAACTTCTAGAGATAAAATCGTAAGTTCTATGAGGTAGAGTCGTGAGGATGCCTAGTTCCGGTGCATTTATTGTTCCAAATCGCTAATTTAAAACTATGCACTTTCAGTGCAAGGCTTTAGCAATTAAAATAGCATCGCAGAGCGATACATCAAATGATTTATACCCTATTTTTTTAATCGTACTTAAAAAGCATTTATGTTCCTGTCAATTTAGGGCTATCGATTTGTCTTCCCCATTCGGCCCAGGAACCGTCATACAGTGCTACTTCAGTTAATCCAATTTGAAATAAAGCCAGTACTAAAACTGCTGCAGAGACACCAGAACCACAAGTTGTAACCAGTGGCTGAGACAGGTTAATATGATTTTCGTTAAATAGAGCCAATAATTCTGGTTTGGATAACAGGTTATGTTGCTCTCGGTTGGTTAAACTGGCATAAGGTATATTGATACTGCCGGGTATATGACCAGGCTGCAAACCTTGAGCTGAAGATTTATGTTTCCCCAAAAAACTGTCTGCTGAACGTGCATCAAGAATTTGTCGTGAATTACTTTGCTGAACATAAACCATCTGTTGTAGATTTAAAACTAATTCAGAACGCCATCGCGCATTGAATATTTTTATTGTTGGGGTTAGTTGCATAGAATCGATCGGAAAACTCAAAAATAGCCAACGTGTTAACCCCCCGTTTAAAATTCGAACTTTATCATGCCCAAATACCCGAAACATCCACCAAACACGGGCAGCAGCAAAAAAATGATTATTATCATAAATTACGACATGAGTATTATTGTCAATTCCCATTTTTCCAACTGCATCAGCAAATTGCTCAGCGTCTGGTAATGTATGAGGTAACGAGGTTGTTAAGTCAGCAATTTCATCTATATCAAAAAATAATGCTCCAGGTATATGTTGATGATATTCCTCCTTAGCAATTCGTTGTTGTCTAGGTAAAAAAAAAGTTGCATCCAGAATCACTTGATTAGTAAGTTCAAGATTTTGTCTTAGCCATTCGCAGCTAACCAGTGCGGATTCAGTCATTGCAGTACCAAAAAATAAACCTAATAGTAATTTCTAAGTAAACTAGAAAAACAATTAACTTTGATTACTAGTATTGCTACTGTAGCATCACTATAAAGAATCGAAAATGCATTTTTACTCATCTGAAACATATCACTATGCAAAGAATAACTGAACCCGAGTTGATGACTGATAAGGCACAGGCTGAGGCATATGCTGCTGCTAATTTTGAACAGGCCCATAATTTAATTGTAAATGCATTCGACAGTAACTTTCCGGATATGGAATTAAAAGGTAATATCTTGGATTTAGGCTGTGGTCCTGGTGACATAACGTTTCGTTTTGCGAATCGTTATCCTTTGTGTCGTTTGTTGGGTATTGATGGTTCAGATGAGATGATTAGGTTAGCTAATGCTAGAAAAAGGCGAGAACCCGATTTAATTGATCGGATCACTTTCAATAAAGGGGTTTTTCCTGGAGCATTAATACCGGAAGGGCCATATTCTGCCATCATAAGTAACAGCCTACTGCATCACCTTCATCACCCTGAAGTCTTATGGAACATGGTCAAAAGGTACGCTACATCGGGTACAAAAATATTAATAGTTGACCTTTTTAGACCACAAAACAACAAAGATGCCCTGAAAATGGTCGATACCTACTCAGCAAGTGAACCTGATATTCTACAGCGAGATTTCTATAACTCACTTCTCGCTGCATTGACACTCAGAGAAATTGAACAGCAGCTGTTAGATGCAGAGCTTACAGAACTTAAGATAAAAAAAATAAGTGATCGGCATGTGCTTATTTTCGGTGAAAAAAGCTAAATATAATTTGCTCCAGATCACACCTAAGCCTCCTACAGTTCTCTGGTAGCACTAAATGTAATATCAGGCCAACGTTCTTCAGTCAACTGTAGATTAACCCGGCTAGTTGCCAGATAAACCAGATACCCACCACCGTCTTCCGCTAAATTTTCAAAAGTTTTTTTCTTAAATTCTTCCAGCTTTCTTGGATCAATTGCACTAACCCAACGGACGGTATTAATGCTGATATTATCGTAAACACATTCAACATTGTATTCACTTTTAAGTCGGTGTGCCGTCACATCAAACTGCAACACTCCGACTGCTCCCAAGATCAAATCATTATTTTTTAACGGTTTAAATAGCTGAGTCGCTCCCTCTTCTGTTAACTGAATTAGACCTTTCTGTAATGCCTTTGCACGCAATGGATCCTTAAGCACAACACGTCTAAATAATTCAGGTGCAAAAAAAGGAATACCACCAAACTTTAATGTCTCACCCTGAGTAAAGGTATCGCCCACAGTAATGGTTCCATGATTGTGCAAACCAATAATATCGCCCGGATAAGCCACTTCAACATTTTTTCGTGTTGCCGCCTGAAACGTAATTGCATTACTTACCTGTATGCTTTTGCCTAACCGTACATGGTTCAGTTTCATGCCTTTATCAAAAACCCCCGAACATACCCGCATAAAGGCCACTCTATCTCTATGAGAAGGATCCATATTTGCCTGTACTTTAAAAACAAACCCCGAAAACTTATCTTCCTCGGGCGATACTTCACGTTGTTCTGCCATTCTAGCTCTAGGAACAGGTGCATATTCAGCAAAAGCATCCAGCAATTCAATGATACCGAAATTGTTAATTGCCGAACCAAAAAATACCGGAGTCAATTCCCCGCTTAAGTATTCATCTAAATCAAATTCATGACTGGCACCCTGTACCAACTCAATTTCTTCCCTTAGTTCTTCTGCCTGGTCGCCTAACAACTCATCCAATTTTGGATTATCCAGACCTTTAATAACTTCTGCTTCAACTATTTTTCCTTCATGTTGTGCACTGAATAACAAAACTTCATCTTTATACAAATGATAAACACCTTTGAACCGTTTTCCCATGCCAATAGGCCAGGTCATTGGAGCACATTTGATATTTAAAACTGTCTCAACTTCATCAAGCAATTCTATAGGCTCTTTCCCTTCCCTATCCAGTTTATTGATAAACGTTAAAATGGGTGTGGTTCTTAATCGGCAAACTTCCATCAGCTTGATAGTTCTATTCTCAACACCCTTGGCTACGTCTATAACCATTAATGCAGAATCAACTGCTGTTAAAGTTCTGTAGGTATCTTCTGAAAAGTCTTCATGGCCTGGTGTATCCAATAGGTTAAGAATACAATCATTATGCTCAAACTGCATGACCGAAGTTGTGACTGAAATCCCACGCTCTTTCTCCATTTGCATCCAGTCAGATGTGGCATGACGGCTTGCTTTACGGCCTTTAACAGAACCCGCCATCTGAATAGCACCACCGAAAAGCAATAACTTTTCTGTAATTGTGGTTTTCCCTGCATCAGGGTGAGAGATAATAGCAAAAGTCCTTCGCCTGTTGATTTCATTGATTAAATTGCTATCTGTCATACCCGAAAAACCTTAGTTTCCACCTAAATTTACACCTATTTTAAAATACGTCTTTTCTGCTCATGCGGAAAAGTCGCGCGATTTACCTAAATGGTAACTTTATACCCCAGCAATGCAGCCATTCTATAGCGGGACAAAAGGCGATTCATTCTATAGGAAACCCACCTTTTTATCCATTAAAAGAGACTGAATTGCCTAGAGTTTTCTAGGGCATTCCTCCATTTTTTGCTTTTCGTCTCTTGCTCAATATAGCTATAAATTAATATATAGCTAAACCATGAACAACGTGAGGTTTAGTTTATGTTGATTTATCTCATTGCTCTTGCGCCTTAGGACAGCGCTAGCCCGAAAGCACGATTTTTACGCCTAGCAAAAGGCACTGAACACATTCCCTGCATTCAATGCCTGTCTGCTCTCCTAATGCGCCCAGAATATGTGTACTTCTTGGTATCCCGTCTCAACGGTGAATATATCCCCGCCCATCTCCATATCACACCCCATGCGTTCATAGTCGATGTAATTGGCTAAATGCTGGGGTATTTCTGCCGTACCTCCTTTTAACTCTTCGGCATAGTCCGCAAGAGATGAATAACAACCGCTATAGTTTTCCTCTAGGGCTTTTCTAGCATCTTCCAGATCACCACCAAAGTGAGATAAAACATCGCCTGCAACCTCTCCATGCTCTTCCAGAAAGCAGGCTACCACATGCACAGACTCTAAGCCTTCATATTCACTAACGCTATACGCTCCAAAGCCCTCATAATCATGGATGGCATATTCTTCTTCTTCTTCTGCTTCTTCATCCAAGGGGGTAGCTTTTAATATCTCGCTAACCTGTTCTTGTATGTCGTCAAGTTCAAGTGTGGCATCTATCCAAACACCATGTAAAAAACTGTTGTTGTAAGCCGCTAAATCCGCAACATATACTCTTATTTCTTCGCTCATTTCTTTTCTCCTTTATCTTAAAAAAAACACTCCTTTTGGGGTTGAGAAACCCCAGAGAATAAGCGAGGAAAGCCCGAGCGAAAGATCAGGCCTTTTGCTGGAATCAAGACAGGTGGAACCACCCAGCCTGCACGAAGCCCAATTCTTTTCTTGGGCGCAGGAAGGTAGGGGGATGTCTTGATGGAGGAAAAAAGTGTGATATTGTTAAAGTCCCCCAAAAGGGAAATGTAAAAACCAAGCGAACTCGCCAAGTATTTTGTGGTGAGTTCTTCAACTTCGTATTTATACGATACGGGTGGTTGCAGAGTGTCCCTGCTGAATGGGGGGTCGGAAAACGCATGGGGTTCTTTCCATGCGGTTGAAGCAGGGGAAATGCTTTTCCCCACCAAATTATCTAATAAAACAGGTAACGCTAAACTACTTTTTAGCATCATTAAATCATGAAGCGTATTCCCCTCTCCTTACATGAAACAAGAGCACTTTTACCAAACAGACTTTTTAAACAGATTTAAACACATGAAGAGCTAATACCCCGCAAGCTTGCCCTGATAACACAGGCACGCTTTTCCACTAGGATTTACTCTGGCGTTCCAACCAAAGGTGCGGTTTCCCCTCCATGCACTGACCTCTCTCTTACAAAGATCGTGATGGCACGGTCTCCAAGTAAAGGAGAGTAAAATGAATTAGCGAAAAGCAATCCCAACACCCAGCACCGCACAAACGGACTGGCATCTATCGAAAACATTCAACAAGAAATTGGATCGAGGGCATTCCGCCCTTGAGTTACATTTGGATAACACCAGCGCTCACACATTATTCCCCCCCCATCAGTAATAAAACCAATCACACTCTCAATTCTTAAGTTAGTTTGATTTATCAAATTCCTATGTAGGGTTAAATGCATCTTCAAATATGCTAAATCATATTGCGGGAGCATAGAGAAAAAGCTTTACAATATTATATCTAAACTTTGAAACTAGATACAAATAACAGAAAGACATCAATCATTAGAATCTGATGAATAGGAAATATCAGGAAATTTACTTTCCATCTTTTCTATGAATTTAGGGGTATTGCTAACCCCCCAATTTCTAGCAACGTAGTAACCTTCACCATCAAAGACTAACTCTGATTCTCTATTAAATCGGTATTTTGAATATTGAATTTCAGTGTCTGTCATTTCTTCTTTCAACTTTAATAATTTAAAACTGCAAGATTTATCATTTCTAAGAAACTCAAATACGTCAATGTCTATTAGATTCTTTTCTTCCAAAAGAGCAACTGTAAAAAACCCAATATCTGATTTTTTAAATCTTTGCTCATAAACTTCGCCTAAATATGAAATGGTAAATAGCGAACGGTCTTTGTTACTACTTCTTGAAATACGCTCTTCTCTTCGTTTTTGCCGAACCTCTATTTGGTAACTTTCAGCCTCTGGAAGTGGAACAATTTGGTCAGCACTTAAAACCAGTTTATCGTCAATTTTATGGAGAGAGACGCACACAGCTAATATCCAAATCACGATCATTAAGCCAAAGAACGGATGTTGTAATTTCTTTTGAAAAATTGGCGGATGCTAAAACAATCCTTACATTTTGTGCAAAACCATCTTCTCGTGGCGTATCCCAATTCAAGAACTCACAGAGCGTTGCTTCCGCATCATAATCTAGTGAGTTATCATCCAAATATTTCTTAAATGTAGTTTTTGCTTGTTCCCAAGTCATATTGGCAACCATTGCAGCATAACGAATGGCCTGTAACTCCATATGCCCACCATCATCAGTCCGCTTAAGCTCAATAACGACAAGATTGGCATTTTTATCAATAGCTAAAAGATCAATTCTTCTACCACTTTCAGACCATTCACCAAATTCTTCGGCTATAACCATCACATCGGAATCAATAACTGTATAGTTTCACCACGTTATACCTGATGATTAAAAAATAAAGGACAGCCCTGATAACATATTAAAACTTTCACCACAAAGGAATTAATATGAGCCAGAGCTATCACACGAATGCAAAAACGA
>JAKIUK010000108.1 GCA_021647585.1 Methylococcaceae bacterium
GTATCAGCTCATATACCATTCGAGCCGTTCAAAGCGCATTAATCACAGGAAAGTCCCTGGGCGAACTTATGTGCGACTTGATGGCTCGATTAGTTCCTGTGTAGAACTAATATGGAAACACTCATGACAAATATGAATTAATTCTACTTTGTCACATTTGAATGGATACTATACAAAAGTATCTTCGAAAGATGCGTTGTACGCACCATTTCGGCAATGGAAGGGTAAAAAAATAATTTTGGTGTGTGCACAACGCACCCTACATTTATAATCTGACAAAGTAAAACTAGAACTAAGGGGTTCTAGTTTAAAGTCAAAGGATTTGAGTTTAAATAGTGCCATGGTATCCACCAGCATCCCCTCCAAAAGTCTGAACTTAGAGAGGAAACGGATGAACTCACTGCTTCAGATCAAGTTAAACTTAAATTCTGAAACAATATTTTTAAATAAGATCTATTCTATTCTTTTGCGAGAAAAACCAAACAAACCTACAACGCCTGAGATAAATAGCCATGCAGCCGCAGGAACAGGTACGGTTGAAATCACTTTACCATTTTGAGTAAAGGCAACAGAAAAATTCCCCGTTAAGTTCAAGTTTTTAAACATTAATAACTCTTCAACATACGAACAAAAACTTAAGTTACACACATTCCCCATATGATTGATCTGTCCAAAACCTAATTTATCAGGCTGCCAAAGTAAAGAAGAAGTTAAATCTGCTCCAAATTGCAGACCGTTAAAACCAAGAACATCACCGAATATATCAATTCTGCCTTGTAAAACAGTATTAGTTGCAGTGTCTATTTCTGCCCATACTGTAGCCGATGGACCTAATACTTTTATTCTAGCAGCGCCTGACTGATCCTGCCATTGTATTTTGCCTGTACTATTTGCAATAAATAGAGAAGAGCCCGTTCCATTCAAAGATATTCCGTTAGCTGCCGCTAAAGCTCCTGCGCCTGCAATACCTGAATTTTGGATTGCCATATTTTTAATAATAAAGCGTGGCCATCCCGGGTTAAAAGCAGTTAAAGCAGCATTAGCTGCCCCACTCATAGTACAAACTAATAAGAAAAGTCCAAGTAGCAATGACCTCCTTCTTATAATATTATTCTTCATATACGCACCTACATTTAAGTTTTTTGAAAAATAAATAAATATTTAAGTTTATTTATTTTGTCTCAGTTACTTTTACTAAGGCTTTAGCGTCCTTAGTTGCGGAGTATGCATAAGGTTTTAGCGGATGAAACCCTACTCTGTCATACAAACACTTAGCTCCATAAAAGTGTAAACTAATATAATTCAGCTGTAACGTTATTCAAATACTTCAAATGTAGTATTTAGGAAAAATAAGCATATAATTTATCAACAAAACCCGTTTACTTTTGCATGTTTAGTACAGAATAAATATATATTGAAATATACACTAATAAACTTATAAAACTTGATGCATATGGGGTTTACACTATAGATAGAATCATCAGTAAACTGTACTGTAGTACTATTCTAGGCGGCGTACTTTTACCGTAGGCAAAAACAATTATCTTACTTTATTTAATTCCAGGGGCTGATTTTCGAAGAAAAAAGAAAAAACTACGGCATTAATAGCCAATTATCACAGGATCTAAGGTAAAGTATTTTTATTATCAAACCGATTTTAGAACCACTCATCAGTATCAACCTTGTGATTTTTCTTCATTATGTGGCTTACATATCAAATAGTCGTTGATCACCAAAGCATCTAAGCCAGTAGTTAAAAAAACAGCAAGTGCATCATCCAAAGAATGGATTAGTGGTTTACCCATCACATTAAAACTGGTGTTTAACAGCATGGGAATTTGGGTTTGTTGATAAAAACTGTTAATTAATTGATAAAACCTGGGATTCCACTCTTCTTTTACTGTTTGTAGACGTCCTGTTCCATCTACATGACAAATAGCTGCTACCTGTTCTTTTCTGGCATCCTTTATGTGCAGTGTTTTATCCATGTAAGGGGATTCATGATAGTCTTCAAAAAAATCATTAGCATGTTCATGCAGTACCGAGGGGGCAAAGGGGCGAAAACTCTCTCTAAACTTGATGTTCTGATTAATATTGTCTTTAGTCGCTGCCTGTCGAGGATCTGCCAGTATAGAACGATTACCTAAAGCCCTGGGACCATACTCCGCCCTGCCCTGTATCCAGCCAATAAGCTGACCTTTTGCCAGTAACGTTGCAGTAGTCTGACAAATACTATCTGGCAAATGATGTATTTCCAGAGCACGATTGTACTGTATTAACCTATCTATCGCCTCATTGGGAATCGTCGAACCTAAATAGGGAGATAATAACGTTTTTTCAGTAGCGATAACCAAATCAGTTTGGTCATGATGTAAAGCAAGCCAGGCAGCTCCCAGCGCTGTACCATCATCAGCCGGTGCGGATGGAATAAACACTTGTTCAAAATCGGTACGACGTTTAATTTGCCCATTGAATGCTGAATTTAATGCGCATCCCCCTCCTAAGGCCAGGTTTTTACTACCTGTAACCTGTTGTAAATGCTGTAACAGCTTGCTCATCAATTCAGCAAAAAAATATTGACCGGTGAAAGCTAAATCTGCTGCCTGTTCAATGGGATCCTGGCCATGCCTTTTGAAATCATCCAGAGCGGCTATGCTTGAAAACAGGCTTTTAGAGCGATGCTGGCAATCAAACCCCTGTACCGATATAGTAGATTTTAACAACGCATATAATTCACAGTTCAGCTTGCCGTATGGTGCCAGCCCCATTACCTTCCACTCTTCCCCCTTAAGCCAGTCAAAACCACATAACTCAGTGATTTTCATATAATAAAAACCTATACTTCCAGTTCCTTTGGTTTCATATAGACATTCCAGCCGCTGGTTTTTATAATAATAAAAACCCATAGAGCCATTTTCACCAAAAGAATCAATAATGGCACAGGCAGATTCTAAAAAGGGACTGCTGTAACTAGCTGTAGCAGCATGCGTCAGATGATGATGAAAATCTACAAATGATATGGAACAATCAGGATAATATTCTGTAATAATGCGAACTAGATTAAGTCCTGCACTAACGATATTATTTCGTTGGCTGGCAATCATATGATGTAATTGATAATTACTCAGTGGCGATCGTAACTTTTTTATGCCCTTTTTGTTCAGCCCAGATGCTGTTAAACAACCTAAGGCAGCGACAATGTTTTCATAAAGAGGGCGTTTTTTACGCCAATTAATAGCAATAACAATTTCATCAGGGGAAGGACAATATTGCTCTAATAATTCTTTAATTCGAAGTAACGGATCAGCTTCACAATTTAATGCCCGTTTATTTTGCATATAGCGTTCCGTTGCTTCAGCAAACAACACATCACCTTGCTCATCCACTATTGCCAAAGCAGGATCATGATAGGTTACCGATAAACCAATATAATATTTTTTCACTCAGTTACCCCAAAACATAGTATTACTGACATATAATCTGCCCCGTCACCGCGAAGTATATAAAGAATTTTTTATTATCATAAACGCATCAATTAACAGGAAACGTCATGACCCCTGGTTTTTTCAACCATCTTATGCTTATTTGCCAATTTGAAATAAAAAGATTATTTTCTACCCGAAAAGGTTTGTTATATCTGATTACTTTTGCAATAGTCTGGTATTTTATACTTATATACCCAATAAGATTTGCTTCAGATTTTCTCAGTCAGAGACAAAACACATCTCATGGTATGAGTTTTTTTGAGTTTATTGGCTTTGATTCATTACTGAACTGGGAAATACCAGAATTTAGCGTGTATTGGCACTTTTCTCTTGTTATATTCCCTATGTTGTCCATCATGTCGTGTTCAGATCAAACCTGTTCGGATAGAGAGCGTGGCACCTTGCGCTTTCTAACTTTGAGAGTAAGCAGAGACAGCCTGTTCTTTGGACGATTTGCCGGTATGATGGTTATTCATACTCTGTTGATATTTACAACCTTATTTACTACCTTAGCTTTTGCAATTTATCGAGAGGCTAATCTGGTGCCAGCTGCGTTCAATAGTGCAATGGCAATTATTGTTAATTTAATATTAGTGTTACTCCCCTTTACCGCTATGATGGCAGCATTATCTGCCACCGTTAAATCACCCCGACAGGCAACCGTCTGGGCCATTTTGATCTGGAGTTTTTTGGCCGGAATCATTAGTCTCTTATCCTCTTATTTACCTGCTCTGGATAGTCTAATCATTCTTATTCCCGGCTATCAAATGTCCGAACTATCACAACTTGCAGAATGGCAGACCCTGCAACTGGCTCATATCCCTATACTACAGACTATAGTCTTGCTAGTCATTGGACGCTGGATCATGTTGAGGCAAAGTTTATGAAACCGACAATTATACAATGCCAAAATCTTAGTCATTGTTATTCTGGAAAAAATGCACTCAACAAAATCAATTTTGAAGTTGTAGCAGGAGAGCCGATTGGCTTAGTAGGCCCTAATGGTGCAGGGAAAACCACATTATTGAGTATTCTTTGCGGCTTTCTTAGACCCACTTCGGGTGCAGTAACACTGTTCGGTCATAAACCCGGAGCATCAGTTCTTAGCGGTAAAATAGCGGCTCTACCTCAAGATGCAAAACTAGACCCAACATTTAACATTGGAGAACAACTCAAATTTTATGCACGCTTACAAGGATTAACCCGTAAACAGGCATCAATTGAAACAATAAGAGTGTTGGAGGCAGTTGCACTTAAAAAGTCTTTATACGAAAAACCTGATACTCTCAGTCATGGAATGGCTAAACGGGTTGCAATTGCTCAGGCATTAATTGGAAAACCCCAGTTAATTCTTTTAGATGAACCCACTGCTGGATTAGACCCCGTTAACACTAGAAATATTCGTTCTATTATTGCCGAATTATCACCTGAAACTACTTTTATTATCAGTTCTCATGATCTTACTGAATTAGGTCGACTATGCCAGCAAATATTATTACTGGAAAATGGCATCATGAACACCATGCAGTTAAATGTCTCAGAAAAAAATAGTCCTACCCGATTTTTAACCCTACAAATGGAACCTTGTTCGGCAACAGATGTAATAAAAAAAATAAATCAATTAGATGGCATTGTTAAACTTACAAATCCACAGAAAAATGAGTTTATCGTGGAATATAGCCCCGAAATAGAGTCTAAAATGGATATAAAAATTATTAATTGTATCAATGAAAACAACTGGCAATATCGCCAGTTTAGCCAGGGTAAAAGCCTGGAAGAAAAACTGTTTTTTGAAAACCAAAACCCAGAATAGAAATCAAAAAAAGCTTGCCATACACAAACTATGACTATTAAAAACATGGTTATTAACATGCAATTGGCTGGAGTGGAAACAATCAGACCACAAATAATTTAACAACTGATTGTAGATCGTCTGCTAATTTTCTCATTTCCTGACTACATTTTGCAGCTTCTTCACTCCCTTCTATGGTTTCTTTTGCAAAGTCACTAATTTGTATAATATTCCTATTAATTTTTTCAGCAACCGTAGACTGCTCTTCAGTTACACTGGCAATTTATACAGTCATGTCTGTAATATCTGTAATAGAGCTATTTATTTTTTCTATTGCAACGCTTCCATTTTGAGCTTCTATCACGTTGCTATTTGCATGCAAACAGCTTTCCTTCATTGCCGTGACACTGTTAGTCGTCCCTTGTTGCAATCGCTCAATCATATTATAAATTTGAGTTATAGAATCCTGGGTTCTACCAGCCAAAGTTCTAACTTCATCAGCAACCACTGCAAATCCACGACCTTGTTGACCGGCTCTTGCCGCTTCAATTGCGGCATTTAAGGAGAGTAGATTAGTTTGTTCTGCTATCCCTTGTATAACAACTAATACTGAGCCTATTTCCTGACTATCTTGCTCAAGCACTTTTACCACTTGTTCCACAGATTCTATATTGGTAGAAAGTTGGATGATAGAATCAATTGTCCCGGAAATAACCTGATTTCCTGCTTTGGCGTCTTCATCACCCTCATGCGCTTTAGCAGCCGTCTGTGTTGCTGACTGCGCCACCTCATGCACAGTTGCAATCATTTCATTCATTGCTGTTGCAATTTCTTCGGTTTTTTGGTGTTGAGCATTAATGATTTGTTTGGTTTGCAATGACACAGCAGATACTTTTTCAGAAGCGATTGCCAGTTGTTCACTACGAGGCTGTCCGAGAACTAACATTTTACAATACGGGTCATACCGACATATCGGTATTTTTAATTAGCATATTACAATTTACTTTTTATGTGGCGTATTTTTAATACATTTTTGCTACAGTTCTTCTTTTACAGTCATATCCCCCCCATTTTTTACGCTATTACCGTATTTATTGGCCTTTTGACAAATTTCGCGCGTCGCACGGCGCGTCGCACGGGGACAGACCACGATTAATTTCACTTTTCTGAATTAAACTTAATGATTCTTTTTCAGCAGATAAATTGAAGGCATGCGCTATTGATCTCTTAATTAATCATGGTCTGTCCCCTATTGATATCCCTATTGATAAGAGGGTTAATTCATTCTGGATCGTAAGTCATGTCAGTATGTCAGGTTTTTTAATACTGTTATTAAGTCAGCATATCTTCATTTCATATTGGTATGAGTAGTTGCTAACTAGGACTGCCTATTACCCATAAGTTGTGTATCAATAGGAAATCAACGTCTAAGAGCCTGTATTTACTGAAATCAAAATTTATTATTGTTATTTTATACAATCTTAACCTATTGATTATTATAATGTTAGTACTCATGGGTAATAGGCAGAACTAGGAGGCTACCCCTAGAATAGAGAGTCTACTGCGGAAAAGCTAATTTTGGCCAGATTTTCCGATTATTTTCGTAGAAGAGCCTGCTATTCGCCTCAAAAAAACGAAAAAAATAACTCAAAACAGCTTTCCCTCGCTACGACTTCTATTCTCGGACAGCCTCCTAGGTAATAATTCATAGAGAGAAATATTTTTTTATTTCATCATGTCTATACTTAATTTATCTAACTAGCTGTATAGTTTCACCACGTTATACCTGAATTTAAAAATTAAAAGGACAGCCCTGATAACATATTAAAACTTTCACCACAAAGGAATTAATATGTCCCAAGGCTATCACACGAATGCAAAAACGAATT
>JAKIUK010000031.1 GCA_021647585.1 Methylococcaceae bacterium
CTGGACAATTGTTGATAATAAAGGGCGTTTTGATAGTTCTGAAAAAGGAATGACTAATATTTCCTGGGAAGCCGAAGGATTTGAAATACCATTAGATAATTTCTCGGGTTCCTATTATGAGCCGGGGGTATTGGCGAGTCATTTAAGTGATCAGGTGTTTATTAACAAACAACCACAGGTTGTACAACAGGGTATTAAACTGCCTCCAAAACCAGTGGTTATTATCCCTGAGGGTGACAGAATAGCAAACAAAGCGCTTGTTGTTAAAGTCGAAGCCCAAGGGTTAGGAGGTGGTGTGGAAGACATAAAGTTATACCATAATGGTAAAATTGTGTCTGCAGATGCCATACTTGGTAATCGACAAGAAACAGTCGATAAATTAATAAAAAGGACACTAGAGTTTGAGTTATTCCCTATAGCCGGGCAAAATACTTTTAAAGTGATTGCAAAAAATAAAATGGGAATAGAAGGACACTCTGATGAAGTCACAGTTGATTTTAAAGGTAAAAAACAAAAAAGCATTTTGCATGTTTTGACTATCGGGATTAATCAATATAAAGATTCTAGATTAAATCTGGACTACAGTGTGGCCGATGCCAATGGCATAGAAAATGTTTTCAAGAATAGTAAATTTACTGCCTATGACCAGGTAGTTCAACATGAATTACGTGATAAGCAGGCAACAAAAGCTGAGATACTCAAACAGTTAAACACAATAAGCCAGGCTACACAGGAAGATGTTGTGGTTGTATATCTGGCTGGCCATGGTTTGGCTATTGATGGTGAATGGTACTTTATGCCACATGAAACCCTATTAAACGACAATCAGAGTTATTATGAGCAGGTGGGTGTGTCAGCCAAAGAAATTCAGCAAATTTTTATTAATTCAAAAGTTCAGCATTTTATGGTTATGATTGATGCCTGCTATTCAGGTGCTGGTATCAATGCATTTAGAAAAATGCAGGATGTACAAAGACATTTTAGCCGAGATTTAAGTAAATCAGTAGGGGTGGTTGTCCTTGCTGCAACTAGGAAAGATCAGCAGGCTGCTGAGTTAATTGATTTAGGACATGGTTTATTTACTTATGTGGTATCTGAAGGGATGAAAGGGGCTGCTGATTTGAATCCTAGGAACCGTAGCATTAGTGCTCATGAAGTAGCCGACTATTCAACAGACACTATTCCTACTTTTTCAAAGAAATATCTGGGAGCATCTCAGGAGCCGACTTCATTTACCATGGGCAGTGATTTTACTTTGCTTAGACAAGAATAATATTATGAAATTGATTTTTTCTAATGCGTTCTTTACCAATTCTGGAACTTGAGTTATAAGTAAAGAATGTTTAGTCAATATCTATTCCAGTTATGAATTACTAGTGGTAATTTTTGCTGGTTTTAATTTCTAAATTCGTTGGTATGGCTAGATGTTACATATAATTATGAAGGAGAGTGTTATGTCTATTGTTAAAAACACGGGTCGTGGCTTATTTTTAGTGTTGATGTTTTGGCAAGTCAGTGTAAGAGCTCAAGAAGTAAAAATGTACCAGGATAAAGCACCAACAGCTGAGGAAATGGGGGATGTGTTATTTTCCAGTGAGCCGAACAAAAAAACAGGCAGTGTTAAAATGCGTTCAATAAGTTTCGGTAAACCTAAAAATGCCAAGCTGGATCCATCAGAGCCGGTGACAGCGGATCACCAAATCTCAATTATCGGGCTTCCTATAAAGTTTGGTTATGATTCGGCTGAAATTCTTGAACAATCAAAACCCTATTTGAATGAAGTTGGAAAAATGCTGGGTTTATCTAACTTTAAGAATGAAAAATTACTTATTGAAGGACATACTGATGCATCGGGTTCGGAAGCATATAATCGTGCATTGTCTGAAAGAAGAGCGCAATCAGTTAAAAAATACTTAAGGGTTAATTTTAATATTGCTTCCGATAGGTTATTTGTCAGCGGATTGGGGGAAAGTAAGGGATTACCTGGTGTTTCTGCAAATGCTGCCGTTAATAGAAGAGTGCAATTTCGTAAAGCTCCATAGAGCGTTTTTTTAGAAAAACTCTATTTTGTTAATACTTCTCAAGCACGCTGAGCTTGTATTTATTACGTTAAATGTTTGCATATGTCTAGGACAGCCTCCTAGGGAGACTAGTGTCAATACATGTTCGTATTCGCAGTTTTAAACCCATCTAAAGTATTTACGTGTGGTTACACTATAGATGAGTATTCAGTATCTAATAATTTTACTTGGCATAAGTAACTGGTTTTATCGCTGCTTTCATTCAAATCACTATGATTGATCAAACAAATAATAAAAACCTTGATGTTGAGGCGAAAACTCGATTAAAAGCGACTGCATCAAATAAGAATGTGAATGATAAAATGGATGTAAAGGGCGGGATGCCTGATGCTTCTGATCAAAAAACCAAAGTTAAGGTTCAAGCAAGTGTAAAGAAAGTATCTCAAATTCAGAGTAATGAAGAACAAGAAACACGCATTAATCCAGGTGCAGTCTTAAGAAATCGATTTGATTTACTGGAAGTGATCGGCCAGGGAGGTATGGGTAAGGTATACAAGGCACTGGATAAAAGAGATATTGAGGCGGGTGATACAAAATTTATAGCTATAAAAATCATTAATGATGAATATAAGGATGATGCTAATTTACTTAAAGCATTACATGCTGAAACACGTAAAACTCAATCCTTAGCACACCCAAATATTGTTACAGTCTATGATTTTGACAGGGATGGAGATACCGTTTTTATGACCATGGAATATATAGAAGGTATTCCTCTCGATAAAGTGATCAAGGCGGAATCAAGAGGGATGAACGTTGAGGATGTTTATCATTTGATTAGTCAGATGGGTAGTGCACTGGTCTATGCACATAGTAGGCATATTATTCATCTGGATTTAAAACCCAGTAATGTTTTTTTGGACGCTAATAAAAATATTAAGGTTTTTGACTTTGGAATATCCAGAGTCACTAATATTTTTCAAGCCAAAGGATTTGATGCAGGCGTATTGGGAGGATTAACGCCAAGTTATGCCAGTCTGGAAATGTTTGAAGGAGAGTCTCCTGATCCCCGGGATGATATTTATGCTTTAGCATGTATAACTTATGAGTTATTGACGGGCCGCCATCCATATAATAGACAACCGGCAGATACTGTTAAGAAAAATAAGTTAAAGCCAAAAAAAATCAATAAATTGAATGCCAGTCAGTGGAAAACCTTAGCTCAGGCATTGGCTTTAACTAGAAAGGACAGAATTAATAGTGTTGAATTATTTTTGCAGGGGATGGGCCTACAGAAAAGCAAAAAGCCACTGACTATTAGTGTAATGATATTGGCTGGTTTGTTAACACTTTCTTATTATTTATATTCACAATATAAAGATTCTACGGGTTCTGCTGAGAATGATTTGTCAGGTGTGGACAAGACCTTAGCAACTGAGGTTCCAACAAAAAAAACCGAGCCTAAGGTAGAGCAGCACGTTACCGGTGATATTTTTGAACCAAAATCAGACGATATAGATAAAACTAAAGACAGCATTATTATAGAAACGGAACCATCCATAGTTGAAGAAAGTAATGATATTACACTGATAACAAATCAACAGATATTTCAAATAGGTGATACATTGGTTTTTGAATTTATGGTTAAAAAGCCCATGTTTGTATCAATTGCAGTCATCAATTCTGAAGGTAAAGTCTCAATGCTTTTCCCGAACCCCTATCAATTGGATAATTATTGTAAAGTGGGAGTGAAATACCAGATTCCGCCGCTGGGTGCTGATTTTGATATTAATATTGAAGGGCCAGTTGGAACGGATCAGGTAATTGCTGTAATAGGTGATAAATCAATTAGTGAGGATTTGTTAATGCAATTTGACAGTTTGGAGGCAGTAAAAAAACATGTTTCACAAATAGGGTTTAGTTATGCAGTGACAAGTTTTCAAATTACTGATTAGGAATTGAGGTTTTAGCTTAGTACTCCATCAATGTTGTATTAACGGGTACAGAAAGTCGATAAATGGTCATCTGCGTTGTTGCACTTGTTTGGATTAGCCTGCTAGTCCTTCACTGCAGCTAATAACGTCTCAACTCGCTCTACCCGTCAATACAACAATGACAGAGTACTAGCCATTTTAATACGAAACCTGAGCTCTACTTCTTAGTAATCAAAGTTATTCCATGCGCGTTCCGAAAGCAGATTTATGAGATAATTGTTCATTTAATATCAAGTAGCATCATAAGACCAGTTTTAATCTGGTTTTGCTGATAACAGGAGATTATGCATGACAGCATTAATTGGCATTATTATGGGTTCAACATCAGATTGGGATACCATGATACATGCTGCGGAAACTCTAGAACAACTCAATATTCCTCATGAAGTTGAAGTGGTTTCCGCTCACAGGACACCGGATAAACTGTTTAAATATGCTGAAACAGCAGAAACAAAAGGTCTTGAAGTGATTATTGCAGGTGCCGGTGGGGCCGCACACCTTCCTGGTATGACGGCTGCTAAAACAGCAATACCTGTATTAGGTGTCCCTGTTCAGTCAAAAGCACTTAATGGCATGGATTCACTGTTATCAATAGTACAAATGCCTGCCGGTATTCCCGTGGGGACATTAGCTATAGGTCGTGCGGGAGCAATCAATGCGGCACTGCTTGCAGCAGCAATAGTGAGTAATAAACATTCTGAATATCGTGATGCGCTCATTGAATACAGGGAAAAGCAGACGGATAAAGTGACCGCTAATTCTGATCCTCGTGAGGTGATTTCATGAAGGTTGGTATTTTGGGTGGAGGCCAATTGGCACGAATGATTGCTTTGGCGGGTTATCCCTTAGGTCTGGAATTTATTGTTCTTGACCCAAGTGAAATAGCAGGTGCAACTGCATTGAGTGAACATTTGTGTGGACAATATGACGACCAGCAATTATTGGCAGAATTGGCTGATAAAGCCGATGTGGTAACCTATGAATTCGAAAATGTGCCTGCCGATGTAGCAAAGTTTCTGGCCGAGCATACACGCGTTTATCCTGCGCCTAATGCGTTAGCAGTTGCTCAAGACCGATTACATGAAAAAAATTTTTTTCATCAATTACACATAGCTACGGCTGATTACGCTTCTGTCAGTAGTTTGGAAGACCTACAACAAGCAATGGAACATCTTGGTTATCCAGCGATTTTGAAAAGCCGCAGGATGGGCTATGACGGTAAGGGTCAAGTGGTTTTAAAGTCTTCTGAGCAATTGGCCGAAGCCTGGGATTCAATGCAAGGCGTTGCTTCTATCGTAGAAGGTTTTGTGCCTTTTCAACGTGAAGTTTCAATTATTGCAGCACGGCGGCCCAGTGGTGAAGTGGTATTTTATCCGTTATCTGAAAATACTCACGACAAAGGGATATTGAGGGTTGCAGAATGCTGCGTTGATGATCCCTTGCAACAAAAAGCTGAAGCTTATGTAATCCGGTTGTTGGAGGCTTTGGATTATGTAGGTATTATTGCACTGGAATTATTTGAAATAGATGGAAAGTTGCTGGCTAATGAGTTTGCCCCACGAGTACATAATTCAGGACATTGGACTATAGAAGGTGCTGAAACCAGTCAGTTTGAAAATCATTTGCGAGCTATTTTAGATTTACCGTTAGGTTCAACAAATGCACGTGGACATACAGGAATGGTGAATTTTATCGGTAATTTACCGGTCTCTGAAAGTACACTAAGTATTTCTAATGCGCATCTTCACCTATATGATAAAAGTGCACGTAAAGGTCGAAAAGTGGCACATGCTACTGTCAGGGCAGATAGTGTTGAAGATTATTCCCAGTCACTGCAAGAATTAGTTAGGTTGGCTGAAGCAACTGATGATTCTTAATCAATAGAATAAAAGTCAATGTATTGACATAAGTGGAGAGAGTAGCTCCAATAGCGATACTCACTTTTACGTGCTAGTCTTTTCTGTTAGGGAAGCAGCATTGTAAGCTCAGCTACAACGTCCTGTTGCAGAAGCCTGATTTGTATCTGTACCCTCAGAAAATAATAAGCTGAGTAGTACCCATTTTTAGAACAAAGAGTCCCACATCTCATCTACTCGTTTTACTACATGTTCTGACATAACAATGGGTTTTCCCCATTCTCTGTTGGTTTCGCCGGGCCACTTATTGGTCGCATCAAAACCGACTTTGGAGCCTAAGCCGGAGACAGGCGAGGCAAAATCCAGATAGTCGATAGGTGTGTTTTCTAAAATAGTTAAATCACGAGCGGGGTCCATGCGTGTAGTGATTGCCCAGATCACGTCTTGCCAATTACGTACATCGACATCTTCATCAACCACGATGACGAATTTGGTGTACATAAATTGACGTAAGTAGGACCAGGTGCCCAGCATTACTCTTTTGGCATGTCCGGCATATTGCTTTTTCATGCTGATCACTGCCATTCGATATGAACAGCCTTCCGGGGGTAAATAGAAGTCGATAATTTCCGGAAATTGTTTTTGTAATATGGGAATAAAAACTTCATTAAGGGCAACCCCTAAGATAGCAGGCTCATCAGGTGGTCTACCGGTGTAGGTACTATGATAAATAGGCGCCTGTCTTTGAGTGATACGTTCTACGGTGAAAACGGGGAATTCATCAACTTCATTATAGTAACCGGTATGATCACCATAAGGGCCTTCTGCGGCCATTTCTCCAGGATAGATAAAGCCTTCCAAAACGATTTCTGCACTGGCGGGTACTTGTAAATCATTACTCAAACAGTTTGCCACTTCGGTTTTACTGCCACGTAACAAGCCGGCAAAGGCGTATTCAGAGAGTGGGTCTGGTACAGGTGTCACTGCAGCGAGTATGGTTGCAGGATCTGCACCTAATGCAACAGAAATAGGGAAGGGCTCACCGGGATGTGCTTCTTGCCATTCTTTAAAGTCCAAAGCTCCGCCGCGATGCGCTAACCAACGCATAATGACTTTATTTTTGCCGATGACTTGCTGGCGATAAATACCTAGGTTTTGGCGCTCTTTATTCGGTCCTTTAGTAATCACCAATGGCCAGGTTATTAATGGAGCCGCATCATCAGGCCAGCAGGTTTGAATGGGAAAGACACTTAAATCAACTTCATCTCCTATTCTGATGACTTCCTGGCAGGGCGGATTGTTGATTAATTTGGGTGCCATGTTCAGCACTTTTTTGAAAACTGGAATTTTTTCCATAGCATCTTTCATGCCTTTGGGAGGTTCTGGTTCTTTCAGATAAGCCAGTAATTCACCAACAGCACGTAATTCAGTGACTGAATCTGCCCCCATACCCATAGCCACACGGTGAGGAGTACCGAATAGATTGGCTAGTACGGGAATATTTGAGCCCTTGGGGTTTTCAAATAAAAGTGCTGGACCTTCCTGTTTCAGTACGCGGTCACTGATTTCAGTCATTTCCAGATAGGGATCAACTTCAACCGTAATGCGTATCAGTTCTCCCTGTTTTTCCAGCTGTTTTATAAAGTCTCTTAAATCTTTATATTTCATGCGGCAATTCCATTATGTCTGAGCAAGGCATCAATTTTAGGTTCACGACCACGAAATGCTATAAACAATTGCATGGCATCCTGACTACCGCCTTTTTCCAGTATGTTATGCAAAAAGGATTTTCCTGTGGTTTGATCAAAAATTCCGTTTTCTTCAAATAAGGAATAGGCATCGCTGGATAACACTTCGGCCCACTTATAACTGTAATAGCCCGCTGCATACCCTCCGGCAAAGATATGCGAGAAACTATGGGCAAAGCGGTTAAATTCAGGAGGGTGAATAACGGCAACCTGTTCTCTAATTTGATTTAGGGTTTTGTATATTTGTCCACCTTTGACAGGGTCATATTGTTGATGCATTTTGAAATCAAACAGGCTGAATTCCAGTTGTCTAACCATTAACATGCCTGCCTGAAAGTTTTTAGCATTGAGCATTTTCTGGAATAAATCATCAGGTAGTTTTTCCCCCGTCTGATAGTGACCTGAGATTAGCGCTAAGGCTTCTTTTTCCCAACACCAGTTTTCCATGAATTGACTGGGTAATTCAACCGCATCCCATTCCACGCCATTAATACCGGAGACGCCTAAATGGTTTACCTGGGTTAGCATGTGTTGCAGGCCATGACCAAATTCATGAAACAGGGTTAATACTTCATCATGTGTTAACAGGGCAGGGTCTTTGCCTGTTGGCGGTGTGAAATTACAGGTTAAATAAGCCACTGGAATCTGGATATTACCTGCTGATTTTTTTCGGCCGACACAGTCATCCATCCAGGCGCCACCCCGTTTTTTCTCTCGAGCATATAAATCAAGGTAAAACTGCCCCCGGATTTGATCATCTTTATCTTTAATCTGGAACAAGCGCACATCAGGGTGCCAGCTGTCAAAGTCGGATGTCTCAATTATTTTTAATCCGTACAATTTTTCAACTACGGAAAATAAACCGGGAATGACATGGGTGCTGGGAAAGTAGGTTTTTACTTGTTCTTGTGATAATTGATAAAAGTGCTGGCGCATTTTCTCTGAGAAATAGCCCATATCCCAGGCTTGTAAGGCACTGATACCATATTGTTCTCTTGCGAATTTTCTGAGTTCAGATAAATCTTTACGCGCATGACGCCAGGATTTGTCGGCTAAATCTTCCAAAAATCCAGTGACATCTTCAGGTTTGTTAGCCATTTTAGTGGCGAGTGATAACTCAGCGTAATTATCAAAGCCCAGTAATTGTGCTTTTTCATGTCTTAAGGCCAGGGTATCTTCCATAATTTGACTATTATCCCATTGACCTGCATTCGGTCCTTGTTCTGAAGCACGGGTAGCAAAAGCGGTGTAATGCTCCTTGCGTAATTCACGGTTATCAGCATAAGTCATTACCGCCATATACGAGGGGAATTGCAAGGTAATCACCCAGCCATCCTTATTCTGACTTTTAGCTGTTTGCTTGGCCAGTGTTAATGCTGTTTCTGGTAAGCCGGCTAATAATTCCGGGTCTGTGATGTGTTTGTTCCAGGCATTGGTAGCATCCAATAAATTTTCTTCATATTTGCTGGATAAGCGGGATAATTCCTGACTGATTTGTTTATAACGCTGCTGCTTGTCTGTATCTAAATCAATACCGGATAAACGAAAATCTCTTAATGCATTGGTAATGATTTTTTGTTGTGCAGTATCTAGCGATGAATAATTATCGCTTTCTGCTATTTGTTGATAGGCATTAAAAAGGGCTTTGTTTTGTCCCATTTCAGTTGAGTATGCACTGAGTTTAGGAAGACAGGCATTGTATGCATCGCGCAGTTCATCAGTATTGACGACCGAATTTAAATGGCTGACAGGAGACCAGGCTTTGTTGAGTTTATCTTCAATATTTTCAATGGGCTCAATCAGGTTTTCCCAGGTGTATTCCGTAGTTGCCTGTAAGTGCTGTGCTACGATGCTTCGTGCATCGGCTAATAAAGAATTAATGGCTGGTTCAACATGCTCTGGTTTGATTTTGGAAAACTGTGGCAGTATTGAGTCTTCTAGTAAGGGGTTGTTCATGTTTGTTACAAATGGGTTAGTTAAACAGGATAGATTGTTGTGAGCTTGATAGAATTTATTTTATCAAGCGAATAGGGCCATCGCCTTATTAATACGTTTCTGAGCTTTATGCAAAACCTGAAGAGAGAAGTCAGGATCTAATTTACCATCATTTAGCTTCGAGTAGGCTGGAATTGAATTGATATAGGGTAAATCGCTGGTGTTTTTTGTGCTGATGAAACTATGTAGTTTAGCTAGAATGATGATATCGGTCAGAGTCAAGGTGTCACCACTATCATAAAACCAGTCTTCAGCATGATGTGGAATCGCAGTGATTTCTTCAGATAATCCCAACGTGTGTAAAACAAGTGAACCTATGGGGGCTTTGAAGTAAGGAATTGCTAATTCCAGTTCTGTAAATTGAGGGTGATCATGTGGGTTTTGTTCAGCAAAATGTATTAGGGGAATGGTACCTATATCGCAAACAAGCCCAGCTAATAATGCATCTTCAGGGTTTATAGTTTGTGTTTCTGAGGCAAGAACAAAGCTTAGACATGATAAATGCAGACTTTTTTGCCATAGATTTTGCATACCTTTCATTAGCTGTTTGTCTTTAGATTTAAACAATTGTTTTAAGCCTATGCTCATCACTAAGTTTCGTGTTGCCTCCAGGCCTAATCGCGTGACTGCTTCGTGACAGTTCGTTATAGGATTGGCCGGAGCATAGACAGGGCTATTGGCTATCTGTATCAGTTTAGTCACTATCGGCGGGTCTATTGCTATGATCTCGACCGCTTCACTAACGCCAATATCATTTGCTATAGCTTCTTTAAGTTTGAATGCTACATGAGGTAAAGAAGGCAGGCTGAGTTTGTTTTCTCTATAAGCCTGGATAAAACTGTTAAAAAAACCTTGGTTATTAATTTCATCGGGTAAATTAATGTCTATTAGTTCTATACAAGATACTTCATCATTGCTTTTTTGTGCCCAAAGCTGGTTAAGTTCACCTGAGATAACCAGAAGGGTAACTTTGGTTTTAGCTGTAGCTGTTGCGCCACAATTTTTTCCGCTATCTAGGGGTAGGTGAGCACGGGTCTCATCAGCAGAAAGTTGATAATGGCTATCACTGTCAGGGTGTATATCTACAGTCCCTTTTAACAGATAATATATTTGCTCAGATTTTTGGCCTTTTATGAAAAGGATTGATTCTTTGGTAAATACTTGAGTGGTGTAGGCTAAGGAATTGATACATAGTTCATCCAAGTCTCTTAATGGGGCAAACTTTTTTAGTGTAGCAATGGCTAGTTGCTTGGAACTAATGCTAACTGGTTTTGTACACAATACGGTGGGTTCAGGAGATATGGGTTGAATAAGCTCTTTACCTTGAGAACTGGGAACTGTTTTTTTTTTGATGTCCTTATTAAACCAGCTCATTTTTTAAGTTCCAAATAGGCTTATTGCATCTGAAATTTGCTGTTTTGCATTATGTAATACGAGTAATGACATGTCAGGTGTTAATGTATTGTCACCTAGTTTTTTAAATGCTGGCAAGGTGTGTAAAGGAGGTAAATTTTGCATCTGTTTGCTACCAAGATAACTATGAAATTTTGCTAATAACACGATGTCACTGAGATCAAGTTTTTCACCATTACTATGGTACCAGTTTTCTGATTGTATGGGGACTTGTGCAAGTAAATTGGGAAATCCCCATTTCTTCAGAATGATGTTTCCTAATAAGCCTTGAAGAGTATTAATCGTGAGACTTAAGTCAGTACTTGAATATTCTTCACTGTTCAGACTGTCAGCAAAAATAATGATGGGTAAACTACCAATGTTATGAGTTAACCCTGCAAGTAACGCTTCATCAGGGTTGGCATTTTTGCATAGTGAAGCTAACGTGTGGCAGATACTGGATACCCGAATACTTTGTTTCCATATTTGATGGATTCTATTGTTAAGATCTTTGTTTTTGCTTTTGAACAGATTCTGCATGCTGATGCTGGTAATCAGGTTCCGGGTGGTTATGAGTCCCAGTCTTGATACCGCATCATGACAAGTTGTGATTGGGTTGACTGTTCTATAAAGGGGGCTGTTGACAATCCGAATTAGTTTTGAAGAAATGACAGGATCAAGATTGACGATTTTAACAGCTTCTAGAATTCCAATATCTTTTTGAACTGCGGTTCTTAGTTTAAGAGCTACATCAGGTAGAATGGGAATAACCAGCTCATCTTGTTTATAGCAGGTACAAAATCTTTTAAAGAATAAATTATCCCGTAGATTTTCCGGGATGTCTTCATCATTCAGCAAAGCATTACGTGAATTGGTGTGCTCGTGTTGGAGGACATTGTGTGGAAAATGAATAATTTTGACATCTGATTTAGCAATTGCTGTGTATTGGTGCTTTGAGTCACTAGATAAAGGGTAGTAGGCTTTAAATGAGGATGAATCAATCTCATAACCAGAACCATTATTTGTTTCTATATAACATTGCCCTTTAACTATATAACAAAGAGTATTTGATGTTTCACCACTTTTAAAAATAATATCCCCTGGCTTGTACTCTGATAGTGTGACTTTTAATTGTTGTAATTCATTATCTGCCAGGTGACTAATGGGAATCAGGCGCTTTAAAAAGGATAACGGTAGTTTTGTGGTTTTTACTGTATGGCTAGATGCGATAGACTGAATACGTTGATCTTCTGATTTTTTTTCTTTTTTCCAAAACATAGTGAGTTAGGATGTGAATGTTTTTAAAGCATCATTAATTTTGTCTTTAGCATTATGTAGAATACTTAAAGAGTTTTCCGGGGAAAGAGTAATATTTTTTAATTTACTGGCTGCCGGAATTGAGGTCATAGCAGGTAAGTGAGTCATTTTTTTGCCAATTTTGCTATGCAGTCTGGATAAAACAACGATATCTGTATATGAAAGTGGTCCTTCACTTTGCTGATACCAGTCTTCGGATGTTAAAGCTACGTTAATGAATTCTTCAGTAAATCCCCAGGATTTTAAGATTGAAGCGCCAACTACACCTTTTACCACAGGAATAGCTTGTTGTATTTCTTCTTCATTATAGTAGTCAGAAGGTAAATTAGAGACAAAGTTAAGAAATGGTACGGCACCTATATCACAAATCAAACCGGCCAGTAATGCTTCTTCAGGCATTTTTTGTTTACTGACCGAAGCGAGCACATAACTTAAGCTGGATAGATAAAGACTATTTTTCCATAGATGATCCAGCTGTTTTTTTATCCGAGGTGAGTCGCTTTTAAAAATATTCTTTATACTTAAACTAATGATGAGACTACGTGTTGCATTTAAACCTATTCTTTTGACTGCTTCAAAGCAGCTTTTAGCAGGCATTACGGAAACATATAATGGACAGTTGGCAACTTCAATAAGTTTTGCCGAAATAACCGGGTCGAGCTGAATTATGGTTACAGCTTCATCGATGCCTATTTCTTTTTGCATTGCTTTACGTAGTTTAATAGCAATGCCGGGTAGTGATGGGACTTCTAAGTCGTCATCAAGAAAATGCTGGGAAAAAGTTTGTAACAGTCTATTATTACTCAATTCTTTCGGTATAATTAATTCAGCGTTTTTCTGGTTTTCTGAATTAATGGACATGATTTTTTGGGAAACACGTAAAAAGCTAATGTCTGATATTGCAGTAGCGGTAGTGTTATGTTTTACCCCACTGGATAGTGGAAATTTGGCTTTTGCTGCCGATGCTTCAACTTCATAGGTTTTTCCATTCCCATCGGCTAATAATACGGTTCCTCTTAAAAGGTAGATGGCAGAGTTATCTGCTTCATTAATACTAAAAAGAGTCTTGCCTTTTAATAAAACTTCAGATTTGTGTTCCAGTGCGAATGATCGTAATTTGTCTTCACTTAAATTCCTGATGGGAATTAATTGCTTTAATGTTTCTAAAGTTATTTCTTCACTGATAAGACTACTGGAAGAACTCGTTTTTTTTCCTTTAAAAAAAGAACTTAATGAAGCCATTGATATGTCCTGGAAGTATAAAGCTATGCAAAGAAACTGTTAAATCGATGGATAAGGGAGGTTGGACTAGGAGGCTGTCCGAGAATAGAAAACCTGCTACAGAAAAATCCCTTTTGGCCATTTTTCCGTTCATTTTTGTTAATATAGCGCAACTATTCGTCTCAAATGAACGAAAAAACTGACTCAAAAGAGCTTTTCCTCGCGATGGTTTCTATTCTCGGACAGCCTCCTAGATACTCTTGTGTACCCAACAAATCAATTTCTTCCTTTTTCATGATAATGAGTATAGCAGACAGGAAAAGATCAGTTATAGAAAAATAAATAGCTCAAGGTTCCAATATATTCTCTGTAAATTACAGGGGACTACTGGATTTAAACTTCAGCGTCCTAATGTATTTATGGTTTTGTAAAACATATTAGAAAGCTTTTATTAAAAATACTATTTCCTTTCTACAAAGTTATGAGAAAATTTTGTACACAAGTGAAGAAATTGTATCTAATAAATCAGTTTCCAGACTCATTGATTGCTGCTGGTATACAGGAAGGTCATAAGAAGATAAACGATCAGATTTTTTATTTCTGCTGTTTTCTTTTTCTTTTTCTTTTTCTTTTGTATCCAATAATTCGCCCCCTGCTTTTTTCCATTCCATCAAATGAATAATTTCACCACTGTCAAGCCAGACGCCATGACCATGACATTGGTCAAT
Organism: Methylococcaceae bacterium; assembly: GCA_021647585.1. Lineage (GTDB taxonomy): Bacteria > Pseudomonadota > Gammaproteobacteria > Methylococcales > Methylomonadaceae > QPIN01. Next base: position 14,273 of record JAKIUK010000031.1, read on the forward strand.
AATGACACCACTACGATGGCCAAAATTTACCCTTTTCATGAATTTTTGGCAAACAGGGCATTTGATATACCTGATTTTTTTATTTTTTTGATAGCGATCCTTATTGATGTTTGTTATTTGTTCTAAGTTAATATTAAAAACATTAGAGACGGAACTATTAAGTAATGTATCAATTTCACCAGGATCAAAAAACAATCCAAAACAGGTTTTACAGTGTTCTATATAGAAGTGACCCTCTAAATCCAGTTTGACTGTTTGTAAGGCTGAATCGCAATGTGGACAAATACGATCAGACTGTTTATTGGCGATGGAGTACTGATGTTTACCCCGTAAATCAACATCGTTACGGATATTACAATAGTTACAGCGATTGGTATTTGCCTGTAAGGGGGCTGAACAGCTACTGCATCTGGCCATTTTACATCCGATCCAGAATTTCTTGTTTTTTTGCAGTGTATTCTTGTTCGGAGATTAACTCTGCTGCAAACATTGTTTTCAATTGTGTTAGTTTGGCCATAGGATCATCCGTTTTAGGCTGAACTTGCGTAGGACTCTGTGCTGTCATAGATTGCGCCATGTTTTGCCCGAAACCAATGCCAGCGCCCATTCCCATACCAATTCCAGCGCCTCCTCCTTCATTTCGAGCTGCTTCACGCATCGCTTCCAGGTGCTGTACTTTGGCATAATCAAGTCCTACTGCTTTAGCTGCTTGTGCTTCTGCGGTCAGGTCTGCAATTCGGTTGATGCGTTTTAAGGTGTCTTCATCAAAATCAGTGCCTTCAATTCTAAAATCAGTAATATCAAAGCCGAGTTTACGAAAAGCCATGGACAATTTAATGGAAATGCCGCGCGCAATTTCTTCCCTGTCGGCATCAATTTCTGCATAACTGAATTTACTTTCGGCCAGATAGTCACTAATAGGATGAATAATACGAGCAGACATAACGTCTCTAAAATCATCGATATAAAAATCGGTATGACTGCCAACTACATTAACAAAAAAATCTTTCGGGTCATAAATACGGTAACTATAGTTTCCATAGGCTTTAAGTCCAACAGGAAACTTATATTTTGGGTCATCGTACTTAATAACCGAGGTAGTACCCCATTTTTGATCAAGAACTTTGTTTTTTTTATAGAAGTAAATGCCTACTTTATGCTCACTTTCAAAAAATTGCATGAATTTTTTGATCGTGGTCCAGAAGGGGATGTTGGCAGTTTTAAGATCTATCAGGCACTCTTCTTCAATGATGGATTGAACTTTACCTTCATAAACGAAGATACAACCTTGACCAGGACCCACTATGAGTTTTGAGGCATTTTTGATTTCATCTCCATTTCCTGTCCATTGAGACAGTAGCACGTCAGGGGGAGGGTTTTTCCATTCGATAACCGAACGGAGTTGTCGTTTAATACCGTCAAGTAGAGCCATATCAACCTCGATTTAAACTGATAATTTGTTATGATTATAGTAAATATTGAGGAAATTGTGATGCAAAGACAATTTAAAAATCATCAGCCCGTCATTGGCGAAAAGGTCTATATTGATGAAAGTGCGGTAGTTATCGGTGATGTGAGTGTAGGGGATGATGTATCGGTCTGGCCAACAGCAGTGATTAGAGGCGATGTAGAAAGCATCTGTATTGGTGATGGTAGCAATGTGCAGGATGGCTCAGTTTTACACGTTTCTCATGCGGGGGACTATTCGACAAAAGGTCACCCTTTAAATATTGGTAAAGGGGTGACTATAGGACACCGTGCAGTGGTGCACGCCTGTACCGTGGGAAATTATTGTTTGATTGGAATTGGCGCTATCATTTTAGATGATGCAGTACTAGAAGATTATGTCATGCTAGGCGCAGGTGCTTTAGTTACTTCAGGGAAAAAACTAGAGGGAGGCTATTTATATGTAGGCGCCCCTGCTAAACAAGTAAGGCTGTTAACAAAATCAGAAAAAGAGTTTCTGGAATATTCCTATAAGCACTATATTCATTTGAAAGATGAATATTTGAATGCTAAGGACTAAAGTTTAAAAGTGTAGCAGCTCAAATTTGATCAGACATTTTTAAATTTAATAATTGAATGTTATTTACATCTGTTAATCACACTATAAAAGCATATTATTTGCCTCGAGCGAGAGTAAATCGCAGAAAATAAACCTGATGTCGAAAGAGCAATAGAACAGAAGAAATGGAATTTACTTAATTTTACCTGATTACCCATGAGTCTCCGCCTTATAGATGAGAAAAACGGTGACACCTTATACACCGTCATCCCCGAGGTATTTTATCGGAGATCTATTCATGCAAAAAATAGATTCCTGCTAACAGAATGCAGGAATGACGGGCTGTGTGGTTACTTTTTTCAAAATGGCGGAAGCTCATGGGTAATCAGGTAGGTTTTTGTATGGGTTGAAAGTCTCCGAAGCAGCGTTGGAGAAGCTCAAATATACGGTGAGAGGGTTATGTTGTCGAATAGGTTAAACGAGCAAAGGACTCTGGTTTGCTGGGTTCAGTAAATTGATTTCTGCTTCGTCAAATTCGAATTTTTGTACCAGTGGATGCTGGTCGATGTTCAAAATTTGACGGATTGCTCTATGCACGTGGGCAGGTCGGAGTCTGCTGCCATTTTCATCCGGCTGCAAGGTTCCTGGGTTGATCGCAATTTTCTGATGCTGAGGACCGCTGATACCAACAATCCGGTTAGTCCAACGCTGATTTTTCATCATCAATAGCGTACTGGTAACTGACCAATGATCTTTTCCATTTCTACTGTTATAACGCGGTGTACGCCCTACATCCGAACCGACATGTACCAATAACCGATCAGCAACACCCAAAATTTCCGCTTTGCTCCAGATGTAATCCAGTATGCGGGTCAATTCTGCACAATTATCATCTATCTTGTTATCTTGGGCGCTATGTGTATCCCAACCCCTTCTGGCTTGAAAGGTTGCCGCAACGCTGACGCCAGCGGAAAAACTCACCAAGGCTTTGTGGACATCATTCAGCACGCCATCTGTCCCTCCTTTACCTTCAAAATCGAAACGATCTGGTAAAATGTCCTGTAATTGATAAAACATACTATTGTTGGATCGTGCGGCAAATAATTGTGCAAGTTTCCGTTGTTCAAATGGTAAATTTCCCGGTGTTTGTGCTAGTCGTTGCAATCGTTCCAAGCGGTATAAATCGATTAAATTTTTATCACTGGAACGAAAATACACGGTCTTGGGATTGCGCAAATTTGGATTAGCTAATAAGGATAAATTTACATCGCCGGTAAGTCGGGTATAAGCCTGAACGGAGCCGCCCATAGACGGCCCATTAAACAGTAACCATGGCATCGGGAGTCCTTTACCAACTATAGACGCATAGAGAGCATCGATAGAAGGATAGCCGTTAGCAAGTCGACCCGTATATTGGTTTTGTCTGGCTACACTATGAGAATTAGTTTGTAGATCCAGACCATTTGCTACCAGGATGCGATCATAATACTTTTCAAAAAAGGCCTTATTATCCCCTAGTGGGGCATAAAAAATATTGCCGGCTTTTCCTGCCCGTTTATTTTGTGCATAATGATTGATATCGGTATCGTTACGTGGATCAACCCATGAACTTTGATCCAATCCCCCACCCAGGTTTAGTGTTATCAGAACAGGACCATCCCAGGGCAAGGTATTAGTGGCCGCCTGTGCCTGACTAATCAAACCAGGTATAGCCATTGGTATGGTGGTCATTAAACTATTACCAGCCAGTATTTTTAAAAAATTTCTGCGTTTCATTACCGTTTCTCCTGTTAACTTGTTAGCATCCATAACCCCCCCCCCTCCTTCCATAAGCTATTTTTTTAATTTTCAATAGCTAGTAGCTATTGAAAATGCCGATGGGTCTCTGTTTCGGGCAAGTGTCCACCATTTATGGAAGGACACTAACTAGGACTGAATATACTAATTATTCAAATATTTAAAATCACCAAAAAGATAGAGCAAGACGGAATTCCATGCTCTGATAGTTCCCTCCGGGTCGGAAATAGTCGATCCTCTTAATCGGTCATTGTTATCAAAATACATGCCTTCACAATAACTTGCCTGAGTCATATCAGTTGAGGTATTGGCAATAATCTCTTCAAATAAACTTAGGGTTGCTTGAATTTCGATATCATTCAAAGGCAGGTTTTCACCTAACAATTGATGATGTAGAAACTGGATATTCTGCAGAATATGCTCCCGGCCTTGTGTATCATCTGGGACATCGCTACTTTCAACAAATTTTAGTAATACCCGCTCTTCCTTGGGTAAGCGGAATTCTTTAACGACTAACCGATTGCCACACAGCAATTTGTTAAATTTGCTATCGAGTATGCCAGCCATAGTCGGTGTCAATTCCCTGTTTCGATGGTTCATATTCAATCCGCCATCAAATCCTCCATACATAAGTCCTAAGCCTTTGTTGTAATCTTTAAACAGAGTCAGGTTTGTAATAGAACGTGTAATCTTATCGATTTCCTCCACGGTCTGTAATCTGTTCATGCCGATATCGGCTAGATTTTGCTGATCTACCTTGGACAAAGGTTTAGTAACACTGTCACCCCTGAATAAGGGGCTGAGTACAAAATCAACCAGTAGATCACGGATAATCATGCCATTTTGCTGGAATTTCTGTGCCAAATCTTCCAATGCGTTATTTTGAAAGTTATAGGCTTCCATGTCGGCTGTATAATTTGGGTCCGATTGATTGACAGGCATGGCCAGAGGATCTCTGGCAAAGATACTTCGATACCAAAAGTAGACCGTACCTTTAGCAAACCTTGGGTCTGACACTAATTCCCTGGCCATCCAGCCTATTGCTGATTGGCCGCCGTTATTAGCCTGAGATGTTTTTAATCCTGTATAATTACCAGGCATATTGATACTTTCGAAGCCTGGCGCAAAAACATCGCGATACCATTTATCACCCTGCTGATACCAGGGATTGCCATTGTGGTTTTTAGGATAACTAGAACGATTACTGTTTTTAGTATAATCTTTTGCTAATGCATGTTCCCCACTTGTTCGGTAGCGATTGTCAGGACCAAAATCCATAAATGTTCCGGCGGCTGGGTCCATAAAGGAATGGCAGCTGGTACACGTTGAGTTTTCCAATACCGGTACCAGAAAATCACCACCATCCGCATCACTGCTAGGTCGTTGACCTAATGACTCAATATCAAAAGCCAGAAATTGTCGATACATCATGTTAACCCGATGTCGATTCCGGTTGGTATCAGTAGTCGGAAAACGACTTAGCCAGGCAACCGTACTTAACACACCTGCATGAGGATATGGGGTATCTAGATGATCTTTGGATGCCGAACGGATTCGGGTGGGTTTCCAATCAGTAGCGGTAATACCTGGGATTTTAGCGTCAACGGCAGCATAGAGGCTAGCCAGTGCGGGATTGACCATAGTATAGTCAGCCGTCACAATCTCACTATAAGGGCGGTCATTTTCAACTATAAAACGTAATAACTCCAATGGTTCCCGTCGTAATGCGGCATAAATTTTCTGTCTATCTCGTGAGCTTGCTTTGTTCTTTTTCCGATCATAAGTTCCAAAATTGAGTTCATAATTTTTAAATTGACTGCCTGCAGTTAAAAACCACTCGTTACCTGCTCGATAGATATAGTCTGCAAAGCTGTCGCCACTCATTAAACTGCGGACTGTAGCCGCAAGACCCGCTATAGTATCCGCTTGCTGCACTTCAGCTGCTGTTGGTAATCGTCCAGCAAAAATTTTGGCAGCTTTACGTAATGTGGTCTCTTTATCCGACAAGTTAATTTCTTGTAGACTCAGAATATTATTCTGATTAGTTTCCGTTGGGATATCACAGGGCAGACCCTGAAGGAAAGACTGTAATTGTAGATAACGATTGTCATTATTATTCACAAAAGGTGATCCTCCGCCATGAAAAGGTATGCCGATGGGTTTGCTCAAAAATAAACGGACATTGTTAGGTGAAGTTGTTACATATTGATTAATCACCTTAAAGCTGTTGCTGGCATCATTAGTTAATTCAAAACCGGGTCCAATGCCCCCCGCTTTATGGCAACCAGAACATGATGAAATCAGATCATTATGTGTTTGAGAGAGATATATTTGCTCTGTTTGTTGGCAAGCTGCAATGGCTACACTTTCAGCCGCAGGTTTAACAGTTATCTTAAATGTTTCCGTGGCTTTGGCTATTGGCATGCCCAAATCACTGACTGTCACCGTCACTGGATATTCTCCAGCCGTACCCAGAGATGGATTCCAGGTGATTGTACCGTTACCATTACCATAAAAAATATAGTTTGACCTTCGCGGTAAGTCATTTACTTTAAGTGTTAATTTGTCGCCCAGATCAGCATCCGTAGCGTGTATATTGATTCTTAAACGCTGGCCTTCAATGGTTTCTTGATCACCTATGTGGGATAGTAAAGGAGGAATATTTGGTTTAGGATTAACATTGATAATCATGATTCTGGTATCAGATGCAGAAGGTTGACGATCATCCTGTACTTTAAAAGTAATAGAATAAACACCTGCATCCTGTTTTACGGGTAACCAGTAGAAAGCTCCTCGGCCTTGCCCTCTATCCTGAAAATTAGCAAATGCCGGTAAATTGAATGCTGTCAATGTTAAGCTATCTTTTAAATCTGGATCTGTGGCATTAACATTAAAACTAATGCTTTGCCCCTCAGTTACTGTTAATCCAGTCAAGCTGCCCATTACCGGAGGATGATTGATAGTTATTGCGGGCGTTATAGTCGGAACAGAAGGATCGACTTTTGATGGATTGTTATTTGTTGATTGCTTGCTGGATTTGGTTTTTTCTTCTTGACTGGTAGTAGCATTGTCTGTGTTTAGCGACGCCTGTTGCTTTTGGGTTTCGGTAGCATCAGTCTTTGCCAACGCGATGAAACCACCCATAACAGGAATTGCAACCGTTTTCTGTAGTGTTGCTTTTCTTAGTTCAGGGGATGGGTTCTGGCTATAGAGCGTCTCGTCCTTGTAGCTATCATCTGTGTAGACAGGCTGCTTAGTACGGTCATTCAGTTTATTCGTTTGCGACTCTACAGGTGGGCGAGCAGATGATAAATTCATCTGCCGTCGTTGAGGGGGTGAAGATTTAACCCTTTGGTTCGGGGGCGTGTATCGTATGGCTGTTTTATCACCTGTAATCTGATAGTATTTTATGTCAAAATTTTCGATCCCTTTTTGTTTGATTTGTGGTGCAAAAGAAATTTTATTGGGTACTGTAAAATGAAATTTTTCATCTGCATGATCTTTAAGCAAGGAATCTAGATAAAAAAGATTTGTCGTCAAAACCAGACTGGATGTCATGTTTTTATTTGCTAATGCCAGTATCGCATCAAACCATTTGGTTTTTTGTAACGGGTCTCCATTGGTAAATGTCATTACCTGCTTACCAGAGTTACCACAAACTTCACATGCTGCACCTGGTCGTTCTGATTGAGCTGCAGAGCCAGTCTGATAAAGCATTGCAAAACAAATAGGCAAATATAAAAAGGTGATTTTTATATTAAGTTGAGCAATTGACATTTGTTTCCTCCTGATTAATGACCTCTCCTACTAAGGGTTATGCGTTGAGATAACACGGTAAGAGTGCACGTTAAGGTTATTAAGCAAATATAGTGCCATAATTTATTATTGGTCACTGTTTCGTTGTGCACAATGTAGTCGTATATTGATATAGGATAGGTCTAGAAGTATCCGTGAACGGGGGAGGAGGTATAGTGAATGGAGACACAAAAGCGAGTAGAAAATCAGGGCGAACTAGAATTTTACCAGCCTAAAGATAAGTAAATACCTCAATTGAGGTAAAATCTTACTTAATATGTCGTTAATTTACGACAGCACTTGGAAATATAAAAATTCAATAGCGAAATGTTAATTTTTTTGATTAAGATAGGCTTTTGTTGAAATACAGTTGTATAACATTGAATTATTGGTTGTTTTTTTACTGAAGGTCCGATAAACTTAAATTTTGGGATTAAATTACACGTGCAGCTTAAGAAAAATGATAAAAAGCTGTCTTGTATTTTTATATTCGTAATACACACTATAATTTCATTTATTTAATGGATACAAAAAATTAGCATAACTTTATAGAATCAAGGTAAAGCAATTGAAATGAGAGTTTTGGTTGTTACTAATTAACGACATAACTAAGTATCTTGGAATATCATATTTAAACGAGTCATAAAACAGGCAATATTTGGGGTGTGCGGTCGAGCAATGGCATTTATTTGTTAACAATGCCCTTTTGAAATTATGTAGAATCATGAGGTTAGCCAATTTGATATTACTGTTTTTCGAAGTCAATCATTATGTAAACCACTTCAGTTTTGGTGGTACTCTGTAATAAACTGCGTGAAAAAGTACCGGAAGAATGAAAGGCCTTAGTATTCTAAAAAAACCTTAAACCTAGAAAGATCAGTTGGGCGCGGAATTATAGTGCAAGATATTGGTTTCACAGTGTTTTAAAAAAATCTGAGCTTCACCCATTAGGTTAAACGGGCATTTTTTTGAACCACATGGAGGTGGTGAATGCAGAAAAAGCAGGAGCATTTTTCTGTGAAGTGCTGTGGAATCAAGAGCTTGTGCTATAATCCGTGATCCAACTGATTTTTCTAGGTTAAAATCAAATCTGCGTCAATGTAAATTAAGGCGAGTACCTTATATCTGCTGTTAAATTCTTTCCGAATTTAACAATTCGATAACGGCTGAAGTTTCAGGGCGTACGTCACGCCAGATGTAAAAAGCTTCGGCAGCTTGTTCTACCAGCATGCCCAGGCCATCTAAGCTAGTTTCTGCACCATGAGTTGTACCCCATTTTACAAAGGTTGTGGGCTGGTTGCTATAAGCCAAATCATAACAACAGCCATTTTCATTGAGGATGTTGTCTGCTAAAGGGGGGAGCTTACCTGTTAAGCTGGCTGAAGTTGCGTTTAAAATCAAATCGAATTGCTGGTTTGCAATGGCATCATAACCACATCCCGAAATGTCTCCTAACAGAGAAAATTCATTGCTGAGAGTGATGGCTTTTTCTACTGTGCGATTGGCAATAACAATGTGTGCAGGAGATTTTTCCATTAAGGGGCCTATAATGCCTCTACTGGCACCACCAGCACCTAATATTAAAATCCGGCTATTTAACAAGGAGATAGAGTGGTTGATTGTTAAATCAGTCACCAGACCGGTACCATCTGTATTATCACCTAAAAGTGTTCCATCTTCTTGCAGTGTCAGAGTATTTACTGCTTTACTAAACTGAGCAAGTTGAGAAAGTTTATCTGCACATTGCCAGGCCAGTTCTTTTAAAGGAACAGTACAGTTTAACCCTTTGCCGCCATGTCTAAAAAAAGTATCAACAGTGCTTGTAAATGATCCCGCAGGTACATCTTGTGCTTCATAGCATAACTGTTGCTGGGTTTGTGCTGCAAATAGCCTGTGAATGCGGGGTGACTTACTATGGTTTATGGGGTGTCCAAAAACAGCGTATTGGTCAATTGCATTCATGCTGTTACCGTTGCTCTTGTTTTTGCCCGTTTGTTTTTCCAGAATTCCCACAAAAATGTGCCGATAACTATAATGATTGCAAAAGCTAAGTCTATCCAGATGGATGATTTATAAAAGGCTCCAAAGACAGAAGATGATCCAAGGAATAAGCCAACCAGGCTGAAACGCCAGCCTATACGAAGACCATCCAGCATGGTTGCTAATGATAATATCAACAGAATAACCAGGCCGGCGCTTTGGGGCGTTAACAGGCCTGATTTTTGCAGTAAAAAGGCGCCACCAACTACCAGTAGTGATGTAGCCCAATGTAAGGACTGGTCTTTAACAATTACTTTGAATTCACCTTCTCTATGTTTGGACTGTAACCAGGCGATAAGTATTGCAAAAATGGCAAAAACAAAGACCATGATTATCCAGTACCCATAGCCATCATCCGGTGAAAAATCTGTAATTGCAACGCCTGTCAGTGAGAGTATGAGCAGGAATATTAAAATGCCTTCCTCAACCTGAAATTTTCTTTTTTCACTAATATATTGATCTTCTTGCATGACGAGTCTCTGTTATTATTCTTATCGCTCAAAATATTAATTTTATTTTAAGTAATTTATTTTAATCATCAAACCATATCTTAGAAGCCGTGAGCCAACTGATTTTTCTAGGATTATTCAAATGGCTATTTAAAAATTACAATAAGCTACCTGCACAAAGTATTATAGCCATTATTATTCTAGTAACCATTGGGCTGCAGATTTTGCATAATAAGTAAGGATTGCATCACTCCCTGCTCGTTTAAAGGTGAGCAGAGATTCCATTACCACTTGTTTTTCATCTAGCCAGCCATTCATCGAAGCTGCTTTTAGCATGGCGTATTCACCACTAACCTGATAGGCAAATGTCGGAACAGCAAACTGTTGTTTGGCGCGACGAATAATGTCCAGATAGGGCATGCCTGGTTTAACCATGATCATATCAGCACCTTCTTGTAAATCCAATTGAATTTCTCGTATTGCTTCATCCGAGTTAGCTGGATCCATTTGATAGCTGTACTTGTTTCCCTTGCCTAAATTAGCAGCTGAACCAACTGCATCTCTAAAAGGGCCGTAAAAGCTGGAGGCATATTTTGCTGAGTAGGCCAGAATTTGAGTATTAATGTAATTGTTTGATTCTAAAATAGAGCGTATGGCAGCAATTCGACCATCCATCATGTCAGAAGGTGCGACAATATCGACGCCTGCTTGTGCATGAGAAAGTGCCTGTTTACATAAAACGTCTACTGTTTCATCATTCAATACATAGCCATCACTGTTAATAAGTCCATCCTGACCATGAGAAGTAAATGGATCTAGGGCTACATCGGTAATGACGCCTAATTTGGGGAATGATTTTTTTAATGCTCTAACGCAGCGTTGAGCCAAGCCTTCTGGGTTATAAGCCTCTTTGGCATCATCGGATTTTTTTTCTACTGATGTGACTGGGAATAAGGCGATGGCAGGGATGCCCAATTGGTATAATTGATCAGCTTCTTCTAAAATTAAGTCAATTGACAGGCGCTCAACACCGGGCATTGAATGAATTTTTTCTTTTTTGTTGTTACCTTCAATAACAAACATGGGATAGATTAAGTCATCAACCGATAGCGTGTTTTCTCGCATTAAACGACGAGAAAAATCGTGATAGCGCATTCTTCTCATGCGTATGCTGGGAAAAATAATGTTATTATGTGTCAAATTATCCATAGAATATGGTTATATTACTCTTTTGTTAAGTCGTTTCAGTTGATATGTTGTATTCAAGATACAATCGAACTTCTTTTCAAAGTTTATTGTATCAGCGTACCCATACAATATGGTACATAAAATGGAACATATGTCGCTTTAACGACGTGGAGATTGTTATGAACCCCCTACTAGCTAAAAAAATCATTTTATTCGCTTTTTTTGGATTTATATTTGGATTTATTCCTGTATCGCACGCACTTGCTGCTGATTTAGTGGCTCCGCAAGTTACTATTGAGAAGGCATCCAAACAATTAATGGAAAAGCTTCAAGATGAAGATTTTACCAAAGATTTCAGCAAAATTAATGTTTTTATTGGAGATGTAATCGATCCTCATGTGGATTTTAATCGAATTACAGCTTTGGTATTAGGCAAATTGTGGAAAAAAGCGACCAGAGAAGAAAAACTAAGGTTTAAAAAAGAGTTTCATACCTTGCTTGTAAGAACTTATTCTCGAGCCTTTGTTGGGTTTAAGGAATGGTCTATACGTTTTTTACCTTTAAAGATGAAGGAAGGTAGCAGAAAAGTGATTGTTAAGACAGAAATTTTGCAACCGGGTATTCAGCCATTAGCAGTTAATTACAGAATGGTATTAACTAAAAACAAATGGAAAGTGTACGATATTATGATTGAAGGCGTGAGTCTGGTAACGAACTATCGTACTTCAATTAAGAATGAATATAGAAAAACGGGATCTCTAAATGCAGTCATTGAACAATTAGCTAAGCGCAATACGGCTGCATTATCTCCAAAAGACAAGTCATAAAAAAATAATTCTCAGACTTTCTATTCTAGAACTAGAGTAGAAAGTCTTCAAATACTCTACCCAGTTCATTCTATGTCCATGTCCATAAAAAAGGACACCCTGTACGCCAGTCCTATAGCTTTAGTTGGCTCGTTCAAATTAGATGAGTCAGTAGTCAATGTCTTTCTTAACATGATTCAGCGTTCAGTTCCTGAGTATCATGCCATTATCACTGTGATAGGTTTGTTAGCTGGTCGATATGTGCAACCACACAGCAATTTTGAACACTACCAACAGCAGACATTACAAACTGAATTGCACTACGAATTTAAAAAAACACAGGGTTATAGTGACCTGGAAATTAGTCAAAAACATTCGGCTTTAGAAAATGTACTATTGGCAGAAACATCTGCTGTACATCAACAATGTTTAAATACTGCCGGATTTAGAAGTGTAGAAGTCTGGTTTCAGTATTTTAATTTTGCTTCTATAATCACTTTGAAATGATCGATTATCAACCTTTATATCAAATGTTAATAGAGGCCAAAGCGGAGGCGTGGGTGGAATTGATACCACAGCAACTCAGGCAGGCTTTTGAGCTGAATTCGAATGGAAATGCAGTCAACTGGCAGAAATCGATTGATCAATTATCGGTAGTAACCCCATCAATTTTAGATTTCAGTAACAGTTTGGTCAAAATAGGGGATGGTGACGATATTGATAATCAACATCGTGAGTTGCTGATAAAACAACTAAAAAATTTTCATCCCTGGCGTAAAGGCCCATATGAAATTTTTGGTATTCATATCGATACGGAATGGCGTTCTGACTGGAAATGGGATCGATTAAGTGAGCATATTGCCCCTTTGACAAACCGTTTGGTGCTTGATGTAGGTTGTGGTAATGGATATCACTGTTGGCGTATGTTGGGTGCAGGTGCCAAAATGGTAGTGGGTGTAGATCCTCTGCTATTAAATGTGCTGCAGTTTCATTTGATTCGAAAGTTGGTTGGCGAAGCGCCTGTTTATGTTTTACCAGTGGGTTTAGAACAAATACCTGAGTCTACTAGGGCGTTTGATACTGTTTTTTCTATGGGTGTGTTGTATCACCGGAGATCCCCCATTGATCATTTGCTAGCCTTGAAAGACTGTCTGTTACCTGGAGGTGAATTGGTTTTAGAGACGCTGGTTATTGATGGTAAAAAGGGCGAGGTATTAGTGCCGGAAGGGCGCTATGCTAAAATGCGTAATGTTTGGTTTTTACCAAGTTGTGAAACACTAATTAGCTGGATGCAGCGTTGTGGTTTTATAAATTGCCGTGTTATTGATGTGAATAAAACCACGATTGAAGAGCAACGCAGTACAGAATGGATGAACTTCCATTCCTTAAAGGATTTTCTGGATCAAGAAAATCCCGATCTAACCAATGAAGGGCTGCCAGCACCCAAACGAGCTATTATTTTGGCTAATCTCTCTTAACCCGGTAATTGTCTGGATTAATCTGATATTTCTTCAGTTTATTATAAACTGCACGTGTTGAAATCTCCATACAGGCAGCAATTTTCTTAATATCGCCCTGGTATTGTTTTAAAGAATCCTGTAAAAAGGTCTGTTCAACATTGGCTATAGCTTGTTCTTTCTGTTGTTTCCAGTCGGTAATTCTGGTTTTAGGCTCACCGACATCCAGTTTTAATTCTGTCAACTCTGCGCCCTGAGAAAATAATAGACTACGCTCCAGCGCATTTTCCAGCTCCCGAACATTTCCTGGCCATTGATATGCCCTGATTTTTTGCATGACTTCACGGCTGACTGATGTAACAGTTTTGTGATGTTTCTGGCTCATACGTTGTAAAATTAAATGTACTAGCGCAGGTAAATCTTCCGGTCTTTCAGCAAGTGAAGGGATGCATAATTCCACTACATTAATGCGGTAGTACAAGTCTTTACGAAACTGATCCTGTTGCACTTTGTTTTGCAAATTAATGTTAGTTGCAGAGATAATACGTAGATCAACCTGTATAGCTTGTTTTCCTCCGACTCTTTCTAATTCACCTTCCTGTATTACTCTGAGTAAACGTGTTTGAGCGGCAGGTGACAGAGAATCGATTTCATCCAGAAACAGAGTTCCGCCTTCGGCCCTTTCAAAAAAACCTTGATGAACTTCTAAAGCACCGGTAAATGCGCCTTTTTCGTGGCCAAATAAAATACTTTCTATTAAACTTTCTGGAATAGCGCCGCAATTGATAGGGACAAATGCTTTGTTGCAACGTTCGCTCATCGCGTGTATGGCTCGTGCTACCAATTCCTTACCAACCCCGGTTTGTCCCTGAATCAAGATAGTTGCTGAAGTAGGTGCAATCACTTCTATCGATTGTAATACCTGTTTCATTTCGTCAGAATCAGCAATAATCACGGGTGGTTGAGATTTTTTAACAGGTTTTTTGCTTTGTTTTCGCCAGATTTTTAACATACTTTCTTCTATTCGCGAATGCAGTGTATCAAAATCTTTCTTGTCAGTATCTTGATTCCAGTTGTCTCGATATTCAATTCCTGGTCTGGTTTTTGCAATTTCTGGGTTTAGATGAATATAAACTTCACATCTTCCGTCATGCTTAGCAATACTTTTAGCGATTTCAACTTTAGCATAGCCGAAGTTACGTGCAGCAATGCCTCCAAACACGCTGGATGTCATGCCACATAATTCTGGGAAATTGACTACTTTATCGCCAAAAGGGCAGCAGCTATTACACACGGTTATAGAATCTTGAGTACTTGATGATAATGAAAACTGACCACCAATATTATTTTTAAGGCCTAAAATCAATTCGATATAACTTTCAATATCCAGCGTTTCTTTTTTATTGTTTTCAGACCGATAAACTTCTTCAAAAAAACAGCCTGCTGTTCGGGCAATATGCTCAATGAGTTGCTGGGACTGACCTTGCCCAAGTTGTTCGCTGGCATGCATCAGTTCAAGAATAAAGGTTTGCAAAAAAATGACCGGTGTTAAATCGGAAAGAGAGGTGTTATTCATGACAAGTATAACTGGTTGAAGTTAATATTCACTTATTGAAGCATAGGTTCACATACAAAGTAAATTTAAATACTTAACTTGTTGTTTAAAAAGTATTTTTTTATTTAAAAAAAGCGGCATGGATTATGCCTTTAGTGAGAGTGAAGCAAGCTATTATTGGATAGTTTGTATATTTAACTGAGATTACATAATGAACGATGATAAACCACCTTTAGATCCTCATCCGTTGAGTGAGTATGTTGCCTGGGCCGGAAACCGTAATCGTGAACCTATTTTAGGTGTATTAAAAGAAAAGTTACCAAAAGATACGGGTCGGGTGCTGGAAATGGCCAGCGGTAGCGGTATGCATATCAACTTCTTTGCTCCACATTTTGATCATTTGCATTTTCATCCTTCGGATAAGGATGTTGAAGTTTTTGACAATATAAAAAATCTGAGCAATGAACACGGAAATGACAATATAGCCGATCCTGTGCATTTGGATTTAACCAATCCTGAATCCTGGTTTAATGCGGGTCTGCCGGCATCTTTTTCAGCAATTTTTTGTATCAATATATTTCAGGTAGCCCCTGTTTCTATTGCTGATGGCATGATGCAATGTGCTGAACATTTGCTGGCAGATGATGGGTTTTTATTGATTTACGGACCCTTTCAGGTCAAAGGCGGATTCACTACGGAATCAAACCAGGACTTTCACAAGATCTTAAGCTCTGCCGGGGTAGCTGAATGGGGATTAAAAGATGTAGCTGATTTACAGGCTGCGGCAGAAAAACACGGGCTGGAATTAAAACAACAAATTGATATGCCGGCAAATAATTTTTCTCTCATTTTTGGTAAGAAATAAAAATAAACTCACTAAGAAGAGGATTAAAATGTCAAAAGTGCTTAATGAAGTTTTACTAGCCAACCGTGAATTCAGTAACGACTTTGATAAAGGTGATTTAGCTATGCCTATAGGTCCTCTAGTATCTGCTACTATAGCAGAAGGATCAGTATAATAATGAGTCAGTTGTTTTCAGCTGTTGTTTTAGGTGTTGGACCCGAACGTGGTCTGGGCGCTATGCTCGCAAACTATTTTGCGGCAGAAGGTTTGCACGTTTTTATCGCTGGACGAAGTGAAGAAAAACTGCAACAAGTGTCTGATCGCATTTTACAAAAAGGTGGCAAAGTGACCTGTGTGGTTGCAGATGGCACTGAAGAGTATGATATCAATCATTTGTTTGAGGTTGTTAACAACAACAACGGGTTGTTACAAATTGCTGTTTACAATGTAGATAGTAATATTCCATTGCCTCTTTTGGAGACCGAGGCAGAGACTTTTACCCTGTTATGGCGGCAAAATTGTCTGGGTGCATTTATATTTGCCAAAGGGGCTATTGCCTGCATGACACCCAATCATCAAGGTACTATTTTTTTTACTGGAGCCACAGCTTCATTACGAGCCAAGCCACCATTTACCGCTTTTGCATCTGCTAAAGCGGCATTAAGAGCGCTGGCTCAAGGGTTGGCAAGGGAGTTTTCTCCGCAAGGTATTCATGTTGTGCATACCATTATTGATGGCGTGATTGATGGCGATCGTGCTGAGGAACAATTTCCAGAATATGTTAAATCCAAGGGTAAAGACGGTTTGTTGAACCTGGAAGCAATTGCGCAGACGTACTGGTCAATTCATTGCCAGCATCCTAGTGCTTGGACACATGAGTTGGATCTTAGGCCGTATAAAGAACCATTTTAAGGTGGAATCACAATGACTGAGAAAATTGATTGGCAAATACAAGGCAGCTATTTTGAAACCTGTAATTGTGTAACTGCCTGTCCTTGCGTGTGGCTACAATCGCCCTCAGAAGGCAACTGTAAATTACTGGTTTCCTGGCATATAACCAGCGGATTTTTTGATAGGCTGGCATTGACCAATCTGAATGTTGCGTTGGCCTGTTACGCGCCTGGTGATATGACGGAAGGAAATTGGCAGGCTGCATTATACATAGATGAGAGAGCAGATGATGCCCAGTTTGATGCTATTACTCAAATATACAGTGGGCAGCAGGGAGGGCATTTAGCGATTTTAATGGGATTTGTTAGTGAAGTGCTAGGTATCAAAAAAGTTAAAATTGATTACCAGGAAGATGGAAACAAGCGGTTTATGAGCATACCAGGGATTGCCCAGGCAGAAATAGAAAGTATTCAAGGTATTACGGGTGCGGAATCAAAGATTTTTAATCCCCCCTTATGTGTCGTCAGTAGTCATCCATCAATTGTTGCCAGGTCCAATCATTACCAATATCAGGATTTTGATAAAAACTGGCAGTTCAGTGATCGTAACGGCTATTATTCTCCTTTTATTTACCAGTCCTAAGCAGCGAAGATCCAGTGATATTCGAGGTTTGACAAATCAAACCTGGATTTCATTGGATCCTAGCCTCTAACTATTTATATTTGTGCCAAGAATTCTTATTCTGCTTGTAATAGTCACCCTGTCGGCATGGGCTGGGCTGCTTTATCAGTATTGGTTAATGACTCGTTCGTCTATGTCGATGCGGTGGATGCCTCCTGATTCAGTCTGGCAATGGAAAATGAGTGATTTTGCCGTTGTTTATGTGATGTGGGCAATAATGATGGCTGCAATGATGCTCCCATCAGCATTGACAATGATAAAGGCTTTCAGTAAATCATGTCGTCAACGATATGGCAGTGACATTCCCTACAATATTCTTTTTAGTCTGGCATATCTGTCAGTATGGTTTGTCTTTAGTGTTGTATTAACTTTGTTGCAATGGCAGTTCCACAGCTTGAAATGGCTTACAGGGATGATGGAAAATAATAATACATTGCTAGCGGCTGGCATATTTATCCTTGCCGGTATTTATCAGTTCACCGTATTAAAAAACACTTGTTTAAGTCGCTGTCGCTCACCTTTTAGTTTTTTATTAAATTGCTGGCAGAGGGGTAAGTTGGGTGCATTTAATATGGGGGTTATTCATGGTATTACCTGTCTGGGATGTTGTTGGGCGCAAATGTTGATTATGTTTGCAGTGGGGGTTATGAATATATTCGCTATGGTTTTACTTACTTTATTTATTTTGCTGGAAAAAAGTTTACCGGTAAATGAGGTTTTGATTAGCAAAACAGCAGGGTGCTTGTTATGTTTTTGGGGAGCTTTTTTGATTTATTCGGGATGATAAGTAACTTGTTAATATATTCAATAATCTGGAAGATTTAAACTTATTAAGCTAAGGTCTTTGATAAACTATGGGCTATTTGAAAATAGTTTGAGAGATTGTAATGAGTAATCCCCGTGTTGGATTTATAAGTCTGGGTTGCCCCAAAGCGTTGGTAGATAGTGAGCAGATTATTACCCGATTGCGTACAGAAGGTTATCAGGTTTCCTCGACTTATGATGATGCCGATATTGTTGTTGTTAATACGTGTGGCTTTATTGATGCGGCAGTAGAAGAGTCGTTAGAAAGTATTGGGGAGGCTCTGGCTGAAAATGGCAAGGTGATTGTAACAGGCTGCCTGGGAGCAAGAGCAGATGAAATCAGAGCGCGTCATCCACAAGTGCTGAGTATTACAGGTGCGCATGCGACCGATGAAGTGGTGGCTGCTGTGCATGAGCATTTGCCGCCGGCTCATAATCCATTTACTGACCTGGTTCCCCCTCAGGGTATCAAGTTAACCCCTGACCATTATGCTTATTTGAAAATTTCGGAAGGTTGTAATCATCGCTGTACTTTTTGCATTATTCCTTCTATGCGTGGTGATTTAGTGAGTCGTTTTGTCGATGATGTGTTGCTAGAAGCAGAGCATCTGGCAAATGCAGGGGTAAAAGAGTTGCTGGTTGTTTCTCAAGATACCAGCGCTTATGGGGTGGATTTAAAATACCAGACCAGAGACTGGAAAGGGCGGGCTATAAAAACACGATTTTATGACTTGGCTGAAGCACTAGGTGATTTGGGGGTCTGGGTAAGAATGCATTATGTTTATCCCTATCCGCATGTTGATGATGTAGTTCCGTTAATGGCTGAAGGAAAAATACTGCCATACCTGGATATACCTTTTCAGCATGCTAACAGCAGAATTCTGAAGTTAATGAAAAGGCCTGCGGCTGCGGAAAATAATCTGGAACGTATCAAGGCCTGGCGAGATATTTGTCCTGATATTACCTTACGCAGTACATTTATTGTCGGCTTTCCAGGCGAAACAGAACAGGAATTTGAAGAGTTATTACAGTTTTTAACTGAAGCGCAGATGGATAGAGTAGGATGTTTTGCATACTCGCCTGTAAAAGGGGCGGTAGCAAATGAGTTGCCGGATTCAGTACCCGAAGAAGTGAAGCAACAGCGTTTACAACGATTTATGGCTCATCAGGCAGAGATAAGCGCAGCAAGATTGCAGCGTAGAGTGGGTAAAAAAGAAACTGTGTTAATTGATGAAGTGGTTGCAGAGGGTGCTGTAGCGCGTAGTAAAGCAGATGCGCCTGAAATTGATGGGCAAGTTTTTATTGATGGCGCTACGCACTTGAAAGTAGGTGAATTTGTTGATGTGGAATTAGAAGAGGCTGATGATTATGATTTATGGGGGCATTTGGTTTAGATAATTAGTGAATTATCATATCTTGTACTAAGGGAGCTGTTCTATGTTAAAAGACAGATGTTTTCCTGATTACCCATGAGCTTCCGCCATTTTGAAAAATGTAACCACACAGCCTCGTCATTCCTGCATTCTGTTAGCAGGAATCCATTTTTTGCATGAATAGATCTCCCGATAAAAGTCCTCAGGGATGACGGTGTGCAAGGTGTTACCGTTTTTCTCAACTATAAGGCGGAGACTCATGGGTAATCAGGAATGTTTTTATATGTTGCAAATATTTGTTGTTTATCTGGAAAAAAACCACATATACAGTATATAATAAGCGGTTTTGAATCAAAAACTTTACTAAATCTCACCGGAAAATAAGCATGCTGGGTAAGCTAGTCAAATTAGTTGTTGGAAGTCGGAATGACAGAAATGTTAAGAAAAAACGGACGCAGGTAAAAAAGGTTAATGCCTTGGCTGCTGAATACGAAAAACTGTCTGATGAAGAATTAAAAGCAAAAACACTGGAATTCCGTGATCGTCTTACGCAAGGTACCAAGTTAGACAGTTTGATACCAGAAGCTTTTGCAGTGGTCAGGGAAGCCTCTGTACGTGTTTTTGCGATGCGTCATTTTGATGTGCAGCTGATTGGCGGCATGATTTTAAATGACGGAAAGATTGCAGAAATGAAAACCGGTGAAGGTAAGACTCTGATGGCAACATTAGCAGCTTATTTAAATGCGTTGCCGGGAAAAGGTGTTCATGTTGTTACTGTGAATGATTATCTGGCTGCCCGCGATGCTGCATGGATGGGGAAACTTTATTCCTTTCTTGGTTTGACAACTGGAGTTATTGTTAATGACCTGGGCCATCAACAGCGTCAAGAAGCTTATGCTGCTGATATCACCTACGGAACCAATAATGAATTTGGTTTTGATTATCTGCGCGATAATATGGCCTTCAATTTGGAACAAAAGGTTCAGCGTGAGTTGAATTTTGCTATTGTCGATGAAGTGGATTCTATCCTGATCGATGAAGCTAGAACACCGCTTATTATTTCTGGACCCACGGAAGAAGGTACAGAAATCTATGTTAAGACTAATAAGATTGTGCCTTATTTAACAGCACAGGAAGTTGTTGAAGATAAAGATTTACAAGAGACATTGCCGGGTGATTATCTGGTAGATGAAAAGAGCAAACAAATTCATCTGACCGAATCAGGGCATGAACGGGTTGAACAGCTAATGGTTGAGCATGGTCTGATGGAAGAAGGGGCCACTTTATACGACGCAGCAAATATCCGTTTAATGCATTATTTAAATGCTTCACTACGTGCTCACGTACTGTTTCAAAAAGATGTTGAGTACGTAGTTAGAAATGATGAAGTTGTTATTGTTGACGAATTTACTGGCAGAATGATGACTGGGCGCCGTTGGTCAGAAGGGCTGCATCAGGCGGTAGAAGCAAAAGAAGGCGTGACCATTCAAAATGAAAATCAGACTCTGGCATCCATTACTTTTCAGAATTACTTTCGTTTATACGAAAAACTGTCTGGCATGACAGGGACTGCTGATACAGAAGCCTTCGAATTAAATAAGATTTATGGTCTGGAAGTTGTGGTCATTCCTACTCATAGGGATATGATCCGGGATGACAAAGGGGATTTGGTTTACCTTTCAAAAAATGAAAAATATCTCGCAGTTGTAAAAGATATTGAAGATTGTGTTAAACGCGAACAACCCGTTTTAGTGGGAACCACATCCATTGAAAACTCAGAAATTATTGCCCAATATTTAAGCCAGAAAAATATTAAGCATGAAGTGCTAAATGCAAAACAGCATGAGCGTGAAGCACATATTATCGAAAACGCGGGTATGCCTGGTGCTGTGACTATAGCAACTAATATGGCGGGTCGTGGTACTGATATTGTTTTAGGCGGAAACCTGGATGCTGAGTTGAAAGCATTGGGTGAAGATGCGACAGAAGCTGAACAAGAAAAAGTGCGTGGAGCCTGGTTTGACCGGCATCAGCAAGTTCTAGCGAGTGGTGGTTTGCATGTCATTGGTTCCGAAAGACATGAATCACGGAGGATTGATAATCAGTTACGTGGTCGTTCCGGTCGTCAGGGTGACCCTGGTTCTACACGGTTTTACTTGTCCCTGGAAGACGACTTAATGCGTATTTTTGCTTCAGAACGTGTCGCGCGATTAATGCAGTCATTGGGTATGGAAGAGGGTGAGGCAATTGAACATCCCTGGGTAACAAGAGCGATTGAAAACGCACAAACTAAAGTGGAAGGTAGAAACTTTGATGTGCGTAAAGAAATTTTGGCTTATGACGATGTGGCAAATGATCAACGTAAAGTGATTTATCAACATCGAAATGAACTAATGGCTACTGATGAAATAAAGCAAATGATCAGTGATATACGTGAAGATGTTCTTAATGACGTTATTACTAAATATATCCCGGCAAAAACTATGGAAGAACAGTGGGATATCAAAGGACTGGAAGAACATCTGGCACAGGAATATCTGCTCGATCTACCATTAAAAGATATGCTGGATAAGGATCATTCTTTTCAGGAATCAGATTTACGGTTATATGTTGTTGATGCTTTGGAAAAGGCCAGTAAAGAGAAGGAAGAAGCATCAAGTCCTGAGGTTATGCGCCATTTTGAAAAATCAGTGATGTTGCAGGTATTGGATAATAGCTGGAAAGAACACTTGGCATCAATGGATACTTTACGCCAGGGCATCCATTTTAGAGGCTATGCTCAAAAAGATCCTAAACAGGAATATAAGCGTGAATCGTTTGATATGTTTACCAATTTGCTGGATCACATTAAATATGAAGTGATCGGTATTTTAGCTAAGGTGCAGGTGGCTCAGGAAGAGGATGTCGACGCAATTGATGAACAAAGACAAGCGCCACGCGAAATGCATTATGAACATGCAGAGGCTAATCCGGTAGAGCCAGAAGTAGAGCCTCAAGTAGTCGATAATAATGAGTCGGCTGAACAGCCATTTGTTAGAAATGGTAAAAAAGTAGGTCGTAATGAGCCGTGTCCTTGCGGGTCAGGTAAAAAATATAAGCAATGTCATGGAAAGTTATCTTAGAACCTGTTCAAGATATACTGCGCCACCGTCATTTGCAGTTGAGCGGTGCTCGAAACCATCATTTACTCTATGTAAACTCCGGCTTCTGTGCTTCGTACGCCCACAACTGACTGCGGCTTGTGACAATCTTGAACAGGCTCTTTGAACAGATGGAAAAACATTTTCCATAAATTAAAGGTAACAGAGTTCCAAGATATGAAACCGTCGCTAACCTGTAGGGTTTAGTGACGAGTTAGTGATAAGAATTTTATGATTAAAACGGTAAAAATATGCCAACAAGAACTTTTGAAATAAGTAAGCCAAAATCTGATATCACCACACTTCCCGGACTGGGGATGGATAAAAAAGACTTTGTTGCTGACTTTAAACGGTATTATAGTCATAGGTTAGGCCGAGATGCCCGCTGTCGTTCACCGCATTATGCTTATGAGGCTTTATCTTTAGCTGTCAGTGACAGAATGATCGAGCGCTGGAAAAAAACCTATAATACTTATAGAGAACAGGATTGTAAGAAAGCTTTTTACATATCAATGGAGTTCTTGATGGGTAGAACACTGAGTAATGCCATGTTAAATCTTGGGATTACAAATACCGTAGAAAAAGCGTTGTATGATCTGGGACTGGATATAGAAGAGCTGATTGACAGCGAACCAGATGCGGGTTTGGGTAATGGTGGTCTGGGACGTCTGGCAGCCTGTTTTATTGATAGCTGTGCGACCTTACAATTACCTGTCACGGGTTATGGACTACGCTATGAATATGGCATGTTTTCGCAAGCTATAGCGAATGGCGAGCAGATAGAAAAACCAGATCACTGGTTACGTAATGGTAATGTCTGGGAAATTGAACGTCCTGAATACACTGTGCGCATTAAATTTGGTGGACATACGGAAAGACACGCTGATGACAATGGAAAGGAAAAGGTTTGCTGGGTTAATACCAATGATATTTTAGCAGTTCCCTATGATACTCCAATTCCTGGGTTTAAAAATGGTACTGTGAATACCTTACGGTTATGGAAATCTGAAGCAACTGAAGAGTTTAATCTGCAAGATTTTAATGCCGGAGACTATGCAGAGGCCGTTGCTAAAAAAAATACAGCAGAAAATATTACCATGGTGTTGTATCCGAATGATGCTAATGAAAATGGCAAAGTATTACGCTTGCAACAGCAGTATTTGTTAGCATCAGCCAGTTTGCAAGATGTGGTTGCCAACTGGGTTGGTCGCCATGGTATTGATTTTACCCACTTTGCGGAGAAAAACTGTTTTCAACTAAATGATACCCATCCAAGTATATCAATTGCCGAATTGATGCGTCTTTTGATGGATGAACATGGGCAGGAATGGGATGAGGCATGGAAAATTACACGTAATACTATGGCTTATACTAATCATACCCTATTGCCAGAAGCTCTGGAAAAATGGTCTGTAGGATTAATGCAATACTTATTGCCACGTATTATGGAGATTATCTTCGAAATTAATGCGCGATTTATGATCGAAGTTGCCGATCACTGGCCAGGCCATACTGACTACCAACGTAGAATGTCCATTATAGAAGAAGGGCATGATAAACAGGTTCGTATGGCTTATTTGGCAATTGTTGGCAGTTTTTCAGTTAATGGAGTAGCAGAGCTGCATTCACAATTACTCAAAGAGGGCCTGTTTAACGATTTCTACCAATTATGGCCTGAAAAATTTAATAACAAAACCAATGGTGTAACACCACGCCGTTGGCTGGCGCAGTGCAACCCAGATTTATCAGCATTGATTAGCAAAACTATTGGTGATGGTTGGGTTACCGATTTGTCTCAATTGGAAAAACTTAAGCCATATGCTGACAAGCCGGCATTTAGAAAAAAATGGTTTGAATTACAACAATCTTGCAAGCAACAGCTGATTGATTATAAAACCGAAGAACTGGGTGTTGATTTAGGTTTAACAGTCGATGCTTTATTTGATGTTCAAGTGAAGCGGATACATGAGTACAAGCGTCAAATATTAAACGTTTTGCATGTCATTCACTTGTATAACAGAATTAAGCGAGGTGATACCAAAAACTGGGTATCCCGTTGTGTGTTAATTGGGGGTAAAGCTGCGCCAGGTTATGTGATGGCAAAGAAAACGATTAAGCTCATTAATAATGTCGCTGATGTTATAAATAACGACCCGGATGTCGGCAATAAACTGAAATTGGTTTTTTTGCCTAACTATCGTGTTTCTGCGATGGAGAAAATTTGCACAGGTGCCGATTTATCAGAGCAAATTTCTACGGCTGGAAAGGAAGCATCAGGAACAGGTAACATGAAGTTTATGATGAATGGCGCTATAACAATTGGTACATTAGATGGAGCTAATGTAGAAATTCGGGAAGAAGTCGGTGATGAAAACTTCTTTCTATTTGGGTTGACAGAAGTGGAAGTTGAAGAATTAAGATCTCACTATAATCCTTGTGCAATGATTGAAGGGGATGAAGACTTAAAAACCGTGATGAATTTATTAGAATGTGGACATTTTAATCAATTTGAACAGGGGATTTTTGACGATATTATTGGATCACTTAAAAGTTCAAATGATCCTTGGATGACCATTGCTGATTTCCGTAGTTTTGTTGACGCACAAGAGCGAGTTAGTGAAGCATACAGAGATAAAGAACGTTGGACTAGGATGAGTATAATAAATACTGCGTCTAGTGGTAAATTCTCTACAGATAGAACGATTACCGAATATGCCAAAGATATTTGGGGATTAACAGCGGTTGATCCTGCAACATAAATTCAACCTAGAAAAATCAGTTGGATCACGGATTCTAGCACAAGCTCTTGATTCCACAGCACTTCTCAGATAATTGCTCCTGCATTATCTGCATTCAGTACATCCTTGTACTTCAAAAAAATGCCCGCTTAACCTAATGGGTGAAGCTCAGATTTTTTGACCTACATGGAAGTAGGAAATGCAGGTTTTGCAGGAGCAAAAACCTGTTAAAACACTGTGAAACCAATATCATGCACTATAATTCCGCGCCCAACTGATCTTTCTAGGTTCAATGCTTGATCTTGTTTTTACATTAGTCGGTAACTCTGACTAATGTAAACAAATATAGCGGTTGATATTTAGAGTTATGTTTTGATCTAAAAACACCAGGGTATCTGATTTTGAGGGTTTATTTTATTTTGTAACTAGTGAGGAAAATAGAATGATAAAAAGCAAAATCGGATTAACGGTTGTTGTTTTAGTGTTTACTTGTAATTCAAATGCCCAGGCTGAAGGATGGATGGATTTTTTTAAAAGTGCTATTGATGTGACGACTGAAAGTGGGGGCACTGAAATTGCAAAATCTGCTTTGTCAAACAGTGATGCTGTTTCTGCACTCAAAGAGGCTTTGGCAAATGGTGTTGAATCAGCAATCAAAACGCTGGGACAACCGGGTGGGTTTTCAGGTAATAAGATGGTTGAAATTGCAGTGCCAGACTCTCTTAAAACCATCGCATCTGCTGCTCGTACTATAGGACAGGGACAATATGTGGATTCTTTTGAGACAACCATGAACCAGGCAGCAGAAAAAGCAGTTCCAGAGGCTGCAGAAATATTGGCTGATGCGATACGAATGATGAGCATTGATGATGCTATGAATATTGTAAATGGTCCTGATGATTCAGCCACTCAATATTTTCGTAAGGTTTCTGAGGCGTCATTGTCACAAAGATTCAAACCGATAGTAAATCAGGCTACTGATCAGGTAGGCGTTACAGCGGCCTATAAAAAACTGGCAGGGCAGGCAACGCCACTAATAGATGCTTTTATGGGTAATACAAGCCTGGATCTTAATGAATACGTGACAAGTAAATCACTTGATGGCTTATTCAAATATATAGCCATGGAAGAAAAACGTATCCGTAATAATCCTGTAGCTAGAACGACTGATATATTGCAGAAGGTGTTTGGTAAATAGCATTTATTCTGGTTTTAATAATACTTGATTACCCTAGCCATGAGCTCCTGCTATTTTCATATCAGGAGCTCTTTGACTTTAAGTTTTTAACCTCCCACCTTGATTTTTATAGCAGTACCTGAGTCATCAATATTGGTATGCGCTTTAACTTTTACTTTTTCGCCGACATCTATAGTATTGCCAAAACCTGATTTAAACTTGATGGTTGCTGAATTATCGAACCAGATAATAATTCCGTTAACGGTAAAGTAATTAGTTCCCGTTTCAGTAACAGTTCCTTTTGTTTTAAATGGGTTAGCATTACTATCAATGGCAGGGAAATTATTAGATGGAAGCGAGGGAGTTGGTGTGGGAGTTGGAGTTGGAGTTGGTGTGGGAGTTGGAGTTGGAGTTGGTGTTGGAGTTGGTGTTGGTGTTGGTTGCAGTGGGTTTAAAGAGAGAAGAAAGCCATGTTCCACCCCATTTTTTAATCCATATCCTACGATTAAGCCATTATCGCTAATAGCTGTGGCGTGGGTTAAAACCCAGTTATTAGGGGCTATATAATCATTTAAATCAGTCATCAGTCCATTTTCCCAAATAAATGCATGGTAATCTGCTGAAATTGATTGGCTGGTAATAGTAGTTGCTAGCCAGGAATGACCAACGACTTGATTAAATTCATTTAAATCGGAAGCGGAACTAGTCACGCCCGGAGTGGAATTAAGTCCATTGCTAGGAAGCGTGCCTAGATTGGTAAAGGTATTTGCATCATAGTCATAGAAAAAAGCATAAGGGTATATAGCGGCTCTAGCATTATACTCAGTGGTTCCAACGACATTTTGAAAGTTGTTAATTGCGTTGGCAATACCCCCATTAGGGATGGCTAGAAATGTGCCAGAATCAAATGTTGGTGCAATAATGAAAGCAGATTTCCCATTAACTATGCCATATCTACTTTTATTAACCACGCCATAGCCCATATCATTAATATCATGGACACAATATAAGTCAGCATAAATCCCTCTGCGACGGCCGCGTGAACCGAATCCGGCAATATCCCAAATTGTCCATTGTTGCCCAATGGCGTAGGGATCGTAGATTGCTGGATTGGTTCCATTGGGTCTTGGACGAAAAGGATTTTGTTTGAATTTACAGCCAGCAATCTTTCCTAATGAATTTATACTGCGACCTTGATAACCATCGCCTATATATTGCGTCGTACTACCATCAAAATAAAAAGCACCGGTTAATGTATTACCGGCTATCTCTTCGTTATCGTTGACGGCATTGGCGATAGTTCCATTCAGAGTTTCAAATCCGGTTGATGCTGTCCAGCGAAATGCAACGGTTGGATATTGGTTCGTATCTATGGCTCCAACAACAGTGCCTAGGTTATTGATGTCTTGAGGACGCACATTTTGACCGAGGTCTATTAAATTAGCCGCGTAACCAGTTATACTGGCAACAGACCCTAGAATTAACATAAGTACCAGGGATTTAATATTGATCAATGGAAATGCCTGGAAAGTTTGTTTGTTGAGTACCTTTTTTTTCTTTTATTTGGTATATTCATTGTTATCTCACCTTCTTCTCTTTAGTCTATGGGTATGCTTGCGTATCTTGTATCAGACGCATTATTGATCAGGCAATTAATATGCCATTTATACAAGAGTGTATAAATGGCAAGAGGTCGATATTTATATTAAATAATTTAAGGTGAGGCTGTACTTAGGTATTGCTTTGAGTGTCGTTAATAACAGACGATTCACAAAGGTTATTATGATAAATAGAGGTACAGTAAAAATAATACATTATAAAAAAATAAGTATATGTAATTAAAAGATAATATTATTTTTGTTATCCGTATATTTTGTCGTTCTATGACGACATTCTTGTCTTATAGAAATGGAGATAGAAGAAAAAAGGAGTGCGAGTTCCTTAGAAAATAAGAAAATACCATATCATGGTACGCATATAACAGAGTATATTGGCTTCGAATTAATTGATCAGTAACAGTTGTAATAGCTAAAGCCCCTTCTGTAATAGCTATAGGGGTAATATCGGCCTCTATATCCACCATAGTAGTTATAAGGGGAGCCATAATAACCTCTATCATAATTTTGCTGATATTTTGGCCAGATATGCTGGGTATCAATAGCAATTAGTGGCATTTTGACAGGTTTTTCTCCAATCTGTTTTTCTACTAGGCTCTGAAATGAACCGGCTATTGTAATTTCGGTACCTTTTGTGTAGATGGCTGGATCAAGAAATTGCTTGCTCACAGTAATAAATCGACCCAATGATGTTTGGTTCAAATTAGGCCGACCATAATAACCCAACGGATAATACAGAATTTGCATTGTTGTTTCATCAGTTTTATTTTTAACTTCAATCACTGTTCCTCCCCAGCGCACAGGGTAGTTTTGATAATTGGCAGCATTTGTTAGTGTCTGATGTAATTGAATATCAATGACTGGCGGGGTTTTAATATTTGCTGGCAGATTAGAGCAGGCATGTAAAAACAGGATGCTGATTAGCAGGAACCATTTCATAATAACCTCCTCATTATTAGTTCGTCATATAGGACAATGGCCTATACTTACGACATTTATTTTTTGATTAAATTCCTTTTCAGCTTGAGAGCAACAACTTTTTAGAATTAAGTTTTCTGTTGCTACTTGGAATTCTGAAGTGTAGCGAATAAGTGGTTTGCTAGTTGAATGTTGTAGCTTGGTTATCCTAGAAAGATCAGTTGGGCGCGGAATTATAGTGCAAGATATTGGTTTCACAGTGTTTTAACAGGTTTTTTCTCCTGCAAAACCTGCATTTCCTACTTCCATGTAGGTCAAAAAATCTTAGCTTTGCCTATACGGATGTAGGTAAGGGGCGTGAGCAGGAGCGGAAGCTTCACCCATTAGGTTAAGCGGGCATTTTTTTGAGCCACATGGAAGTGGTGAATGCAGATCATGCAGGAGTAATTTTCTGTGAAGTGCTGTGGAATCAAGAGCTTGTGCTAGAAACCGTGATCCAACTGATTTTTCTAGGTTGAATACGAACAAACTACTTCGCCAATTACCCAACTTATTCTGTGCAGGTTTCTAAATGAAAACTGTACAAGTCAGGAAACAAAAGCTTTAAATTGGCTAGCAGAGAGAGGACCACAAAAATAAGACCCTTGAAAAACAGAGCATCCTTTGGAAATAAGGAAATTTTTCTGTTGTAATGTTTCAACACCTTCAGCAATAACATCTAGATGTAGGTCATGAGCCATTTTTATAATTGTCTCTACAATGATGGCATTATTACTGTCCGTAGTGATGTCTCGGACAAAGCTTTGGTCAATTTTCAATTGATCAATAGGCAGTTGTTTTAAATAGGACAGAGATGAATAACCCGTGCCAAAATCATCAATTGAGATTCTTACCCCCATTTTTTTTAGTAACTGCATTTTCTCAATTGTGTCAGTCAAATTTTCAACAACAACACCTTCAGTTAACTCAATAAAAAGATGTGAAGCGAGTAGATTATTCTTATCAAGAACTTGCTCAATTTGAGTGATGAAATCAGCTTGTCTGAATTGTTTTGCGCTAACA
>JAKIUK010000032.1 GCA_021647585.1 Methylococcaceae bacterium
GAATTCGTTTTTGCATTCGTGTGATAGCCTTGGGACATATTAATTCCTTTGTGGTGAAAGTTTTAATATGTTATCAGGGCTGTCCTTTTAATTTTTAAATTCAGGTATAACGTGGTGAAACTATACATGTACATCGCACCCTACGAAGATACTTTTGTAGAGTATCCTTTCAAATGTGACAAAGTAGAATTAATGTGCTTCCCAGCCTCTGTGGAAATATTTTTTTCAAGTCGCAAGTGAGATAGCTACACTTTGTATGCTCCTCTAAGAAAGAAGATTATCCAGAGTCATCATGATTATAAAACCAATCATTAAAGAAAAAGTCGCATAACGGGAACGACCTTTAGCATGTGTTTCAGGAATTATTTCTTCACTGATGACAAATAACATTGCACCCGCAGCAAAGCCCATGGCAAGGGGTAAAACAGATGAGAAAACGGTGACCATGGTAATTCCCAGTAAACCGCCTACGGGCTCAACCAGACCTGTTAATGTGGCAATGCCTACTGCTTTCCATTTATTATAACCAAGGCCAATAAGAGGCAAGGCTACAGCCAGTCCTTCTGGGATATTTTGTAAGGCAATGGCGATGGCTAAGACGATACCATTTTTCATATCTCCTGAACCAAAACTGACGCCGACAGACATACCTTCTGGAAAATTGTGGATGGTGATGGCAATAATAAATAACCAGATTTTTTGCAGCGACTCCGTATTAGCGGCAGGTATGGAATCAAAATGTAAGTGTGGTAAACGTTGATCTGCAAAATGCAAAAAAATAGCTCCAATTAACATACCGGCAGAAACAACCCAAAGTCCTTTGCCAGGCCATATTTGGTTACCGTAATCAATACCAGGGACTAATAATGAAAAAGCAGTTGCTGCTAACATGACTCCAGCAGCTGCACCTAATAAGCTGTTAAATAAACGATCAGAAATGTCTTTAAAAAATAGCGCAGGTAATGCGCCTAATCCTGTGGCTAATCCCGCTAGAATGCTGGCCAAAAAGCCGATAACTACAATTTTACCGAATAGTAGATATAGCAGTCCAAACACCAGAATCTGGGAAATTAAAAAAATCCCACCAATCGTAGCCCAGCGCTGGGTGGGGGGCATGGACTTTATTTTTTGGTAATTTGGATTTGATTGTATGTTCGAAAACTGGTTGTTAAAAAATGCCTGAATATTTGCCATCGAATTACCTGTCAGGGTTGTAGATGTTGATAGATTGGACATTATAGCTAAACACTGGAAAAAAGTACGGTTATGTCTGTAATATATCGGGTAAACATGTCTTTGCTATTAGGAAAAAATCCTTTTTTAACGTTTTGGGTGTTATCCCCAGATTCATTTAATTATTATAAGCATCTTTAATAATTGACTTGAGTTGTGAAATGAAAAAAGTTGTGCAAGCTGTGTTTCCCTTGTTGTGTTTAATAGGGACAGGTGTTGTTGCGGAAGAAAAAGTCGTTGAGCTAGATACTATAGAAGTCATTGGAGTATCGCCATTGTCTGGACGAGGGGTAGCATTGGATAAAATTCCAGGGCATATACAAAGTGTATCATCTGCACAATTACAGGATGCGCAAAGTACTTCTTTAGCCGATTATATGAATCGCTATTTAGGGAGTATACATATCAATGAAGCACAAAATAATCCGTTGCAACCTGATGTTTATTATCGCGGATTTGTCGCTTCGCCATTGCTTGGCTTGCCGCAAGGGTTATCCGTTTATGTGAACGGAGTACGTTTTAATGAACCTTTTGGTGATTCTGTAAACTGGGATCTCATTCCTCAGGGAGCTATTGATAGTATGTCTTTAATGCCTGGTTCTAACCCTTTGTTTGGGTTGAATACTCTGGGTGGTGCCGTTTCATTAAAAACTAAAACCGGATTTTCAGCCCCCGGCCATCAACTCGAAGTGTATGGTGGTTCTTGGGAGCGTCATTCAGAAGAATTGACCAGTGGGTGGAATAATGGAACCTGGGGCTATTTTATTGACTTGCATCATTTTGAAGAACAAGGTTGGCGTGATTTTTCACCGACGGAGGCAAACCAGGTATTCGGTAGCTTAAGTTGGCGTGGTGATAGAGGTAGTCTGGATTTAACATTGGCTGCTAATGATAATAATATGAAAGGCAATGGCGCTGTACCTATTCAGTTGCATGAACAACAGCGTAAGGCAATATTTACCCACCCTGACCAGACTATAACGCGACTATTTTTTTCTGAACTATCAGGTGATTTTGACATCTCAGAGACTTTACAATTAAGTGGTAATGCTTATTTTCGTCAGAACCGGATTAAGTCATTTAATGGTGATGATAGTGATTTTGACGTGTGTGACCCAGACAATGGTTTTCTTTGCGATGCGGAAAATGTGATTGTAGAAGACATTAAAGGTGATCAGGTTCTGGCTGATGATAGTGTAGAAGGTGCAAGTAATAATACCAGTCAGACTCATATGCGTAGTACTGGCGGTACCCTTCAGTCAATGTTTAGTGATGATATCTTTGGCCATGAAAACAGCTTCATTTTTGGGGCTGCTTATGATTATGCTGATGTCCATTTTGAATCCGACACTGAATTGGCTATGTTAACTGATAGCAGGGGAACTATTGGAAGTGGTATTTTGGTTAAAGAAGCCAGGGTGCGCTTGAATACTATTACTGAAACTTATGGGCTTTATTTTAGCGATAGTTTTTTTGTTACTGATGCTTTGACTGTCACTTTTGCCGGGCGATACAACCACACCCGTATTTCTTTACGAAATCAGTTTATTAATGGTGAAGATAAACTGAGTGGAGATCATAGCTTTGATCGCTTTAATCCGTCAGCAGGTTTTAGCTATCAAGTGATGGATAATCTGGGGATGTACGGAAGTTATAGTGAATCAGCCAGAGTTCCAACACCGATGGAACTCAGTTGCGCCGATGAAAATGATCCTTGTAAATTACCCAATGCTTTTGTAGCTGACCCTCCCTTGGCACAGGTAGTTGCTAAAACCTGGGAGGGTGGATTCAGGGGCAATATGGATGAACTGATGGGTGATGGGAATTTGAACTGGAATGCTGGTTTTTTTCATACCACTAATCATAACGATATTATTTTTAATCGGGGGGGCGATAGTATTAGTGAAGGTTTTTTCAGTAATATAGGTCAGACATTGCGTTATGGCGTTGAGGCCGGGTTGAGTATGGCTGTGCCCCAGTTGTTCAGTGAAATTGATGATTGGCATTTTTCAACTAACTATACCTATTTGAATGCCCGTTTTCTGGATAGATTTACCATTCAACATCCATTAAATACGAATCAGGCGGCAACTGTTGAAAGAGGAGATCGAATCCCAGGAATACCCGAACATATTTATAAAGCGTCATTGGGCGTAGATTTGTGGCAACGCTGGTCAATAGCAATAGATGCACAATACAGTGGTGATCAATTTTATCGAGGTGATGAGGCGAATCTGACAGACCCTCTAGGTGGTTATTGGGTGTTTAATGCCAGAACTGAGCTTAAAATTAATGAGAATGTTACCTTTTTTGCGAAACTCGACAATATTTTTGATCGTGACTACAAGACCTTTGGTGTTTATGGAGTGGCAGATGAGGTATTGGGGTCTGCATTTGATGATGGGCGATTTGTTTCGCCAGCAGCGCCAAGAGCAGGATGGGTTGGCATTCGTCTTTCAATTTAAACGGATATAAAAAAGCCCGCATAAAGCGGGCTCGCGTTCGTTTATTATTTTTATTATGTTGTATACGCTTATTGCCTAAATGGCAAAGTAAACCAAGTAATAACTTAATTTTTTATTATTATATTAGCTTTAAAGCTACTTCCTCCTCTAAAGACGACTTAACGTCGTGCACTTCCTTTAGCTGGTGTGCAGTGTATATCAAAAAAAACTGTGATGTCTATCAAAAAAAAATAAATTTAATAAAAAAAAATGGCGTTATTAAAACACACAATAAATTCATGGGTTTATGTTTGATTAGAGTGTTCTAATGTGTTGTAAGGTAGGCAATTGCTGACCTGAGAATTCCTTGGGTGTAAACATTCTGTTACTGGTTTTTCTTACGCTGGTTTTCGTCATACTGAAAAAAACGTAAACGATCATCAAGAATGGCGAGTAGATAAAAATTAATTCCATCCGCTTTTTTAGCCAGATTGATTTGTAATATTGCCGCTTTCGTTTGCCCTGAAGCATAATAATATTCAGCTAGATAACGATGTGACTCGGCAGGTAGTTTTAAATTAGCATAAGTTTGAGCCAGTAATTCAAAATATAAAGGCAGCTTTTTCATTTGATCATTGAGCGATTGTAAAATAGTTTTCGCTTTCCTTGGCTTTTTTGCTTTTAACAAAGTGGAAATATATTCTATTTTTATTGCATTATTTGTAGGGAAGTGATCGAGTGCTTTTTTAAATAATCCAAGCGCTTTGTCGTATAACTGTGATTCCAGAGCTGTTTTAGTTACGGCATAAGCATATTGTGGTTGATTCGGGTATTGCCTAGTTAGTTGTTGAAAAATCTTCTCGGCTTCTAAGAATTTCTGAGTTTCCATATAAACCAAGCCAATTCCATAACGTGCTATTGCTTGCTGCTCTACAGTTCCTTGGTGCTCTCTGGCCTTAAAATAGATAAGCGCTTTTTTTTTATCGCTAGATGTCATTACCCTGAGTTTTGCTCTGCTTAACAGGTAGCCCTGAGAATCCGGATATTGTTTATAGGGGTATTTATTTGATCTACCACGAGTATCTGAAATACGCGATGCTGAAACGGGGTGGGTACGTAAAAACTCAGGAATTCCTTGACCATAGTAGCGGCTTGATTGTTGTAAGCGTTCAAAGAAAACAGGCATACTTCTGGGGTTGTAATTTGATTGAGCCAAGGTTTGCATGCCTACACGATCAGCTTCTTTTTCATTATCACGGGTAAAATCAATTTGAAACTGGACGCTACCCGCCTGGATAGCAATGAGAGCTGCTTGGCCCAGCGCAGGGGATTGGGTGCCTAATAAAATAGCTGCTAAGGTTGCTACAGCAGTAGGAATAGAAAGTTTACTGGCGGCTTCAAAAGCTCTGTATAAATGGCGTTGAGTAACATGAGCAACCTCATGAGCCATTACCGAAGCCAGTTCGCTTTCTGCTTCAGTTAATAAAAACAAACCTGAATTAACCCCGATATAACCGCCAGGCCCTGCAAACGCATTTATTTGATTGTCCAGTACAACAAAAAAGTGAAACGGGTTGGAGGGTGAGTCACTATTAGCAACTAGTTGTTTACCGATGGATTGGATGTATTGCTGAATTTCTGCATCCTGATTGATCTTGATTCGGCTATGCAGACTTCTGAAAAAAGCATCACCTAATTCTTTTTCCTGTGCAGGGGATATTAATGTGCCAGAAGAGTCTCCCATGTCAGGAAGCTGGATTTTCTCTATTTCAATCGCTTGAGTCTGATGAGAAAGAAGTGACAATATAAGGGGTATAACAAGTTTTGTAGGTTTAAATAGCATGATAGCTGGACAGAAAAAGATGATATTGGTTCATAATAAGGGTTAAAGACGAAAACGTCGTTTTGTTTTTAGCTATCGACTTGTTACTATTGTAGTCGGCTGGCATTCTAAGGGAGGAGGTAATAAATAATCATCCAAATATCATGCAGTAGTTTATTTCTGTTTAAATCTTCTTAAGAGGAGCATAGTTATTCTACGTGACGATTGAGACGATTTAAACAGGGATAAAAAGGCAAGTGAGATTGGATGATTATTTATTACCTCCTCCCTTAGTATATGTAACGGCTGTTCGTCCATCTTCGACGAGAATTTAAATCAGTGATCTAAATGAAATATGCAATCCAGATAAATGCCAGTCCTAATGATTCAAATGTAGCATATTCTGCATATCAATTTATTCAGACAGCATTAAAAAAAGAGCATGAAGTGTTACGGGTATTTTTTTACCAGGAAGGAATTTATCATGCTTTTAAGTATTCAACACCACCCGACGACGAGTTGCAAATGACTAAAAAATGGACTCTTTTAGCTATTGAGCAGAAGGTTGATTTGGTGGTATGTATATCTGCTGCACAAAGACGTGGATTGCTGTGTGATGATGAAGCCAAAAGACAAGGCAAGTTGGATAATGATTTGGCTGAAGGGTTTAGAATATCGGGGCTGGGACAGTTAGTGGAGTCGATTTTACTTGCTGATCGTTTTATCGAGTTTGGCTAGGAGGCTGCCCGAGAATAGAAACCGTAGCGAGGGAAGGCATTTTGAGTCAGATTTTTCGTTCATTTGAGGCGAATAATGGGTTATTTAACGAAAATGAACGGAGAATCTGGCCAAAATAGCTTTTCCGCAGTAGGTTTTTCTATTCTCGGGCAACCTCCTAGGTTGAGGTTATTGTGAAGAGATTTTTATTCATTATGTCTACCTTGCCGCATAGCGGTATTATCTTGCAGGAAAAGCTGGATGTTATATTGACATCAGCAGCATTTGATCAACAAGTTGCTTTATTGTTTTTGGATGATGGGGTATTTCAATTAAAAACAGGACAGCAGCCTGAAAATCAGGGGCTAAAAGATACAGCATCAATTTATAATGCGCTGGAAATTTACGATGTAAACGAATTGTATACTGAAGTTGAATCGCTGCAGGAGAGGGGTTTAAAACCGGCTGATTTAAGTTTGCCAGTAAAAGAGTTTTATCGAAAGGATATTAACAGTTTGATGCAACAGTTTGATGTTGTTATTTCTGGTTGAGATGATAATAGGCTAAAGGCTAAAGGCTAAAGGCTAAAGGCTAAAGGCTAAAGGCTAAGAGTACTTCGCTGTTCATTTTTGTCTTGCGCCTTGAGCCTTTCGTTTACCGTTAAATTTTCTTATATTTAATCCTATGTGGATTATCAGCATCTGTACCCAGGCGTTTATGACGGTCTGCTTCATAATCGGCATAGTTACCTTCAAACCAGACGACTTCGCTGTTACCCTCAAAAGCCAGAATATGTGTGGCAATTCTATCCAGAAACCAACGGTCATGTGATATAACCACAGCGCATCCAGGAAAAGACAATATAGCTTCTTCCAGAGCCCGTAGTGTTTCTACATCCAGGTCATTAGTCGGTTCATCAAGTAAAAGTAGATTCCCTCCACTTTTTAATAATTTGGCTAAATGCACTCGGTTACGTTCACCACCTGAAAGGTTTCCTATATGCTTTTGCTGGTCTGCACCTTTAAAGTTAAAGCGTCCCAGATAGGCCCGAGATGATGTTTGATAATTACCAACAGTAATCATGTCCAGACCCTCGGAAACTTCTTCCCAGACAGTTTTATTGGGATCCATATCATCACGCATTTGGTCAACGTAGGCCAGTTCCACAGTTTGTCCTAAAGTAACCGAGCCGGAATCAGGTTGTTCAAAGCCTGCCATCATACGAAACAAGGTGGTTTTGCCTGCACCGTTAGGTCCAATAATACCTACGATACCCCCTGGTGGTAATTTGAAACTTAGATTTTCGACCAGCAGTTTTTCTGCAAAACTTTTGCTGATGTTTTCGATGTCAATCACTACATCACCTAAACGTGGGCCCGGTGGGATATATATTTCCTGGGTTTCACTACGTTTTTGGAATTCTTTCGAAGATAGGTCGTCAAACCGTGCCAAACGGGCCTTACTTTTTGCATGGCGACCTTTAGTGCCTGATCTTACCCATTCCAATTCAGTTTTTAAGGCTTTTTGGCGTGAAGACTCTTGTTTTTCTTCTTCTGCCAAACGTTTTTCTTTTTGTTCCAGCCAGTTTGAATAATTTCCTTCCCAGGGGATACCCATGCCTCTATCTAGTTCTAGAATCCAGCCAGCAACATTATCCAGGAAGTATCGATCGTGTGTCACTGCAACTACAGTGCCAGAGTAATCATGAAGAAATCGTTCTAGCCAGGCTACAGACTCTGCATCTAAATGGTTAGTGGGTTCATCCAGTAGCAGCATGTCTGGTTTAGAAAGTAATAAGCGGCAAAGTGCGACCCTGCGTTGCTCACCACCTGACAGTTTGGTGACATCTGCATCCCAAGGCGGAAGACGAAGTGCATCAGCTGCTATATCAAGGGTTCTTTCCAGTTCCCAGGCACCTGCAACCTCAATTTTTTCTTGTAATTCTGCCTGTTCTGCCAATAATTTATCAAAGTCAGCTTCTGGGTCAGCAAAGGCTTCATTGATCTGGTTGTAACGATCAACAATAGCTTTGATTTCTGCAACGCCTTCTTCAACATTACCTCGAACATCTTTGCTTGGATCTAATTCAGGTTCTTGGGACAGATATCCAATGTTAATCCCTTTTTGAGGGATGGCTTCACCTTCAATTTCGGTATCAAGACCGGCCATGATTCTAAGTAAAGTCGATTTGCCAGAACCGTTTAAGCCCAGTACTCCAATTTTTGCACCAGGAAAGAAAGAAAGAGAGATATCTTTAAGAATAAATTTTTTCGGGGGAACAATTTTACCCACCCGGTTCATTGAATAAATGTATTGAGCCATTATTTTTCACAATCGAAAAAAAAACTCTATTATACTTCCCACGGTTACAGTTGCGGAAATTATATCCAGTAGTTTTTTGTTGATAGCAAGGCCCTGAAACAGGTGCAGAGTTGTCTACATAACGGTTTTCGCTCCTGCACCTTATCTACTTTTACGTAAACAATGCAGTTTATCAGCAACAAGAGACTGCTAGAAATCCGTTACCATGATTGCGTGAAGAATATTTCACGTTATGGCGTTGAGTTTAATTTCCTTATCAAACTTTGTTCACCCGATTTCATGACGCGTCGATGATTCCATTCAAAAACAGGGGTTGCAATTGTGGCAACAAAGGACATCCAGGGTTTGCTGGTTTCGACATTCCAGTCAAACTGGATATATGTACAATTGTTTTTTTGGGTGAATCTACAGCAACCATTTCCTGTTAAATCGCCCTGGGCATCAAATGTAATTAGCTTAAAAGGTTCAAGCCTGGTAACACGAAGGTTAAACACAAGGTGGTAGGGTAAACAGGTACTCCAATCATATTGATGTATATTATTGATTCCCGATTTATCACCGGCTTCAAGCTCTATCACTTTATGGACATATTTCCACCAATTAGGCCAGGATTCTACTTCCAGAATACTAAACCAGCAGTTTTCTAAAGAAGCAGGGATTTTCCAGGTGGTTGTTAAATGAAAACAGGTCATGACTCATATCGAATTTCAACAATAAAATAGCGCATTTGCTGAATTTCATTGTTAATGATCACTTCTTCATCACAAGATTTTTTTAATAAAGCTTTGGCTAAAGGTGAATCCATACTAATAAAATATTTTTTATGTGTATGCTCATCGGGTCCGACAATACGATAAGTAACTTCTTCACCATTTTCTTTTTCTAAAGTTACCATGGCACCAAAATAGATACAATCCTGATTATCGGGCTTTTTAGACACTATAGTTAGAGTAGGAAGACGCTTTTGCAGAAAATTGATACGACTATCTATACCACGTAGTTCCTTTTTTCTATAAATATATTCAGCATTTTCTGATCGATCACCTTCTGCAGCGGCAGCCGTAATTGCTTTTACCACATGTTTTCGTTTTTCCCAACAATTTTTTAACTCGGATTCTAAGGTTTGATAGCCTTTAGGTGTAATATATGGAGAAGATTTGGGTCGAGGTGCTTTCCAACGTGACATGATGAACTATAATAGAATTTATTTTTGATTGATAAAAGGGGTTTAAATGCAAATTACAGACAAACTTGCTGTATCTATTCATTACATATTAACAAATGCAGCAGGAGAACAGCTTGATAGCTCTCGAGATGAAGACCCGATGGTTTATTTGCATGGATTCGGACAAATTATACCCGGTTTAGAAAATGCTTTAACAGGAAAGGTTGTTGGAGATAAATTTGTTGTCAATGTTCCTCCGGCGGATGCTTACGGTGAAAGACGGGAAGATATGTTACAAGTGGTGCCAATGACGATGTTTGATGGTATTGGAAAGGTCGAGGAGGGCATGCAGTTTCATGCGGATGCTAGTCAAGGTGTTAGCGTTGTTACGGTAGCCAAAGTTGATGGTGATGATGTCACTATTGATGGTAATCACCCATTAGCGGGTGAAGAACTAACGTTTAATGTCGAAGTAATGGATATTAGGCCTGCTACAGAAGATGAATTAAAGCACAAGCACATACATGGTGAAGGTTGTAACCATTAATCCTAGAAAAATCAGTTGGATCACGGTTTCTAGCGCAAGCTATTGATTTCACAGCACTTCACAGAAAAGTGCTCCTGCTTTTTCTGCATTCACCACCTCCATGTGGTTCAAAAAAATGCCCACTTAACCAAATGGGTGAAGCTCAGATTAAAGCATCGTGAAACCAATATCTTGCACTATAATTCTGCGCCCAACTGATCTTTCTAGGTTAATCTAAATCTATCCGTGTTTAAATGTTTTTCTGATCATAGCAAGTTGATAGACAAGCTATGAATATTCATTCCATAGTGATTAAGTTAAGACTCATTATTAAAATTTTTTTTTATTAAAGTAAGAAAACAGGCGGCTGAAATACCAGATGAGGCAAAAATCATACACATCACCATAATCTGGTATCTGGCGGCTATAAATGGGGAAACCCCAGACAATATTTGTCCGGTCATCATGCCGGGTAAGGATACCAGTCCAACAGCTAGCAGAGCATTTATGGTGGGAATCATCGCTGCATTGAAAGCAATGTTTCTGGCCCGGGTTCTATCATTATTATTCTCTAGTTCTGACTGAAAGCGTTCGGCTGCCAAACTAACGCTATTCATAGCGTTGGCTAAAATCATTCCGCCTAAAGGAATAATATAGCGTGCCTGATACCAGGGGGTTAATTCCAGAACACCTACTATAATAATTGATAAAGTAAATCCACTGGCCACTAATAATGATAATGCAGCTTTGCCAAGTAACTGCTTACGGTTCTGTTTGACGGAACCTAAAGCAATCCAGCTTGAAAAAAGCAGCATGATCATTAAGATAAATAATGTGATTTGAGCAGAAGCAGAGGCAAAGATCACATTTAAAAAATACCCAACGAGAAGCAATTGAACTAACATTCTACTTATTGCATAAATAGTATTAACCGTATTTAACTTCCATTTTATAAAAATGATTATTACTGTTAAAACGGGAATAAGGGTATATGCAAGGTTGCTTAAGGGAATAGTCTCAATATTATTCATAACTCGGAGGGGGTCTATGCAATATCTGATTTTACTATGGTTACTTGTTTCGTTTCCTGCTTTTGCTGAAACTTCTTTGTGGAGAGTGAGCAAAGGTGATTCTGAGCTGTTTATTGGTGGCACAATACATGTGCTCAGTAACGGTGATTATCCATTGCCAATTGAGTTTGAACAGGCGTATAAACAGGCAAAAACGATTGTTTTTGAAACCGATTTGATAGAATTGGCTCAGCCTGAAATTCAGCAACAATTTTTACAGCGCCTTATGTATGCAGAGGGCAAGACACTTAAAGACGATGTGAGTGAAAAAACCTACAAAGCCTTAGTTGATTATGTTGTCTCGACTGGTTTAACGATAGATACATTGAATCAATTTAAGCCACCGATGGTTATGATTACATTGTTGATGGCTGAACTACAGCGTTTAGGCATGGCAAACACCGGGGTGGATAATTATTTTAACCACAAGGCTGTGGAGGATGGAAAAACTCTGGATGAGCTTGAGAGTGTACAGGTTCAGTTAGATGTGATTGCAAATATGGGCAAAGGTCATGAAGATGAAATGATTTTGAGTGCCATCGCTGAAACCAGGGAACTGGCATCAATTATGGAAGAAATGAAAGCTGCATGGCGAAAAGGCGATATCAAGCAGTTGGAGAAAATTGGACTTTCTCCGATGAATGCTGATTTTCCTGATTTATACCGTTTGCTGTTAGTTGAGAGAAATAACCGTTGGATTCCTAAAATAGAGGCCTTTCTTGCAACACCTGCGACTGAGTTTGTTTTGGTAGGGGCTTTGCATTTAGTTGGATACGAAGGTTTGATTTCAAAGTTACGTCGTCTGGGTTATAAGGTCGAGTTTTATTAGTCTCGATGACTCAACTTAATAAAGTTTCCGTTAATCACCAGGTCCAGCTAAACGGATACAGTGGCAGTACATTAGTTCACCATAACCCTATCTGGGTCTATAATATCTACTTACGCCATCAAAATTCTTTGATTAAAGGGTTGGAAGCAGGGTTAGGATGTCTACGACATTTTTAAAGCTAAATATAAGTATGTCCAACTATTTAACTGCGATTACCCGGCAATACTCGTGAGTTAGTGTTTAAACTTTAACCGTGTCATTCCGACCAGCAGGAGGAATCTTGGGCCTGGATTACTACTGAGCAAAAAAGTTCCAGGTATTGCCTTACCTTCTGCATAAGCCACATGGAGGTGGTGAATGCAGATATTGCAAGGAGCAATATATCTGTCCATACCGTCGTCCCGCTTATCGAAATGACAGTTCATTACAAACTTTAAAATTAAGTAGGAATGACATATTCTAAAGTTTAACCTGTGCTTTATTAATAGCCATTTTTTAAATTACAAGGTAGGTATTAAAATCTCGCGCCTTAATATGTTGCTCCCGACAATAAGTTGTTTTTAATGAATTATACAAGGTACTTAATTGCTATGAGATTTTTTAATATAAAAAAAAGAGAATTTAAATGATAAGTGTGATACCCGTCTTTTAAGGTACTATCCGATATGATTATGTTATTTAGTAACTTTACTTTACGAGGTAAACTGATTTCAGTCATTATGCTTTGCTGCACCATTGCATTATTGCTCAATAATTTGTTTATTTTTAGTGTGGAAACACTGGACTTTAAAAAAAACAAGGCGGTTCGTTTGTCTATTCTTGCGAATGTCCTGGCAAATAACAGTACTGCGGCATTAAAGTTTTTAGATAAGGGAACTGCAAAAGAAATCTTACTGTCAGCTAAAGTCGATAAGTCGATTCATTATGCTGTGTTATTAGATGAAAAATGTCAGATATTTGCTGAGTATAAAACTAAATTCTCGAATAGCGAGCAAGATCAACAAATCGAATTCAAGTGTTCTGGCATTGCCAGACATCATTATACAGATGATTATTTATATCTCTCTGTTCCTGTGATGATTGAAGAGCAGAGAGTTGGTTCTTTATACATAAAGAGCAATTTATTTGACTGGCATACAAAGCTAACTCGACAACTCCAGGTTTTTTCTTTTTTATTTCTAGCATCCTTACTGCTGGCATTTTTATTGACCTTAAAACTCCACACATATTTTTTAACGCCAATAAAAAATTTGTTATCAGCTATACGTTATATATCTGAACATAAAGATTATTCTATTCAGGTTCAGTCGCATACCAATGATGAGTTGGCATTATTGGCTGATGAATTTAATTCAATGATTGCCAAGATCAATCAAGATGACAAACTTTTAAGTGATCAAAATCAGTTGCTTGAAAAAACGGTTGTTCTCCGCACCAAGGAATTACTATTAAACCTCGAGCAACTCAAGTATGCAAAAGAAACTGCTGAAAAAGCAAACCAGGCTAAGTCAGACTTTCTTTCTCAAATGAGTCATGATTTAAGGACTCCGCTTAACGGTTTGCTTGGATATGTTCAGATATTACAGCGTAAACAGGATTTCCCTGTTCAGTATCGCAATGACATTAATATTATTGGACAGAGTGGTAATTATTTATTGAGCTTGATAAATGATTTACTTGATTTAACTAAAATCGAATCCAATAAGCTGGAATTAAATCTTCAACCCTTTAATACAGCTGAGTTTCTTAATCCTATTGTGGATTTATTTTCCAGTCAGGCACAGACAAAACAATTTGTGTTTAATTATGTTCCTAAAGGAAGTCTACCACAGGCAATTTATGGGGATGAAAACAGGATTAGAAGAATTGTTAGTAATTTATTAGAAAATGCCTTTAAATTTACCGATCAAGGTTATATTGATTTTAAGGTAAGTTATAGTAACAATTCGATGAGATTTGTTATTGATGACAGTGGTTGTGGGATTAGCAAGGATAATTTAAAGGCTATCTTTAGCCCATTTAATCAGTATTCTAGAATGAATCATAATGATGGTGTGGGTCTTGGTTTATATATTTCACATTATTTAGTTGAATTGATGCAAGGAAGATTATTGATTAGCAGTCAGCAGAATAAAGGAACACAATGTTTGCTGATTTTACCATTGCCTGTCTGCGACTTCATTGCTGCTACAGCGAGTAAAGACGCATTTGTTGCAGGGTATCAAGG
The DNA here is from genome assembly GCA_021647585.1 of Methylococcaceae bacterium. Taxonomy (GTDB): domain Bacteria; phylum Pseudomonadota; class Gammaproteobacteria; order Methylococcales; family Methylomonadaceae; genus QPIN01. Next base: position 14,356 of record JAKIUK010000032.1, read on the forward strand.
TGATTTAAAGACAGTTCTAATAGTAGACGATAATCAGAATAATCTTAAAGTGCTTGAAGCCATGCTTAAACCATTAGGGTTTAAGATTGTTTGCTTAAACTCTGGGATAGCTTGTCTGGATCTTATAAAGACAATACATGCTGATATTATATTATTGGATATGGTAATGCCTGTTTTAAGCGGTATAGAAACATGTTTTGCTATTCATCGGCTTGAGTTAAGTTACAAACCTAAAATTATTATGATTACAGCCAATGCTTTTGAAGAAGACCGAGAGCAGTGTTTGGCTGCTGGCTGCGATGATTTTCTTGCTAAACCCGTAAAATTAAACCAATTGCTTGATATTTTTCAAATACAATTAAATTTGCAATGGATCTATCGGGATACTAAGGGAGCTGTTGCCAAAAAAGAAAAAATTTTTAAGCCTGTACGTATTTTGGTAGCTGATGATGATGAATTTAGTCGTTTGTTGATGGAGCATAATTTAAAAGAATTTGGCGCGGATGTTGAGTTGGCAGAAGAGGGCAGACAAGCACTTAAATTAATCCAGAATAAAGTGTATGACTGCATTATCTTAGATTTAAAAATGCCTTATAAGTCAGGGATAGAAATAGCAAACTATATCAAAATGCACGAAACATTAAATATCCAGAGTTATTTAGTCCTAATGTCTGCTTTAACAACTAAAGACATCAATAGTGCTGCCTTAGCCGCAGGTTTTGATGTGTTTATAAAAAAACCTATTGACTCTAATCAATTGGTCCACATATTTGATGCGATATCTGACAAGGTAACTGACTAATTCTAAGTTTGGTATCTGTTTAAAATAAAAGAGTACAACAAACTGTTTACATTGCTCATGCCATTTTTTAAATGATGCTCAATTTCTGTCATGGATATTACACCTATGGATTTCCCTGCGGCCCAGTTAGCAACGACTGCAATAGCTGCATAGTTTATATCCAATTCTTGTGCTAGTGCAGCTTCGGGCATCCCAGTCATACCAACCAGATCGCAGCCATCTCTCTCCATTCGCTTGATTTCTGCTATTGTTTCTAGCCTAGGGCCCTGTGTACATCCATACGTTCCAGTATTGCTGATTAGCTGGTTTGCATTGTTTGCAGCTTGAATTAAACCCGTGCGCAATTGTTGATTGTACGGAAAAGTAAAATCAATATGAGTAACGGTATCCAGATTATCAGCAAAAAAAGTATGCTCACGACCATAGCTGTAATCAATAAGCTGATCGGGCAATGCAATATGGGCTGGTGCCATAGCAGCTGTGATTCCGCCAACTGCCGCTACTGCAATAATATCAGTGACGCCCAGTTCTTTAAGTCCCCATATATTAGCGCGATAGTTGATTTTATGTGGTGGGATAGAATGTGGATTGCCATGGCGTGCTAAGAATATGATGTCTTGTGTATGGATGTTTCCATGCATAAATTCTGCTGAAGGAGTACCAAATGGAGTTTCTAATTGCTGGCGGTGAGTGATCTTTAGACCATTAATTTGACTAAGACCGGAACCACCTATGATAGCTAGTTTTGACATGTTGTATTTTTTATGTGATAAATTAATGACTATTAATTTATCACAGGTTACTCTCGATATTGGCGTTTGTGGGTTAACTTCACAAACGCTGTCATTCCGTTAATTATTCAAAAAACTGCCAGACATGAAATATTCTAAAATGTAACCTGTATTTTGTTAATAACCATAATGTTTGTTAATGTAGAACAAGGAAATTGTTATCGAAGATAGAGTGATCTTTGAACAATAGATTAAGTTGAATGATTTAGAGGTCGCTATCCAAGCAGGCATAGATCCCAGAAGCATTTCTAAGATAACCTTTGTAATCCAGACCATAACCAAACAAATAACGGTTTTCTACTTCAAGTCCTACAAAGTCAGCAATAATTGGTTTTTTTTGCGCTAGCTTTTTATCAACCAGGACCGCAGTGTATATAGACAATGCACCTTGTTCTTTGCAATAATTACTAATGGCTTGAAGGGTAATGCCCTGATCAAGAATATCATCCACTATCAACACAGTTCGGTCTTTAAGACTGGTTTCTGGTTTTTGTATCCACTGAATCTCTCCACCTGATGTTTTGTTATGAAAACGGCTTGCATTGATGCTATCAAATGTAAGAGGGAAGTTTAACCGGGTTAAAAGTTTGCCGGCAATGACCACGCCTCCATTTAAAACACAAAGAAATACAGGGTTTCTATCGTTCAATAAATAATTGATTTTTTCAGCCATATTATCAATGGCAGATTCAATTTCCGATGCATTGTGTAGCAAATCGGCTGATGATTCTATTTTGGAAATTTCCTTAAGCATATGAAAGATTATTTATTTGTGCTGAAATTTGTTGCCATTTATCTGTTGCTATAAGTTGTTCGCGAGATAGTTGAGGTTTTCCACACATAGATTTAAGTCTTTGTTGTCGTTTTTTATCTTCAGTGACAGGAAGACTATTTAAAACTTCTTCAGCAGCTGTCGAGTTATTGCATACTAAAACCATATCACAACCTGCTTGTAAGGCAAGTTTGGCGCGTTGTGTGAAATCACCAATAGATGCTGCACCTTCCATACTCAAATCATCACTGAAGACGGTACCATCGAAATTTAATTCTGTACGTAAAATTTGTTGTATCCATAATCTAGAAAAACCAGCGGGTAGAGAATCTATTTGTGGATAAACCACATGTGCTGGCATGATAGCTTCTAATCCCTCAGCGATTAATTGTTTGAAAGGTTGCAGGTCTTTATTGCGGATACTTTCTAAGTCTCTGTCATCAACAGGTAGTGTTAAATGGGAATCAAAGGCAATTGCACCATGACCAGGAAAATGCTTGCCAGTCGCTGCCATACCCGCTGAGTGCATTCCATTTCTGAAGTTACTGGCTAATTGGCCTGCCAGCTGAGGATCTTGTGAGAATGAGCGGTCGCCTATGATTTCACTGATGCCACAATCTATATCCAGCACGGGTGCAAAACTAAAGTCCACACCAATCGCTAATAATTCTGCCGCCATTAGCCAGCCGGCAGATTCAGCTAGTTCAGGATATTCAGCAAAAGTAGATGCAGGTGGCAATCGAGTGAAACCTGTTTGAAAGCGTTGCACTCTACCGCCTTCCTGATCAACAGCAATAAGAATATCACCGTCGCGGGCATCTCGGATATTTTTAATTAGTTTTGAAATTTGTTCCGGGTCGTTATAATTACGGGAGAACAAAATGACTGCGCCAGTATTGGGATGATTTACTTTTTGTTGTTCTGATGGTGTCAGTGTTAAGCCCTCAACATCAATCATTACAGGGCCAATAGCTTGTTTTGTCATGTTTTTATGGTGCAATTAGTGTTATTTAACTCAAATAAGGAGAGTTTATGCGAATTTTAATTTTATGTTTAAGTATTTTACTTGGTTTTAACAATGCTTATGCGGGTGAAGATGAGGCTGCGGAGCCAGTAATAGAATATCTGGAAATGTCTCCAAAGTTTACCGTTAATTTAGATAAACCGAATAAGTATTTAGTCATTAATGTACAGTTGATGGTTGAGGGTGACAAATTCATTGAAAAAGTAAAGAAACATATGCCAGCATTAAGACATGAATTAATTATGCTTTATAGCGGTCGTCCAGCCTCTGAATTACAAACTATGGAACAGCGCGAAGCTTTGCGTCAGGAATCTAAAGAGGTTATTACCAGAGCGCTGGAAAAGCTTTCTAATAGTGACGGATTCAGAGATGTTTTTTTTACCGAGTTTTTAGTTAATTAAGTGTAATTACTCAATGTATTTAGAGCCGAAGGTGCAGGGTATTGATTTATAAGGACGCGTGAATACGTGAACCATATGGATGTGGTAAATGTAGATATTGCAGGAGCAAATATCTATCCATGTAAGCTCTGCTGCAACGTCCTGTTGCAGAAGCCTGATAAATCAATGCCCTGCACCTTCTAAAAATAATACGCTGAGTAGTTACAATTAAGTTAAATCAAGTTTTCCTTGAGCAGAATTTTTATTTTGGTTTTTGTTTTTTCCAGTTGCGGTTTTGAGTAGGGAACCGCATCATATTTCCCCCATACTGGTGCAGGCCAGGCAATATCATTTTTATAACGCACGATGTGATGGATGTGCAGTTGTGGTACCAGGTTACCAATGGCTGCAATATTCATTTTGTCAGCATGATAATTATCGGCTAGCATTTTAGCTAAAAGGCTTGATTCCTGCTGTAATACCTGTTGGTCTGTTTCTGATAATTGATAGATTTCAGTAATATCAATTCTTTCAGGTACTAAGACAAACCATGGGTATTGACTGTCGTTAATTAATAACAGGCGGGACAAATTAAATCGCCCGATTTCTATGCTATCTTGTTGTAGGCGTGGATGTACTTGAAAAGTCATAAGGTTATGTGTTGTACTTAGTACATAGTGTTGAATAATAACAATAAAAGTCTAGTTTTATGAATGCATCTAATATTTCTGTTGAACAAGCAGTAGAGGAAAATAAACTCTCCGTATCTTTTAAGTTGATACTTGGATTGTATTTAATTATTCCACTCTGTTTTGTGGTTTATCTGGCGGATGGTTTAATCTGGGGTGATTATTTAAAATCTATTTTGCCCAGTAGCCCTACCCACTTTATTTTATTCCAAATTTTATTTGGAACACCGCATATTATTGCCAGTGCAATATTGTTAACCAGTAATAAAGAATATCTACAGTTTTTTAAACTGAAAATAATAGTGATGACGGTTTTAATTATTGTTGTTTTTGGCATAGGAAGTTTGTTTATTCCCTATAAAATGCTGTATATCGCTACCGCTTGCTGGACAGTTTATCATGTGTTTAAACAGCAGCATGGTATAGGAAAAGGGGTGTGTAGACTGCCAGCCTGGGCTTTTTACTGGTTGTTATGGCTAAGTGTTAGTGCGGGTATATTCATTTATATGGGTATCTTTCTGAAAAATAGCCTGGATGCTCAACAGGCTGAATGGGTAGAGTTAGTTGCCGGTGTGTTGACGATTGGACTGGTGTTGAGTTCAGTGTTATGTCAGCGCTATGTTCCGACCCGGTTTGGAAAATATTTTCTTTGGTCAAATACCATGCTGATAGTCAGTAGCTTTTATATGTATACACAGCAATATTATTTTTTAGCGATATTAATTCCTCGCCTGGTACATGATGCAACGGCTTATGTTTTTTATGTTACCCATGATTACAACAAACATCACCAGAAACCACAAAATAGGATATATAAATATGCTGCCCGCTGTAATTTACATGTTTTTTTAGTATTACCCTTAAGTTCTTTTACTTTGGCTTATTTGTTACAGGCCTATGGAGACGAATGGATTAATATGATTACTCAATTCTTTTTTGCTACAGAAATATACAAAGCAATTACACTAGGTCTAATTGGATATTTGTCTTTGATGCATTATTACACGGAGTCCTTTACATGGCAGGCCGGATCTCCATTAAGACGATATATACGATTTTCTAAATAGCCATCAGTAATCTATTAGCAATTATACTTTGCGAGACTGTGCGAAGACTATTTATCCGGATTTAATAGATTACTGGTGTCCTCATTTTGGTAATGGTGTTGTAAATCTTTGAGTCGCTCGGGTGTCCCAATATCCATCCAGAAGCCATTAAATTTTTCACCCGTGACGCTATTCTGTGAAATGGCCCGTCTTAATATGGGTGCTAGCTTAATTTGTCCTGGGGCGATGTTGCTAAATAATTCAGGGTTATATACACCCATGCCACTATAGGTTAGTTTTGGAAAACCTTTTTCAGTGAGTCGTTGGTTTGATGATAAATGAAAATCACCTTCAGGATGATGTTCTGGATTTGGAATCAGAACCAGATGGGCGAGATCACAGTGTTGATTGCGGAGCAGAGAGAAGTCATAGTTACTGGCAAGGTCACCATTAACGACTAGAAAAGGTTTTTCACCCAGTAAAGGGAGGGCATTAATTATTCCTCCCGCCGTTTCAAGCGCTGTTTTACCCTCATCTGAATAGGCGATATAAGCACCAAATTGATCTCCATTACCCAAGGTTTGTTTAATTTTTTGGCCGAGATGGGCAATATTAATAATGATTTCGGTAAATCCTGTGTTTACTAATCGTTCGATAGTATGTTGAATGATGGGTTTTCCTGCCGCTAGTAATAAGGGTTTTGGAGTTGAATCAGTTAAAGGACGCATTCTTTCGCCACGTCCTGCAGCTAAAATCATTGCTTTCATTGATAGGCCGGTAATATAGTTTGTCTAAGATATTGATTGAATTCTGTAAGCTCGGGGTATTTGTTACAAATCTGTTTGACGTAGTTCATGGTTCTGGGAATATCTGCTAAATAATCAGATTTATTATCACGTAAATGCAGGCGGCAGAAAATGCCTATGGCCTTTAAATGGCGTTGTAAACCCATTAAATCAAACCAACGTGTGAATGTTTCAATATTAACAGTGATCAAACCAGATGTTGAAATTTTCTGAAAATAAATAGTCATCCATTGATCTACCTTTTCGTCAGGCCATGCAATGTAACAATCACGTAATAATGAGACTAAGTCATAGCTTATGGGACCAATGACAGCGTCTTGAAAATCAATGATACCCGGTGAATTTTTAGCTAAAACCATTAGGTTTCTTGAGTGAAAATCTCTATGTACACAAACTTGTGGCTGTTCCAGTGCAGAAGAAATCAATAGCTGATTGAGAGTGACTTTTATTTGTTCCGGTATTGATATATTAAGCTGTTGCTGCAGAAACCATTGATAAAAAATTGAGAGTTCGGTATTTAACAGAGCCTGATCGTAACAAGGTAGCTTGCAGTTTGAGATAGTTATATTAGACTGTAGTTTGAATAGACTATTAAATGCCTGGAGATATAATTTCGTGGCTGTACTATCATTTAATTGATCTAGATAGCAGCTGCAACCAAAATCTTCTAATAACAAAAATCCTTGTTTTAGATCTTTTTGATAAATTTGCGGAACGTTAATGCCTGATTTTTTTAATAAAGTATCTATACAGATGAAGGGCTCAGTATTTTCTTTTTCTGGAGGCGCATCCATAACAATATGCTGGCCTTTGCTATGGGTAACTCGGAAATAGCGTCTAAAACTGGCATCGCAGGATGCAGATTCAAAATGTCTGATTTCTAGTTTTAGCGTGTGATTTAGCCAATGAATAATTGATTGAGTTCGTGTATCGGCAATTGACATGATATTTTTCTAGGTTCATAACTGACTGATTATTTATTACCACCACCTCATCATCATCCCTAAGCCTCGGCAATAGCTCTATGCAATGCTAGTAGAGGAACAAAAAGAAGGGGGCAGCTGATCAATTTATTTTTTTCTTGTTTCTAAACTAAGGTAAAATGATGTTCTATTTTATTCGATTTTTGACTCTTTAAGCTAACTTTACCGACACGCATCTATGCATTGCCGATTTATTTTTGTTTTTTTTGTTTTTTTATATGCTGAACTGGGTAATGCAAATGATAGTGCATGGAACTGTGAGAAGGCAGCCGGAAAGGAATGGAACTGTGCTGATCATCCTTCATCCGATGCTAAAGAAAATTCGAGCATTGTTCCTTCTGAGTCTGATTCGTCGGAATTAAATTCAACTGAATTAACCCCGACAGAATTAAAACCTACAGAATTAAATCAAGTTCCGCCAATCCCTTTACCTGTACTTGCACCCGTTCTAGTCCCAGAAAAACCCAAAGCAGTAAGTCATCCTCCACCAACTGTCACTAATAGAACAGGGTGGACCTGTGCCCCAAATGAAGAGGATGAGACATGGAATTGCGGTTTAATAGGTGCTGATCCAAAAGGTGAAACCAGAGAAATTAGAGAGACAGTATATGCTTCAGGTTGGTTGGGGGCTGCTTTTGATCCTGATCAGGAACAGATTTTTAAAACACTACATTCGCAGTTGAAATATGACCCATGGGAAAACTGTACGGCTTCATCTCGACGTGTACAGCAATATTCAACAAGCAAGGACAGAAGAGATAATGCACCTATGGATGTTACTGCCGATTATTCGGAAATATTTGATAAAGAAATTACCAGTTTTTTTGGCAATGTGGATATTGTTCGTGCTGATCAGAATATAAAGTCAGATCGTGCAAGTTATGATACCGTTTCTGAAACGATGGATGCGCAAGGGCATGTTTTTTATAATGAGGATGAACTTTCTCTTTATAGCGATACCGCATTATTAAACTTAGCTACAGATGAAGCAAGATTAAGAAATTCACTGTTTATATCCCCATCAGCTCCCATTCGTGGATCTGCGGATGTGGTTTATCGGGATAGCAAATTTTTATCTAGATACAAAAATGCAGCATTTACCAGTTGTCGTCCTGGTAATCAGGACTGGGTGGTACATGCAGGAAGATTAAAAATGAACAAGCTGACAGGAAAGGCTGCTGCAAAAAATGCCTGGATAGAGTTTAAGGGCTTACCTGTTTTGTATACACCCTATATTTCATTTCCTTTGGATGATCGGCGTTTATCCGGTATTTTGCCACCGACGTTTGGTAGCAGTGATGAAAATGGGTTTGATATGAGGATTCCTTATTACTGGAATATTGCACCTAATTATGATCTTACTTTCTGGCCACGATATATGTCAAAACGTGGAGGCATGTTAGGTGGAGACTTTCGTTATTTAACAGAAATGACCAAAGGTTCAGTAGGTCTGGAATTTTTACCTTATGATACGTTACGGAAAGAATCCCGATATTCTGGAGCTATCAAAAATAAAACTCAATTTAGCTCCAGTTTAAACAGCTACATAGATTTAAATTATGTATCCGATAAAGAATACTTTGATGAATTAAATAATGCGCTAGGTATTTCTAATAACAGGTATCTAAGAAGTCAGGCAAATCTGAATTACAAAAGCGAAGGTATTTTATTTGCTACCCATTTGGAAGCCTATCAAACTATTGATAATAACATTGCGGATAGTGCCAAACCGTATCTAAAACTACCCCAGGTTACATTAAATCTGGATCATTCTTTTGAAGAATGGCCGATCGACCTGGAAATAAATAATGAATATGTGTTTTTTTATCGTAATGGAAGAGTGAATGGGCAAAGATTTAACACCAAGCCTTCAATTTCCTTTCCTATAGAAACATCAGCAACATTTTTTAAACCGAAAGCGTCTCTTCAGTATACTGAATATTTTTTGCAAGATCAGCCATCTGGCACAAACAATACTATTAGTCGAACGCTGCCAATATTTTCAGTTGATAGTGGTTTGTTTTTTGAGCGTGATTTTAATCTTTTTGATTCCAGCTTCCAGCATACCATTGAGCCGCGTGCTTTCTATTTATATATACCGAAAAGAGACCAAAATGATATTCCTCTTTTTGATTCTTCTCTCTATGATTTTAATTTTAATAGCATGTTTAGAGAAAATCGTTTCAGTGGTACAGATAGAATTCAGGATGCAAATCAGGTGACAGTGGCAATGACATCAAGATTGATTGATTCAGAAACGGGTCAGGAACGATTAAATTTGAGTGTTGGTGAAATCTTTTATTTTACAGATAGAGAAGTAACCTTGGTGAATCCTCTGGTACCATCGAACCCTCTGAGAGCGGGCTTCCACCCAGAGACAAACAGCACGTCAAATATAGTGGCAGAACTTAGCGGACAATTAACAGATCATTTATCTTTTTCATCAGGTATACAATGGAATCCCGATGTGAATGAGTTTACTCGGGGACAGGCTGAGATCCGGTTCAGAAATAATCCTGACCAGATCGTAAATATAGGTTATCGATATAGACGAGATAATATAAATGCTGCTGCGACCATCATTCAAACGGATGCCTCATTTCGCTGGCCCATTTATGATAACTGGTACGGGGTGGGACGCTGGCAATATTCGTTAAAATTTAATTCAACCAAAGAAAGTTTTCTGGGTCTAGAAAAAGAAAGTTGTTGTTGGCGTTTCCGTGTTATCTGGAGGCGTTTTGCCAATACCATAACAGGAAATGTTGCTGAAGATAAAATGGATGAAGGTGTTTTTGTACAATTGGAATTAAAAGGTTTAACCAGTTTTGGGGATAAAGTTGATGAGTTTCTTGAGAAAAACCTGAAGGGTTATCAGAGAGTAAAGTAAATGAATATTAGAAAAATGGGTATAGTGTTTATAGCTTTGATCCTAAGTACCTTAATGCATAGTACTACAGTACAGGCAGAACTATTGGATCGTATTGTCGCTATTGTTGAAGATGATGTTGTTTTAGATCGTGAGTTAACATTAGAGGCAAATAGTATTGTAAAGAAATTGGAAGCGAATAATGTAATGATTCCGCCTCCTTTTATTCTTAGGAAACAGGTGCTAGAACGTATTATTATTGGTAAGTTACAGCGCCAGATGGCTGAAAGATCAGGTATACGGGTTAGTAATGAAATGTTACGAAATTCAGTTGCAGATATTGCCAGTAGAAACAATCTGACTGTTGATGAATTCAGGAAAGAACTGGAAGGACAGGGTATCAATTTTCAAGCTTTTGAAGAGAATATACGTAATGAAATTGTCATTAATCAATTAAGAGCAAGAGAAATTGGTACACGTATAAAAGTAACAGACAGAGAGGTGAGTCACTTTCTAGAAACACAAGGCGAACTCAGTGAAGAAAAGGTACAGTATCATCTTGGGCACATATTGATTTCCATACCAGAGGCAGCATCTTCTTCAATTATTCAAAAAGCCAAAGAAAAAGCGAATAAAGTAGTTGATGATTTACGTAATGGCGCAGATTTTAAACAAACAGCGATTGCAGTTTCTGATGGTGGAGATGCGTTGAATGGTGGTGATTTAGGGTGGCGAGAAATAGGCGCAGTTCCGACTCTCTTTGTCAATAATGTTAGCAAAATGAACCCTGGAGATATTGCAGAGCTAATTCGTAGTCCCAGTGGTTTTCATATTATAAAAATGCTGGAATTAAAAGGGGTGGATAAACATATTGTTACTAAAACAAGAGCGCGACATATTCTGATTAAAACCAATGAGTTGATAGATGACGCAGAAGCAAAAAAAAAATTACAGTCATTAAAAGACAGAATTATTGACGGTGATGATTTTGCTACCTTGGCACGCTCTAACTCAGATGATAAAGGATCTGCTCTAAATGGTGGTGATTTAGGCTGGGTGGGTCCGGGAGATCTGGTTTCGCCATTTGAAAATGCAATGAACAACTTAGCTATTAATGAGATCAGTGATCCGGTGCAGACCCAATTTGGGTGGCATATAATACAAGTGCTGGAAAGAGAAGACAAAGACAATAGTATTGAGCATAAAAAAAATCGGGTGAGAGAAGAAATTCGTAAACGTAAAATAGAAGAAGAAACCGAATTGTGGTTACGACGTTTACGTGATGAGGCATTTGTAGATATTAACCTGGATCGTATGTGACGTGCATATGCAAAAATACAGCAAGGAAGAAATACTAAAAAATAGTTTGAAAAAAATACTGGATGAACAGGACGTAAGTCAATATCAGAAATTGCTTAAACGTTTATCAGCAGAACTTCAGATAAGTATTTTAGACTGCTCAGCCGCTTTGTTTTTGCTTCATCAGCCAAACTTATACCCGAATAGAAATAACAAAGTAATACCGAGTGAAAGTAAAATAAGGGTAGATATTTTGCCTGTTTTACCTAAACAAAAGTTCGTCAGATATCGTCTAGATATTGGAACTAAACATCTGGTATCGCAGGAAGAAATAAAAGGGGTTCTGGTTGAAGTTGCCGGGGTGGACAGTAAGCAGATAGGGCGGCTGGATGTTCGTAATTATTACACCTTGGTCGATTTGCCTGATGGTATGCCAGCAGATATCTTTCAATTATTATCAGAAGCAGAAATCAGGCATCAAAAATTAAATATAAAGCGAATTAAATATCAACGTAGATTCAACAAACGCAGGAATCACAAAAAAATTTCTTCTAAGCCGCATATTGCATAAATCTTATTTGATAGCGATATGGGGGGTAAATTCCATTTCTACAGAAAAGTAGATATCGGGCCATGACAGGGAATAAATTTTAAATCTTCGCCTATAGGCCATAGTTTGTTTTTTATTAGTCCCTATTAAGGTTAAAACCACCGCCTTTAGGCGGTCAGATTTATCTATGATTTAGAATGGTTTTTTTCGGTATTAGTTTTGGAGAGGCTATGGATTATAGGATAGTGGGTCGAATCTGTTGATAAAGCTATTTTAAAAACTTATCCATTATTGGGGCGCAGGCTTTAGCCTGCTCTTGCTATGAAGAATGCAGGTTAAAACCTGCGCCCCATAAAGACGGTTACTAATGAGGGTATGTTTGGTAAAACTACAACTTTAACCCACCACCAAGAAATGATCCAAAATTATTTGGAACATCACTTTGAGCCCAAAAGTGATGATAATTTTAAAACGTAGCCATAACGGGTCTTATGACCCGTATCCGGACTTTAGTCCATTATCCTAGAAAAATCAGTTGGATTACAGATTCTAGCACAACCCATTGATTCCACAGTACTTCAAAAAATGCCCTCCTAACCGAATAGGTGAGGCTAAGATTTTTTCAAAGCACTGTGAAGCCAATAGATTGCACTATAATCTCGCGCCCAACTGATCTTTCTAGGAGGCTGTCCTAGAATAGAAACCGTAGCGAGGGGAACCCATTTTGGGTCAGTTTTTTTGATCATTTAAGGCGAATAGTTGCGCTATTAAACGAAAATGACCAGAAAAACTGGCCAAAATGGGCTTTTCCGCAGTAGGTTTTCTATTCTCGGACAGCCTCCTAGTCAAAAATTAGAATTTATTAAATCCTTTCTCCTTAGTGGAGAAAGAAGTTTAGGATTCAGGTAATATAAACTTTAAATTATACTAATATTAGATTATGACAATTGAATACATCGATAAGCCTGAGCAGTTAACGGAATTATGCAACAGGATTATCCAAGAACCCTGGATTGCACTGGATACTGAGTTTTTAAGAGAAAAAACATATTACCCTATATTTTGTTTATTACAAATTGCCACCCCGGAATGGGTGGTTTGTGTTGATCCTATCGCACTTCCCGATTTATCTGAACTGTTTGATGTTATAAATAATCCTGCAATTACTAAAGTTCTACATTCTTGTAGACAGGATCTGGAAATATTTTATAAATTAACAGGGAAGGTGACCACACCCGTTTTTGATACCCAAATAGCAGCTCCATTATTAGGTTTTCAGGAAAATCCAGGATATGCGATGCTGGTTTCCAGTTTTTTGAATATTAATTTATCCAAAGCGCACACAAGGACTGATTGGAGTGTAAGACCTCTTAGTGAAGCACAGATACATTATGCAGCGGATGATGTTATTTATCTTTGCAAAATATATCAGATAATATGCCAAAAGTTAGATGCATTAGGGCGTCTTAACTGGCTGGACAAAGATTTTGAGCTGTTAAACAATACAGAGTTGTATCAAATTTCACCAGTTAATGCCTGGTTAAAAGTTAAAGGTAAAAACAGACTTACAGGTAAACAGTTATCAATAGTTCAGGCTTTAACCGAGTGGAGAGAAAAAACAGCGCAATCAGAAAATAGACCTAAAAACTGGTTAATAAGGGATGATTTGTTGCTCGAATTGGCCAAGCTACAGCCGGAAACAGTGGATGAGCTGGCTAAAGTGAGAAGTATGAATGAAAGAATAGTTAGACGGTATGGCAAAATTATATGCCGATTGATTAATGAAGCTAAGATAAAATCTCCCATTGCTATAACCAATAAAGTTAAATCGGCCAAAAAGTGTCAAAAACAGGAAGCTGTGTTAGATGTATTGACAGCAGTTGTTAGAATGAGGGCGGATGAAAATTCATTAAACCCCATGATATTAGCTAGCCGAAAAGACCTGGAAAAACTGTTATCAAATGAAGCAGAAAGTGGTTTGCTACTAGGCTGGCGCTACAGTATGGTGGGAAAGGAGTTGCAAGGCCTATTACAAGGGCAGTATACATTGAGATTGAGTGCTGAGAATGTATTAATCTCTAATAATGAAAATTAATATTTAACATTCAAAACCTCAAGTTTAATTTGCTTTTAGGGCAGTGGTAACCAGCGCCCCACTCTGTTGCAATAGTTTTTGTATTGGTCTCCAAAGACTTTTTGCAGATGACGTTCTTCGTAGTAGATGATGAATATCTGGAAAGCTAAGGCGACGCAAGTCAAATGAATCAACAATGATATTGTTTGGAACATAACGGTCCATCCAACAAGTACTATCAAAACACCTGCAAACATTGGGTTACGTGAGTAGCGATACAAGCCGCGAATAACAAGTTTTTTGGGTGCATCAATTAGAGCAGGTGTACCGCCTCCGAAACTTGCGAAATCCCATAAACACCAGAAATAAAGGGCTCCACCTATGCAAAAAAGCAAAATGGCGATCATAAGCGAAGGATTAGAGGACACCGTGCTGTTTTGAGAGATCAGCAGCGGTATATATACCGTAACAGAGCCAGGCACAATGAGTGTAAAAAGTAGATTTTTCAGAAATAGCAACATCGATGATCCTTAAACCTAGAAAAGTAGTCGAGCACGGATTTTGTGGAAAATCAGGTTGAAATAATAGTAAAATTAATCCGTCTTGTGAAGTAGGTCTTAGTTATTTTTTAGTCATTTCCTTCATATTTTGATATGTCTGGACAACTACAAAATAAATGTCTGTCCCCATAGGCATTATCTATACGTGCGATAGGCGGCCAATATTTATTATCATGTTGATGGTCATCAGGGAAAAAGGCCTGTTGTTTTGAATAAGGATGTGTCCATTCATTTTCCATTAATAAACGATGCGTATGTGGCGCATTATGCAGTACATTGTTTTTAACATCCGATTTACCCGTTTCAATGTCTCTGATTTCCTGACGAATTGTTATTAGAGCATCGCAAAAACGATCAATTTCTGTCTGGTTTTCACTTTCTGTCGGTTCGATCATTAACGTATCCGCAACGGGGAATGACATGGTAGGTGCGTGAAATCCAAAATCTATTAGGCGTTTGGCAATGTCATCAACAGAAATGTTGCATGACTTTTTAAATTCACGGCAGTCTATGATACATTCATGCGCAACGCGATTATTTTTTCCGGTAAATAAAATAGGGTAAAAAGGGCTTAACCGATGAGCGATATAATTAGCACTTAAAATAGCATGCAAGGTTGCTTGTTTTAAGCCTGATGCACCCATCATGGCAATATATGCCCAGGAAATAGTCAGAATGCTGGCCGAACCCCAGGGTGCGGCAGAAATAGTACCGATAGTTCCGTGTTTTGATTTGGCCGGGTTTACTCCATCGACTACAGGGTGATCTGGCAGGTAAGCGGCTAGATGTTGTCCCACACCAATGGGACCAACTCCGGGGCCTCCGCCTCCATGTGGAATAGCGAATGTTTTATGCAGATTAAGATGAGCGACATCTGCACCTATTTTCCCTGGACGACTTAACCCGACTAGCGCATTAAAATTGGCACCATCCAGATAAACCTGGCCTCCATGCTGGTGAATAATATCACAGATTTCCCTGAAACCTTCTTCATAAACACCATGTGTTGAAGGGTAGGTAATCATTAGAGCGCCCAGATTTTGTTGATATTGAATTACCTTTTTATTTAAGTCTTCCAGGCTGACATTTCCATTATCATCACACGCCAATACAACGACTTCAAATCCTGCCATTACCGCACTGGCAGGGTTGGTACCATGTGCTGAAGCAGGAATTAAACAAATATTTCTGTGTGTTTCACAGCGAACCGCGTGGTATTTGGCAATCACCAATAATCCAGTATATTCACCTTGAGAACCTGCATTGGGCTGAAAAGAAAAGGCATCGAAACCGGTTAAGTCACACAGCATTTCCTCTAGTTCATCAATCATCTGTTGATAACCGAGTGTTTGATATATCGGTGCAAACGGGTGCATGTTGCTGAATTCATAGTTAGAAACAGCTTGCATTTCGGTCGCGGCATTAAGCTTCATTGTGCAAGAGCCTAATGGGATCATGCTGCGGTCAAGGGCAATGTCTTTACTGGCGAGATGTCGCATATAACGCATCATTTCAGTTTCAGAATGGTATTTTTCAAACACGGGATGCTGAAGAATCTTATTTTTACGTAGCAAAGAATCTGTTATGCACTCTGAAATATGACAGTCCAAGCTATTAATATCAGGAATATCAACGGTAGCTGAGGTAAACAGCCGCCATATTCTTCTTAGAGTTTGTCGGGTGGTTGTCTCATCCAAGGATATGCCTAAAGTGTTAGTATCAATTAATCGAAAATTGATTTCTTCTTCCTGAGCTTGATTTGCCAGTCTTTTTGCACGATGAGGTGTATTAATGATAAAGGTATCAAAATAACTTTTACTGGGGATTTTGTACCCCAATTGCTGAAGTCCTGCTACTAGTATTTGTGTATAGCGATGGATACGACTGGCAATTAAGTATAAACCTTTGGGGCCATGATAAATGGCATAAAATCCTGCAATGACAGCAAGTAAAACCTGAGATGTACATATATTACTGGTCGCTTTGTCTCTACGAATATGCTGCTCACGAGTTTGCAGCGACATACGATAGGCAATTTGTCCGTGTATATCTTTAGATACTCCGATAATACGACCGGGTATTGAGCGTTTATAGGACTCTCTGGTAGCAAAAAAAGCAGCATGTGGTCCTCCATAGCCCATGGGAACTCCAAAACGCTGAGAGTTTCCTACAACAATATCAACATCAAAATCAGCTGGAGATTTCAATAAAATAAGGCTGAGTAAATCAGCAGCTACTGTGACGAGGGCTTGCTGTTGATGCGCAGATTTCACTATAGTAGTAAGATCATGTATTTCACCTTTAGACCCTGGATATTGAACCAGAACGGCAAAATAATCCCTATTTTCCAAATCTTGAAATGGACATCCTATGATCGTGTTATAACCCAATGAAAGTGCACGTGTTTGCATCACCGCGATGGTTTGAGGATGGCACTCCATATCAATAAAAACGTTATTAGATTTGCTTTTAGATAATCGCCGTGACATAGCCATGGCTTCAGCAGCTGCAGTTGCCTCATCAAGTAACGAGGCATTAGCGAGTTCCATACCGGTTAAATCAATCACCATTTGCTGAAAATTGATTAAGGCTTCCAGGCGACCCTGGCTGACTTCGGCCTGATAGGGGGTGTAAGCAGTATACCAGGCAGGATTTTCCAATACATTTCGTTTTATTACTGCTGGCATAATAGTGTCGTAGTAGCCCATACCGATCATGGATGTATAAACTTTATTACGCCGGCGGATTTTTCTTAGGTATTCGATGACCGCACGTTCACTGATTGTTTCGGTCAGTTTCAGAGGTTCATTACTCAGAATATTGTTGGGAATAGCTTGTTCAATGAGTTCATCCAGGTTTGCTAATCCCAGTTTCGATAACATTGCTGATGTTTGCTGCTGATTTGTACCAATATGTCGGCGAATAAAGTTACCACGCATTTCCAGTTCGTTTAACGGTAACTCGAATGTAGACATGATTATGACCTATGGTAGCGGTGTGGAATAAAGGGTAGTGAGGAAATGTTAGCTATAATAGTACGGCTTCTTACTGTAGCGTACAAGACTTGTTCTTTATAGCCGCTATCTATTAACGCCAGAGCGATGGGTTTGTTCATGCTAGGCGAAAAGCTGCCACTGGTCACTAAACCAATTTTAATATTTTGGCTGTCAAATAAGTCGGAGCCACTTCTGATGGGTATTTTTCCTTCAATGAGTAGGCCTACGCGTTTGTTTGTAGCCCCCTGTTTTAATTGAGACTGGATCGTGTCTGCTCCTAGAAAGTTATCTACATCTTTCCTGAATGTCCATTTTAATCCGGCTTCTACTGGACTGATGGTTTCACTGAGTTCATGTCCGTATAAGCAGAGTCCTGCTTCAAGTCTCAGAGTATCCCTGGCTCCTAAGCCGATAGCTTCAACCTGGTCAAATGCTAACAGCTGCTTAGCCAGTGATTCGGCATATTGATTTGCGATCGAAATTTCAAAACCATCCTCGCCAGTGTAACCACAGCGACTGATAAAACAGGGCATATCAGAAATTTGGGTAGTACAAGTCTGCATAAATGAAAGCTCCGATGCAGGTGCTGAAAGTTGAGCCATGATTATAGCCGAAGCTGGACCTTGTATGGCAAACAGGGCTTGATCCTGTAAAACTTTGACTTCACAGTGCTCAGATAAATGCTGCTTTAGATGAGTAAAGTCTTTCTCTTTACAGGCTGCATTTACTATGATGAAAAAGCCGGACTCTGTACGTGTAATGATAATGTCATCAATAATACCGCCATTTTTATTGGTGAGTACTGTGTAACGTTGTTGTCCTGATTTAAGCCCTGAAATGTTGCCGGGTGTTAGTTTTTCAAGTTCTTGTGCCGAGGTTTTACCTGTAATAATGCATTGTCCCATGTGTGAAATATCAAAAAATCCCACATGTTTTCGGCAATGTAAATGCTCTTGAATAATGCCTGAGGTATATTGCACAGGCATTTTATAACCAGCAAAAGGCACCATTTTTGCGTCTAATTCAAGATGGAGATTATAAAGAGGTGTTTTGATTAGTTCTTGCATGATACTTAATAGGGATGAGCGGGAAAGACCTTAGTGATTCATTACAAACAACAATAACATTATAAAACATGGCTATATTCAAACCACAGGTTATCTTTTGAAAGTGAGGCTAAAGCCTCACTTCCACGCTGAAAATTGTTTAGCTAATTATGAACCTATTTTCAACCCAACCTGTGGTTAGTTCATAGTCATGTTATAAAAAGGAATTCAAAGCTAAGAAAACAGCCCTGTTTTTCTTATAAGTGGTGTAAAATAATAATTCTGGATGAGGCATACAAAATGGGCAAATAGAAGTAGAAAATAACTGCACTCAACGGATACATAACCAGAGAAATATGCTCTGAAAATGATAGCAGAAATGCAATAAGGATGGTTATAAATAGAGGGATAGATCCCATGGTTTTTTATCACAAGGTAATATTGACTTGATAATAAATTTTGAAGTCAATAAACCCTTTTCAATTCCCGAAGTTGTCAGCAAATAATAAACAGAGTTAACGCCAAACTTTTTCTATGAATAGACGGATACAAAAAACTTTTTTTTTAATATTGCTTTGGGCAACAAGTTTGGTCAATGCGACAACAATTCAGACTATAAAAATTGCTTACATCACTCAAGAGCAGAAAGTACCCGCCGCATTATCAAATTTAGATGCCTTTATCCAGCAAAAAGGCTTGATAGGCGCTGAAATTGCAATTGCTGATAATAATACAACAGGACAATTTACTGGGCAAAAATTTAATTTACAAAAAATCATTGTTCCTGTTTCTGCTGATGTTGTTACAGTTTTTAAGCAACTGGTGATGGATGACACGTTTTTTGTTATTACTAATTTACCCGCTGATCTATTAATACGATTAGCTGATCTTGATTCTGCAAAGAGAAAGCTGTTTTTTGATGCGACAACCACGGATGATGAATTAAGAAATAGCCACTGTAGAAAAAACATTCTACATATGTTGCCGAGCAGGGCTATGAGAGCCGATGCGCTGGCTCAATATATGATGAAAAAAAGATGGAAAAAATGGTTTTTAGTCACTGGAATGAGTAATGAAGACCAGGCCTATGCCAGAGCAATTAAACGTGCTGCAGAACGCTTTGGAATGAAAATTGTTACTGAAAAGCAATGGACTCATACCTATGATGCTCGAAGAACAGCTCAATCGGATGTGCCGGTTTTTACTCAGGGTGTTGAATATGATGTGCTGGTTGTAGCAGATGAACAGGGTCTGTTTGGAGAATATTTTCAGTACCGTAGCTGGATTCCTCGTCCGGTTATTGGTACTCAGGGTTTGGTTCCCACCTCATGGCATAGGACACATGAGCAATGGGGCGCAGTACAAGTTCAGAATCGTTTTAAAGAATTGGCGGGTCGATGGATGGAGGAACAGGATTATGGTGCTTATCTCGCAGTAAGATCGATTGGAGAAGCCTCAGTTAGAACTGAATCCAACCAGATGCAAATATTAAAAAACTATCTGTTAGGCGATGAATTTGCATTACAAGGTTATAAAGGTAAACCTTTATCCTTCAGATCCTGGAATGGACAATTAAGGCAGCCCGTATTATTGGCAGCCGCACGTTCACTGGTAACAGTCGCTCCAATAGAAGGGTTTTTACATCCTAAAACAGAGTTGGATACGCTTGGGTTTGATCAAGCTGAATCGACCTGTATGAACGGTAGCAAAAACACAAATTTAGCACCACTTGCTATACAAGAAGATAAGCAAAGTGAGGGTGAGAATAAGTTGCAAAAATTAAAGCAACAAATAATAAATAAACTTAAACAGTTTGGGTGGAAATAATAAAATGAAACAAAGTATTTTGGGTGTTGGCTTATTCTCTTTCCTGGTGAGTCTTTCTATGCTGAGTTATTCGGTTCAGGCTGAAACTGTTTTTGTTACTTTAGAAAAAGATAATGCATTAGCGGTGGTAGACCCCATTGAGGGCAAACTTATAAAAATAGTAGATATTGGGCTGCGACCCAGAGGGATAACTCTTAGCCCTGATAATAAATATTTGTATGTTGCAACCAGTGATGAAGACACGGTTAAGATTATTGATACAGAAACCTTTGCAGAAGTGGGACAATTGCCATCAGGAGAAGATCCTGAAACATTTGCCCTAAACCCAGCCGGTGATCGATTATATGTTTCAAATGAAGATGATAATTTAGTCACTGTTATCGATGTTGCTAATAAAAAGGTAATTGCTCAGGTTAAAGTGGGGGTGGAACCTGAAGGTATCGTCGTGAGTCCTGATAACCGGTGGGTGATTAGTGCCACAGAAACAACGAATATGATTCACTGGATTGATACGAAAACCAATACTATTGTAGAAAACACATTGGTCGATCCGCGCCCCAGAGCGGCCAGTTTTGTCTCTGATAATACCCAGTTATGGGTAACATCTGAAATTGCGGGTACTTTAATGATTTTAGATGTTAATAGTAAACAGATTATTAAAAAAATTAGACTGGATATTCCCGGTGTAAGTACTGACAAAATTCAGCCAGTCGGTGTAGTCATTGATAAGGAGAGAAGATGGGGATATGTCGCAATTGGTCCGGCTAATCGAGTAGCAGTCATTAATGCCCAAACTTTGGAAGTTGAAAAGTTTTTACTGGTAGGGCAGCGTGTGTGGAACCTGGCTTTTTCCCCTGATCAGAAAAGACTTTACACTACCAATGGCAAAAGTAATGATATTTCAATTATAGATCTTGAAAGTCATAAAGTAACAAAATCAGTAGGCGTTGGGCGTTTTCCCTGGGGAATCGTTTCAAAACCATGAGTATTCAGTCTAGCCAAAGAAATGAACAAGCTGCTGCACTTAGTATTGAGGACTTAAGTTTTTCATACAGTGGTAGAAAAGCACTGGATAAGGTGAGTTTTTCAGTTAAATCATCAGAATGTACTATTTTGCTTGGACCTAATGGTGCGGGTAAAAGTACGTTGTTTTCTCTAATCACCCGGTTGTATGATTCACACCACGGAAATATTCAGCTGTGTGGTTTTGATGTAAAAAAGGAAACACGCAATGCCTTAACCAGGTTAGGAGTGGTATTTCAGCAAACTACATTGGATCTGGATTTAACAGTAATGCAAAATTTACGCTATCACACAGCATTACAAGGCATGAGCCGGAAATTGGCAAAACAGCGAATACAGCAAGAATTAGAACGCATGTGCATGTATGAAAGGCGCTCAGAGAAAGTACGGCAACTTAATGGTGGGCACAGAAGGCGCGTGGAAATAGCCCGAGCACTATTACATAAACCCGCATTATTATTATTGGATGAACCCACCACCGGGCTTGATGTGCCAAGTAGACAATCAATTGTTGAACATGTGCATCAACTGGTAGCAGATCAGGGGCTTGCGGTACTATGGGCTACCCATCTGATTGATGAAATTTATCCACAAGATCAATTGATCATAATGCATAAAGGACAAGTAAGAGTTAAAGGATCAGTGGATGAGGTGTTAAAGATTACAAGTTCAGCGTCAATTAATGAAGCATTCAGGCGGTTAACGCAGGGAGAAAATGTATGAATATCCTTCATTACTGGCGAGCCATGTGGGGAATCATTGGGCGTGAGTTATGGCGTTTTGTCCGCCAAAGAGAGCGTTTTATTTCAGCCCTGGTACGTCCTTTGGTCTGGCTGTTTATTTTTGCCGCTGGCTTTAGAGCTGCATTAGGGCTGGCTATTAGCCCACCGTATGAAACGTATATTCTATATGAAGTTTATATTACGCCTGGATTGATGGGCATGATTCAGCTTTTTAATGGCATGCAAAGTTCTTTATCAATGGTCTATGACAGGGAAATGGGTAGTATGCGGATATTGATGGTATGTCCTTTACCCCGCTGGTTTTTGTTAGTCAGTAAATTAGTCGCCGGTGTCTCTGTTTCCATTGTTCAAGTTTATGTGTTTTTAACCATAGCCTGGTTTTATGATATTGAACCGCCTTTGGTAGGCTATTTCTGGGTTTTCCCTGCTTTAATACTTTCCGGATTGATGCTGGGTGCCTTAGGCTTATTGTTATCATCATTTATCAAACAACTGGAAAATTTTGCTGGGGTGATGAATTTTGTGATTTTTCCGATGTTTTTTATGTCCACTGCCCTGTATCCGCTATGGAAAATGAAAGAATCCAGCGAGTTATTACATAGTCTTGCTTTTTATAATCCATTTTCACAGGCAGTAGAATTAATTAGATTTGCACTGTATGGACAGTTCAATGAATATGCATTTATTTATACTTTTTGTGCATTTTCTTTTTTTATGATTGCGGCTGTCATAGGCTATAATCCATCCAAAGGAATGATGATGAAAAAAGGAGGAAAGTAGTGCAAATAGTTGAAATGGACGATTAAAATACTCTAATATAGTCTAAACTTAATCAATCTTATAACTGCTAATCATTGGATGGTTTGTGAAAAACTCTTTTTTTCTTGTTATTCCAGTTCAACAAAAAAATGAAGACCTGCTGGTGTCTTTTGAAAAAGAGACAGTTAGTCAATGGGTTACTGAATTACCTACAGCAAATCCCAGTTTAGCAACACGTTTATTTTATGATTTTATTACAGGCCTTAATACAGTTGAAATGCCTATCCAGCAACGGCTGGATGTATTAGAAATATTAAGACCCCATTTTTTAATTATTGAAAGTTATCTGCGTTCACGTCTTATACTATCAGGTTTTCCTAAAGGTGAAAATGAACAAAAGATCTTAAGCCTGATTGTTTCAATTGAAAAACAATTTACTATTGGCTACTGGATAGTCGTTCGTAAATTAACGCGTCGTGACGTAGGTTGGTTTCAAGCTAAAAGTGCAGCGTTAGCCATTCAAAGAACTATAAAAGGATTAAGTAGCGTGGTAGTAACGCATTATATGATGTTTTTACCCGTACCTGATTGGGTCTGGATTGATTTACATTCTTTATATAAACTGAGTGTAAAAATTAAAAAAGAAACAACAAAAGTTGCCGATGAAACAAGTTTAGCGGGTAAAGTCAGTACTTCGGAAGATAGTTATAAGCAAGTATTGCTGTTAAGCCTTGCTGACCCTTCAGGTTTGATGCAGAAAGAAGTTCAGCAGGTGTATGATTTTATCGGAAAAATAAGTGGAAATGTACGAATAGAAAAAAATCCGGTAAATAATCAAAAAGTGCAATGCTTAATCCTGATGGACGAAGATAGCAGTCCTTATTTTGACACAAATGCAACTCAAGCTGATGCTTCAATGATGCATCTGAACCTGATCAAAATCTATAAAATACTGCAACAAAGAGATAAGTATTGTAGTAAAGACAAAGCACGATTCAGTTCAATGCATCTTGTAACTAACGCCTCTGAAAAGCTTCCGGCAGTTTTATTCGACTATTTATTGCAATGTTGGAAAGGGGTCGAACTCAAAGGAACTTCATTTTTTACCGACCGACTGGATCGGTATATTGCTATAGGTTTAGAGGCTACTCATTCATTGCAACATTCATTATCGGTGAATAGTGAAGCAGATTTTGAAATTTTGGCAGAATCGTATTCAGAAAGAGAATTATCATGTAAGTTTGAAAAAGAAGGTGTATTGTCTATAGGCAGTCTGGTTAGTTTTAGAAAAACAAATGAACATGAGAGTAAACGATCATTAGGCATAGTAAAAAAAATAACCATGCCTAAGCAGGATGGACTTATTGTTTTTGAATTATCATCCCTAACACCTATATCATATGCTGTGACATATCAGAATATGGGGGCTGCAGACAATTCTGAATCCTATAAAGCGTTACTTTATGGGATTAAAAATGAAATGGGAGAAAGAAGCTATATTATTGTGGAATCCTTTATGCTTAAAGATGAAGATATATTAAGAATGTTTATGAATGAGGATGACTTTCCTATCATTCTAGGGGATAGAAGAAATATAGGTTTAGGCTATTGGCAATTTGAATGTAGACGAATAGAGGAAAAACAAATCATTCAACAGACTAAGAAAAAAGGGTATGATTTCATTTAGATGGACTGTAAAAATAGAGTATTAAATTGAAAAAAGGATGAAAAACCTTATTTAAATTAAATGATGACTTGAAAAGTTTTGTCAGCATGGTACCTTTACCCACTCATAAAATAATAAAAAAATGGTATTTAAAATACCTTAGAAAACATACTGAATAATTATAGTTTGAGTTATATCGAAAGTGAAATATGTTTAAGCAAAATTGAATGATGTTTTATGGTCCCTAAATTTTATGCATTTTAATAAAAGCTTTTTATAAGAGGAAAAAATAATGAGTAATGATGAAAACCCTAATGAGTCGGTCGATTCAGTTAATGACTCCGAAGAATCTAGCAATAAGGCAGAAACTTCCACTGAGCAGGCATCTAATGTTGCAGGTAATCTGATTTCAAAAGCAATGGAATTGAAAGAATCAAATCCTAAAGTATTTTTTGGTGGAATTGCTGGTCTGGTGATTGTTATTGTTATTTTGATGATGAGTGGTGGTGGAGGTAGTAAAAAGAGTCTTCCAGTTACTAAGGCCGTAGATGTTGCGATAGGACAAACCTATGCATTAAAAGGGGTAAATACTTATGATCCAAACGCAACCGTTAGAATAGTTAATATTCCTGGCTCAATTGCTGCGTATGATGATACCACAGAAGGCGCAGGCGATAAATGTAAGAATATGATCCAGGGAACAAGAGTTAAAGTTCTAAATAGCCAAGTAATTACTGGGGCAAAATATGCTGAAATTGAGATTGTTGATGGAGAATGTGCCGGAAGAAAAGGCTGGGTAGTTGCAAATAACTTAAATTAAGTTATTGACGAATTGAAATAACTCGTTATAATATCCGAATAAATTGATTAGCGGGAATAGCTCAGCTGGTAGAGCACAACCTTGCCAAGGTTGGGGTCGCGAGTTCGAATCTCGTTTCCCGCTCCAATAAATTCTAAAAAAGCCGCGTAATTCGCGGCTTTTTTATTTATCTCGGTTTATTCCTCTTAAGGCTGCGTAGCAAAGTGGTTATGCAGTGGCCTGCAAAGCCATCTACACCGGTTCGATTCCGGTCGCAGCCTCCATTGATACCTCCTAGTAAGTCCCTAAATGTCCTTTATCCACTGCCAACACTCAGTTTTTATCATTTTTGTTGTCCCTAAAAGTCCATAGAAATACAGTAACAGCTTGCTTTTTTTTACAATAACAGGTAAATATTACTGATACTGTATTAAAAGTTACTGCATTTGGGGTGCTGAAATGGCTAAAGAACTACTGACAGATGTAACCATTCGCAATACAAAGCCTGCAGAAAAAGACCTTCGCTTAAATGTAATGGACAATAAAAACCGGACACTTTTTTAGCCCGTTTTTTTATAAAATTCTTGCTCAAATTTTAATGGGGATTGATACCCTAATTTTGAGTGTTTACGCTGACTATTATAAAAAGTCAGATAATTAATAACACAGAGTTTTGCAACGTCCTTAGTTCTAAACTTTTCATAATTTAATTGCTCATGCTTAAGGTTACGGAAAAATAGCTCTGTAGGGCTTTGTCCCAACAATTTCCTTTTCGACTCATGCTTTGCTCCATCTTCATAAGCTTTAAATGTTTACGGTATTCTTTACTCGCATATTGGCTTCCACGGTCTGAATGATGAAGTATCCAGGTTTGGGTTTTCGTCGGCAGAACGCCATTTATAAAGTGTCAGTGCATAGTGATGTACGCATGTAATCATTAATAGCCCAGCCGACCCGACCCGACCCTTAGCGTGAAAACAAATCAATGACCACCGCCACATAAAGCCATCCTTCAGCCTAGAAAGATCAGTTGGGCGCAGAATTATAGTGCAAGATATTGATTTCACAGGTTTTTGCTCCTGCAAAACCTGCATTTCCTACTTCCTTGTAGGTCAAAAAATCTTAGCTTATTGGGACTGCTTGCCTTTATATATTCAAAAGTTGCAGGAGCGTTATCTATAGCTCGTCCACTACATTCATCTGCTTGGGTTTATTCCGCATAAGCATATAATATGCCACCGGAATTACCACTAAGGAAAACATTGTTGAAGCAATGATGCCAAAGATAAAACTCCAGGCTAATCCGGAAAAGATGGGATCCAGTACGATAATAGATGCGCCGAATACCGCTGCGGCTGCAGTCAACAGTATTGGCTTTAATCGAGTGGCACCTGACTTTATCAATGCTTCTGAAAGAGTGGTTTGTTGATCTCGATTATAGGCATGGTCGATAAAATCGATCAGAATGATTGAGTTTCGAACCACTATACCTGCCAGAGCAATCATGCCAATCATAGCTGTTGCGGTAAAATATATAGGATTGGGATAATCGCCTACTGATTCAGTGAACAGATTAATAAACCAAAAGCCTGGCATAATGCCGATAACGGTCAAGGGGATGGCAATCATCATAATCAACGGTATACCTAGCGAACCCGTCTGACCCACCAATAACACGTAGATCATTATCATTGCTGCAGCAAAGGCCAGGCCTAAATCTCTAAACACATCAACAGTAATTTTCCATTCGCCTTCGCCCGCCATTTCAGCATGATAGCCTTGTGGTAACGGGTTGTTCTGCAACCAGTCATTTATATCAAATATGGCTTCTACAGGGCTACGGCCGGCCATTTCGGCAGTTACATAAGACAAACGTTGTAGGTTTTTATGATAGATGGTTTGATCACCTGTCTCATGAACCATTTGTCCAATCTCACTCAGTGGAATCAGTTTGCCGGTATTTGTTCTAACTCGCAAAGCCATTAAGTCATTAGCCGAAGAACGCATATCTCTAGATAATTGCAGGTGTATAAAAAGCGGCAGACGTTCGCTAACTATATGCACAGTTCCAGCTTTCTCACCAGCTAACGCCAAATTCAGTGTTTGTGCAACCTGTTCGACCGTAATACCATTCAATGCGGCCTGTTTACGATTCAACTTGAAATGAAGTTGTTGATGAGGTGCTTCGATCATATCATCCACATCAACGACACCTGAAATTTTCTGTAAGGCAACTTTCACTTCTTTGGATACTTGATTAATATCAGAAATGCTTGCATCAGGCGGTCCATATATTTCAGCTACCACCGTTGATAGAACAGGAGGGCCGGGCGGAAGTTCCACAATTTTAATATTCGTGTCGTATCGCTGCTCAATTTTATCAATAGTTGGACGGATTCGTAAGGCAATTTTATGTGATTGTTGCTGGCGCTCTGTCTTGTGCAGTAAATTAATACGTATATCGCCAACATAGCTGCCGTGCCGCAAGTAGTAATGACGTACCATGCCATTAAAATCCATAGGGGAGGCTAATCCTACATAACTTTGGTAATCAGTGATTTCATTGACTGTAGATAAATAGCGTCCCAGTGCTTTGCTCACGTTATCGGTATCTTCCAGCGTTGACCCCCGAGGCATATCAATAATTAATTGTAATTCGTTTTTATTATCAAAGGGTAATAATTTCAAAGGGACTGCGCGTGTCACAGCAAGCATTGAGGCACCGACAAAGGAAAGAAATACTGCCAGTAAAAACCAGCGTGAACGTACTGGTGTAGCAATTATTGGTATTAAAATACTTTGATATAGCCTATAACCAAATGTTTTTTTCAGCTCAAAGGGCTTATCATTACCTTTACCATAGTCTTTTTTCAACATCCGATAACTGGCCCAGGGGGTGACAGTAAAGGCGATGATCAACGATAACAACATGGCAATAGGCACATTAAACGCCATGGGTGCCATATAAGGGCCCATCATTCCAGTGATGAAAAACATCGGTATAAAAGACATAATAACTGCAAAGGTCGCCAATATAGTGGGTGGCTGTACTTCATTAACCGCTGTAAGTAAGGCTCGTAACGGAGGTTCTTTACGCAATTTGTAATGACGGTGAATATTTTCCACGCCAACGATAGGATCATCAACCAGCAAACCTAGCGATAGGATCAATGCGAACAAGGTGACACGATTAATGGTGTAACCAAAAATCAGGTCACAGAACAGTGTGATAGCAAAGGTCATTGGTACTGCGATGGAAACAATGAGCGACTCTTTAAACCCAAGTGTTAACGCCAACAGAACAACAATGGTAAGGATCGCTATACTCAGATGCATAACCAGTTCGTTAACCTTATGATCAGCCGTTTCGCCATAATTGCGGCTGACTGTGATTAACACATCATCTGGAATCAAAGTGCCGCGCAATGATTTGGTTAAGGCTAATACTTGCTCGGCAACGCTAACAGCATTACTGCCTTTACGCTTGGCAATGGCAATAGTTGTCATGTTTCACCACGTTGTACCATGATTTTTTAAAAGGTCAGCCTGAAACATATCAGGTGATATTCTAAAAATTTCTGGATTTATTCTATACCAGTATTGAACAGCTTCAAAGGGAGTTCTAACC